>NZ_JBWKDP010000003.1:32086-111562 GCF_056435905.1 Streptomyces sp. NPDC043861 | reverse complement strand
GGACGGTCAGCGGCCGGCCGGGGTGCCGGTCCAGCCCGCGGGCACATGGCCCAGCCGCACCCGCTGCGGGTGGTCGCCCACCGGCACGGACGCCACCTTGCGACCGGTCGCGAAGTCGATCGCCGTGACCGAGTCCGAACCGCTCTCGGAGACGACGCAGGCCTTGCCGTCCCCGCTGACCGTCGCCCAGTACGGCTTCGACGTGGTGATGAGCGGTCCCTCCTGGAGGGTGGCCCGGTCGACCACGGTCGCGTAGTCGTCCATCGTCCCGGCCACACAGAGCTTGTCGCCCCCTGGGCTCATCGAGATGCCGTGGTGGCGGGAGTCGTTGACCCAGGTCGTACGGTCCTCGCTGGTGGCAGGGTTCTTCGGGAGCGTCTTCTGCCGGGTGATCCGGTCGGTGGCGATGTCGTACTCGAGGAAGCCGTTGAAGAACGACACCTGGAAGTAGAGCTTCGACTCGTCGGGGGTGAAGGCCACCGGCCGCACCGCGTCCGAGAGGTCCCCCCGGCCGAAGGCGTCGAGACGCTCCCGCATGTCGATGACCTTCAGGGTCCTGTAGGTGTTCGCGTCCACGACCGTGATCTTGCGGTCTCCCTTGGTCCAGTCGAAGAACGGGTCGTCCAGTGCCGTGTTGACCTCGCCGATGGCCGAGTTCCAGATCTGCTTGCCGTCCGCGGTGAAGACGTTCTCGTGGGGCTTGTCACCGGTCTTGAAGGAGCCCGTCTGACGGCCGGTGACGACATCGAGGACGTGCACGGTGTTGGAGGTCGACGCGGAGACGGCGACGCGCTTTCCGTCCGGGGAGACGGCCATGTGGTCGGAGCGGTAACCGGAGACGGGAAAGCGCCAGTTGAGCTTGCCGGTGGTGACGTCGATCGAGACCACGTCGGCGAAGCTGGGACGGGACACGACGATGGCCGAACCGTCCGGGGTCGAGTACATGTCGTCCACGAACTGGTCGTGTCCCTCGCCCACGGACAGCCGTATCCCGAGGAAGTAGGCGAGCTTCACGGGGTTGAGGTGGATCTCCAGGAGCCGTTGGTCCCTGTCGGGGATCACATTGATACGGCCGACCTTCGTCAGGGCTCCGGAGGACTCGAGCACGTCCGCCGTCCCCTCCCAGTTGTTGCCGACGAACAGCACTTCACGGAGTCCGTCCGGACGGGGGGTGGCCGCGGTTGCCGGGGTGGCGGTGGCGGCGGTGACCGCGAGGGCGACGGCGATGGCGGCGATGGCAGGGCGAAGTGCTGTCTTCACGGAGTGCTCCTGGGGGCGTGGGGCAGGAGGAGACAGGAAGTTACCGGCGGTAAATTACTGGCGGGTCGGACGATTGGCCAGACGTCGGCCGGACTTCCTGCCGGCTTCGTCCCCCGCTCGGCTCCGTCCCGGCTCGTCCCGGCTCCGGTCCCGCTCCTTCCGCCCCGTGATTCCTCCGCACGTCATGGCTGGAGCCGGGCCGCCCGCATCTGGAGGTAGCGGCTCTCCGGGAGGCTGAGGGTGCGCCGGGCCGCCTGCCGGTACGCCGCCCGGGCGGCCGCACGGTCCCCGGCCCGCTCCAGCAGATGGGCGCGTACGGCGTCGAGCCGGTGATGGCCCGCCAACCGGTCCTCCAGCCCCGCGACTTCGGCCAGCCCGGCCTCCGGCCCCTCGACCATCGCGACCGCGACCGCCCGTCCCAGCTCGGCCATGGGCTCGGGAGCGAGGCGTACCAGCACGTCGTAGAGGGCGAGGATCTGCGGCCAGTCGGTGTCCTCGGGCCGGGTGGCCTCGTCATGGAGGGCGGCGATCGCCGCCTGCACCTGGTAGGCGCCCGCGGGCCCTTCGGAGAGTGCCTCCTCCACCAGCGCCGTGCCCTCGGCGATCGCCGCGTGGTTCCAGAGGGTGCGGTCCTGCTCGTCGAGGGGGATCAGCTCGCCGTGCGGGCCGGTGCGGGCCGCGCTGCGTGCCTCGGTGAGCAGCATCAGCGCGAGCAGCCCGGCGACCGGTCCTTCCCTGGGCAGCAGCCTGCGTACGGCACGGGTCAGCCGGATCGCCTCATGGGCGAGCTCGCCGCGGTGCAGGGCGGCGCCGGAGGTGGCCGTATAGCCCTCGTTGAAGATCAGATAGAGGATCTGGAGCACGGCGGCCAGCCGCTGGTCACGGTCCTCGGGGCCCGGCTGCCGGAAGGGTACGTCCTTGATCTTGGCCTTGGCCCGGCTGATCCGCTGCGCCGCCGTCGCCTCGGGCACCAGCAGCGCGCGGGCGATCTCGCCCGTCGTGAGGCCGCCGACGGCGCGCAGGGTGAGCGCGATCTGCGCGGCCGGCGTGAGCTCCGGATGGCAGCAGAGGAACAGCAGGGTGAGGGTGTCGTCCTCGGACGGGGCCCGGCCCTCACCGGGCGGCGGCGCCGTGAAGGCGTCCCGCGGTGTGAGCTGTGCCGCCGTCTCCTCCCGCCGGCGCCGTGCCTCGTCGCTGCGCAGCTGGTCCGTGAGGCGGCGCGAGGCGACCTTGATCAGCCAGCCCCTGGGGTTGTCCGGTGCACCCGTCCGGGGCCACTGCTGCGCGGCGGCGAGCAGCGCCTCCTGCACGGAGTCCTCGGCGGGGCCGAAGTGCCCGTAGCGGCGCACCAGCGCGCCGAGGACCTGCGGCGCGTGGAGCCGCAGCAGGTCCTCGACCTCGCTCGTGCCTTTCACGGGCACAGATCGCCGCCACCGTCCTGGATGGGGCGGATGACCACCGGGTAGTCGGGCGAGCCCTCGGGCACCGGGCACTGGGCGACCCGCGCCGCGATCTCGGTGACCCGGTCCAGGCTCTCGCAGTCGAGCACCCAGTACCCCGCGAGCAGTTCCTTCGTCTCGCCGTACGGCCCGTCCGAGATCACCGGGCGGCCGTCCTCGCCGGCCCGGACGAAACGGGTTCGCGCGGGCTCGACCAGGCCCTGCGCGTCCACGAGTTCGCCGGACTCGGCGAGGTCGTTGTTGATGGCCTCCATGAAGGAGAACATCGCCTGCAGTTCCTTTTCGCTCCAGGCCGGGCTGTGCTCGGAGCCCTGGCCCCGCATCGCCGCGTAGTCGGCCTGCGTGCCCTGGACCATCACCAGATACTTCATGATTGCGCTCCCTCGGGTGCCGTGCCGCCCCTTGTGGGCAACTCTCACAGGGGACGTCGGAGCGGACGACGCTTTCTCGACAGCCTGCCGGAGATTTTTTCGCAGGTCTGCCGGCCCCCGGGCCGACCAGCGCAAATGCGGGTTCGCGGCCCCCGTGCGACACGGCGGGACGGGTGAAGGGGCGCCGGATCCGGACGCCCGTCCCGGTCGGAGGCGTCCGCCCCGGTCGGGGCGGTGCGCAGCGCCGCCTCCGCAGCCTCAGCACCTGGTGGCGCACGGTTGACGGGCGTGGCCGTCGTGGCGGAGCGCCTCGAGGCGGGCACGACGGGCGAGGAGGGCGAGGTCGTCCCCGACTACGGCGAGGCGACCGCCGGAGCAGCCGCCGACGCCGCCCGCGCCGTTCACCGCGATGCTCATGCGACCTCGGAGCCCCCGAGGTCCGAGGACCCCGTGAACCCCGTGGACCCCGGGAGGCCCGTGGAGCTCATGGCGCCACCTTCAGCAGCAGCTTCCCCGTCGATGTGCGTCCGCCCATCAGCGCATGCGCCTCCGCTGCCCCGGACAAGGGGAACTCCGCGGTGACCGGCAGCTTCACCACGCCGTCGGTGAAGGCGCGGAAGGCCCGTTCGGCGAGGGCTCGCAATGCGTCCGGGGCAGCCCCCGCGAGCGACAGGATGGAGAAACCCGCGACCGTACGGCTCTTCGGAAGCAGGTCGGCCTGCCCCACCTGCCACGGCTCGGCCCCGCTCGCGTTGCTGAACGACACGAGGCGCCCGAAGACGGCGAGTGCGGCCAGGCTGCAGCGGAAGGTGTCGCCGCCCACGGGCTCGAGCAGCAGGTCGACACCCCGGCCGTCGGTGGCACGGTGCACGTCGTCGGGGAAGGAGTCCTCCAGGAACACCTCGTCGTAGCCGTGCGCGAGGGCGTGCTCGGCCTTCGCGGCCGAGGAGACCACGCCGTACACCGCCCCGGCGCCCGCGGCCCGCGCCAACTGGCCCGCTGCCGTGCCGATACCGCCCGCCGCGCCGTGGACCAGCACGGTCTCCCCGGCGCGCAGCCGGCCCACCTCGTGCAGCAGACCGAAGGCGGTCGGGAGCACCGTGGGGAGCGCGGCCGCGGTCCTCGGATCCACGCCGTCGGGCAGCGGGAAGACGGTGGCGGCGGACACCGCCACGACCTCGGCGTACCCCCCGGCGCCGGTGAGCGCGGCGACCTCCTGCCCGGGCCGCAGGCCCGACACCGCCGAGCCGACCTCCCGGACCCGGCCGGAGACCTCCAGACCCGGGACGAAGGGAAGCGACCCGACCCGGAAGCCCTCGGCACGCGCCCTGAGGTCGGCGAAGTTCACGCCGGCGTAGGCGACATCGATGGTGACCTGGCCGGGGCCGGGGTCGGGGGTGCCGGTCGTGACGACCTTCAGCACCTCGGGACCGCCGAACTCGCGGATCTCAACTGCACGCACCGCAGCACACACCCCTCGATAGTTGTTCAACGAAACTCGAACACTCGGAGTGTATGATCGGCATCGAACACTCGGCAAGGGGAGCAGGCATGGCAGTCGGTACGGGAAGCGGCGGGCACCGCGCCGCTCCGGTTCATACGCATCCCGAAGACGTCCCGGTGCTGGCGGCCCTCTCCGCGCTCGCCGATCCCGTGCGCATCGAGCTGGTCCGCGAGCTCGCGGGTTCCGCCGACTGGACACGCGCCTGCGGCAGCTTCGACGTCCCCGTGGGCAAGGCGGCGCTCAGCCACCACTTCTCGGTGCTGCGCTCAGCCGGGCTGGTCGAACAGCGCGACGCGGGTCCCAGGCGGGTCAACCGGTTGCGCCGCGAGGAGTTCGAGGCCCGCTTCCCCGGACTGCTCGCCCTGGTGCTCCGTGCCGACGACCGCCGCCGGGAGCCCGGAGCCGGGGCTCCCGGCAGCGGCTGAAACTCATGACGCGGGCGCGTCGAGCACCGGGATCAGCCGCTCCTCCTCGTGGCGCAGATTTCTGCATGCGTTTCTTTCTTCTCGGGGACGACTGAACCCGCGCTCCCTGCGCGGGGCATGGCGAAGTGCCACGGGCGACCCGGCCCGTGAAAAGGGGTAAAGGGTGAAGAAGGGTGAAGAGGGGGGAGAGGAAAGCCAAGTCGCACGGAGACTGCGCAGAACCGCGCCGGTGCGCGGGGAGTCACGCGGGTGCGCTCGGAAAACGGGGAAATCCCCGGAAAACGGGATGCCCCGAAAACGGGAACGGCGGGCCTCTCGCCCGCCCTGCGGTCACGCCGCGGCCGGGTGCCCCACTCGCTCTTGGCCCAAGGCCGACCCGGCAGTCACGAAATCGAACCCATCGGGGGGAATGCGCCCGGGCAACGGAGTATCGCCCGACCCGACCCGACCCGACCCGACCCGACCCGACCCGACCCGACGGCCGCGGGCGCGGGGGTCCGGGTGAAGGAGGGGGAGGTCACAGAGGGGAAGGTCACATCCGGAGCCTCTGCTGCTCATCCGTAAGCCTGACCTAGCATCCGAGCATGACGGTTGTTCCCGATGACGGGCTTTCGCTCGCTGCCGATTTCCCGGACGCCACCCATGAGCAGTGGCAGCGCCTCGTGGCAGGCGTGCTGCGCAAGTCCGGCAAGGACGTGTCGGGCGCTGCGGTCGAGGACGCGCTGGCGACGGCGCTCGACGACGGCCTCGTCGCCCGGCCCCTCTACACCGCAGGGGACGCCGTTCCCGATGCCGGATACCCGGGCTTCGCGCCCTTCGTGCGCGGAGGCAGGCCGACAGGCGGCTGGGACGTACGCCAGCGGCACGAGCGCCAGGACCCGGTGCGCGCCAACGAGGCGGTGCTCGCGGACCTGGAGAACGGTGTCACCTCACTCTGGCTCGCCGTGGGCGGCTCCGGGGTGCCGGTGACGGGCATGGCCCAGGCCCTGGACGGGGTTTATCTCGACCTGGCGCCGGTGGTGCTGGACGCCGGACCGGAAACCGCTGCCGCCGCGGGCGAGTTGCTCCGGCTGTACGAGGAGAAGGCCGTTGCCCGCGACGCGGCGCGCGGCAACCTCGGCGCGGACCCGCTCGGAGCCGAGGCCCGCACCGCCGAGAGAGCCGACTTCGGCACGGCCGTCGAGCTGGCCCGGCGATGCCACGAGGAGTACCCGGGGCTGCGGGCCCTGACCGTCGACGCACTGCCGTACCACGAGGCCGGAGCCTCCGCCGCCCAGGAACTGGGCGCCTCGCTGGCGACCGGAGTCGCCTATCTGCGGGTGCTCATGGAGGCCGGACTGACGGCCGAGGCGGCCTGCCGGCAGCTGGAGTTCCGGTACGCGGCGACCGCCGACCAGTTCCTGACCGTCGCCAAGCTGCGCGCCGCCCGCCGGCTCTGGGCCAGAGTGGCCGAGGTGTGCGGAGCCACCGGGACCGGAGCGGGGGACGCGGGCGCCCAGCGCCAGCATGCTGTGACCTCGCCGGTGATGATGACCCGTCGCGATCCGTACGTGAACATGCTGCGCACCACCATCGCCTGCCTGGGCGCGGGAGTCGGTGGCGCCGATGCGGTCACCGTGCTGCCGTTCGACCACGAGCTGGGCCTGCCGGATGCCTTCGCCCGCCGTATCGCCCGTAACACCTCGTCGATCCTGCTGGAGGAGTCGCACCTCGGCCGGGTCGCCGACCCCGCGGGCGGCGCCTGGTACGTGGAGCGGCTCACCGATGAACTCGCCCAGGCCGCCTGGGCGTTCTTCCAGGAGCTGGAGCGGGCGGGCGGACAGGCTGCCGCCCTGCGCTCCGGGCTGGTCGGCGAACGGCTCGCGACCACCTGGGAGGCACGCAAGCAGCGCATCGCCCGCCGCCGTGAGCCCATCACGGGCGTCAGCGAGTTCCCGCACCTGTCGGAGAAGCCCGTCGAGCGAGAGCCCTCGGCCGCACCGCCCGGCGGCGGTCTGCCCCGGGTGCGCCGCGACGAGGACTTCGAGGCGCTGCGCGCCCGCTCCGATGCCCACCTCGCCACCACCGGGACGCGGCCGCGCGTCTTCCTCGCCGCGCTCGGACCGGCCTCGGCCCACACCGCGCGGGTCGCGTTCGCCTCGAACCTCTTCCAGGCCGGCGGTGTCGAGCCGGTCCACGACCCGGTGACGGTCGATGCCGGCACGGTCGCCGACGCCTTCGTCCGCAGCGGGGCGGCCATCGCCTGCCTCTGCTCCAGCGACGTGCTCTACGAGGAGCAGGCCGAGGAGGTCGTCAAGGCTCTCAAGTCGGCAGGCGCGGAACGGGTGTTCCTCGCGGGCCGGCCCGGCGACCACGCCGGGGTCGACGAGTATGTCTTCGCGGGCTGCGACGTGGTGAGCGTCCTGTCCTCCGTCCTCGACCGCATGGGAGTTGCGGCGTGATGCAGATCCCCGACTTCCCCGACTTCACGCAGATCGCCCTGGGCTCCGGTGCGTCCGCCGGGGCCACCGAGGAACAGTGGCGCGCGGCCGTGAAGGAGTCGACCGGCAGCAGCGCCGACGATCTGCTCTGGGAGACCCCGGAGGGCATCGCCGTCAAGCCGCTGTACACCGGCCATGATGTGGAGGGCCTGGACTTCCTGGGGACCTACCCCGGTGTCGCGCCGTATCTGCGCGGCCCCTACCCCACGATGTACGTGAACCAGCCGTGGACCATCCGCCAGTACGCAGGCTTCTCCACCGCCGAGGAGTCCAACGCCTTCTACCGCCGCAACCTGGCAGCCGGTCAGAAGGGTCTGTCGGTCGCCTTCGACCTGCCCACGCACCGCGGCTACGACAGCGACCATCCGCGCGTCACCGGTGACGTCGGCATGGCGGGCGTCGCCATCGACTCCATCTACGACATGCGGCAGCTGTTCGACGGCATCCCGCTGGACAAGATGACGGTGTCGATGACGATGAACGGCGCCGTGCTGCCCGTGCTCGCCCTCTACATCGTCGCGGCGGAGGAGCAGGGCGTACCGCCCGAGAAGCTTGCGGGGACCATCCAGAACGACATCCTCAAGGAGTTCATGGTCCGCAACACCTACATCTATCCGCCACGCCCCTCGATGCGGATCATCTCCGACATCTTCGCGTACACCTCGCAGAAGATGCCCCGCTACAACTCCATCTCCATCTCCGGCTACCACATCCAGGAAGCGGGTGCGACGGCCGACCTGGAGCTGGCGTACACGCTCGCGGACGGTGTGGAGTACCTGCGGGCGGGGCGGGAAGCGGGTCTCGACGTCGACGCGTTCGCACCGCGCCTCTCCTTCTTCTGGGCGATCGGCATGAACTTCTTCATGGAGATCGCCAAGATGCGTGCGGCCCGGCTGCTGTGGGCCAAGCTGGTCAGCCAGTTCGACCCGAAGAACGCCAAGTCGCTCTCGCTGCGGACCCATTCGCAGACCTCGGGCTGGTCGCTGACCGCGCAGGACGTCTTCAACAACGTCACGCGCACGTGTGTGGAGGCGATGGCCGCCACCCAGGGCCACACCCAGTCGCTGCACACGAACGCCCTGGACGAGGCACTGGCCCTGCCGACCGACTTCTCCGCCCGTATCGCTCGTAACACCCAGCTGCTGCTCCAGCAGGAGTCGGGCACCTGCCGGGTGATCGACCCCTGGGGCGGCAGCGCGTACGTCGAGAAGCTGACGTACGACCTGGCGCGCAAGGCATGGCAGCACATCCAGGAGGTCGAGGCGGCAGGTGGCATGGCGCAGGCCATCGACGCCGGCATCCCGAAGCTGCGTGTCGAGGAGGCCGCCGCCCGCACCCAGGCCCGGATCGACTCCGGGCGGCAGCCGGTGATCGGCGTCAACAAGTACCGGGTGGAGAACGACGAGCAGATCGACGTCCTCAAGGTCGACAACTCCTCGGTGCGCGCCCAGCAGATCGCCAAGCTGCGGCGGCTGCGCGAGGAGCGCGACGAGGCCGTCTGCCAGGATGCGCTGCGGGCACTGACCGCGGCCGCCGAGCGTGGCTCGGGCCCCGGCCTGGAGGGCAACCTGCTGGCACTGGCGGTGGACGCCGCCCGTGCGAAGGCCACGGTCGGTGAGATCTCGGACGCCCTGGAGAAGGTGTACGGACGGCACGCGGGCCAGATCCGTACGATCTCCGGCGTGTACCGCAACGAGGCAGGGGAGTCCCCTTCGGTGGATCGCACCCGCGCACTGGTCGACCGGTTCGACGAGGCGGAGGGCCGCAGGCCGCGCATCCTCGTCGCCAAGATGGGCCAGGACGGACACGACCGGGGCCAGAAGGTGATCGCCACGGCCTTCGCCGACCTGGGCTTCGACGTCGACGTCGGCCCGCTGTTCCAGACCCCGGCCGAGGTGGCCCGGCAGGCGGTGGAGGCGGACGTGCACATCGTCGGCGTCTCCTCGCTCGCGGCAGGCCATCTCACCCTCGTCCCGGCGCTGCGCGAGCAGCTCGCGGAGGAGGGGCGCGACGACATCATGATCGTCGTCGGCGGGGTGATCCCGCCGCAGGACGTGCCCACGCTGCTGGAGATGGGTGCGACGGCGGTCTTCCCGCCGGGCACGGTGATCCCTGACGCGGCGTACGACCTGGTGCAGCGGCTCGGCGCGGCGCTGGGCCACGACGAGCTGTAGCCGCGGATGGCCATCGACCTCGACAGCTACGTCATGGGTGTTCTCGACGGGAAGCGGGCCTTCGTCGCACGCGCCATCACTCTCGTCGAGTCCACCCGTCCCGACCACCGCGCCCTTGCCCAGCGGCTGCTGACCGAGTTGCTGCCGCACACCGGCAGGGCGCGGCGGATCGGCATCAGCGGGGTGCCGGGGGTGGGCAAGTCCACCTTCATCGACGCTTTCGGCACTCTGCTCACCGGCCTTGGGCACCGGGTGGCGGTGCTGGCCGTCGACCCGTCGTCCACCCGCACCGGCGGCTCCATCCTGGGCGACAAGACCCGCATGGAGCGCCTCGCCGTGGACCCCGCGGCCTTCGTCCGGCCCTCTCCCAGCGCGGGAACGCTGGGCGGGGTGGCCAAGGCGACCCGCGAGTCCATGGTCGTGATGGAAGCAGCGGGCTATGACGTGGTGCTGGTGGAGACCGTCGGCGTCGGGCAGTCCGAGACCGCGGTCGCGGGCATGGTCGACTCCTTCCTGCTGCTCACCCTCGCCCGCACCGGCGACCAGCTGCAGGGCATCAAGAAGGGCGTCCTGGAGCTGGCCGACCTCATCGCCGTCAACAAGGCCGACGGGCCGCACGAGCGCGATGCCCGTGCCGCCGCCCGGGAACTCGCGGGTGCGCTGCGGCTGATGCATCCGGTCGACGCTGCCTGGACCCCGCCGGTGCTGAGCTGCAGCGCCCGCGAGTCCATGGGCCTGGACACCCTCTGGGACCGGCTCGAGCAGCATCGTGCGCTGCTGGACGCGGGGGGCCGCCTCGCTGCCAAGCGTCGCGACCAGCAGGTCGACTGGGCCTGGTCCATGGTCCACGACGAGCTTCTCGGCCGTCTGCGTGCCCATCCGGTCGTGCGTGACGTCGCTCCCGGCCTCGAGCAGCGGGTGCGCGACGGGGAGCTGACGGCCACGCTCGCCGCCGAGCGGATCCTGGAGGCCTTCGGGCGCCAGGGGGACTGATACGGCCCGGCGCGGGCGTGCTGGGGGCTCCGGGGGGCGGGAACCGCTTCCAGGACCGGGGTGGGGTTCAGGGGCTCGTTCGCCGAAGCGCACGAGGCCGCTCTTCGTGCTCTCCCCGCTCGCGTATCCAGTGCTTCCGTGTGCCTGGGCTCTCGTGCGCCTGGACTTCCGTACGCCTGGGCTACCGCGCCGAAGGCCCCGGCCGGTGAACCGGACGGGGCCTTCGACAGGCGACGAGCACGGCTGAAACGTGTGCCCGTGGCGGAAGTGTCGGGCGAAATGCCCGTTATTGGGGGATCTATCGCGCGGTGCCGAAGTCCTGGGTCCAGTAGTCGTTGGGCTGCGCGAGGCCGACGCCGATCTCCTTGAACTCACAGTTGAGGATGTTGCGCTTGTGGCCGGGGCTGGCCATCCAGCCCGCCATGACGCTCTCGGGCGAGTCGTAGCCGTAGGCCACGTTCTCGCCGTAGGTGCTCCAGCTGTAACCGGCGCGCGTGATCCGCTGGCCCGGGTCCGAGCCGTCGGAGCCCGTGTGGGACATATTGCTGTGGGCGGCCATGTCCTTGCTGTGGTCCTGCGCGGCCTTGGTCAGCTTCGCGTTCAGGGTCACCTTGGGGCAACCGACCTTACTGCGCTCGCTGTTGACCAGGGCCACGATCCGGGCGACGTCCCCGGACGCCGCCGGCGTGGAAGCGCTCGGCGCGGCCGGCTTCGGTGCGGTGGTCTTGGGGGCAGTCGGCTTCGGTGCGGTGGTCTTGGGGGCGGCCGGCTTCGGTGCGGTGGCCTTGGGGGCGGCCGGCTTCGGTGCGGTGGTCTTCGGGGCGCTCGGAGCCGCCGTGGGGGCCTGCGAACCAGGGGCGGCCGGCTTGTCGCGCCACTTGCCCCACTTGTTCTCCTGGTCCCACTTGCCCCCGTGCCACCGCTGCTCGGACTCGTCCCCGTTCCACCGCTGCTCGGAATTCGCACCCTTCCAGTGGCCTTGGGACCGGCTGTCCTGGGCCTCCTGCGGGTCCATGCAGGCCATGGCTGCGGAAGGCACGCCGACGGCGGCCATGGCAACGACGGCGATGGTTATCTTCCGGTGGTGCGTCTTCCTGCGGTGCTTGCTCATGCGTGACCTCACTCGTAATCGCGGAGCGCCCCCGAGAGCGGTCGACCCCGACACAACCTGTGCCTGAGCTGCGGAGACGCCTTTGCGGGCCGCCATTGTTAAAACCGCTGCGCGCAGAGGGCAACGAGCGCCGGTACTACCTCGGCTCGTAGCGTGGGGCGGCCCTTGTCAGGGCCGCAGGGGCGTGCTGACCCCGATCCGGAACCGCCCGCCACATCTGTCGCTCCGTCAGAATCCGTTGTCGGCCGGATGAACGGGCGAATGGGCCGAGTGGACCGAATGTGATCAAAAGCAGTGCGAGGTATGTCTATGCCAAGACGGACAAATCTCTATATGTCGTCAAGGAGGCATCTACTATTCGGACGCTTAGTGCGCGAAATGGCTGTGTTGGATGTCACGAAACTTCGGGCACCATCCGTGCGTCGCCGACCGACGTGGGCGGGGCCGGGGCAAGGGGGGTGCGGCGCACCCAGGTACACGGCGACCTGGTTGCCCGGGTCCGTCGGGGCGACGCTGGCCCGGCGACGGCCCACGTCGCCCCTCGCGCATCCCCGAACGGACCACAGCCATGAACCATGCCGACCACGCCGGCCCTGCCGCCCGTAATCACGGCGACCGCCACCACCTCGGCGCCGAGCACCGCGACGACACGGCACGCCGGCCCCTCCTCGAGCAGCTGCGGCGCACCGCCGGTGACCCCGGCCGCCGCATCCTGCTCACCGGCGCCACCGTGATCACCATGGATCCCGCACTCGGCGTGATCGAGGACGCCGGGCTGCTGATCGAAGGCGACACCATCGCCGCCGTCGGCCGCGAACTGCGCACGGCCGACGACGCGATCATCATCGACGCCGGCGGGACGATCCTCACCCCCGGGTTCGTGGACACCCACCGCCACGCCTGGCAGACACAGCTCCGGCGGATCATGCCCGACGTCGACGACCTCGGCGCCTATGTGACCGCCACCCTCCTCGGCCACGCCCCGGCCTACCGGCCCGAGGACATGTACACGGGGACGAGGCTGGCGGCGCTGACCGCGCTCGACTGCGGCATCACCACGATGCTCGACTTCTCCCACAACTCCCGTACGGCCGCCCACTCCGACGCCGCGGTGAGCGCCCTCGCGGACACCGGCATCCGTGGTGTGCACGCGGCCATGGGTCCGCACTTCGGCGAGTGGGACCGCCAGTGGCCTGCCGATCTGGCGCGCCTGCAGGACCGGTACGCCGGCGATCTGCTGACCTTCCGGCTGGCCGCGCTGGCCACCGACGAGATCGCGGGCCCGCACCTCGCGTACGGTGCCGGACTCGCCCGCACGGCAAAGGAGCTGGGCGTCGGGGTGAGCGTCGACGCCGTTTTCGGCGACTCCTCGTCCCGGGCGATCCTGGGATGGGAACGGCAGGGTCTGCTCGGCCCCGGCCTCACCCTCATCCACTGCACCGGCCTGACCGCCGAGGCCTGGCGTGCCGTCGGCGACACCGGGACCACGGTCTCCCTGGCCCCGACCTCCGATGCCCAGATCGGTCTGGAGACGGCGGTCCCGGCCGTGGACGAGGCGCTGTCCGTCGGTGTCCGCCCGGGCCTGAGCATCGATGTCGAAGTCGCCCTGGCCAGCGACATGTTCACCCAGATGCGGGCCCTGCACACCATCCAGCGCATGCGCGCGGTCAATGCCGTGCACGGCAGTGATCGTGAAGCGGTGCGCATCGGCACGGCCGATGTGCTCGACTTCGCCACACTGCAGGGTGCACACACGAACGGCCTGGGGGACATCACCGGCTCGCTGACCCCCGGCAAGCAGGCCGACCTGCTGGTGATCACGGCGGAGGAGATCAACAACATGCCGCTGAACGACGCGGTGGGCACCGTCGTCCTCGGCTCGGACGCCCGCAACGTCGACAGCGTCTTCGTCGCCGGCCAGGTCCGCAAATGGAACGGCCGCGTCCTGGACGTCGACCTCCGTGCCCTGCGCACCGAGGTGGCGGCGTCCCGCGACCACGTCCTCGCCGCGTCCCGCGACGGTGTCCTCGCCACGGGTACCTGACCCGCTCCGGCTCCGGGTCCCGGTGGAGGCCGTGGCGGTGGGCCGGGACGATGGCCCCGGGCCCCGGCCCCGGCGATGTCCCTGCTCGGCCCGGCCGCAGGCGCCGGAACCGTACTCGCCGCCCGATGCGCCACCTCGGGGCGCTGCGCCGTCTCCGGTTCACCGTCCCCGTCCGGAGGCCCCCCGCCCCGGACCCCGGCTGACGCGGTGGTGCGCAGTGCGCCTCGGTACGAACTTCCCGACAGGTGTGCCGGATCGTCACGCGCCCGGTGGGCAGTGTCAGGCCATGGAGTGGACGACGTTGGCAAGCACGGTGGTCGGCGCCGCGATCGCGACGTGCTCCGCCCTGGTCCTCGACCGCCGGCGCTGGCACCGCGAACGCTCGGATCGTGGGGAGCAGATGCGCCGCACCCTCTACGGCGACTATCTGGCCGCCCTCTCGGAGGCCCGGCACACCTGCGGGAACGTGGCTCGCGACCCGGACCTGGATCTCGCCGCGCGGCGAACGGCGGCCCGTGCGGCGTTCGGGCCGTGCCTCGGGCTGCGGTACCAGATCACGATCGCCGCGCCGCCCGGTGTCGTGCTCGCTTCGGAGAACGCCTTCCGTCGCCTGCGCGACCTCCGCGACTCGGTGATGACGGGAGTACCGGCCGGTGACGAGCGGTACGTGCGGGAACGCCGCACGTACGACGATGCCCTGGCCGTGCTCCGCGCCCGTATGCGGCAGGACCTGAGCACCGACGGAGGGCACACTCACGCATAGGCGGGGATCTGCCAGAGCGGGGCCGCGTACTGCTCCGGGCGGCTGCCGATCAGGAGCTCCCTCAGGTCCTGGAGCTGCGAGCCGTCGAGGCCGAGGGCCTCGGTGATCCGGCGGAACGTCGTGTGGCTGACGCCACGGGCGCGGGCTTCCGCCTCGAACTGGGCGAGTTGGCGGAGCGTGCGCTCCGGGTCGAGCGTCAGTCGAGGTCTGCTGCCGAGCCAACCGGCTTTGTCGCGTTCGTAGTCGAGCTCGGAGTACCCGCAGATCTCCCGGCTGTACTGCTCGGCTTCGGCGAGCGTCTCGGTCGCGAGAAGGGCCCGGGCGAGCTCGTTGCGTTCGAGCGCCTCGTCCGGATCGGCTTCGTGGACGGTGGGCCCCTCGTCCGTGAGGGGTACGGGCAGGCCGGCGTCCCTGATCTCGCACAGGCCGCGCACGCCCCTGGCGGTGGCGGCGAGCATGGCCGTGGCCTCGGAAGGATGCCATTCCAGTACCGAGCCGATCGGCCGCACATCCTCGGGGGTGAGCGTCAGCAGCGTCTCGCCGAGCCGGTTCCGCAGGTCGTCCGCGAGCAGTTCACCGTCCAGGCCGGGGCCGGCGACCAGAAGTCTCACCGTGGCGTTGACCTGGCAGCACGCCGCGAGAGTCAGCGCGTCCGCCAGCGGGCTGCGCAGGGTGGGCTCGTCGCCTCTGGCCAGAATGTCTCCGCCGACGTCCAGGAGGTCCACGGACTCGGGGGCCAGGTTCCGGATGAGTTCCTCGAGCTGGCGTGTGATGCCCTCCGCGCCATGGTGCGGATCGACCAGGGCGAACGTCTGCGGCAGCTCGGCGGCCAGTTCGGGAAGTGTCGAACCCGCCGGCGCGACCGGCCTGGCGTCACCGGGCACCATCAGGACGCTTCGGGTGAGTGGCCTCAGTCCGGTGAAGTCGGCCGGCCCCCGTGGGCCCGGCACCGGGTCGACCAGCAGCCGGTCCCACGCGTAGGTGAAGACCACTGCAGGGCCTTCGTCCCCGTACAGCGCGGCGTCCAGCATTGCGGCGGCGACGGCGTCGCCTCCCCCGCCTGCCGCCACGATCAAGCGCGTCACCCTTACCAGCCTACGGACATCGCGCCGCCCCGCCCGCTCATGGGAGGCAGGGGGATCCCCCTCGGTTCGGTGTAAAGAATGCTTGACCTCGTGTCCGCATCGCCTTACATTCCTGGTGTCAAGTTTGTTTTACAGGGGGGAGTGGCCGTGGCATTCGAGGAAAAACGCGCGTGGATCATGGGAGTGGTCACCATCGGCGCGTATCTGACCTACCTCGCCGTCGTTCTCGGGCGGGCGCAGGACATCCCGCTCGCCGAGGTGTCGTACGTCCCGGCCCTGATCTGGACCGTCGTCGCCGCGATCGCCGCGTCGATCGTGCTCGCCATCGCGGTCGGGATCACCTCGCCCGGGGACGCCAACAGGAAGGACGAGCGCGACAGGGAGATCTTCCGGTTCGGCGAGTACGTCGGACAGTCCTTCCTCGTCGTCGGAGGGGTGGCCGCGCTCGCCATGGCGATGGCCGAGACGGACCATTTCTGGATCGCCAACACGATCTATCTCGCGTTCGCCCTGTCCGCAGTCCTCGGGTCCGTGGCGAAGATCGCCGCCTACCGGTGGGGCTTCCGGCCGTGGTGAAGCCGACCAGAGTCACGAACACGATCCGGGCCCTGCGCTTTTCGCACGGCGAGATGACGCAGGCGGAGCTGGCGGATCGCATCGGCGTCACCCGCCAGACCGTCATCGCCATCGAGAAGGGCCGCTACTCGCCCTCGCTCGAAATGGCGTTCCAGATCGCCCATGTGTTCCGGGTCCCGCTCGACCAGGTCTTCCAGTACCCGGGCAGCGAAGGGGAAACGTCATGAAAGCGATCGTGCACGACACCTACGGCTCTTCCGATGTGCTGGAGCTCAGGGACATCGACAAGCCGTCGGCCGCGGCGGGCGAGGTGCTCGTACGGGTTCATGCCGCTGCCGTCGACGCGGGGGTCCGGCACCTCATGACCGGCCTGCCCTATCTTCTGCGGACGATGGGCTACGGGCTGCGCAGGCCCAAGGTCCGGGTCCGGGGCAGGGAGGTCGCGGGCCGTGTCGAGGCGGTCGGCGCCGAGGTGACCCGATTCCGGCCCGGCGACGAGGTGTTCGGCTTCTGCGACGGGTCCTTCGCCGAGTACGTGAGCGCCCCGGAGGACCGATTCGTACCGAAGCCGGTGAACCTCACCCCCGAGCAGGCGGCGGCCGTACCCATCTCCGCCGTGACCGCGCTCCAGGCCCTTCGCGACGCGGGACAGGTGCGGCCGGGGCAGAAGGTCCTGGTGATCGGTGCGGCGGGCGGGGTGGGGACGTTCGCGGTGCAACTGGCCAAGGCGTTCGGCGCGGAGGTCACCGGTGTGTGCAGCACGACGAAGACCGACCTGGTCCGGTCGATCGGCGCGGACGAAGTCATCGACTACACGCGTGAGGACTTCGCCGACGGGGTCCGCCGCTACGACCTCATCGTCGACACCGCGGGGAATCGTCCCCTGTCCCGCCTCCGGCGTGCCCTCACCCCCCGGGGAACCCTGGTCATCGTCGGAGGCGAGGGCGGCGGGCGGCTGCTCGGAGGAACGGACCGCGTCCTGCGCGCGCTGATGCTGTCGCCGTTCGTGAGCCACAAGCTGCGGGGGCTGTTCTCGGTGGAGTCCGGGAAGGATCTCGAGTCCCTGAGGGAACTCATCGAGGAGGGCAGGGTGACGCCGGTCGTCGACAGGACGTATCCGCTGAGCGGTGTACCCGACGCCCTGAGGCACCTCGAGGAGACCCACGCACGCGGCAAGATCGTCATCACCGTGTGAACCGCGACGGCCGGAGAGGCACCCGGACCGCTCTGCCGTCCGGGCGCCTCGCCGTGGCGCAGCTGCGTGGCGCGGTCCACTCGTGGGCGTGGGCGTGGGCGTGGGCGTGGGCGTGGGCGTCGGGGAGAGGCCTCCCATGGCGCGAAGGAGTCCAGAGGCCGCCGGGGCTCCAGGGACTCCAGGGGCACGTGCCGCAGGGCGTCGGGCCGTTCCAGACGTACGCCGTGTCACGCCCGCCCTTCCCGCCGTGCGCGGCGACGGGCGACGCTCACCTGCCGCTGTCCTCGGCGAGGGTGTGTGCGACAAGGGCGTTGGCGTGGCCGTGCCCCAGACCGTGCTCGGCCTTGAGCCAGGAGACGAGCTCCATGTGCCTGCTCAGCGGGGAGGAGCGGATGAGGTCCTTCCACTCCGGTATCGGACGTCCGTACTTCTTCTCGATCGAAGGGAAGTAGGCGGCAGGGCCCTTCACGGTTTCCGTCATTCTCGGCTGTCTCCCGTTCATCGTGGCGGAGGGGTCGCGGATGTGCTGTTCTCCCGTTGCCCCAACGGCTTTTGACCGACTCGTCCGTCCGCGGGGGTGCGACGGTGGCGGGCTGTCGATCGCCTCGGTGCCGTTGCTTGTAGGACGGGCGTGGAGCGGCAGAGTGATCGGTACGACCGGGTGGCGTGGATCACATTCCCGAGTGCATGCACGGCTGCGACGGAACCCGACGGCACCGGAAGGTCCCGACGCGGCGGTCGGCACCGGCGTGCTCTCCCCGTGGTGTCCAGGACTGCCGGCGCTGTCGGCTCATGTGCCGGCTCCGGGGCGGCCCACCGCCGGAGGGGCCGACCGGTCACTGCCCCGATGCGCTCGGTGTTCCGCAAGGTGGGACCAGAGGTGCGAGGAACCCGGCGATCACGCAGCGGGCCCTGTCCGCGGCACCGTTGTCGCCGAGGTGCAGGGTGATGTTTGCGGCGGTGAGCACGGCATCGATCGGGAACGCCGCCAGGTCGGCGTGGACTTCCGCGATCTCGCTGGTCCGGACCGCCTCCCGCAGTTCGCCCGATCGTGAGTGACGAGCAACGGTCCATCCCTCCAAGGGTGAACCACCCTCCCGACGAACCCGGTTGGCACACCGTGGCCTGCCGTGTCGATCGTGCCTGACCAATCCGCCCCTGCTCTTCGCCGACGCGGAGAAGGGCAGGGCGGACCGGGCTGCCATGCCCCTCCACCGGCCGCGGCTGAGGGTGCGGTATCAGTGCCCGCAACTGCATCCGGCCGTGGCCTCTGCCCGGGTCAAGGTCGGGCCGGCGGTCTGCTGCTCGCCGGTGCAGCAGGTCTGCGGGCTGTCATTGCTGCTCTTGCCGAGTGTGTCGGCGTCGGCCTTGACGACGTAGACCTCCCAGGGTTCCTTGCCCGGGCCGGTGACCCAGACCTTGTCCTGGAGGGCGTAGCAGCAGGAGGTGTCGTTCTCCTCGAAGGCCGCGAGTCCGGCTTCCTTGAGTCGGGCGGTGGCTGCGACGACCTGCTCGGTGGACTCCACCTCCACGCCGAGGTGGTCCAGGCGCGTGTCCTCGCCGGCCTCGCCTTCGATCAGGACGAGCTTGAGCGGGGGCTCGGCGACGGCGAAGTTCGCGTACCCCGGGCGGCGCTTGGCGGGCTCGACCCCGAAGAGCTTGGAGTAGAAGGCGACGGAGCCTTCGAGATCACTGACGCGGAGGGCGAGCTGAACGCGGGACATGGTGGTCTCCCTACTTCTCGATCACGCTGCTTCGATAGTTGTCGATGCAGCCCCCAAGAGCGAGGTTGCCACTCGATTAGATGGCCGTCAACATAGACGTATGTCGAATTCAGGGCTGCCGTTGATCGACCAGGACGGTCGGGCGGTGTGCTGCTCGCCGATGGTCCGTGAGCCGCTGGACGAAGCCGCCGCGGTCTGGCCCGGATGTTCAAGGCCCTGTCGGGCCCGGTGCGTCTGCGCCTGCTGTCCCTGATCGCTTCCCACGAGGGAGACGAGGCGTGTGTCTGTGACCTCATCGGCCCGTTCGACGTGTCCCAGCCGACGATCTCCCACCATCTGAAGGTGCTGCGGGAAGCGGGCCTGGTGGGTTCCGAGCGGCGCGGCACCTGGGTCTACTACTGGGTGCTTCCCGTCGCACTCGCCCGGCTGTCGTCCCTCCTGCAGACGCCGGCCGACTCCGTATCGGTCGGAGCGGCCGGGTGACCGGGACCGCTTCCCTGAAGCGTCGTGCTCTGGCCGAGCTGGTGGGGACGGCAGCCCTGGTGGGCTCGACGACCCCGCCGGCCAAGGCGGCGACGCCGTCCGTCCGATCCGTGACGAGATCGAACAGCGCACCCGGGGCCTGCTGACCGAACTCGGCATCGACGCACGCGCCTGACGCCCCTCGGTGCGCATCGCGGGCATGCCGCTCGCGCACGATGTCGAAGGGCCCCACCGTGAGGTGGGGCCCTTCGACATCGTGCGCGGTGAGGACTGGCGGAGGATGGCCCGGCTCAAGGTCAGGGGATGCGGACGCTGTCGCGGGTCTTCTGATGCGTCTGGCTCGCTGCCTGCTCGTCTGCCACGGAAGCTTGGGTGATGACCTTAACGACATGGGTGTCACTGACGATGATGCGAATGAAACCAACCCAGCCGGCGTCGTCGGGGTCTGTGATACGAGCGTCGAGGGCGGGGTGGCCATCAACCGTGGTCCTCTGAATTTCAGTGGCCTTGAAGCCCTTCTTGTCAGCGTTAAGGGAGAACTGAAGCTGCCGGTCGAGATCCTCCGACGAGCTGGGCGCGTCATTGACGGTGACGCTGGTGATCTCGTCAGCGGTGGTCACCGAATACGTGCGACCGGCGTAGGTAGTGGCGTCTTCGGCGAACTTCTCAACAGTGGCCTGTCCGGGAAGTTTGAAGGTGATGCCACTGTGGGAGTCGGTGGTCTTCACCCAGTTCGTGGCATCGGCCTGACGGTGATCGCTCTGCTCGGCCACCATCATTGTCCCGATTGCGGCGGACGGCGGCGCCTGGGTGGCGAAGGCGCTGGTGGGAAGCAGCACAGCTCCTGCAGCCAGGGAAGTCGAGCCGGCAAGTATCAGAATGCGCTGCGTCAGCGAGTGGCGAGCCATGAGAATCACTCCTTGTGAGAAATGGAAAACGGTGTGTGTCGGACGACCCTGTCGATTCACGGACCTCTTGCGGGGGTCGCATGTCTTGCCATGTCGCGCCGCCAGGCCCATTTCCGGCCGAAGCGGGCGTCCAACTGCTCTGCGTGAACCCGGGTTCCAGTCAAGCCCCAGTGCCGGATCGCGTCATGGCCCGACATCGCGTGGCAGGAGAACTCGGGACTTGCCGTAGGACGGTGTTCCTGATAGGCGAGCAAGCAATCAAGGCCGACATCATTTCGCCACCCTGGACGCCTTCTGCCAGGAGCCCGTAAAGGGCCCGACGCAGCGGACACGATGGCGGTGCCCTGTCCAGGGCAGGAACGGTGAGCACGTCGGCGACGCCCATCGCCCGGCCGGACGGTCAGAGCCGCGCCCGCTCGCGCCGGCTCGGCGCCGGCGGCGAGTTCGGCCCGCACGATCAAAAGATCGTCGTCGGTTCGGCCCTACGGAACTCGGCCCGCTCGCCATCCAACTCTGTCCGTCTGACCGTACGGTGGCGCCCTGCCGTCGGCGCCCGAAGCGCCCGACGCGCAAGGAACCGGTGAACGAAGTCCGGAAGCCGGAGAAGCAGCGCGACGAGGGTTCGGCGCAACAGCCAGGTAAGCCGTGGACAGTTGGGAAGTGGCCGTGGCACTGGGTCGAGAACATCGCCAGGCCGGCCATCGGCGAGAACGCCTACGACGAGGTTGAGCCCTGCTCGCTGGAAGAGGTGCAGCGCCCGTCGATCGAGGTCGACAAGCGCCGGTTCAGCGCCCGCTGGATGCCGGCACTCGCCCTCGTGCCGGCGCGAGACCAAGAACACCAAGTCCAGGGCGGGCCTGCGCGCGGTGCCCCTGCCGGGCCCGCTGGTCGCCATGCTCCGGTCCCGTGCCGAGCACAGGCGCATGAGCGCAAGATCTCCGGTGACCTGTGGATCGAGTCGGACTGCGTGTTCACCAAGAGGCATCGGTGGCCCGCTCGGCCCGAACACGGGTCGCCACGACCGGGAGCGGCTACTGGAAGACGCGCAGGTTCGGACGGCCGGCTTCACGATGCTCGGCACACGGCCGGTCTTACGACGCTCGGCACACGGCCGCCACCGTGCTCATGCTGCTCGGGGTCCCGGCCCGGGCCATCGACCCGATCATGGGATGGGAACCGGGCACCTCCGCACGCATACGGGCGCGGTACCTCCATGTGTCCGACGCCATGCTGAAGGACGTCGCCCGGAAGATCGCCGACGCGGTCTGCGGAGCCCCGGGAACACCCGCTGTGGACGGAGGTCAGGACAACGGGAGCCGAGGACAACGTCGAAGGGCCCCACCGTGAGGTGGGGCCCTTCGACATCGTGCCCGGTGAGGCACTGGCGGAGGATACGAGATTCGAACTCGTGAGGGGTTGCCCCCAACACGCTTTCCAAGCGTCTCGCGTATCTGCCCGCCTCGTACTGCGACTAGACCTAGCTTGACCTGCACAAACGTGGAGGGTCAAGCGAATGGCGGCAGAGAGCTGGCACACGAAGCGTCTCGCGTAGGAGCCACGAACCTACTCGCGTACATGCGAGCCGGGGGCCTCAGTACGAGAGGCACGCCTGGCCATCCCTGGCTGCATACGCGGGTCTGACGCGGACAGATGGATCTACCACACCAGCCCGTGCATCATGTCGGCTCGTGCTCGGCAGAGGTACGGCTCGGTCTCGCTTCGCTCGCCCGCTCCTCCAAGCGTTGCGCCCTAGGCCACAAGGGCTCAAGGCACGCACACCCCTAGCCGCTCACCGTCGTCTCCGCATCTGCTGTGCACGCTCCCTGATCTCCTCGTCGGTCATCTCCAGTTCCGCCTTCTCCTCACCGCTGCACACGGTCATGTACCCGTCCAGATCAACAGCCCTCGCCAACCGTCCTTCACCCTCGCTCACCACGAGCGCGAACCCCTCGTCATCCCACGCGATCACCGGCGTGTGCACGACCCCGACCTCACCGGCCCAGCCGTCGTCTTCTCCGTCGTCCCCGACACCCTCACCCTGAACCCGAGCGAACCATGCTCCCCGCTCAGCTCTGATCATCGTCATCTGTCCCACACCAGCCCTTCATCTCGTCTGTTCCATGTGTCTTGCATTGCTCGCACTGCTCATCTGCTGCGCTTCTAGAGAAGCGCGCTGAGCAGTGATTGACGCCGATCTTGATCGAGCAGTGCTGAGCAGTCCTTGAGCTGCGGCGATGCGTCGCTGAGCAGTGCTGAGCAGTAGCTGAGCAGTGACTGAAACCGATCATGCTGAGCAGTGAGCTGAGCAGTAGTCGGAGCGACGCATCACGTACACACGTGGCTCTCTCACTCGTCAGAGGTCGGCAGGGTCCGGCCTGTCCGCGCTCCGCAGGTGACCCGCAACGTCGTAGAGATTCTTCCGGCTCTTTGTCGCTCCCACGACGACCAGAGGCGGCTTACCGGTCCCGCACCTCTCCGGATTGGTCATGTCGCTGCACTTCCTACGGCACGTGCTGTCGGCCATCTCCAGAGCCTCGGCAACCTCAGACGCGCCCAACGGCCCGTTGTGCTTGAGGTAGCGGATGATCCGATCCTCATCGGTAATCGCCTGCTCCAACATCTCGCCCACGGACAGTTCTACGAACACGGGCCACCCGTTCTTCTGCTCCTCCAAGCGGAAGTCACGGTCCCTGATCTCGCGCCCCGCCTTGACCTTCGGCGCGGCGATCTTCCGCCCGTTCTTCTCCGAGCCGTTCACGCGGATGATCACGTCCAGCGCGGCAGGCTGTGCCGACGCACCACGGCCCCGATCCTCGTTCGCGTGACCCGTGTGGTGCACGAGGAGCACGAAGCACCCGAGCGCTTTGGACAGCCGCTTGAGCTTCTGCATGACCTCGTTCATCCCCGTGTTGTCGTTCTCCTCGACCCCGGAGATAGCGAGGCTCTGCGTGTCGATGACCAGCAGGCGGGGTGTGGAAGAGATGGCGGTGATGTCCTCGGCCAACTGATCCAGGCTCTCGGTGTCGGCGAGGTTCAGTTCCTCCTCCACCATCACGTACAGCTCATCCGACGTGCGCCCGTACTTGAGTTCCCAGGCGTCCAGCCGCTTGCCGAAGTCGAACCCGCCCTCCATGAGGACGTAGAACACCGGCCCCTGCATGGTGATCGTGTGGCCGATCCAGTGCGTCATGCCCGTGGTGATCCGCATGACCAGGTCGATAGCCGCGTACGTCTTGCCGCCGTACGTGGGGCCAAAGAGCTGACCGATCCCGTATTCAGGCATGAGCCGTTCCACGAGCCATTTCGGCTCGGGCCGCTCTCGGAGCTCCTGGCGCGTGAGGAACCGGCTCTTGCGGTGTTGCGGAGCCTTCGCCTTCTTCCGCGTCCGCACTGCCGCGCCGACGTCATCCGCGCTGGTCACGGCCAGTTCGTCACTCACGCCGGCGCGCTCTTGCTGACCCTCGCTCTCGACCTCTGGCGCGGGTTGTCCGCTGCCCGCCTTCTTGAGGATCAGACCCACGTGAAGAGAGACGGACTTGCCCTCGTCCGAAGCCTTGGACACGGCGGCTTCGCACTGCTCCAGGACCCACAGAAGCTCTCCCGGATCTTCCACACCCGCCTCGATGCACGAGAGGCCGAGCCAGTACATGAGGCTGTGCCGGTCGCGGTAAGTGCCCTCCGTGAAGCGCTGGTTGGCTGTGCGGACGAGATGGCGAACGCGCCCGTGCCGCGCATCGCTCCTACGGATCGCCGTAGGCGTCTCTGCGACGGTGACAGAGCGCGTGTGCGTGTCTGTGTCGGGCAGCGCCGTACCGAGCGCTGAGGCAAGCTCAGGAGCGCTCCAGACACGATCGCTGCGCAACTGGAAGCGAGCGGGACGACGCTTGCCGCCCTTGGTGTTGACCGACCCCGGCACGCGCATGATGGACGAGCGGACGACCTTGGAGCGGTCGCCGTCCAGCTTCTCGCACAGGGCGCGGTTCAACGCCTCGACGTGATGGGCGGGTGTGGCACGGTCCAGCTTGATCCACACCTGGTGATGACCCGGCGTGCCCGAGGAGACCAGCGACGCGCCCAGGTCGGTGGCCACGTCGAACTGGTCGCCTATGAACGGGTGGTCTACGTCGCACCAGACGAGGTAACCCCCGTCGCCAGCACGGGCAATGGACGGCATGGCGTGGCCGTCCGTCATCGGGAACGGGGCGAACAGAAGCTCCGGCCGCTCCGAGTCTGGCTTCAACTCTGCGAGAGCGGATATCCCCCTGGGCTGGAATCGGAGCTTGTCCTGAGAATTGCGCTTCCCGTCAATAGCCAGGAATTGCAATCCCGCAAACGGGTCTGTACGCTTCATTTCGTCGCCTTTCCTGGCAGTTCAAATTCCCGAGAAAGCCCCTGTCGCCATACGGGGGCTTTTCTCATGGCTGCATCTCCAGCCGAATGACTTCGTGAGCGCCGTAGCAGCCGCCCCCGCAATGCGCGGTCGCCTGTAGCTCTGCCGCTTCCTGCGTCGCCCACAGCCGGATACGTGGCGGAGCCCAGCTCTCGTGCCGCTTCACGCAGCGGATCACCAGCGCGTACGGAGTGTTCGTGCCTTCCTCGCGCCGACACCAGACGTAGAGAGCGCTCGGCCAAGCGCACTTGGCGAAAGCCATGTACGACCGGTGCTGAGCGCCGCAGTGATGGCGGCGGTATACCTTGAGCCGCGTAAGCGTCGTCATGGCTCATCGTTCCTTTTCTTCCCTCGGTTCCTGATGGGCGATCACTTGGCCTCAGCGGCCGTGTTCTTCCGGCGCGTGCACCAAGCGCGCTCTTGGCCGGTGTCGCCGTGGTCGCAGTTGGCGTGACGGGCGGCAACGCGGCATTCCCGCCGAGCGGCCTTACTGCCGCCGTGCTTGCAGTCGGCATGACTGATCAAGCGACGGACTTTCTTCTCCTCGGACATTCACTTCCCCTTCTCTTTGTACGGTGTTCCGGTAGATCAATAGTCTCGTGCGGAAATCCGCGCACCAAAATGGGACGTGGAGACATGGATAAGAGCTGTCGGCAATTCGTTACAATCCGATCCCGCGCATAGAGAAACCCCGCACCGAAGTTCAGTGCGGGGCTTTTCGTGATGAATGCGCGACGTGCGAGCAGCGAGAGAGCGCGTGTATGCGTTAGGCGCTCAGAATCGACGCTCTAGGCGCCTCACAGGCAGAGTGTGACGAACTCGATTGATGACGACAGAGAGGCGTCCTATCGCGCGCTCAGCGCTTCTGCGCTCTCGCCAGTCCATGAGGTCGAGAAACGGGTTATCGGACCTGTCGGCAATGCGCGGGCTCATGGCTGCTCCTCCACTCGGTGGGTGTGGAACAGACCGTGGCCCATCCGGTTGGCCCAGGTCAACGAGTGCCGGTGAACAGTCCTCGAACGACGTAACCAAACCTGCACAGAGGAGCGATGAGCCCACCAGAAAGCCCCGAGAGGCTAGCCCAGCCCTCGGGGCTCAATGGTTGTGGCGTGCGGCCAACATCGAGAGCGCATCAGCGGCTAAACCACGCCCCAAAGGAACTCACTTCGGGAGAGCGCTGATCCTGCCCTTATCCACGAGGTGTTGGAGAGCGTCACGGACAAGGTCCGGCTGAGTGTCAACAAGGCGAGGGTAATAGGACCGTACCCACTCCATGTCGAACACGTACCGCTTATCGCGGTCGTCCCTCATCCGCCTATAGATCACCCTGGACAGATTGGAGACGGTGAGACTTCTGCCTTTCCAAGGGTGGTCAGGCTTGTTCTTTCCCCTTAGAGGGATGGGCTCAGGTCGAGCCTTCGCCTTGGCCTCCCGAGCGGCCTGCCGCTCCTCTTCCCGCTGAACCTGACTTGGGCTCAAGAGCCCGCGATCCCTACGGCACTTCTCCCTCGCCGCTCGGGTCTTGGGATGGCCGCATTCCTTGTGGGCACTCATCACTTACCATGTCCCGGGATGGGATTGCGGTCACTCACTGGAAACCAGAAGTAGCCCTTTCCCAGCCGATGTGAGCGGTAGACGGTCCGCCCGTTCTTCAGGAAGTCGAGATATGCGCTGGCTGTATCCGGGTCGTCAGGGAAGAACTCCCGAACCAAATCCGATTCGAGAGCGCTGCCATTCGCGCGGAGATAGTCAAGGATCCACCGCGCTATCTCCAGGTCAATGTCAACGGCGCCCATCGCCCTACCACCGCTTTCATCAGGGAATGCCAAAGAGAAAACCCCCGGCGGTTTCCTCACTACCGGGGGTTTCTCTGGCTCCGGGACATCACCCCCGGAGCACAACCATCCACTGGCTGCCGAGGCAACCGGCACTCATCTAACCGAGCCTTTGCCTTTCTGGCTAGGGCTTGATTGATTGCCACTCAAAGCTACATTACGGAAAAGCCACGCTCCAAAATTAGATTAGAGCGGGTTGCCAGGACAACCAGTGGACGGTGGTGTCCACATCGCTTGTCCGGTAGATGTAGGCGGTGAATCCGGTGTTGGTGGAGAACCGGAAACCGACCTCTCGTGTCCTCGTCCAGGGGTAGGCCGAGTGGGCAGTCATGAGGACGACGGGTTCGTTGGTGTCCGGCTGGTTGAGCTTGACCTCTGACGCGGTCGGGGCGTTCACGTTCGGGTTGATCACGACCGCGCCAAAGATGATGTTGGCCGCACTGAGTGCGCCCGCGACCACAAGATCATCATTGATGGTGGTAACCATGTCTCGCTCTCGATTCCAGTGCGTCTAGGAGAGCCTCAGCCAGCGGATACAGCTTCCGTAGCGCGGCATCCTCAGTCGGCTTCCGCTGGGCAGTGAGGCGCTTGTGGGCCTTGTTCTTTTTCCTGGGCACGGCTCACCTCCCGCGGATTCGGACATGCGAAGAGGCTGGGCGCGGCAGCATCGAGGAGAAGTGCCACACCCAGCCTCATGACTCGGACACCACTTCCGAGCCGTCCCGGCTGGCTGACACGGCACCGGGAGTTGAGAGGCTGGTGTGGGAGGAGTGGATACACCACGCGAGCGAAGGAGGGCCCTAAAACCAACTCCGTGGACCGCTCCCACACCAGCCGTTCTGTGTTGCCGTCAGGCGTTCAGGTCGGCCTGGATACCCGCGAGGGCGGGGCCGGTGACGGCGGGCTGGTGGGTGGTGCAGTTCGAGCGGTCGGCGTACGCGGCCTTGCCGTTCTCGACCCGGAGCATGTTGAGGAGCTGGAACGCGACGCGGCGGTCACGGATACCCGCCTCGATGACGGTCTCCAGCTCGGTGGTCTCAAGTGCGATGGCAGCCATTAGCTTTGCCTCCTCAGGCGTTGGTTTGCTGGCTGGTAGATGTGTGGTGCAAACGGCCGGCGCGGCTACGCGCCTGCCTGCTCCTGCTGGTACAGGTCCCAGACCGTCCCGTTGGCCTGGGCCATGAGACGTTCCGAGACGCGGTCACGCCGCCCGATCTGACCGTTCGGCGAGACGTACGGCGTTCCCGGCTCGGGCATCCCGCCGGGGCGCACCGGCCGGTTGGCCTGCGCCTCCCACTTCGCCCGCTCGCGGTCGCGCTCCGACGACTGGCTCATGGCCTCGTAGGTCTGGCGCTGTCGCTCACGCTCGGCGGTCTGGCGCGCTTCCTCCCGGAGCTGTCGCCGGGCCGTCGCCTCCGGGTGCGGCACGCGCTGATTGGCGAGAGCCCGAGCCCGCTGGCGGACGGCCTGCTCGTGCTGCTGGCGTCCCTCGGCGTTCGACTCGTGGATGGCGCTGTAGTCCGTCGCCCCCCGCATGGCGCGCAGGATCTCCGCCGAGCGACCCTCGGGCGCCGGAGCGGGAGCGGCGCTGTCGGCACCGTACGTACGGCGCATCTTGGCCATGAGCTGTTCGGCTGTCGGCATGGCTATTCCTCCTCGAATTCCGGGACGGCTTCGCCGTAGCCCTCGCGTATGTCTTGGGTGTGGTTCTCCCGTGCCTTTCGTGCCCGACCCTCGCGGATCATCCGATCCAACTCGGGTTCGAACTTCCCGACTTGCCCCCAGGCGGGCGGCAGTTGCTTACGTCGGTGGGCGTCTCGAACCGCGTCCGCGTGTTCGTGCCGCTTGCGGAACTCGTCGTCCGAGAGCTTCCGCGTCTTGCATGGGACGGGTTCGCGGGGCGGGTCTCCCCGCTTCTCGCGGCCCGCACGGATCATCTCCGCCAGTTCCATATCCAGCTTGGTTACCTCTCGGACCAGCGGATGATCCGGGTACTTCTTGCAGTTCGGCCCGTGGACAGTGCAGATCACCGCATCTGCCCGGCGCTTCCGTTCGATCGAGCCCAGAACCTTAAGGGGCATTGTCGCCCCATTCCTGTTCCATTGAATGGACCAGCTTGCTCGGTGCTTCCACACCTAGCAGGCGTGCTTTCTTCGCGGCCGTGTCGGTGATGACGCGGAGAAGCTGTGCCTTCTCGCTCACCGTCTCGGCCTCATCCAGGAGTTCGTATGTCCGCTTCATGACGTCGTCCATGCTGCGTTCGAGGTCCGTCCGGACATCGTTGCTCGTGGACTCTCCGAGGTTCCTACGAGCACGCTCTAGGCGACGGGCGAGGGCATCGCGGGTAATACCCAGATGCCGTCTGATCTCTGCATCCGTGTGGCCCTGGAACTTGAGCTGGAAGATCTCCTCTGCCTCTTGGTCGAGTCGGTTTTCCCGCTCTGCCCTGGTCTCCACTTTCTGCACTGCCTGAGTGGACACTTTCCCTCCCTCCTGAATTCCAAGTTCCATCCGAGTGCCGACCGAGTGATATACCTCGTATTGGCAATTCGATATTCGCACGCTCTTGACGAATTCGTCAAGGTGCTGTATATGGACTGCCTTTCGGCGGAATTCGAAATAGGCGCGCGGGTATTTGCCACACCCGCCAGCGCGTGAACGAGCCGAGGCCATCGCTTGATAACGACTCTCCACGGAGTCCAGCTGTAGCCCTTCGGATCGTCGTCTCGACCTTGGGAGTGTCTGCCGTGTCAGCAACGCAGCGCAGCACCGAAGGAGTTCGAGACCATGACCAAGACCCGCTTCTCTCACGCCGACTGCCAGCACCCGAGCACGAAGGCCGGACGCGCTGCCTGCCGCAAGGCTCTCCGCGCCGCTGCTGAGCCTGCCGTCGCCAGCACCCCCAAGCCCGTCGCCGTGACGCCGACGAACAAGAAGGACCCGCGCAAGGTCGCTGCCGCTGCGAAGCCCGCGCCTGTCGAGAGCGCGCCTGCTGACGAGACCCCCGCTCCCGAGAAGGCCGAGCCCGAGACGGCTCCCGCCGAGCCCTTCGAGATCACGTCCGACACATGGCGCGACCACAAGGGCAAGGCAGCCAGCGTCTACGTCAAGGGTGTGGAAGACCCCTTCGCCGCCCAGAGCGTCACCGGCTGGAGCATCAAGTTCCTCCAGTTCACCGACGCCGAGGGCAAGCGTCAGCAGATCCCCGCCAGCACGGTTGAGCGCGTCACCGTCTGACGTCGCACACCAGCCCCGAGCAGAGAAGCCCGGCACTCGTGATGAGTGACCGGGCTTCTCGGTGGCTGACCTGGCATGACGTGCTCGCCGGCATAGCCTCGAAGCGCTGAGCGCTCGTCAGGCGAGATCGGTTGCTGAGCGCGTCTCTCTCGTCGCGCTCGCTCTGTCGGGAGCCGAGAGACGCGCCTCAGCTCCGTTTGGAAGCAAGAGAGCGCGTGACGCTCGCTCGCAGACGCGAGATGAGACGTACAACTGTCCCGCCTGGCAGGTGGTCGCGCAGGCATAATCGCGCAGCATGGATCAAGGCGCAGCAGCCATTTGGGCAGCAGGCATCGGTGTCGGTGGTGTGGTGATCACCGCTGGAATGGGTTGGTACGCAGCACGCAAGGCGGCAGCCGCTCAGATGAAGGCAGCCCAGGAAACGGCAACTGCACAGGTCGAAGCGGCACTGGCAGGTGTGCGGGAACAAATCTCGGGGCAGCACCAGGCCGCTCTCTGGCAGGTGCGTCGGGAGGCCTACGCGACATACCTCGGCCAGATCCAGGCCGTGTACATGGGCATCTTGCATCTGACCTCGCTTTGCATGGTGGCCATTGATCATCTGGGAGGTGTTCCCGGGGAGCCTCCCAATCTGGCCGAGCCTCGACAGCAACTCCTGGATCGCTTCACGGACTTGTACTTCCGTGAGTCGGCTCTCCACCTGGCTGTTGATGAGGCCGAGGCCGAGCAGGCGGAAGCGCTGAGGAGGCTCGCGGGGCGAGCGGTAGAAGACGTTGGTGAACTGGTCGAGGCGATCTACACCCATCACAACGTCGGTCCCCCGCAGGATGCGTCGGAGATTTCGCGAGAAGAGTTGGCAAGGGGCATCAGGGAGTGGGCGGCCAACGCCCGCAGCAAGCTGCGGATGACGGACTAGCGATCGGGGCTCTGACGCGAACGGGCGTCCGTCGGGACGTTCCACACCAGCCCCCCGAGCTTCGCGGTCTTGACGCTCATCAGCCGTGCGGGCGACGCTCGTGCACACCTGTGCAACCGACTCGGTAGAGGAGCGCGCAATGGCCCTAAAGTTCCTGGGGATCTGGCCCAACACCCCGGATGACGGCTCGCCAACCATCTGGCTGGACGACACGACGGGGGACCTGATCATCCAGTCGTGGAAGGCAGACGCGGCAACGATCCAGCAGGCGCAGGAAGTCGGCTCGGTCCCTGGGCACTCGACCGACGTGCCCGACCACGAGACCGTGATCAGGCTTCCCGCCAACATGCTCCAGTTCATCCCGCGCCCGGACAGTGAGGTCAACGGTGGCAACAGCAGTACGTGAGGAGCTGGCGAAGGCGCAGCGCTCCGCGATGCACCTTGAGATGCGGGACGGCTACATGCTGGACGACCCGGAGTTCATCCGCTGGCAGGAGGGGCACCGGTACGACCCGAACGACCGCGAGTCGTGGTGGCGGTCATGGCTGGACGTCGTCGCCGAGACGACGGGGCGGGGTGTGGTCATGCGTCGGCTTCGCGTCGTCTCCGAGCCGCTGAGTGACTACGTCCGGTACGAGTACGACGGCACGTTCACCAATGTGGCAGCGGGTGAGGACGTGCGCTGGCTGCCTCGCTCACGCGCCCGTGACCTGTTGCTGCCCGCGCTGGACGGCTGGGTCATGGACGAACAGACCGTGATCCTCCACCACTTCAGCGGGGATGGTCAGTGGACTGATCCGCGCATGGAAGTCCTCACCGATCCCGCGTTGGCCAAGCAGTACGCGGCAGCGTACGAAGCGGCCTGGGAACGGGCCATCCCGCACGAGGAGTACAGGCCGGTCTGACCCACACCCATCATGGCGCTTTCCGCATCATCGAGTGTCCAGCAGGCCCGGCAGGTTCTCGCCGATCGTCTCGGCGAGATCCGCCGGGATGCTGGACTCACCGGGCGTGACCTCGCCGGTCTCTGTGGCTGGCACGCCTCCAAGTCGTCCCGCATCGAGAACGCCCGTACGCCTCCGTCCGCCGACGACATCCGCGCATGGTGCGCGGCGTGCGGCGCGGAGGACCAGACGGAAGACCTGATCGCTTCCCTCCGCGCGGTCGAGGGGACGTGGGTCGAGTGGCGGCGCATGGAGCGAGCCGGCCTCCGGCAGGCGCAGGAAGCCAGGCTGCCGCTGTACGAGCGCACCCACCGATTCCGCTCGTACTCGTCGTGGCTCGTGCCAGGCATGATCCAGACGCACGCGTACACCACGGCGGCACTGCGGGCGATCCAGCAGCGGCGCGGCCTCGTGGACGATGTGGCCGACGCGGTAGAGGCGCGCATGGAGCGTCAGCGCGTCCTCTATGAAGCGGGGCGGCAGTTCGCGTTCCTGGTGGAGGAGTCGGTCTTGCGGTCCGGCATCGGCGGGGCGGACGTCATGATCGGACAGCTTGCGCACCTGATCACCATCGGGTCGTTCCCCAACGTGAGCATGGGAGTTGTGCCCATGCGACCCGATCGCGCCCGCTGGCCCGTCGAAGGGTTCTGGCTGTACGACGCGGCACAGGTCAATGTCGAGTTGGTCTCTGGCTACCTCACGATCACGCAGCCGAGCGAGGTAACCATGTACGCCGAAACCTTCGCAGAGCTGGCCGACTTGGCGGTGTACGGAGCGGACGCCCGCGCCCTGATCACGGCGGCTATGGACGCCCTCGGGTGAACGCTCGTGCAATCTCGTAGAAGGTCCTTGGGGTTGATCATCCCCGGTTCCTAGCGTTGTCGTCACGCGGACGACGTGAAGGGGTCGGGCATGTGTGAGCCGAGGAGTTACCCGAGTGCACCGGTGGTGCTGCCGGATCGCACGGCCGAACTGGAGCCGACTCCCGTAGAAGGGTGTCCTGGCTGCGTGGAGCTGGCCAACGTGCGCGACCGCGCGCGAGGGGTCGGCGACTACACCACGGTGTCCGACTGCAACGTCTACCTCCGCCGACACCCGGAGGGGCACTGATGGCTGTCCGATCCGTCTTCCGCTTCGTAGATCACACGATTAACCACGCACCCGAAGGCGGGTACACGTTCGAGATCTTCTGTACCGCCCACGAGTGCGGCGAGGACAGCGGCCCGCAGGGTGAGCAGAACGACGCCCAAGACTGGGCGCTCCGGCACACGGGCCGGACGGGTCACGACCTGTTCCGCCGCGTCGTCACCGACCACGCCCGCGTGACGCGCGCCGACCAGCAGTGAGCGGCGGGATAGGCGAGGGCGGGTGTGGAAGACGTCCGTTCCACACCCGCCGACTCGTGCTGAGAGGGTGCCGTGCGTCAGTACCTGTCGCCCAGGTTGTGCACTGCGTCGACCGCGCGCTGTGAGGCCATGTCCGCGCCGTACCGCCTGAGCATCGCGGGAGACTTCCACCCGCGCACGGCCATGATGTGCTCGCCCGAGACTCCCGCCGCCTTGAGGTCGTCGGCCCAGGTGTGACAGAAGGAGTGCGGCGAGACCGACGCAGGGTCATAGCCCGCCGCCGTGGCGACCTTCTTGGTCATCCTGTGGAGACCCGCGTATAGGAGACGCGACCTGTTGCGCGTGCCGAGCCACAGCCACTCGTCATCGGCACGGCGGTGCAGTGCTCGCACGCGGAGATACCTGGTGAGTGCCTTGACCGTCTTGGGCTGGAGCGGGATGACGCGACCGTCCAGTGAGTTCCTGTCCATCTTGATCGGGACGACCACGAGAGTGCCGCCGGGTAGATCCAGGTCTTGGACGCGGAGGTTCAACAGCTCGTCCGACCTCAGACCCTCGGTCAGCACACGCAGGATCGCGTGGTTCCGTACCGTCTCGAAGTCTCGGACCTTGGGTGAACCGTTCCCAGTGCAGCGGAGGCAGTCGGTGATGAAGTCGGAGGACAAGGTCTTGGGCTTGCCCATCGGAGGAGTGGCGTAGCGCTGCAAGCGCGGATCGTCGTAGGGGTTCGGGTGGTCGTACTCCTCGGCCAGGTACGAGAACAGCGCGCGGAGGTTGCGTTGCGTGGTGTTTGTGCCTCCGGTGTATCCGCCTTTCCCGTCCTGGCTCTTGGGCACGTCGTGGGTCTGGTAGTACCAGCGGAAGTAGCGGTTCAGCGTGGCGGTGTCCACGTCGGTGAACGATGCGACTTCCACACCCCGCCCTGCTCCATGAGCGGGCGCCGCGTTGATCTGCGGAGATCGGGTCAGCCAGTGGTGGAGCTGGGTAGCCGCGTACTTGTACGCGTTGACCGTGCGCCGCTGGAACGGACGGCCGTGTTTGTTCGTCGTGGTCGAGAGGTGTAGCTCAAGCTCAGCGATCGTTGCGAGACGTACGTCCTCAGCGCTCCTGACGCTGCGCACAGGCGCCGGTGAGAGCGTGCGCGTGCTCTCGCTCGCTCGTGCTGTGTCGGCGCTCCTGACGCGCTGCTGTGCGCGCAGTGGGTTGCGTGCTGCCATCGGTTCGTGGCTCCTCGTGACAAGGAGCTAGACAAGTCCGAGTTACCGAAGCGTCTCGCCTAGCTCCGCCGGGATACGGAGCCGCAGTGCGAAGCAAAGAACCCCTGATCCGCGTTGTCGCAGATCAGGGGTCCGATGGCGGAGGATACGAGATTCGAACTCGTGAGGGGTTGCCCCCAACACGCTTTCCAAGCGTGCGCCCTAGGCCTCTAGGCGAATCCTCCGCCGGAAACATTACATGACGCCGAGGAGTGCTCGCGAACTCGTTTCCCACCGCCACCATCAGGTACTCTGTGCGGAGCCCCTCACGTGGCGCTATCTGACTGAACTCCCCCAGGGCCGGAAGGCAGCAAGGGTAGGTCGGCTCTGGCGGGTGCGTGAGGGGCGTTTTGCGTTCCGGGCCGCATGTCCGGGACCTCGGGCTCCGGGCGGGCCCCGTGATTGTCCGTGGGCCCCGATAACCTCGTATGCGTGTCGTCCCTTGCGCTGTACCGCCGCTACCGCCCCGAGTCCTTCGCCGAGGTCATCGGGCAGGAGCATGTCACCGACCCGCTGCAGCAGGCGCTGCGGAACAACCGGGTCAATCACGCATACCTGTTCAGCGGGCCCCGAGGCTGCGGCAAGACGACCAGTGCGCGCATTCTGGCGCGGTGTCTGAACTGCGCGCAGGGACCCACGCCGACGCCGTGCGGGGAGTGCCAGTCCTGCCAGGACCTCGCGCGCAACGGACCGGGGTCGATCGACGTCATCGAGATCGACGCCGCGTCGCACGGTGGTGTGGACGACGCCCGTGAGCTGCGGGAGAAGGCCTTCTTCGGCCCCGCGTCCAGCCGGTACAAGATCTACATCATCGACGAGGCCCACATGGTCACTTCGGCGGGCTTCAACGCCCTGCTGAAGGTGGTCGAGGAGCCTCCGGAGCACCTCAAGTTCATCTTCGCCACGACCGAGCCCGAGAAGGTCATCGGCACCATCCGGTCCAGGACGCATCACTATCCGTTCCGGCTCGTGCCGCCCGGCACGCTCCGGGAGTACCTGGCCGAGGTCTGCGGCCGGGAGGGCATCCCGGTCGAGGACGGGGTGCTGCCGCTGGTGGTCCGGGCCGGGGCCGGGTCGGTGCGTGACTCGATGTCCGTCATGGACCAGCTGCTCGCCGGCGCCGCGGACGACGGTGTGACCTATGCCATGGCGACGGCCCTGCTCGGCTACACCGACGGGTCGCTGCTGGACTCCGTGGTGGACGCGTTCGCCGCGGGCGACGGTGCCGCGGCGTTCGAGGTCGTGGACCGGGTGATCGAGGGCGGGAACGATCCGCGCCGATTCGTCGCCGATCTGCTCGAGCGGCTGCGGGACCTGGTGATCCTCGCGGCGGTGCCGGACGCGGCGGAGAAGGGGCTGGTCGATGCCCCGGTGGATGTCGTGGAGCGGATGCAGGCGCAGGCCCAGGTGTTGGGTGCCGCCGAGCTCAGCCGGGCGGCAGACCTGGTCAACACGGGGCTCACGGAGATGCGCGGCGCGACCTCGCCGCGGCTCCAGCTGGAGCTGATCTGCGCCCGGGTGCTGCTGCCCGCCGCATTCGACGACGAGCGTTCGCTGCAGGCACGGATCGACCGGCTGGAGCGGGGCGTCTCCTTCCCGGCCCCCGGTCAGGCGCCCGCCATGGGGTACGTGCCGGCCACGGACGCCCATATGCCGCCCGGGCCTGCCGAGGGACCCGCGGCCGCCCGTGCGGCGGTTCGGGGGCCGGCTCCCGAGACGCGTCAGCCGTCGCCGCAGCCGGTGGCCGCCCGGCCCGAGGCGGCGCCCGCCCCTGCCGTTCCCGACGACGCCCCCGCCCCTGCCGTGGCCGAGGCACCGACTGCGCCCGCCCGGGAACAGGAGCCCGCCGCGCCGCGCCCCGGCGCATGGCCCGGTGCTGCGAGCCCTGCCGCTCCCGCCGCCCCGGCCCAGCGCCCCGGCGCCTGGCCGTCCGCCGCCGCCCCCGGCCAGGGACGCCCGGCCGAGCCCCCGGCACCCACCACCCCAGCTCCCGCCCCGGCCGCCGTAGGCCCCCAGGCCGTCGCGCCGGGAGCCGCCCAAGGCGCCGCCCAGGTGCGGAACATGTGGCCCGGCATCCTGGAGGCCGTCAAGAACCGCCGTCGCTTCACCTGGATCCTGCTCAGCCAGAACGCCCAGGTCGCGGGTTTCGACGGCACCACCCTCCAGCTCGGCTTCATCAACGCGGGTGCCCGCGACAACTTCACGAGCAGCGGCAGCGAGGACGTGCTCAGGCAGGCGCTGGCCGAGCAGTTCAACGTCCAGTGGAAGATCGAGGCGATCATCGACCCGTCGGGCGGTGCGGGTCAGCCCGTGCCCGCCCCCGGTGGCGGTGGCGGGTACGGCGGACGGCCCGCACCGGGCCAGGGCCCCGCCCAGCCCTCCGCGTACGCTCCGCCGGCCGCCCCTTCGCGTGCGGCCCCGGCGGACCCGCCCCCGTCTGCCCCTCCCGGCCCCCAGCAGTCGGCACCCGAGCCCCACCGCGCCGCCCCGGCGCCGGGTGCCGCGCCGCACGCCCCGCGGCCCGTCGCGCCGGAGGACGACATCCCGGAAGAGGACGATCCGGATCTTGTGGACTCCGCGCTCTCCGGACACGACCTGATCGTGCGGGAGCTCGGCGCCACGGTCGTGGAGGAATACACAAACGAGTAGCGGTGCCCGCTTCGGCGGCCCGCACAAGGCCGGTCCCGCTCCGGGGGCTACCCTGGCTGCCGTGAAGGTCCTCGTCATCGGCGGCGGCGCCCGCGAACACGCCCTGTGCCGCTCTCTGTCCCTCGACCCCGACGTCACCGCTCTGCACTGCGCGCCCGGCAACGCCGGGATCGCCGGAGTGGCCGAGCTGCACCCGGTGGACGCCCTCGACGGCGCCGCCGTGGCCGCGCTCGCCACCGGGCTGGAGGCGGATCTGGTCGTCGTCGGCCCCGAGGCCCCGCTCGTCGCCGGTGTCGCCGATGCGGTACGCGCCGCAGGCATCCCCTGCTTCGGCCCGTCCCGTGAGGCCGCCCGGCTGGAGGGCTCCAAGGCCTTCGCCAAGGACGTGATGGCCGCGGCGAACGTGCCCACGGCCCGTTCGTACGTCTGCACGACGCCTGAGGAGATCGACGAGGCGCTGGACGCGTTCGGTGCTCCGTACGTCGTCAAGGACGACGGGCTCGCCGCCGGCAAGGGCGTCGTGGTCACCGAGGATCTCGCCGCGGCCCGCGAGCACGCCCTCGCGTGCGGTCGCGTCGTCATCGAGGAGTACCTGGACGGGCCCGAGGTCTCCCTCTTCGCCGTCACCGACGGCGAAACCGTGGTCCCGCTCCAGCCCGCACAGGACTTCAAGCGCGCGCTGGACGGCGACGAGGGCCCGAACACGGGCGGCATGGGTGCGTACTCCCCGCTTCCCTGGGCCGACCCCAAGCTGGTCGACGAGGTGCTGGAGACGGTGCTCCAGCCCACCGTGGACGAGCTCCGCCGCCGCGGGACCCCGTTCTCCGGGCTGCTCTACGCCGGTCTGGCGATCACGAGCCGCGGCGTCCGGGTGATCGAGTTCAACGCCCGCTTCGGCGACCCCGAGACCCAGGTGGTCCTGGCCCGGCTCAGGACCCCCCTCGCCGGCCTCCTGCTCCACGCGGCCCGCGGCACCCTCGCCGACGAGCCCCCGCTCAACTGGCGTGACGACGCCGCTGTCACCGTTGTCGTCGCCTCGCACAACTACCCGGGCACGCCGCGCACCGGTGACCCGATCGAGGGACTGGACGCCGTCGCGGAGCAGGATGCCCCGCACGCGTACGTCCTGCACGCGGGGACCAGGAAGGACGGCGACAGGATCGTGAGCGCCGGAGGCCGTGTGCTGTCGGTGACCGCGACCGGCAAGGACCTGGCGCAGGCCCGCGAGCGCGCCTACACGGCAGTCGGCCGTATTCGGCTCGACGGCTCGCAGCACCGTACGGACATCGCCCGGAAGGTCGCCGGGGACTGAGCGTCGTACCGCCCGGGGCCGGTCGAGCCGGATGTCCCGGGGACCGATTTGTCTGCCCTCGACCCGTCATCGCCTTTGCCCGGCGCCATTCCATCGAGTGATGGCTGACCCATCCGGATGACGGTCGGCGGAGCCCCAACTAGGGTGCGGCGCAAGCGTTCCGGCACTTGGCCCACCGGCATTGCGATGTCGGTGGCGGGTGCCACAGTGGGGGAGTGAGCTACACCGCCGCAGGGCAGAGGGGGTGAGTCCGGCCGTGTCCGGAACCGGTATCGGTGAGGAGGCGGGCGTGCATGCCGCACGCTCCCGGGCCCTCGCCGTGCTGCGCATCCGCAGCAGGGCGCTGGCCGTGGCGCTGCTGCCCGCGGCCGTCGCCGTCGTGCTGCTGGCCGGCGAGGTCACAGGACGTCTGGGCGGCGGAAGTTGGGACACCGCCCGCTGGGCGGTGACCTGTGCCGCGGTCGTCGTGCTGATCGCCGCGGCCGCCGTCGCCGCGGTGATAGTCCGGGCCACGCCTGCCGTCAGTCCGACGGTGGAACTGGCCGAGAAGTCGGCGCCGGATCTGTACCGGCTCGTGGAGGACCTGGCGGACCGGCTGGACGTCCCCGTGCCCTCGGCGATAGCCCTGACACCGGACTGCGACAGCTGGCTCGAGGACCGTACGCACCCGGCGACCCGCCCCAAGCGCCTCAAGCACGCCGAACGGACCACGCGCCCGGCCGATCCCCCGCAGGACGGCCACCGTGCGCCCACCGCCCCCGTGCTGGTCATCGGCTCGCCCTTCCTGTGGTGGATGCGGGTCGCCGAGCTGCGGGCCGTCCTCGCGCCGGTCGTCGCAGGTACGGGGCCGTCCGCCCAGCCGGACATAGCCGCGGCCCGGCGTTTTGTGCGAGGCCTCGACGCCGCCGTGGGAGCCGCCGCCCGACCCGGGCTCGGTCCGGTGCGCCGCCCGGCGCTCGGCCTGGCCGGCCGGGTGGCCAGAATCCTTCTGCGCAGCTGCCGGGACCATGCCGCCGAGATGGAGCGGGCCGTCGCGGCCGCGGCGTCCGAGCGCGCCCAGGCCGTGGACTACGGCCTGCGGATCGTCGCCCAGGAACAGGTCGGCCTGGCCTACGCCGGGTGGGACCGGCTGCTGACCCGGGTCGCCCTGCCCGCGTGGCGGATGGGTCGCTGGCCGTCCCGCCTCGACGCCGGGGTGGTCTCCGCGCTGACCGAGCTGTCCCGCCGCGACCGGCTGGCAGAGGGCTTCACGTCCCGGCTGGGCGAGCGGCCCGCCTGCGATCTTCTGGAGGAGCCGGGCGCGGTCGACGAGGCCGCGTCGCTGCTGGCGGCACGTCTGTTCCACGGCGGGCCGGCCGAGGGCGGCCCCGACTGGTCGCCAGTGGACTGGCAGGCGTATCCCGAAGAGGTCGTGGACCGCAAGTGGCGCACGGAGGCGGCCCGCCTGCACCGAGTGCTGGACGCGATGGGCGTCAGGCCCGCCACCGAGCCCGCCGGGCCGAACCTCGCCCGCGTGGTCGACTATCTCTCCGTCGGCGGTCCCGGCACGGCCATGTCGCCCTCACCGGAGGACGGACCGGGCCGGGCCCCTGCGTGGTCGGGCGTATTCGGGGGCGACGGTGTTCCCGTGGCCGGAGCCGCCACCGCCGCGGGGACCGATTCCGCTCCCCAGGACGGGGACGCCGTTTCCGGTGCCGCCCGCGCGAGCGGCGACCCCGGCCGAGAGGCATCCGTACCGGCTGGTCACGGGCCTGCCGGTCACGGCCCGGCCGTCTCCGATCCGGCCGTCCCCGATCCGGCCGTCTCCGATCCGGCCGATCACGGCTCCGCGGGCCCCGGCGCCGACCTCGCCGCCGGCATCAGCGCGGAGGTCGCCCGTGAGCAGGCCGAGCGCGAGCTGTCCGCCACGGCCACACGTCCCTCGGCGGCGGCAGGCGCGGCCGCCGGATGCTCCGCCGCCACGGTTGCCGACTCCCCGAGCGGTGCCGCCTGGGGCACGGACCCGCTGCCGCTGTTCCCGCTCCAGCCGCCCCGCACTGCCCGCGAGCTGCTCGCCGACCATGTCACCGCCATGGTCTGCTGCGCGGCCGTCGACACCGCGGGCGCCGTGCCGGGACTCGACTGGCTCGACGGCCCGGCCCTCCTCGTCGGCGGCGAGCGCAGCGCGGACCTGAGCGGCCGGGTGCGGAGCCTGGTCGAGGACGGCGACCCCGGACCGCTGCGCGACTGGTTCACGGTGATCGGTGTCCGCCCCGACAAGCCCGTTCGCCTGGTCTGAGCGACCGGCCCTGAGCGGAATGGCTCCTTTCCGTCCCCATCAATTCGCGACGAACGGTGACGGATCGCGTGCGTAATGTGATGTGCTGGGGGCGGCGCCCCCCGCAGGCGCCTCCACCGACCAGCGGGCGTTCGTCAGGCGTTCCGGCAATGGGCGTTTCAGCGACGGGCGTTTGATCAACAGCGGTCCCAGGGGGAACCGGAGGAGGGGCGCGACATGGGGGCGGAGCAGATCCGGCGCTGGGAGTCAGGTGCCCTCGCGCATGCCGTCTCGGACCCCTTCGGCCAGGGCCCGCTGCCCTGGCTGCGCGGCAGCGAGCAGTACTTCGACGACACGGGCCAGGTGGTGCCCTGGTACGCCGACCCGGACCCCTGCCGGGGCGAGTCCACCCGAGGCCGCCCTCGCACCGCCGACGACGTACGGCGCCAGATCAAGGGCTTCACCTCCACCGGGGCCGTTGCCCCCGGGGAGGCCATCGACTTCCATGTGACGGTCGACCCGCCCCAGCAGTTCTCGGTCGACGTCTACCGCATCGGCCACTACGCCGGCGACGGCGCATCCAAGATCACCACGAGCCCGCGTCTCTCCGGCATCGTGCAGCCTGCTCCCCTCAGCGCAGACCGCACGGTCTCCTGCCACCACTGGTGGCTCTCCTGGCGACTGCAGGTCCCCTCCTCCTGGTCGGTGGGGGCCTATGTCGCCGTCCTCACCACCGTCGACGGCTATCGCTCGCACATCCCCTTCACCGTCCGCGACAGCCGTCCGGCCGATCTGCTGCTGCTCCTCCCCGACATCACCTGGCAGGCCTACAACCTCTATCCGGAGGACGGCCGGACCGGCGCCAGCCTCTACCACGCCTGGGACGAGCACGGACGGCTGCTCGGCGAGGAGGACGCCGCGATCACGGTCTCCTTCGACCGGCCGTACGCGGGCGCGGGTCTCCCCCTCCATGTCGGGCACGCCTACGACTTCATCCGCTGGGCCGAGCGGTACGGCTACCACCTCGCCTACGCCGACACCCGCGATCTGCATGCCGGCCGCATCGACCCCGGCCGCTACCGGGGCCTCGTCTTCCCCGGCCACGACGAGTACTGGTCGGCGCCCATGAGGCGCACCGTCGAACTCGCGCGCGACCAGGGCACCTCCCTCGTCTTCCTCTCCGCCAACACCATGTACTGGCAGGTCGAGCTCGGTCCGTCGCCGTCCGGTGTCGCCGACCGCCTTCTCACCTGCCGCAAACGCCGCGGTCCAGGACGGTCCGCCCTGTGGCGTGAGATCGACCGGGCCGAGCAGCAGCTGCTCGGCATCCAGTACCTGGGCCGGGTGCCCGAGCCGCACCCCATGGTGGTGCGCAACGCCGGGCACTGGCTCTGGGAGGCCACCGGCGCGGGCGAGGGCGACGAGATCCCGGGTCTGGTCGCGGGCGAGGCCGACCGCTACTTCCCGCGCACTCCGCTGCCCCGGCACGAGGGACGCATCCTTCTCGCCCATTCGCCCTACCAAGACGGCGACGGCGTCACCCGGCACCAGGAGACGTCCCTCTACCGTGCCCCTTCCGGCGCCCTTGTCTTCGCCTCCGGCACCTTCGCCTGGTCGCCTGCCCTCGACCGTCCCGGCCATGTGGACACCCGGATCCAGCGGGCGACGGCCAATCTCCTCGACCGGATCTGCAAGCGGGACTGACCCCGTTCGCGCCGGTCCGTTCCGGATACGGGAGAATCGAAGCGCTCCTGGATCAACCTACGCGGAGGAACCGTGTCCGGATTCGTAGAAAAGCCCGAGCCCCTCCAGGTTCCGGGTCTGACCCACCTCCACACGGGCAAGGTGCGTGATCTGTACCGGACCGAGGGCGGTGACCTCGTGATGGTCGCGAGCGACCGCATCTCCGCGTACGACTGGGTGCTGCCCACCGAGATCCCCGACAAGGGGCGGGTCCTCACCCAGCTCTCCCTCTGGTGGTTCGAGCGCCTCGCGGACCTCGTCCCCAACCATGTGATCTCCACCGATCTCCCGGACGGTGCGCCCGGCGACTGGCACGGCCGCACCCTCGTCTGCAAGGCCCTGGACATGGTCCCGGTCGAGTGCGTGGCCCGTGGCTATCTGACCGGCTCGGGGCTGGTCGAGTACAACGACACCCGTACGGTCTGCGGCCTCGCCCTCCCCGAGGGGCTCCTGGACGGCTCCGAGCTCCCGGCCCCGATCTTCACCCCCGCCACGAAGGCCGCGGTCGGCGACCACGACGAGAACGTGTCGTACGAGGAGGTCGTCCACCGGATCGGCGCGGAGCCCGCCGCACTGCTGCGCCAGAAGACGCTCGCTGTCTACGGCCGTGCCCGGGACATCGCCCGTGAGCGCGGCATCATCCTGGCGGACACCAAGTTCGAGTTCGGCTGGACCGCCGGCGAGGGAGCCGGCGAGCTCGTTCTCGCCGACGAGGTGCTGACGCCGGACTCCTCGCGCTTCTGGCCCGCCGACCAGTGGCAGCCCGGCCGCGCCCAGCCCTCGTACGACAAGCAGTACGTGCGGGACTGGTTGACGTCGCCGGCCTCCGGCTGGGACCGCAGGAGCGAGCAGCCGCCGCCCGGGCTTCCGCAGGAGGTTGTGGCCTCGACCCGCGCCAAGTACGTGGAGGCGTACGAGCTGCTGACCGGCGACAGCTGGTCGTAGACACGAAGAAGCCCCCGGCCGGTCGGCCGGGGGCTTCTTTGACGAGCGGACGACGAGATTCGAACTCGCGACCCTCACCTTGGCAAGGTGATGCTCTACCAACTGAGCCACGTCCGCATGCGCCGTAGCGCGGGACCCACTATACCCAACCTCGCTCGCGTGCGAGCCGCACTGCGGCGTGCCGGTTCTCCGCGCCCACTTTCGCGGCCGCCGACGACAGGTAGTTCCGCACGGTGCCCTGGGACAGCGCGGCCCGTTCGGCGATCTCCGCGATGGGCGCGCCGTCCCCGGCCAGCTCCAGCACCTCGGCCTCGCGGGCGGTCAGCGGGGAGTCACCGGCGGCGATCGCGTCGGCGGCCAACTCCGGGTCCACATAGCGGTTGCCCTGATGCACGGAGCGGATCAGCTCGGCGAGCCGCTGGGCGCTGACGGTCTTCGGCACGAAGGCGCGCACCCCGGCCGCGAGGGCCCGCTTGAGATGGCCGGGGCGGCCGTGGCTGGTCACGATCATGATCCGGCACCCGGGCAGCTCGGCCCTCAGCGATGTGGCCACACTCACACCGTCGGCTCCCGGCATCTGCATGTCCAGCACCGCGACATCGGGCCGGTGGGCCCGTGCCATGGCGAGCGCCTCGGGTCCGGAGGCCGCCTCGGCGACGACGAGCAGATCGTCCTCGAGGGCGAGGAGCGCTGCGAGGGCACCGCGGATGAGGTGTTCGTCGTCGGCGAGCAGTACGCGTACGGTCACGCCGCACCTCCGGGGACAGGGGCCGGCACAGCGGCCGGTACGGGCAGCAGGGGCGTCGGGACGGGGACCGTGGCTGTGAGAACGAAGCCGGCTCCCGGGGCCGGGGCCGCGGTGAGGGTGCCATCGAGCGCCGCCAGCCGTTCGCGCAGCCCCGCGAGACCCGAGCCGCCGATCAGGGAGGACGGCGCCTTGCGTGCGCGGTCGTTCCCCGCCTCCCGCACGCCGTCGTTCTCGACGGACAGGACCGCGGATCCGCCGCCGACCGACAGCCGGATCTCGCAGCGCCGGGGATCGCCGTGGCGAAGGACGTTGGTCGTCGCCTCCCGCACCACCCACCCCAGTGCTGCCCGCACCTCGCCCGGCAGGGCCTTCGCCGCTCCCGCCGTGAGGCCGATCACCCGGCAGTCGATCCCGGCGGCCGTCAGCACGCCCCGCGCGCCCTCGAGTTCCACGGCAAGATCAGCCTCGCGGTACCCACGCACCACATCGCGCACCTCCCGCTGCGCTTCCTGAGCGATCCGCTGCACCTCGATCATCTGCTCCACGGCCTCGGGGCGGTCGCGCCGCGCCAACTGCACCGCCAACTCGCTCTTGAGCGCGATCACCGCGAGATTGCGGCCCATGACGTCGTGGAGATCGCGGCCGAAGCGCAGCCGTTCCTCTGCCACCGCGAGCTGGGCCTGCAATTCCCTCGACCGGTCCAGCTCCCACACGGCCTTGAGCAGCCAGGACGAGAAGCCGCAGGTGAAGACCAGCAGGCAGCCACCGATGAACACGCCCACCGCATACCCGGCGGCCTCCGCCGGGTCGATGCCCATGGCCGCGACCGACACCCCCGTGACGACGGCCGCGGCCGGTGCGACACAGAGCATGTGGCGCACCTTGCGCAGGCACAGGACCCAGGAGCCGATGCTGAAGCAGACCAGGCCGATGACCACCGTGGAGGCCATATACCCGTCTTCGAGCACCCCCGTGGCCCGGAGAGCGAGGATGGTCAGCGAGCCGGCCGCGGCCAGTGCGCCGACACCGAGCGCGAGCCGAACAGGGCGTTCCCGGCGGTCGAGTGCCCAGTCCAGCGCCCGGGACGCGAGCACCCCGTTCAGCACGGAATGGACGCAGACCAGCAGACCCAGGGCCAGACCCGGCGGAGCCCAGCCGTTCGTCGCCACCGGTACGACACCGTTGGCGGTGGCCTCGACCAGGACGAAGCTGTGGAAGGACCACCGTGTGTACAGCTCGACCTTGGCCGCGTTGCCGCGCCCGCTCCACCACGCCGTCAGCCTGGACACCGGCCGATCACCCCCCGATCTAACGCTGTGACTGGACAGGTTCACCGGCTCGCGCCGCCCTGCACTCCCCCAGCTGCCGCTGGGGGCACCCCCGCGCTGCGTTGTCCTAACACCCGAGTACATCCAGTACGAGGGCGATGCTCGCGCCTTGCGATGCGTCCCCTCGGCCCCAAGGGGCCGGGGGAGACCCCATGCCCTCGGCCCCGAGGGGCCTGGGGAGACCTCATGCCCTCGGCCCCGAGGGGCCTGGGGAGACCTCATGCCCTCGGCCCCGAGGGGCCTGGGGAGACCTCATGCCCGCGGCCCCGAGGGGCCGGGGGAGACCTCATCCACCGGACGCCGCGGGCTTTCCGGCAAACCTATCCGGTGGCAGCACTAGCGCCGCGGCTCCCAGCGGAACCACCGACGCACAGCAAACACCGAGATCATGGTCCAGGCCAGCGCGTTCACGGCTGCGCCCGCCAGCTTCTGTGCGTCCGCTCCTCCCTCCACGCCCGCCTGGACCAGCTGCATCACACCGGTCATGGGCAGCAGTTGGCACACCGAGGCGACACGGTCCGGGAGGACTTCGAGCGGAACGAACAGCCCGGATCCGAACGCGGACACGAGGAAGAGCGGCATCGTGGTGATCTGTGCGCTCTCCACGGTGCGGGTGAGCGCCGAGGACACCGCTGCCAGCGCGGTCATCAGCACGACGCCCACCAGCACGCCCGCGCTCAGCAGTTCGGGCCTCCGGGGTCCGTCCGCGTCCAGCAGCGCCACGCCCGCGACGAGCAGCAGCACGCTCTGCACGATGGCCAGAGCGGCGGCCGGCAGCGCAGTCCCGGCGAGGATCTCCAGGTCGGAGACCTCACCCGTGCGCAGCCGCTTGAGCACGAGTTCCTCCCGCCGTGCCACGAAGGCGGAGGTGAGGTTGAGGTACACGACCAGGACGAGCACCATCCCGATGCCGCCGGTGAGGAGTGCGTCATTGAGCCTCACCCCCGTCCCGTCGAGGGCTCCGCCCTTCAGCGATGAGCGCAGCACCGCCACCATGCCCACGGGCATGAGCACCGCAACGAACAGTGCGGCCCTGTTCCGGACGAGGAGGGTGAGTTCGGCCCGCCCGAGCGCGGCCAGCCGCCCGGCCGTACCGGTCCTGTCCCGCGTCCCTGCTGGGCTCATGGACGTGTTCTCCGTCGTGGCCGTGGTCGTCGTGGTCACACCGCACCTGCCAGTTCCGTGTCCGTGCGCGACTGGGCGATCTCCAGGAACGCTTCTTCCAGGGAAGCCGAGCGCGCGTCGAGCCCCTCCAGTTCCACACCGGACTCCTCGGCCCAGCGCAGCAGTTCACCGAGCGAACGCTGCAGATGGTGTGTGCGGATCTCGATCCGCCGGCCTTCGGCCGCGGCCCTCAGTGCGAGCGGCAGCCGGCCCGCCGGAACGTCCTGGGGGAGGAGGAAGCGGATGCGGGACGGGCGCGAGGCCGTCACCTCGGCCGGGCTGCCGGTGGTGACGATCCGCCCCCGGTGCATGATCGCCAGCCGGTCGGCGAGCGACTCCGCCTCCTCGAGGTAGTGCGTGGTCAGCAGCACGGTCGTACCGCCGGCCCGCAGTTCGCGCACCAATTCCCAGGTGTCCCGGCGCCCTTCCGCGTCGAGACCGGTCGTCGGTTCGTCCAGGAAGAGGACCTCGGGCCGCCCGAGCAGGGCCAGAGCCAGATCGAGCCGTCGCCGTTCTCCGCCGGAGAGCTGCTTGACCCGTACGCCGGACCGGGCGCCGAGTCCGACCAGTTCCAGTGCCTCCCCCACCGGTCGTGCCCCGCTGGTGCAGCCGGCCCACATCCGCACGGTCTCGCTGACCGTCAGATCGGAGGGGAAGCCGCCCTCCTGGAGCATCACCCCGATCCGGGGCCGTACGGCGGGGCGCTCGCGGTACGGATCGTGTCCGAGGACGCGTACGGTGCCGCCGGTGGGTGCGGCCAGCCCTTCGAGCAACTCGAGGGTGGAGGTCTTGCCCGCACCGTTCGTCCCGAGCAGCGCGAACAGCTCACCGCGTGCCACGGAGAAGGTGATTCCGCTCACGGCCTCGAAGCCGCCGGCATAGCTGCGGCGCAGCTCACCGGCCTCGATCACGTACCCATCGGTTTCCATGCCTCAAGGCTTCCGCGGGACCTGGGCCGCAGACAGTGCGTGCTGTCATCACCGCACATGACAAATGTCAGTACGGACAACGCACGACAAAGGCCCCGGTCGTGATGACCGGGGCCTTCGCACTACGAGCGGACGACGAGATTCGAACTCGCGACCCTCACCTTGGCAAGGTGATGCTCTACCAACTGAGCCACGTCCGCATTGCTGCCGCTCAGCTCTCACTGGGCGGTGCGTTCACCACTGTACCCGATCCACCGGAGTGGTTGGTAAGCGATGCGGAGCGGGTGACAGGAATTGCACACTGCGCCTTCCCTCTGGAAGAGGGCTGTTCTGCTACTGAACTACACCCGCACGCTCCGTTGAGGTCCGGCCTTCGGCCTCGCCCCTCGGCGTGCTCCAGACTCTAGCCCACCTGCAGGGGGGCCGTGCAACTCGGTTCTCGGGGGGTGCGGCCGCGGGGTGTCTTCTCCCGGTGCCCCGAGGGGTGTTCAGCTCGCCTGGCGAAAAGCTTCGTAGACCCGTTTGGGGATCCTGCCGCGGGCCGGCACGTCCATCTTGTTGGACTGCGCCCAGGCGCGTACGGCCGCGGGGTCGGGCTCGAGGGTGGTGTGCCGGTACTCCTTGCGCACCTTTGCGGAGTGCTTCGACGCCTTGCGCCCTGCAGCCATGTACGGGGCGAGGGCCTTGCGCAGTTTCTTTGCATTGGCGGGATTGAGGTCGATCTCGTACGACTTCCCGTCCAGGGCGAACGTGACCGTTTCCGCCGCTTCTCCGCCGTCGATGTCGTCGAAGAGCGTGACCACTACGCGCTGAGCCACGGATATCGGTCCTTTCCTGCGGTTTCGTCGCGCCATGACGGTCGGATCGCAACCGGGTCGCAACCCGGCCGATGCTGACATGCGGCGATACCGGTATTCCGGCTGATGCGGGGCAATGCTGCTTTCCGCTGTATTCCTTTGTACAGCGGTCGGCATCGCATTGTGAAGCCCAGCCAATTGCATCAGCGTGTCTTCCGCAATGGGGCGGGAGAGTTTTTCTCTGGATTTTCACACGGGGTTCTGCGGATATCTATGCGCGTAGATTTCTCGGGCGGGTACGCTGAGGGAACCGCCTTCAGCACCACACCAATCGGGAGTGCCAGTGGCACGCGTCGTAGTCGACGTCATGCTCAAGCCGGAGATCCTCGACCCGCAGGGGCAGGCGGTGCAGCGCGCACTGCCCCGCCTGGGTTTCGAGGGGATCGCGGACGTACGTCAGGGAAAGCGCTTCGAACTCGAGGTGGAGGGGCCGGTCGACGACGCCGCCCTCGCCCGTATCCATGAGATGGCCGAAACGTTCCTCGCGAACACCGTCATCGAGGACTTCGTCGTAAAGGTGGAGTCGTGACGGCTCGTATCGGGGTCGTCACATTCCCTGGAACGCTCGACGACCAGGACGCACTGCGTGCGATCCGTCTTGCGGGCTCCGAGCCCGTTTCGCTGTGGCACCGTGACAAGGGCCTCAAGCAGGTCGACGCGGTTGTCCTCGCGGGCGGCTTCTCCTACGGCGACTATCTGCGGGCGGGCGCCATCTCCCGCTTCTCGCCGGTGATGGAAACGATCATCGAGCAGGCGAAGTCCGGGATGCCGGTCCTCGGTATCTGCAACGGCTTCCAGATCCTCACCGAGGCCCATCTGCTGCCCGGCGCGATGGTGCGCAACAACCATCTGCACTTCATCTGCCGCGACCAGAAGCTGCGGGTGGAGAACGCGGAAACCGCCTGGACCGCCGACTACGAGCAGGGCCAGGAGATCTCCGTTCCGCTCAAGAACATGGACGGCCGCTATGTCGCCGACGAGCGCGTCCTGGACGAGCTGGAGGCCGAGGGCCGGGTCGCGTTCCGCTACCTCGACATGAACCCGAACGGCTCGCTCCGCGACATCGCGGGCATCACCAACCGTGCGGGCAACGTCGTCGGCCTGATGCCGCACCCCGAGCACGCCGTGGAGCCGCTCGTCGGCACCGGGGGCACCGACGGCCTCGGATTCTTCACCTCGATCATCAAGAGGCTGGTCGCCGCATGACCCTCGACGCCGGAACAGCCGAGGGAGCGAGTGAGCGTCCCGCCCTCGACTGCAGCACAATGATCACGCGAAGGAGCGACCGAGCGTGACCCTCGACACCGTCAAGCACGCAACCGAGACCCCCGAGTCCGAGCAGCCCTGGAAGGAGCTCGGTCTCAAGGAGGACGAGTACGCGCGCATCCGCGAGATCCTCGGCCGCCGCCCGACCGGTGCCGAGCTCGCGATGTACTCCGTGATGTGGTCCGAGCACTGCTCGTACAAGAGCAGCAAGGTCCACCTGCGCCAGTTCGGCGAGAAGGCCCCCGAGAACGACGCCCTGCTCGTCGGCATCGGCGAGAACGCCGGTGTCGTGGACGTCGGCCAGGGCTACGCGGTCACCTTCAAGGTCGAGTCGCACAACCACCCCAGCTACATCGAGCCCTACCAGGGTGCGGCCACGGGTGTCGGCGGAATCGTCCGCGACATCCTCGCGATGGGCGCCCGCCCGGTCGCGGTGATGGATCCGCTGCGCTTCGGCGCCGCCGACCATCCCGACACCAAGCGCGTCCTGCCGGGCGTCGTCGCGGGCATCGGCGGCTACGGCAACTGCCTGGGTCTGCCGAACATCGGCGGCGAGGTCGTCTTCGACTCCTGCTACCAGGGAAACCCGCTGGTCAACGCCCTGTGCGTCGGCGTCATGAAGCACGAGGACATCCACCTGGCGAAGGCGTCGGGCGCCGGCAACAAGGTGATCCTCTACGGCGCCCGCACCGGTGGCGACGGCATCGGCGGTGTCTCGGTGCTCGCCTCGGAGACCTTCGAGTCGACGGGCCCGGCCAAGCGCCCCGCCGTCCAGGTCGGCGACCCCTTCCAGGAGAAGCTCCTCATCGAGTGCACCCTGGAGATCTTCGCGGAGGACCTGGTCGACGGCATCCAGGACCTCGGCGGTGCCGGCCTGTCCTGCGCCACGAGCGAGCTGGCCTCGGCCGGCTCGGGCGGTATGCGGGTCGAGCTCGACACGGTGCCGCTGCGCGACGCGACCCTCTCGCCCGAGGAGATCCTCATGAGCGAGTCGCAGGAGCGCATGTGCGCCATCGTCGAGCCCGACAAAGTCGACCGTTTCCTCGAGATCTGCGAGAAGTGGGACGTCATCGCCACCGTCATCGGAGAGGTGACGGACGGCGAGCGGCTGGAGATCTTCTGGCACGGCGAGCAGATCGTCGATGTACCGCCGCGTACGGTCGCGCACGAGGGCCCGGTGTACGAGCGCCCGTACGCCCGTCCCGACTGGCAGGACGCTCTCCAGGCGGACGACGCGGGCAGGCTCCCCCGTCCGGCGACCGCCGACGAGCTGCGTGAGCAGGTCCTCAGGATCGTCGCGTCCCCGAACCAGGCCTCCAAGTCCTGGATCACGGACCAGTACGACCGCTTTGTGCAGGGCAATACCGTGCTCGCCCAGCCCGAGGACTCCGGCATGGTCCGCATCGACCCGGACACCAACCTCGGTGTCGCGGTCGCGACGGACGGCAATGGCCGGTACGCCAAGCTCGACCCGTACACCGGCGCACAGCTGGCGCTGGCCGAGTCGTACCGCAATGTGGCCGCCTCCGGCGCCAAGCCGCTGGCGATCTCCAACTGCCTGAACTTCGGTTCGCCCGAGGACCCGGCCGTCATGTGGCAGTTCGCCGAGGCCACCCGTGGTCTCGCGGACGGCTGCCTGCAGCTCGGCACGCCGGTGACCGGCGGCAATGTCTCGCTCTACAACCAGACGGGCGAGACGGCGATCCACCCGACGCCGGTCGTGGCCGTCCTCGGTGTGATCGACGACGTCACGCGCCGCACGCCGATCGCGTTCGCGGAGGAGGGCCAGCTCCTCTACCTGCTGGGCGACACCCGCGAGGAGTTCGGTGGATCGGCCTGGTCGCAGGTGGTCCACGACCACCTCGGCGGTCTGCCGCCGAAGGTCGACCTGGACCGGGAGAAGCTGCTCGCCGAGATCCTGATCTCGGCGTCCCGCGACGGCATGATCGACGCGGCGCACGACCTGTCGGACGGCGGCCTGGTCCAGGCGGTCACCGAGTCGTGCCTGCGCGGCGGCAAGGGTGCGCGGCTGGTCGTCCCGGACGGTCTGGACGCATTCACGTTCCTGCTCAGCGAGTCGGCGGGCCGTGCGGTCGTCGCCGTCCCGCGCAGCGAGGAGCTCCGTTTCACCGACATGTGCGGGGCGCGCGGTCTGCCCGCCACGCGGATCGGTGTGATCGACGGGGACAGCGTCGAGGTGCAGGGCGAATTCGGCATTCCGCTGAGCGAGCTGCGCACGGCGCACGAGCAGACCATTCCGGGTCTGCTCGCCTGAGTCACCGAAGGGCAGCGGCCCCCGTCCGGACTCGTCCGGGCGGGGGTTCTCGTTCCCGGCTTGATTGAGATTACGTAATTACGTAATCTATCGCTCATGGAGCTGGAGCAGCGCGTCGCCGAGCTGGAACGGCGGATGGCGGACCTGGAGAACGCCGGGACCGTGGCGCCGGCCGTGGGCGAGGCCGACTTCTGGGCCCTGGAGGGCCTGAAGCAACAGCTGGCCGAGGCCCGGGCGGCGGACGGCGGGGTGCTGTTCACCGGTGCGGTCAGGCTGCCCACCCAGGAGCGGTACGAATGGCAGTTCGGCGCGCTGACCGACGGTCTGCTGGAGGACGACTGGTCGGGGGCCGCCGACGCCTTCGCGGCGCTCGGTCACCCCGTACGGCTGCGGCTGTTGCGGGAGATCATCGGCGGCCGGCGCACCGCGGCCGGCCTTGCGGAGCTCGAGGATCTCGGCACGACCGGCCAGATCTACCACCATCTGCGCCAGCTGACAGCCGCGGGCTGGCTGCACACGACGGGCCGGGGGCGCTACGAGGTCCCGGGTGCCCGGGTGGTCCCGCTGCTGGTGGCACTGACCGCGGCACGTCCTTAGGGGGATCGTTCATGACCGCACGCAAGACAGCCGTGTTCCTGAACCGCGCACTGTGGCTGGTGTTCGGCGCACAGGCGATCGCTTCGCCGTTCGTGGACCTGCCGTACGACTACTGGGTGGGCTGGTTGCCGGGTCTGGCGGCGATCGCCCTCAGCCTGGGTCTCATACGGTCGGACACACTCCGCATCACCGCCGAGGCGCCGGATCCCGTCGAGACCGAACCGCCCGTGACGGGTCGCTGGACCCCGCACAACAGCCCCGCCGACCGGGTGCCGAGCCATGGCACGCACCGCTACGGCCAGACGTACGCCATCGACATCGTGGCCGAATCCGACGGGCTGCCCCGGCCCTCGTTCGCCTGGATCCTGCCGGTCGCCCGGCGCAACGCGGACTTTCCCGCGTTCGACGCCCCGCTGCATGCCGTCGCCGACGCCACGGTCGTGCACGCCAGTGACCACCGGCGGGACCATCTGAGCCGCAACTCCGTGCTCGGCCTGCTGTACATGCTGATCGTCGAAGGGATCGTCCGCAGCCTCGGGGGCTTTGCCCATATCTTCGGCAACCACCTCGTCCTCGACCTCGGTGACGGGACGTACGCGGTGTACGCGCACCTGAGGCGCGGTTCCCTCGAGGTGCGGGAGGGAGACCGGGTGCACGCGGGCCAGGTCGTCGCGCGCTGCGGCAACTCGGGGAACTCGAGCGAGCCGCACGTCCACTTCCAGCTGATGGACGGTCCCTGCCTCCGCACGGCGAAGGGAATCCCCTTCACCTGGCGGGGCATCGGCGTACCGAAGAACGGCGAGACCTTCACGGCGGAGCAGGCCGCCCTGAAGTCGTCCGCATGAGACGGTCCTGCCCTGCTCCCACGGGGGTGAGCAGGGCAGGACCCGCAATTCCTGCGGTCCTGCGGTCGGGCGATTCTGCGGTCGGCGTTCCTGCAGTCCTGCGGTCCGCTATGCGGGCAAGCTCCAGAACGCGTCCGACTCGTCGATGTCCTCGACGCATTCGTCGATGTCGGAGATCTTGCCGCCGACGATCGTGAAGAACAGCCCGTCGTTCATCTCGATCCCACGGTCGCCCCGCTCGGCGAAGGTCCGATGGAAGGCCATGACGTGCCCGCGGCCGTCGGCGGCCACCATCCTCAGTTCCGTTCTGAAGGTGCCATGGGTGAGCTCGGCGACCTTCGTGTACAACTCCAGCACCGCCTCTCGGCCCTTGTGGTGCCCGGAGAGCGGGTTGTTCCCGGGAAGATGGTGGACGACGTCCGTCGTCATCATGGATGCGACGGCCTCCAGGTCACCTCTGCCGAACGCTTCGTAGCCCCGGCGGACCAGGGCGCAGTCCGGGTGCTCGGACATGGTCGGGTCACACCTTTCGTACCGGTACGTCCGTATCTCGGCCTCTCTCATCTTCCGCCGGGCCCACGCCCCCTGCCATACGGCGGCGACTAACCTCGCCCCATGCCACCCGTGAAGCGCGCCCGCACCCGCAGTTACGACCCGGTCAAGACCCGGGCCGCGGTGCTGACCCAGTTCGGACAGGTGCGGGAGGCGGTGCGCACATTGACGCCCGAGCAGCTCGCGCTGCCCACCCGGCTCGGGGACTGGACCGTCCGCGAGCTGGCGGCCCACTTCGCGCTGGCCGTCGGCGCCGTCACCCGGCATGCGCGGCAGCCGGAGCCGCCGAGGAGGGAAGTCGCACTCCTGGACTGGCCGTCCACGACGGCAGAACGGGCCGGGGCGATCGACGAGGACACCCGGGCGATCGCCGATACGGCCGACGACCTCGAGGACCTGTACGGGCGGACCGCCACGGAGATCGCCGGCACCCTGGCGGACACCCCAGACGACCGGCTGATCCAGACCCGCACGGGAGCAATGCGCTTCGGGGACTACCTGGTCACACGCACCGTCGAACTGATCGTCCACACGGACGACCTGAACGCCGCGACCGGTCTCGGCGTCGGGTACGACCGGCAGGCGCTCGCCGCCTGTGTGCGGCTGCTCGCGGACGCCCTCGCCGTGAAGGCGCCGGGCGGCTCGGTGGAGGTGCGGATCCCGCCGTACGCCGTGGTGCAGTGCGTCGAGGGCCCCCGGCACACGCGCGGCACCCCGCCGAATGTCGTCGAGACCGATCCGCTGACCTGGGTCCGGCTGGCCACGGGCCGCACGGGGTGGGGCGAGGCGCTCGGAGCGGCGAAGGTGAGCGCGAGCGGCGAGCGCGCCGACATTTCGGTGTTGCTGCCCCTTCTTGGCTGAGGGAACCGGAGTCACAGCCGTATCGTCAGAGCGACATGCGAACCAAGCTGATCGTTCCCGGCGCGGCCGCCATGACCGCTGCCCTCACACTCACCGCGTGCGGCACCGAGTCGGGCGCGGGCAGCGGGGGTGGTTCCGTACGGCCCGAGCTGCCCCTCACCGGTGTCCACTGGTCCGTCGACAGCGTGACCGTCGACGGCAGGAAGACGGCCGCACCCGACAGTGCCCATCTGGAGATCGACACCAAGGGGCGGGCCGAGGGCAACTACGGCTGCAACCACTTCGGCGCCGATGCCACCGTCGACGGCGACACGATCACCGTCGGCCCCAGCAAGCGGACCGAGATGGCGTGCGGCAAGGACGTGGACGCCTTCGAGAGCGCCATGAGCAAGGCGTTCTCCGGCAAGCTCAAGGCCGAGCTCGCGGGCAGCGACCTCACCCTGACCACCGCGGCCGGCGACTCCATCGCCCTGACCAAGCAGAGTCCCGCGCCGCTCGTCGGCACCGAGTGGACCGTCACCTCGCTGCTGGACGGCGAAACGGCGGCCTCGGTGCCGGCCGGCACCCGGAAGAAGGCCCACTTCGTCCTCGGCAAGGACGGCTCCGTGCGCGGCAACCTCGGCTGCAACGCCTTCAGCGCCACGGCGAAGATCTCCGAGGCCGGATCCACCATCACCTTCGGCAGGCTGGCCACGACCCGCAGGATCTGCCCGGAGCCGCAGATGACGCTCGAGCGGGCGGTGAGCAAGGCGCTGCAGGGCAAGGCGACGTACGAGCTCAGTGGCCGCGCGCTGTCCCTGACCGCCGAAGGCGGCGAAGGGCTGACGGCGACCGCGGAATGAGCCGCGCCGCCGTGCACCGGCTCCGGAGCAGCAACCGGCGTACCGGCGGGAGCGGCCTCGTACCAGGGGCGCCTCGTGCCCGCAGGGCGAGCGGCGTACCGGCGGGAGCCGCCCCGCACCCGGACGATGCGGGTCCCCGTGGGCTTCCGGGGCGCGAGCCCGGCCCCCGCGTCCGGGGCCGGGCTCGATGCCCCATCCTCCTGAGAGGCACCGCACAGCGGCCCACGAGCAGCCCGCTCGGACGGCGCGGAGAGTGACATGCGGCACGCCGCCGGCCCCCGGCCGCACCTCCGTACGACCGCCCAAAGGCTTCATTGCGCGGCTTTTGTGTGAAACTCCGAAGTCGGCAACGTCGATTTTGCGCCGTCCCCAATTCGGACCAGTGGTCGATCTCGCCTACACTCGGTGCCGTGCCACGTGGTGACGGACGACTCAACCACGACCTGCTCCCCGGCGAGAAGGGCCCCCAGGACGCTTGCGGCGTCTTCGGTGTCTGGGCTCCGGGCGAAGAGGTCGCCAAGCTCACGTACTTCGGGCTCTACGCCCTCCAACACCGGGGCCAGGAATCCGCGGGTATCGCGGTCAGCAACGGCTCCCAGATCCTCGTCTTCAAGGACATGGGACTGGTCTCCCAGGTCTTCGACGAGACCTCCCTCGGCTCCCTCCAGGGTCATATCGCGGTCGGTCACGCCCGCTACTCGACCACCGGAGCTTCCGTGTGGGAGAACGCGCAGCCGACCTTCCGGGCGACCGCCAACGGTTCCATCGCGCTCGGCCACAACGGCAACCTGGTCAACACGGCCCGGCTTGCCGAGATGGTCGCCGACCTCCCCCGCAAGGACGGCCGCGCCACCCAGGTCGCTGCCACCAACGACACCGACCTCGTCACCGCGCTGCTCGCCGGACAGACCGACGACGACGGCAAGCCCCTCACAATCGAGGAAGCGGCCACCAAGGTCCTCCCCGACGTCAGGGGTGCCTTCTCCCTCGTCTTCATGGACGAGCACACGCTCTACGCCGCCCGTGACCCGCAGGGCATCCGCCCGCTGGTCCTCGGCCGGCTGGAGCGCGGCTGGGTGGTCGCATCCGAGAGTGCGGCCCTCGACATCTGCGGTGCGAGCTTCGTCCGCGAGATCGAGCCGGGCGAGCTCATCGCCATCGACGAGAACGGTCTCCGTACCTCGCGATTCGCAGAAGCGAAGCCCAAGGGCTGTGTCTTCGAGTACGTCTACCTCGCTCGTCCCGACACCGACATCGCAGGCCGCAATGTCTATCTCTCCCGTGTCGAGATGGGCCGCCGCCTCGCGAAGGAAGCACCCGCCGAGGCCGACCTCGTCATAGCGACGCCCGAATCCGGCACTCCTGCCGCGATCGGCTACGCGGAGGCATCCGGCATTCCCTACGGCGCGGGACTGGTCAAGAACGCCTACGTCGGCCGGACCTTCATCCAGCCCTCGCAGACCATCCGCCAGCTGGGAATCCGTCTCAAGCTCAACCCCCTCAAGGAAGTCATCAAGGGCAAGCGCCTGGTGGTCGTCGACGACTCGATCGTCCGCGGCAACACCCAGCGCGCACTGGTCCGGATGCTCCGCGAGGCCGGGGCCGCCGAGGTCCACATCCGGATCTCGTCGCCGCCCGTGAAGTGGCCGTGCTTCTTCGGCATCGATTTCGCCACCCGCGCCGAGCTCATCGCCAACGGGATGACCATCGACGAGATCGGTACCTCGCTCGGCGCCGACTCCCTCGCCTACATCTCCATCGACGGCATGATCGAGGCCACGACCATCGACAAGCCGAACCTCTGCCGTGCCTGCTTCGACGGCGAGTACCCGATGGAGCTGCCCGACCCCGAGCTGCTCGGCAAGCAGCTGCTGGAGACCGAGCTGGCGGGCGGCCCCGACGCCGCCGACGCGCTCCGTCGTCCGTGACCTCTCCAGGACCCGTTCCACCACCGATCGGAAAGATCCCAGGCATGTCTGCTGTGTTCGATCAGGGGACCCCGTCCCCGGGCGCGTCCGGTGCTTCCTACGCGGCCGCGGGTGTCGACATCGAAGCGGGCGACCGCGCCGTCGAGCTGATGAAGGAGTGGGTGAAGAAGACCCGGCGCCCCGAGGTCCTCGGCGGCATCGGCGGATTCGCCGGTCTCTTCGACGCCTCCGCCCTCAAGCGTTACGAGCGTCCGCTGCTCGCCTCCGCCACCGACGGTGTCGGCACGAAGGTCGATCTCGCCCGTCAGATGGGCGTGTACGACACGATCGGCCACGACCTCGTCGCGATGGTCATGGACGACATTGTCGTCTGCGGTGCGGAGCCGCTCTTCATGACCGACTACATCTGCGTCGGCAAGGTCCACCCCGAGCGCGTCGCCGCCATCGTCAAGGGCATCGCCGAGGGATGTGTCCTGGCCGGCACCGCTCTCGTCGGCGGCGAGACGGCGGAGCACCCGGGCCTGCTCGGCCCGGACGACTTCGATGTCGCGGGCGCGGGCACCGGTGTGGTGGAGGCCGACCGGCTGCTGGGCGCGGATCGTATCCGTACGGGGGACGTGGTGATCGCCATGGCGTCCTCCGGCCTTCACTCGAACGGGTACTCGCTCGTCCGCCACGTGGTCTTCGACCGGGCCGGCTGGACGCTGGACCGGGAGGTCCCGGAGTTCGGCCGGTCACTCGGCGAGGAACTGCTGGAGCCCACCAAGATCTACTCGCTGGACTGTCTGGCGCTGACCCGGACCACCGAGGTGCACGCCTTCAGCCACATCACCGGCGGCGGGCTCGCCGCCAACCTGGCACGCGTCGTTCCCGAGGCGCTGCACGCCGTGGTCGACCGCTCGAGCTGGGCCCCCGGGGCGGTCTTCGACGTCGTCGGCACGGCCGGTCAGGTCGAGCAGCTGGAGCTGGAGAAGACCCTGAACATGGGCGTCGGCATGATGGCCGTCGTGCCGCAGGCATCGGTGGACGTGGCGCTGACGACCCTCGCCGACCGCGGTGTCGACGCCTGGGTCGCGGGCGAGATCATCGAGCGCGGCGAGCACACCACGGGCGCGGCCCTGGTGAACACGTACGCGAGCTGAGAACGCCCGGCCGTGAGCCGAACAGCACAGAACCCGGTCCGGGGCTCGGCCCCGGACCGGGTTTCACGTGTGAGGCGTCAAGCGCCGCGGCGCTGAGATGACGAACCGGACTCGTCGTCTTCCTCGTCGTCCTCGTCCTCGTTGTACAGCTCCGCGTAGCGGGCGTACGGGTCGTCTTCCTCGTCGTCCTCGAACGGCTCACCGTTTGGCGGCTGGCTCGAAATCGGACTCGAAGTCGATGCGCCCAGCTCGTTGGCCAGACGCGACAGGTCAGTCCCGCCGCTGTTGTACTTCAGCTGGCGGGCGACCTTCGTCTGCTTGGCCTTGGCCCGGCCGCGCCCCATGGCTCGACCCCCTCGGTGACGGGGCTCGACGGCCCCAGAGTCTTGACACGCGTTCATGATTCAGAACGGGCTCTCCTCGGAGAGACCGGTCCGTAGAGCTTCAACGGTACCTGCTTCCGCGGCCATACGGTACGCCGCCCGCATGACGCGCCACCTCGCAGAACCGGCAAGGTGCCCCGTCCTCGCTGGTCAACCGCGATTTTAACCTCTTCTTGGCGGTCGACCCGCCGACCGGCGTGAGTCTTCTCTCCCCGGTCGGCGGATGTCCTGCCCGGATGCTAGGCGCGGCGCGCCTCCGCCATCCGCTGCTCGGCGATCCGGTCGGCCGCCGCGGCAGGCGGAATACCGTCGTCCTTCGCGCGTGCGAATATTGCCAGCGTGGTGTCGAAGATCTTCGCGGCCTTCGCCTTGCACCGGTCGAAGTCGAAGCCGTGCAGCTCGTCGGCGACCTGGATCACGCCGCCCGCGTTCACGACGTAGTCCGGCGCGTAGAGGATGTGGCGGTCGGCGAGATCCTTCTCGACGCCGGGGTGCGCGAGCTGGTTGTTGGCGGCGCCGCACACCACCTTCGCTGTCAGGACGGGCACGCTCTCGTCGTTCAGCGCACCGCCGAGCGCACACGGGGCGTAGATGTCCAGCCCCCCGATGGCCTCCGCGCGGATCAGCGCGTCGGTGTCCCTGGCCACCATGACCTGCGGGAACCGGTCGGTGATGCGACGCACCGACTCCTCACGCACGTCCGTGATCATGACCTCGGCGCCGTCCTCCAGCAGATGCTCGACCAGGTAGTGGCCCACCTTGCCGACGCCCGCGACACCGACCTTGCGGCCGCGCAGGGTCGGGTCGCCCCACTGGTGCTGTGCGGAGGCGCGCATGCCCTGGAAGACGCCGTAGGCGGTGAGGACGGACGAGTCTCCCGCGCCACCGTTCTCGGGGGAGCGGCCGGTGGTCCACTTGTTCTCGCGCGCCACGATGTCCATGTCGGCCACGTAGGTGCCGACGTCGCAGGCCGTGACGTAACGGCCACCGAGCGAGGCGACGAAACGGCCGTACGCCAGCAGCAGTTCCTCGGTCTTGATCCGCTCCGGGTCCCCGATGATCACCGCCTTGCCGCCGCCGTGGTCGAGACCGGCCATGGCGTTCTTGTACGACATGCCCCGGGAGAGGTTCAGCGCGTCGGCGACGGCCGCTTCCTCGGAGGCGTAGGGGTAGAAGCGCGTCCCGCCGAGGGCCGGGCCCAGGGCGGTCGAGTGGATGGCGATGACGGCCTTCAGGCCACTGGCGCGGTCCTGGCACAGCACGACTTGCTCGTGGCCACCCTGGTCCGAGTGGAACAGGGTGTGCAGGACGCCGTCGGTCACATCGGTCACGGTGGTGACTCCCAAGTACGAAGCGGCGATTGAGGGCCCTCCGTGTGGCCTCCCCCGTGCTTTTGGCCGGGGAAAGGATGGGGAGGGACCGGTTGGGCAAGAGAGTAAGTCCTACGGGGGCGTAGATCCGACCCAGTGCCGAGGATCACCCTCTCCTGGAGTACGTGCGTGGAAGGATCTGCACATGCCGGCTGTCACCTCCGTGCTCGTCCCGTACGCCTCCTACCTGCGCGTGTACGAGCCGCTGGCGGCCTTTCCCGAACCGGAGCGGGGCCACTGGGCACGCTACGCCCGCAGCGGCCGCACGCCCACGGCCCAGGACGAACTCCGGCGCTCGCTCGCGGACCTCCTGCCGACCCCGCCGGTGCCGGTGCCGGTCCACGAGAGCGCGGACGCCTTCGTCACCGAGGTGGACGGGGTGGTCTGCGTCTGCCCCTGGCGCACCCGGCTGCGCGGCTGGCTGGCCCTGGAGGAGCTGACGGCCATGCTGCCGGCGCCGGTGCTGGACGCCGTGCTGCCCCCGGTGGTGCGCGGGCAGGCCGTGGCGGACTTCGAGGCGTGGCGTGACAGGAACCCCGATGCGCGCCCCTGGATCAGGACCGCGGTGTGGCAGGTGCCGGTGCGCTGGTTCACCCTCTTCGCGGACGAGGAGCGCGAGTACGAGCCGGGGGACGTGCCGGGGGAGCCGCCGGTGCTGCGCTACCGGACGCCGATGGTGCAGGCCAGGCGCAGACTGGCGCGTGCGCTGAGGACGCTGAGGGAGTCCATCGACGAGGGTCCTCTCACGGAGGGCCTGGTGGATGTGGGGCGATGGCTGGAAGAGTTCCATCCGCGCTCACTGGTCGAGCTCGACTACGGCGGACTCGTCCATGCCCTCGCGCCGGAGCAGCTCGCCGGGGACCGCTCGGCGGCGGACGTCGCCGAGGGGATCGCGGCGCTGAGGGCCGGTGACGACGAGGGTGCGGGCGAGGCGTACGGACGGCTGACCGACCGCTGGCGGGCGGTCCGCGACCGCCAGTTCGCCAACTGATGAGCCGGTCGTGCGGCCCCAACAGCACATGACCCGGACGTAGGTCTTGATCCGGGCCTTTCGTCCAAGCGTGACGGACAGCACTAAGTCGTCTCTTGCGTCCCTCGCCCACCCTCGTGCCAAAATAGGACAAGGAGTCCGGGGAGGGTTCCTTCCGCCTGATTCAAGGTGGATTACTCAGCATTGCACTCTATGGGGGGTCTGATGACTCCTGATCGCTCTGTGACTGATCGTCACTGTGAGGTGACTGTCCGTTATGACACGGTCCATCGGCTTCCGCCGCTGATGAACACCTGAGAGGGCAATTCCATCGGTTTGGCCGACGTGGCTGGACAGATGGTGTAGTTGTAGTGCCGAGGACAAGCCGTTCGTCCTATAACCGACTCGGCCCGCGTCCGCCATTTCGGGCAACGCGGGTCAAGGTGCAGAATTTAGAGGAAAGAACCGAGAAGGTTCGGTTCTCCCGAGGAGGCCGCTCATGACCGCTCGCACCCCTGATGCCGAGCCGCTGCTGACCCCGGCTGAGGTTGCCACGATGTTCCGCGTGGACCCGAAGACGGTCACCCGCTGGGCCAAGGCTGGCAAGCTCACGTCCATCCGAACCCTCGGTGGACATCGCCGGTACCGCGAGGCAGAGGTCCGCGCACTGCTTGCGGGTATTCCGCAGCAGCGCAGCGAGGCCTGACACCCCGATAGCAGGGCGCAGCCGGGACCCCCAATCCCGCGGCCCTCACAGAGCTCGACACGGCGGGCGCCTGCCCCAACAGGTTTCGTCGTCGATCGCGCTGGACTCCGCCGGGTCCAGCGCGATCTTTTTTGTGCGCGCGAGGGCGGCCCCTGCGAGGGTCCCCGAAACCGCTCCGTACCGTCCGGTAGCCGGTGCAATTGCACATATTAAATTGGCCCGTTGTAGGGAGCGTGTAAGTTCACCTGCTCTGAAAAGTCATTCGGTGACTCCCGTCACATGCCCGACGGGTTGCGCTGGTCGTCGTGTGCGGCCGACTCCCCGGGCTCGGTCTGTCCGGCGCACTCGACCGCCTCCGTCGCATCGGTCGCGTCCTCCGGCTCCGCGAGCCCGCCCGGCTCCATGGCGAGGCGCAGCAGTCGATGGCACACCGGACAGTGCCGGGTCAGATGCCGATAGCCGGAGACAGCCGCCAGATGGGCGCGCAGCAGCGCCCGGGTCTCATGCCTCGCTGTGGATGCCGCCATGCGCCACCTCCGCGGTCCGGGGCCCCGTACCCCTGTCATGACTGGGTACCTGTGGCAAGTGGCTCCGTCAATACGCCAGAAGGCCCGCACCGTTCGGTGCGGGCCTTCAATCACTGCGGTCCTGACGGGATTTGAACCCGCGGCCTCCACCTTGACAGGGTGGCGAGCACTCCAAACTGCTCCACAGGACCAGGTTTCGCAGCCCGGTACTTCGTTGGCTGCGAGAGAGACTGTACAGCAGGTCAGAGGGTCCGGTCGAACTCACTCAAGGCGACGGCCGTGTCACGGCGCAGCGGCGTCGATCGCCTTGACGATGCGCTTGTCGGAAACGGGATACGCCGTCCCCAGAGCATGCGCGAAATAGCTCACACGCAGCTCTTCGATCATCCAGCGGATGTCCCGCACCTCCTGCGGCACCGGCCGGCCCTGGGGCATCTGTTCCAGCAGCCAGGCGTACTCGTCCTGCATCTCGTGGACCTTCTCCATGCGCGTCGTGTCCCGCTGGACGGCCGTCGGCATCTGCTGCAGCCGGCGGTCCACCGCGACGAGGTAGCGCATCAGGTCCGGGAGGCGGCGCAGTCCCGTACGTGTGACGAAACCGGCAGGCATGAGGGCCGCCAGCTGCTCGCGCACGTCCTGGACGTTGTTGACCAGGGTCAGGCTGTTCGTGGCCTTCAGACGGCGCTCACAGGCCTGCCAGGCGGCCAGGATCTGCCCGACCTGGTCCACCGTGCGCACGGTCGTGTCCACGAGGTCCGCGCGGACCTTGTCGTACAGCTTGCGGAACGACTCCTCGTCCCAGGCGGGACCGCCGTGGTCGGCGATCAGCCTGTCCGCCGCCGCGGTCGCACAGTCGTCGAAGAGGGCCTGGACGGAGCCGTGCGGATTGCGCGAGAGGGCGAGCTTCTGCTGGTTCGTCAGCCGGTCGGAGGCGAACTTCGCGGGGTTGACCGGAATGTTCAGCAGCACCAGCCGGCGTGTTCCCTGCCGCATCGCCGCGGCCTGCTCCGCCTCGCTGTCGAAGAGCCGCACGGCAACGGACTCACCCTGGTCGACCAGGGCCGGGTACGCCTTGACCGGCTGCCCGGCGCGCCGGGTCTCGAAGACCTTCGCCAGCGCCCCGATCGTCCAGTCCTTCAGCCCGGTCCGCTCGATGGCGTCCCCGCCCGAACGCTCGGCGGTGGCAGCGGCGGCCTTGGAGAGCGCCTGGCGGGCCTTCGGCCGCAGCCTGAGCCTCAGGGCCTCCAGGTCCTTGTCCTCGGCCAGATTGCGACGGCGCTCGTCGACGATACGGAACGTGATCTTCAGATGGTCCGGGACCTTGGTGAAGTCGAAGTCGTCGCCCGAGACCGGCACGCCGACCATGCGCTGGAGCTCACGCGCGAGCGTGACCGGCAGCGGCTCCTGCAAGGGAACCGCCCGCTCCAGGAACGCCTTGGCGTAATTGGGCGCGGGTACGTAGTGGCGGCGGATCGGCTTCGGGAGCGAGCGGATCAGTTCCACGACGACCTCTTCGCGCAGACCGGGGATCTGCCAGTCGAAGCCCTCGTCGGTGACCTGATTGAGGACCTGGAGCGGGATGTGGACGGTCACGCCGTCCTTCCCCTCGCTTCGCTGGGTATGCCCCATGTCCGCACCCGGCTCGAACTGGTAGGTGACGCGGAACTTCAGCGGCCCCTGCCGCCACGAGTCCGGGTAGTCGTCCTTCGTGACCGCCCCGGCCTTCTCGTTGATGAGCATCTCGCGCTCGAAGTCGAGGAGTTCCGGATCTTCGCGGCGTCTGTGCTTCCACCAGGAGTCGAAGTGGGCCCCGGACACGACATGCTCGGGCACCCGCTGGTCGTAGAAGTCGAACAGCGTCTCGTCGTCCACGAGGATGTCGCGGCGCCTGGCCCGGTGCTCCAGCTCCTCGACCTCGGTGAGCAGCTTGCGGTTGTCCGAGAAGAACTTGTGGTGGGTGCGCCAGTCACCCTCGACGAGTGCGTTGCGGATGAACAGCTCGCGACTCGTCTCCGGGTCGATCCGCCCGTAGTTGACCTTGCGCTGGGCGATGATCGGGACGCCGTACAGCGTGACCTTCTCGTACGCCATGACCGCAGCCTGGTCCTTCTCCCAGTGCGGCTCGCTGTAGGTGCGCTTGACGAGATGCTCGGCGAGCGGCTCGATCCACTCGGGCTCGATCCTCGCGTTGACCCGGGCCCAGAGGCGGGACGTCTCCACCAGCTCGGCGGACATGATGAACCGTGGCGGCTTCTTGAAGAGGGCCGAACCGGGGAAGACGGCGAACTTGGCGTTGCGGGCGCCCAGATAGTCGTTCTTCGCCGTGCTCCTCCCGCTTTCCCCGCCTGCGTCCTTGATGTCCTTCATTCCGATGTGGGAGAGGAGGCCCGCCAGGAGCGAGATGTGCACCTGCTGGTCCGGGGCGTCGTCCTCGTTCGGATGGATGTCCATCTGTCTGGCGACCGTACGCAGCTGTGTGTAGATGTCCTGCCATTCACGGATGCGCAGGAAGTTCAGGTACTCCTGCTTGCACATCCGGCGGAAGCTGGAGGAGCCGCGCTCCTTCTGCTGCTCGCGGATGTACCGCCACAGGTTGAGGAAGGCCAGGAAGTCGCTCGTCTCGTCCTTGAAACGGGCGTGCAGCTGATCGGCCTGCGCCTGCTTGTCGACGGGACGCTCGCGCGGGTCCTGGATGGAGAGCGCGGCGGCGATCACCATGACCTCGCGGACACAGCCGTTCTTGTCGGCCTCGACGACCATCCGGGCCAGGCGCGGGTCGACCGGAAGCTGCGCGAGCCTGCGTCCCAGCTGGGTCAGCCGCGGCCCCTTCCGCCCCTCCTGGGGGGACTTCTGTGCCAGGTCCAGCGCGCCCAGCTCCTGGAGGAGCTGCACGCCGTCGCGGATGTTGCGGTGGTCCGGCGGGTCGATGAAGGGGAACTTCTCGATGTCGCCGAGGCCGGCCGCGGTCATCTGGAGGATGACGGACGCCAGGTTCGTACGGAGGATCTCCGCGTCCGTGAACTCGGGCCGGGACAGGAAGTCGTCCTCGGAGTACAGCCGGATGCAGATGCCGTCGGACGTACGGCCGCAGCGGCCCTTGCGCTGGTTGGCGCTGGCCTGGCTGATGGCCTCGATGGGGAGGCGCTGGACCTTGGTGCGATGGCTGTAGCGCGAGATGCGGGCGGTGCCCGGATCGATGACGTACTTGATGCCCGGGACGGTCAGCGATGTCTCCGCCACGTTCGTCGCGAGGACGATGCGGCGCCCGGAGTGCGCCTGGAACACACGGTGCTGCTCCGCGTGCGAGAGGCGGGCGTAGAGAGGGAGGACCTCGGTGTGGCGCAGGTTCTTCTTGTTCAGCGCGTCCGCGGTGTCGCGGATCTCGCGCTCTCCGGAAAGGAAGACCAGGACGTCGCCCGGCCCCGCCTTCTGGAGCTCGTCGACGGCGTCGCAGATCGCGGTGATCTGGTCGCGGTCGGAGTCCTCGGAGTCCTCTTCGAGCAGCGGGCGGTAGCGGACCTCGACGGGGTAGGTGCGACCGCTCACCTCGACGATGGGCGCATCCCCGAAGTGCCGGGAGAAGCGCTCGGGGTCGATGGTCGCGGAGGTGATCACGACCTTGAGGTCGGGCCGCTTCGGCAGCAGCTGGGCCAGATACCCGAGCAGGAAGTCGATGTTGAGGCTGCGCTCATGGGCCTCGTCGATGATGATCGTGTCGTACGCGCGCAGCTCGCGGTCGGTCTGGATCTCGGCGAGCAGGATGCCGTCCGTCATCAGCTTGACGAAGGTGTCCTGGCCGACCTGGTCGGTGAACCGGACCTTCCAGCCCACGGCCTCGCCGAGAGGGGTGCGCAACTCCTCCGCCACGCGCTCGGCGACCGTGCGGGCGGCGATCCGCCTCGGCTGGGTGTGACCGACCATGCCGCGCACGCCCCGGCCGAGCTCCAGACAGATCTTGGGGATCTGGGTCGTCTTTCCCGAGCCCGTCTCACCGGCGACGATCACGACCTGATGGTCCCGGATCGCCGCGAGGATCACGTCCCTCTTCTGACTGACCGGAAGCTGCTCGGGATACGTGACCTCGGGCACCCGTGCCGCGCGCTCGGCGGTGCGGGCAGCGGCCTTGGCGACCTCCGCCGCGATCTCGTCCAGCACGGTCTGCCGGGCTTCGGGCTTGCGGATACGGCGGGTGCCTTCGAGCCGCCGCCCGAGCCGCTGCGCGTCGCGCAGCGAGATCTCGGCCAGCTGGTTCTGCAGATCGGCGAAGGAAGTAGACATACGGAATCCAGGATCGCACCCGCGCGAGCGGACTGGCGAACCCATTTCCGAGGGCGGGTCGCCCGGCCCGGGGCCGGGCCCCATGGGCCCGTACGATTGCGGAACACATCCACGGACCCGACGGACGCGACGAACAGGAGATCCGCCGCCCATGCCCAGCGCCGGCAGCCGGTTGAGCCGCGTCTTCGCGGCCGTGGCGGTGCTGACGGCGGTGTGGTGCGGTGTGCTCCTGGGCGCGGACGCGAGCGGCGCGCTCACCGGCGACGAAGCGACGCGCGGCGTGGGCACGGCGCACATGCAGGCGGTGAACGACGCCCCGGCGACCGCGGTCATGGGGGCCCCGGCCGCCGGCCAGGGGACGCCCGGCTGCGACGACGGCTCCCGGGACGACGGCGGGCCGAGCCCCGCCACCCCGCCCCGCGGTTCCTCCTCGTACGAACTGCTGCCCGCACTGCACACGCCCCCGACGGCGTCCGGCTGCCGGGTCGCCGACGACGCCGTGCCCCGTGTCGTGACGGTGCGCGGACCGCCGGCCGTGGCCGCCCCGAGCCCGATGGATCTCTCCGTCCTGCGCGTATAGGCGCGGCCCAGCCGTGCCCAGCCCACCCCTTTGCGTCCAGGAGAGATCGACCAGTCATGCCCAAATCCCCGTCCGGCACGTCCGCCATGTCCGACAGGCCTGCCATGTCCCGCAAGGTCCGTGATCCGCGCAGGACCGCAGCTTCCGGCAAGCCGTTCGTGCTCGGTGCCGCAGTCGCCGCCGCGGCCGTGCTCCTCGGCATCGTCTCGTACACGGCCACCAGGCCCGCCGATCCCACGGCGCCCGGCAGCGCAGCCGTCACCGCAGAGTCCGGTGACCCCCGGGCCGGGGTCTACCCCGAGTTGGAGAAGCTCGCCCGGCGCGACGCCGGGGACCCCCTCGCCCTGGGACGCCCGGAGGCACCCGTCGTCATGGTCGAGTACGCCGACTTCAAGTGCGGCTACTGCGGGAAGTTCGCGCGGGACACCGAACCGGCGCTGGTGAAGAAGTACGTCGACGACGGCACCCTCCGCATCGAGTGGCGCAACTTCCCGATCTTCGGCGAGGAGTCCGAGAAGGCGGCACGCGCTGCCTGGGCCGCAGGGCAGCAGGGCCGCTTCTGGCAGTTCCACAAAGCCGCGTATGCCGACGGCGCGAAGGAGAAGGGCTTCGGCGAGAAGCGGCTGAGGGAACTCGCCGAGCAGGCGGGCGTCGGGGACCTGGACCGCTTCACCCGCGACAGCGGGAGCGACGCGGCGCGGCAGGCCGTGGCGAAGGACCAGGAGGAGGGGTACGGACTGGGCGCGACGTCCACACCCTCGTTCCTGGTGAACGGCCGCCCGATCGCGGGCGCACAGCCGCCGGGGACGTTCACGGACGCGATCGAGGCGGCCCTGGCCGACGCGGGGAGGACCGCGGGTCCGAAGGGAGCGGCGGGCAGGTGAGCGGCATCGGATACCTCGCCGCCTTCCTCGGCGGCCTCCTCGCCCTGCTCAGCCCGTGCAGCGCCCTGCTGCTCCCCGCGTTCTTCGCGTACTCGATCGGCACGACGACCAGGCTCGTTGCACGCACCTGCATCTTCTACGCGGGCCTTGTGACGACCCTGGTGCCGCTCGGTGTCGCGGGTTCGTTCGCCGGACGGCTGCTCCACGGCCACCGTGATCTGCTGGTCACCGCCGGAGGCTGGCTGATCATCGCGCTGGGAGTGGCCCAGCTGCTCGGGATGGGCTTCGCTTCCCGTCGTCTCACCGAGGCCGGTGGCCGAATCCGCCCCACCACCGCGGTCACCGTCCACGCCCTCGGCATGGTCTACGGCCTGGCCGGCTTCTGTGCGGGGCCGATCCTGGGCAGTGTGCTCACGGTCGCGGCCGTCGGCGGCAGCCCCGCCTACGGCGGTGTGCTCCTCGCCGTCTACGCCCTCGGCATGGCCGTGCCGCTGTTCGTCCTCGCCCTGCTCTGGGAGCGCTGCCGACTGGGCGAACGAACATGGCTGCGCGGCCGGACGATCCGTGCGGGGCGCCTCACCCTGCATACGACGACAGCCCTTTCGGGGCTGTTCTTCATCGCCCTGGGCGGGATCTTCCTCGCCTTCGACGGTACGACGGCCCTGCCGGGGCTGCTCTCGGTCGACGACTCCTACACGGCCGAGGAATGGGCCTCGGAAATCGGCCGCGCGGTCCCGGACTGGGCCCTGCTGGTCCTCGTCGTGGCGATCGCCGCCATCGTGACGGCCGTCCGTGGGCGGCGCAGTCGCGAACGGACGTAACGGCCGCCGGTGAGGGGCCTGCGGACGCGAGCCCCTCACCACGGCCGGTCGGGGCTGCGGCGGTGGCCGGGGTCGAACCGGCGACCGAAGAGACCGCGAGACCGTACCGCTCACCCGAGACGACGGCGCCCGACCTGGCAGACCGATCACCCCTGCGCGGACCTCTGCGGAGCAGCACGGCGGGCGTCGGCGCAGTGACCTTGGACGGCAGGGCGATCGAACGGGCCCAGTGGGCCCGGTACCGGTGGGCGTACCCCGACACGAGAACACCCCCGCCGAAGATCTTCGACGGGGGTGTCTGCCCTGTTGGGGCTGCGGTGGCCGGGGCCGGGGTCGAATCGGCGACCTTCCGCTTTTTCAGGCCGTGTCTGCGCTGGAGTGAGCCTGATCACAGGGTGAGCCGGTGGTCGTCGTCGGCTGTGGTTGTTCGCTGGTGTTGGCGTACGGGTTGGCGTAGCCCTGCGGCATCCATTCCGGCTATTCACCTGGGCTGACAACGGCCCTGAGCCGTGCAAGGCGCTGGCGTCGAGTCCGGGCGGTATCGAGCATGAGGGGTGGCTCTCGCACTCTGTCGAGTCGTGCTGCTTACTTGCCCATCAAGATCAAATATTCCTATTGTCCAGCCCATCGGCACATGCTGAACTGGCCCGTGTACGGGGTACCGAGGAAAGGGCTGGCACATGACTGCCGTGCTCAGCACAGGGTGGGACAGCGTACGGCAGCGGGCCAGGCTCAGCGCCCAAGCCCCCAGGGGCGCCGCCCCGGCAGAGCGGCTGACCGCGCTCGGGCGGGCAGAGCTGCTTGGGCGGCTGCGTTGGGAAGTCATCCAGGGCGGCTCCCTGTTCCTGAGCTATCCCCAACTGCTTGATGGAGCTGCCTTCGCCGTGCTCCGGCCCGCCGCACTCCTCGACGAGTTGGCGATTCGGGCGATCGGCGGTGGTGCGATGCTGCCGATCCGGGTGAACTCCCGGAACGCAGACTTAGCCGGGCAGCTGATCGCGATGCTCTCGACCGGTTTCCTCTTCTCTTCCCTCCCGATCCCCGACGAACAGTGCCTGCGACTCCAGCGGGAGCTGGCTGCCCACGCGGACAGCGAGGCTGCGGTCACGGCTCTCGCCGCGGAGGGCCCCGTCGATATGGCGGACCGGCTGCTCGCGGCGACCGGGGTCCTCGACACTCCGCTGCGGCTCCGCACAGTCGCCCGGTGGGGTGACTGGCTGGAGGCCGCCCAGCAGGGCCTCCTGGAGGTCAGTCCCCTCGTGCCGGCCGACTACGCGACTGCGTACGCGATGCGGCCTCCGCCGTGCCCGGAGGACACAGCCAGTCACGAGGGTCGGGCGGTGCTCACTGCCTGGACCAGCGGGGAGTTCGACGTGAACGGCCTGCCCAGCCGTAGCCGCCTGTACGAGAGCCTGGACTCCCTGCTGCGCTCCGGTGACCCCGCGGCGCAAGCGGACGCGCAGATGCTGCGAGAGTCCTTCGACGAGACGTACTACCGAGCCATTGCGGTGAGCGAAGGCTGCCTGCTCGGGATGCCCTCGCCTCGACGTGGCGTCCGACGCCGGGAGGCAACGACGCTCGAGGAGCAGATGCCGGTCGTGATCTATCCGACCCGGTTCGAGCTGCGGCTCGGCTTGATGAGCGGGGAGCAGTGGCAGCGTTACGCCGATGATGCGGCCGAGGCCCTCACCAGGTGGTGGCAGCAGCGCGACCTCACCGCGTTGCAGGAGGTGGGCGACCTGCTTGGGGAGCGTACGAAGGAGCCACCGTCCGGTGGCTCGAACGAGGTGCCGGTGACCCGTCTCCAGCGGTTCGTGCAGACCACACGACGGGTCACGCCTCAGATGGTTGCGGGTGGGGGGATGGGTCTGGCGTCTAGCCTGCTCGGGGACGGGGTAGCCGCAGGGTTCGCAGGTGGCGCAGGCGGAGTGCTGGCGCCGGTCGCCGTCGCGGCCGTATCCGCCGGGCTGCACCGCCTGGCGGACTTTCGAGGGCGGTGCGACGTGATAGAGCTCCCTGGGCTGCTCGGAGGAGGGCCTAGTGGACGCTGAGGCGCCACGCACGCACACCCGCAGGGCCTTCATTGATGCCGACGGCGGGCGGTGGTGTGAGGTGTACCTCGATACCTACCGCTTGCCGTCCGGCGCCGAGACTGTCCGGCACCGCATCCGTGTTGGCGGTGGCCGTACAGGAGTCGTGGTGCTGGCCCGACGAGGTGACGACATTCTGATGGTCCGTCAGTGGCGACCGACGGTTGGCCGGTGGGCCTGGGAACTGCCGCGAGGCTTTGGCGAGACCGATCCTGCCTCAGATGCGCTGCGCGAACTGGTTGAGGAGGCCGGACTGGTGGGCTCCACAGCGGCTGTAGTGGCGTACCTGGACGTCGACTCCGGCATGCTGGAGAACGAGGTTGCCGTTGTCGAGGTCACGGTTCAGGGTGACGCGCCACTGCGACCCGGCTCGGTCGGCGACGGTGAGATCGCCTCCGCGCGCTGGTGGACTCCACGCGAAATCGCGAAGGCGATCCGTATCGGAGAGCTGCGGGATGGCTTCACGCTCGCCGCGCTCGGGGCATCCGCCGCGGTCCGCGGCTAGGAGGGGTGGGCGGCCACGCCGGTGTTGGCGTACGGGTTGGCGTACGCCTGCGAGCCCGTGCGGGCCCGGGCGACGTCACTCATGCCGAGGATGATCGAGTCCGCACCGGAACAGCTGAGCGCATCTTGCTTGCCGGGCACCTCCTCCCGCTCCGTCTCGTGCGCCCCCGGGTGCGGCGGACCGAGGCAGAGCTGTGGGCGGAGTACGCGGAGATCCTGCCGGTAGTTCCCGGCTCCCTGCTGGACCTGACGGTGAAGGTGCGGGCCGCCGAGGCGGACGCCCCCACCGACCTGCGCTGGGACGCGGTCGACCTGGACCGCGAGACCCTCATCGTGGACCGCGCGCTCCAGCGCGTGGGCAGGGAACTGCGACTGGTCAAGCCCAAGACCCTCGCATCAGTCCGCACCGTCCCCCTCCCGCCCGTCGTCGTGAAGGCGCTCACCGAGCACTGCGAGCGGCAGGCGCAGGAGCGAGCAGCGGCCGGTATCGACTGGGAGAGAACGGGCTGATCTTCACCTCGCGGATCGGCACCCCGCTGGAGCCGGACAACCTCCGGCGCAGCTGGTACCCGCTCCGGAAGCGGCTCGGGCTGGAGATCCGCTTTCACGATCTCCGACACTCGGCCGTCTCGCTCCTGCTCGATCTCGGGGTGCCGCCGCACATCGTCCGGCAGATCGTCGGCCACAGCGACATCGGGGTGACGATGAAGGTCTACGCCCATGCCTCGCTGGACGCGCAGCGGAAGGCGCTCCGGAAGCTGGGGGACACCCTCGCCTGATCGCAAGCCACGCGTAGGGAATCTGCCAGGTGGCCCTACTCGTATTGGTGATCTTGTCGCGGAGTCGCTGAAACCCGTGGTCGTAGTCGTCATCGTCGGTGTCGAGGGGACGTGAATCTCAGGATGAGGGGAGAGCGCTATGCGTGCCAGCAAAGGGGACAGGCTCGTCGTTCATGGGCGGACTGTCGGGAAGATGGATCATGTTGTGGAGATCGTCGAAGTTCTTGGGCCGGACGGGACACCGCCGTACAGGGTGAGGTCTGAGAACGGCCACGAGACGATCATGTCTCCAGGGCCTGACTCTGTGGTCGACCATCGCAGGGCCAGCGATCACGGTTAGCTGAGTGAGCCGTTGGCGTAGCCGACACGAAAACACCCCCTCGGGAGAATCCCGGAGGGGGTGTTTGCCCTGTTGGGGCTGCGGTGGCTGGGGCCGGGGTCGAACCGGCGACCTTCCGCTTTTCAGGCGGACGCTCGTACCAACTGAGCTACCCAGCCACGCAGCTCTTGCGAGCTGCAGCGGTCCTGACGGGATTTGAACCCGCGGCCTCCACCTTGACAGGGTGGCGAGCACTCCAAACTGCTCCACAGGACCAGAGGTGATGCATTGTGCGAGAGTCAGTCTCGCACACGGTTGTGCGTGCCCCCAACGGGATTCGAACCCGTGCTACCGCCTTGAAAGGGCGGCGTCCTGGGCCACTAGACGATGAGGGCTAAGGCCCGCCTGGGCGCTTAGCAGCGCGTCGGGGACGTGAGAAGCATATGGGATGCGGGGAGCTATCGCCAAAACGGTTTCGGCGCGGCCGGTGGCCGCCCCGGAGAGGCCCGTCCGGCGGGTCCCTGAAAACGCCCCACGGCGCGGCCGGGCTCCCGGGCCGCGTCTTCCGGAGGAGGGCGGCGGCAGTCCTTCCCGGGGTTCCGTGGGCGCGCTCACCCGGCAGGTTTCGTGGCAGGCGGCCGCGAGGGCTTCGCCGCCCGGCCCGGGTCCGTGGCCAGATGGCGGCTGACTTCGGCCGTCGTGAGGCCCAGACCACCCAGGGTGATCTCGTCCCAGGCCTGCAGCCGACGGGTGTCCCGGTCCAGGTAGAGGACGGAGGTGCGGACCTTCTCCGGCTGTTTGTTCTGGACCGCCCGCAGGCCGCCGCCGCCCGTGGACCCCTCGATCTTGAGACGGGTGCCGAGAGGGAGGAGTTCGGATTCGCGGTGGTGGACGTGGCCGGCCAGCGCGAGTGGCACCTCGCCGTCGGCCTCCCGGGCGGCGACGGGGTTGTGGGCGACCGCGATGTCGGCGGGGGTGCCCGCGCGGTGCTGGTCGCGCAGGGCGGAGGCGAGGCGGATGCCGGCCATTCGTTCGGCGGGGTCGCCGGGCGCAGCCACCGAGCGGTCGGGTGTGAACTGCGGGTCGCCCGTCCCCGCCACCCGTAGGCCCGCGACGGTGACGGCCCGGCCCTCGTCGAGGACGTGGACGTTCTCGAGGCGCTGGAGGTAGCGCTGGGTGGCGAGCGAGTCGTGATTGCCCCGGACCCAGACGTAGGGCGCTCCGAGATCGGGGATCGGGTCGAGGAAGGTGTTCTCGGCGGAGGTGCCGTGGTCCATGGTGTCGCCGGAGTCGATGATGAGATCGATCCCGTACTGCTCCACGAGCGAGCCGATGATGTGCCAGGCGGCCGGGTTGAGATGGATGTCCGACACGTGCAGGACCCGGATCGTCCCCGGGTCCGGCTGATAGACGGGCAGCGTGGACGTCGCGTCGTACAGCTTGGTGACGTTGGTGACGAGGCGCGCCAACTCCTTCTGGTAGACGTCGAATTCGGTGACGATCGAGCGGGCATTGCCGACCACGGACGGCGCGGACGACAGAAGCCCCGAGAACTTCGGCTCGAGCACGGACTTCGGGTTCCAGGTGGCGTACGCGCTGATGCCGGAGGCCGCGAGGAGGGCCAGCGCCAGACCGCCGGCCGCGAGTGCGCGGCGCGGACGGCGATAGACCGCCAGGCCGAGAGCCGTGGCACCCGAGACGACGGCGATGCAGGAGCGCCACGCAAGATCGCGGGTGCCGTCGGCGACGTCCCGGGTGACCTCCTCCTGGAGGCCGGAGAGCCGTTCCGGATGCTCGACCAGGGCCTGGGAGCGTGCCGGGTCGAGCTGCTCCACATCGACGTCGAGGCGGATGGGCGCGACGTGGGAGTCCAGCTCCAGGGCGCCGAGCGGGGACACGTTGATCTTCGTGCCGCCGGAGAGGGAGGGACGCAGGGTCATGCTCGTGTCCATCGGCCCCACGGGGGTACGGACGCTGCCGACGATCAGCAGTCCCAGCCAGGCGCCCGTCAGGACGACCGCGACCAGGGCGAGTGCCCGTCGGAGCGGCCGGCGCACAGTCCCGTCGGGCAGGCCGGTGGCGGGCGAGGGGAGGGCGGGCGGACGCGCCTCCCGGGCGACCGCGCCGGTCGGATACGAGCGGCGTCGGCGACAGCGGTCGCGCAGTCGGGTCATCGTGGCACGGAGCTGTTCAGGAGCGCGGCGGGCCATTGGTCCCGTATGCCCAGGTGCGGCGGCTGGTATGCCGTACGACTTCGGCGCACGTACTGCGTGACAATGGCCAGGTGCTGGAGATGACGCGCGAGGAGTTCGAGGAACTGGTCGCCGAGGCGCTGGACAGGATCCCGCCGGAGCTGACACGGCTGATGGACAACGTCGCGGTGTTCGTCGAGGACGAACCGCCCGCCGACGATCCCGAGCTGCTCGGGCTCTACGAGGGGACTCCGTTGACCGACCGCGGTGAGTGGTACGCGGGCGTGCTGCCGGACCGGATCACCATCTACCGGGGGCCGACGCTCAGGATGTGCGAGTCGAGGGAGGACGTCGTCGTCGAAACGGAGATCACGGTGGTGCACGAGATCGCCCATCACTTCGGGATCGACGACGAGCGCCTGCACGCGCTGGGGTACGGGTGAGCCGGCCCCACCCCGGACCCGGCGAGGCCATCGACCCGGACATCGATCTGCATGTCCCCGCGCAGGTCGAGGAGACCGCGGGCAGCCGGAAGTGGAAGGTGCTCGCCGTGATTTCGGCGGGCGGGGTGCTCGGGGCATGTTCCCGGTACGGAGTGTCGCTGCTCTGGCCGTCCCACTGGGCGACGTTCGCCGTGAACGTCCTGGGAAGCGCGCTCATCGGCGTGCTGATGGTGCTGGTCGGTGAACGCGCGGTGGTCACGCGTCCGCTCGTACGGCCGTTCCTGGGGGTCGGGGTGCTCGGAGGGTTCACCACCTTTTCGACGTACGCGCTCGATGTCGCGGAGCTGCTGGAGCGTCAGCAGGCCCGTGAGGCCGCCGTGTACGCGGTCGCGACCGTGGCCGGGGCGCTGGGTGCGGTCTGGTCGGGGGCGGCCGTGACACGGCGGGTGGTGGGTCCGCGGTGAACTGGCTGCTCGTGGTCGTCGGTGCCGCGGTCGGTGCTCCGCTGCGCTATCTGACGGACCGTGCGGTGCAGGTGCGGCACGACTCGGTCTTCCCGTGGGGAACGCTCGTCGTGAATGCGGCCGGGAGCCTTCTGCTGGGCGTGCTCGCCGGGGCCGCGGTCGGCTCCGGGACGCACGCCCTGCTCGGCACCGGGCTGTGCGGGGCGCTCACCACGTACTCGACGTTCTCGTACGAGACGCTGCGGCTGGCCGAACGCGGCTGGGGCTTCCTGGGGGCGGCGAACGTCGCCGCGTCGCTGCTGATCGGGCTGGGCGCGGTGCTGCTGGGCGCCGATCTGGCCGGCGGGCTGGGCCGGTAGGGGCCGCGCGGGCGTGTCCCCGGTGGGGCAAAGGGAGTTGGGCAGGGAGACCAGGTCCCGTGTCCCGGAGGTGCCGCCCGTGCGCCAGTTGTCCCGTCCCGGCCGTTGTGCCGTATTGGTCGCCACCGCCCTGGCGGTCGCGGCTTCCGCAGGGTGCATAAGCGTGGGTGGCGACGGCGACCCGCCGCCGTCCTCGACGTCCCCGCGCCAGCGCGGGGCGGCGGCGGAGCCGGACGGCGGTGGCGCCGCGCCCGGGGGTGCTGCGGGAACCGGACGTACGGGCATGGGCGGCGCCGCGCAGTCCGGCCGGGCCGGGGACAAGGGCAAGGGCGCGTCGCCGGGGGCGAGCCCCAGTGCGTCCGCGGCGCCGTCCGTGCGCCCGCAGGCCGGCGGCGGGACCGGTGCGAAGCCGCCCTCTCCGCAGTGGCCCACGCACCCTCCGGGCCGGCCGAGCGAGCCCGAGGACCCCACACAGCCCCCGGGCGAGCCGACTCCGCCCGAGGAGTCGCCCCCGCCGGAGCCCGAGCCGGAGCCGACGGAGGTACCGACCGATCCACCGACCGCCTCACCGGCGGCCGAGACGCAGTTGGGCGCGATGCAGGCCGCCGACGACGAGTCGGTACCGTGGGCGGAGCCGACGGCGTCCCCGCAGATGAGCCCCGAGTAGCGGCCCGGACCGTGGGCCCGGCGACGAGCTCCGGCTGCGGCGGCCTGTGGTCCCGCCGGTGGGCCTCCTCGTCGGTCCTGGCCCGTCGGGTCCTGCTCGGCTGGTCCTGGTCGGTCGGCAGTCGGGCATCGGGTCGTGAGCCGGCCCGCTCGGCCCGCTCGGCCCGCTCGGCCCGATCGGCCGGCACGGTGCATGGGCTGCGGCGCGTGGCAGGGCGTCGGCCCGGAAGCGCCCGCACGGCCGGGTGTGACGAGCACCGCACGTATCCGGTTTGCCTTCGACGGCCAGGAGTGCGTATGGTGGTAGATCGTTTGATCCCATTTGCCCGGCGCCACCACAGAAGCGCGCCGCGTGTGGCGCGTACTCTCCCTTGCCGTGGCTGACCGCATTGAGGCGGTCGAATTGCGAATCACGGAGTTTGGGCGCGTGCCGAGACTCCGGAAGGTTTCGCATTTCGCATGTCCATTTCCAGTTCTGACCGTGCCGTCCTGCCCGAGAACGACCAGATCGCGGAGACCGTCGACGAGGCGGTTCTGACCGACGACACGGCTGTCGAGGCCGAGGCTGCCGCCGAGGCCGAGACCCCCGAGGTGACCTTCGGCGACCTCGGTCTCCCCGAGGGCGTCGTCCGCAAGCTCGCCCAGAACGGTGTCACCGTCCCGTTCCCGATCCAGGCCGCGACCATCCCGGACGCCCTGGCCGGCAAGGACATCCTGGGCCGTGGCCGTACCGGCTCCGGCAAGACCCTCTCCTTCGGTCTGCCGACCCTCGCCACGCTGGCCGGCGGCCAGACCGAGAAGAAGAAGCCCCGCGCCGTCATCCTCACCCCGACCCGTGAGCTCGCGATGCAGGTCGCGGACGCGCTCCAGCCGTACGGCGACGTCCTCGGCCTGAAGATCAAGGTCGTCTGCGGCGGTACGTCGATGGGCAACCAGATCTACGCGCTCGAGCGTGGCGTGGACATCCTCGTCGCCACCCCGGGCCGCCTGCGCGACATCATCAACCGCGGTGCCTGCTCCCTCGACCAGGTGCAGGTCGCGGTCCTCGACGAGGCCGACCAGATGTCGGACCTGGGCTTCCTGCCCGAGGTCACCGAACTGCTCGACCAGGTGCCCGAGGGCGGCCAGCGCATGCTCTTCTCCGCCACCATGGAGAACGAGATCGGCACGCTGGTCAAGCGCTACCTGAAGAACCCGGTCAGCCACGAGGTCGACAGCGCCCAGGGCAACGTCACGACCATGACGCACCACGTCCTCGTCGTGAAGCCGAAGGACAAGGCGCCGGTCACTGCCGCCATCGCCGCCCGCAAGGGCCGGACGATCATCTTCGTGCGTACGCAGCTGGGAGCCGACCGTATCGCCGAGCAGCTCATCGAGGCGGGCGTGAAGGCTGACGCGCTGCACGGCGGCATGACGCAGGGCGCCCGTACCCGCGTCCTCGCCGACTTCAAGGACGGCTACGTCAACGCGCTCGTCGCCACCGATGTCGCCGCCCGCGGCATCCACGTGGACGGCATCGACCTCGTGCTCAACGTGGACCCTGCCGGGGACCACAAGGACTATCTGCACCGCTCGGGCCGTACCGCCCGCGCGGGCCAGTCCGGCACCGTCGTCTCGCTGGCGCTTCCGCACCAGCGCCGCCAGATCTTCCGCCTGATGGAGGACGCGGGCGTCGACGCCTCGCGCCACATCGTCGGCGGAGCCGGCGCCTTCGACCCGGAGGTCGCCGAGATCACCGGTGCCCGTTCGCTGACCGAGGTCCAGGCCGACTCCGCGAACAACGCGGCCAAGCAGGCCGAACGTGAGGTCGCCCAGCTCACCAAGGAGCTGGAGCGCGTCCAGCGCCGTGCCGCCGAACTCCGCGAGGAGGCCGACCGCCTGGTCGCCCGCGCCGCGCGCGAGCGGGGCGAGGACCCGGAGGCCGCGGTCGCCGAGGTGACGGAGGCGGCCGAGGCGGAGGTCGAGGCTGCGGCCGCGGCTGCCGTCGGGGCCGAGCCGGTGCGCGAGACCCGTGAGGAGCGGCCGTCGCACCGCGACGAGCGGGGCAACTACGAGCGCCGTGACCGTGGTGGCTACCGCCGCGACGACCGTCGGGACGGTGACCGTGGCGGCTTCCGCCGCGACGACCGCCCCTCGGGCGGCTTCCGCCGGGACAACGACCGTCGGGACAACGACCGTCCCTCGGGCGGTTTCCGCCGCGACGACCGTCGGGACGGTGACCGTGGCGGCTTCCGCCGCGACGACCGCCCCTCGGGTGGCTTCCAGCGCCGGGACAACGACCGTCGGGACGACCGTCGGGACGGTGACCGTGGTGGCTTCCGCCGCGACAACGACCGTCGGGACAACGACCGTCCCTCGGGCGGTTTCCGCCGCGACGACCGTCGGGACGGTGACCGTGGCGGCTTCCGCCGCGACGACCGC
>NZ_JBWKDP010000003.1:0-31988 GCF_056435905.1 Streptomyces sp. NPDC043861 | reverse complement strand
GCCCCTCGGGCGGCTTCCAGCGCCGCGACAACGACCGTGGCTTCGAGCGCCGTGACCACCGTGGTGGCAGCGACCGCCCGTTCAACCGTGACCGCCGTGACGACCGCCCCTCGGGCGGTGGCTTCCGCTCCGCCGGCCACGACCGCCCGTACGGCCGTCGCGACGACCACCGTGGCTCGGGTTCAGGCACCGGCTCGTTCGGCGGTCGCCGTGACGACAAGCCGCGCTGGAAGCGCAACGGCTGACGTCGACGCCTGATGGGCGCTTGATCAACGCGTGGACAGCGGGCCCGTACAGCACCTCGGTGCCGTACGGGCCCGCTTGCTTTGAACGGGTTCGAAACCGCCTTCCGCCGCCTGTGAGGCTGCTGTTAAAGTCAGCCGACTCGCATGGGGGACGGCTGGGGGGCCTTCTCGCTCGTACTCGCGTCGCCGGATCGGCCGACGCCGTTTCCCCCTGCCCTCAAGTCCTGGGGAGGGGACCTCACTTTGGCTCGTACCGGCAATGCCCTCAGACGTGGCAACGGCCGCACCCGTGCCGCTCTCGTCCTGGCGCTGGCGACGGTGACGGCGGCAGGATCCGGCATCACGGCGCTTCCGGCGACCGCCGCCCCGGCCGCGGACGTGACCGTCCTGCCGGCGGCTCCGCGCTTCGCGCCGCGCGCCACCTCGATCCTCAACGCCGGTGAGACCGGCTATCTGCTGGTGCAGGAGGGCGACGACCGCCTGCTGTGGATCGACTACGCGACCGGCTCGGCGACTCCGCTCGCCACCCGGCTGCCCGAAAAGCCGCGCTACGACATCGACTCGGGTTACTGGGACCACCTCCAGCGTCTCCCGATCGCCGAGGGCGGCTACTACGGCGACGGCTCCGACACGGTCGCGCTGTACTCCGCCTCGCCCGCACCGCACGTGACCCTCCAGAAGGGCGCGGGAGCCGTCTTCGCGGACGTCGTGCTGCCGCAGGGCCAGGAGTACGTCAGTACGTTCGGCGACACCGTCCTGACCCGTACCGGTGAGGCGAGCGCGTCGACCGGTTACCACCTGCTGCGGTACGAGGCGGGGAAGGTGACGGACACGCCGGTCACCGGGTTCCCCGAGGGCGCGGTCCTCCAGGGGGTCGAGGACGGCGACGCGACGTCGGTCATCATCCGGTACCAGGAGTCCGCCGACACATCGGCCCGGCGGTGGCGGATCGTGGATCTGGCGGACGGAGTGGCGAAGCCGCTGCCGGACCGCCCGAGCCCTGACGAGCCGTGGGAGGTGAGCGGCTTCCGGCTCGGCGCCGAATCGATCCTGCGGCTGCGTACCGGACGCGGTATGGCCGATGTGCTCGACCGTGGCGCGCCGGACACGGTGATTCGCAGTGTCGGTACGGGGTCCGTGTCGTACGACGCGACCTTCGCCCTCGTCGGTACGTCCGTCCTCGCGGTCGACCGGCAGAATCCGGGCAGCAACCAGTACCGGGGTTCGGGCCTGTGGCGGCTGCTGAACGAGGACGGCTCCATCAGGAAGGTGCTGGAGCTGGCGCGCAATCAGATCACCACGGCGCCGGACGGCACCGCCCTGATCGCCGGAGCGACGGCCGCCACCGAGCGGGGCGACATCGACTGGGCCGTGCACCGGCTCGTGCCCAAGGCCGACGGCGGCCTGGAGACGCGCCGCGTCTCGAAGGTCGAGCCCATGCCCGCGCGCATCTACGGTCTCTCCCTCGGCAGCGGAATCCTCACCACGGCCGACAACAGCACGTACTACCAGCCGGGCGACTACATCGGCGCGTACCGCAGCACCTGGCTGAGTGCCGCCGGACAGCCGCAGCCGGTCCGCACGACCGTGGACGGGCTGGTCGCCGGCCGGGACGGGAACTGCAGCGCGGACAGCGCGGACCGCTGCGTGTGGATGTGGGCGAGCGGTGACGGCTTCCACGGCCGTCGTGACGCCACCGAGCAGGGCCTCACCATGCTCTACCGCAACGGCGAGGAGAACTGGGGCCCACGCGTCGACACCGGCGCCGACAGTGCCGAACTCACCGACCTCTCCGGCCGGTTCGGCGTGGTCACCAGCGCATCCGGCGGCGGCCAGCACGTCGTCCAGTTCAAGGGCGCCGACCCGGGCGCGGTCCTGGAGAAGCGCAGCAAGGTCGCGTCCGCCGTGTGGGGATCCACGTTGTGGAGCGGCACCAAGGACACCGCCACGATCACCTCGAAGTCACTTCCCTCCAAGACGGCCGGCGAGTCCTTCACCACCACCAACAAGTGCGTGCCGAGCGAACTCCAGGCCGTGGGCCGCTGGGTCTACTGGAAGTGCGTCGACTACTGGGGCGACGAGCACGGCTCGGGCGTCTACGACCGGCAGACCAAGCGGGCCACCACCGCGCCGGGCGGTGCGGTCCTGCTGGGCGACGGCTACTTCGTCCACCAGGGCGAGGCCACCGGACTGGTGCTCTACGACCTGCACGGCGGGCTCCCCGCGTCCGGCGCGGCCGCCGACCTGCCGCACCGGACGCTGGTGAGCGCCTCCGGCCTGGGATCGTCCGCCGTCCGCCGTGCGGGCTGGACGGTGGACCGCTTCGGCGGTCAGGTCGCCTACGCGGGCGACGACCAGCGGGTACGGATCGTGCCGACCGGTGTGCCCGCGCAGCCGGTCACGGTGATCGACTCGGCTGTGGGCGCGACGGCACTGGACCTGTCCCAGGACGGTGCCGCCTGGAAGGGCACATGGTGGCTCTCGAAGCCCGCAGCTGCCTGGCAGTTCACGGTGAAGCGCGCGGACGACGGGACGGTCGTGCGCACCCTTTCCGGCAACGAGGCCCGAGGTACCGTCTCCGCTGCGTGGGACGGCAAGGACGCGGCCGGGCACAAGGCGCAGGACGGCTCCTACACCTGGACGCTGACGGCCCAGCCGGGCGACGGTACGGGCGCCGCTCTGACGAGAAGCGGGAACGTGACGGTCACCGGCGGTACTCCCGTGCAGCCGAAGCCGCGTGACTTCGACGGCGACAAGGTCGGTGAGCTGTTCGGCCTGACGGCGTCGGGCACGTTGTCGGCGAACGAGTTCAACGGGACGACACGGACGTTGACCGCGTCGTCGGGGTGGGCGTCGGGCACGACGTTCGTGCCGTTCGGGGACCTGACCGGGGACCGCTGCAATGACGTGCTCGTGCGGGACGCGGCCGGGCAGCTCTTCCGCTACGCGGGGGACTGCAAGGGCGTGGTGAGGACGGCCGGCCCGAAGGTGTCACTGGGGACGACGTTCAAGCAGTACAACGTGCTGGTGTCCGCAGGGGACCAGACCGGGGACGGGCGGTCCGATCTGCTGGCGCGGCAGTCTTCGACCGGGGACATGTACCTGTTCGCGTCGACGGCGGACGGGAAGCTCGCCGCCGGCAGGAAGATCCACACCAACTGGACGGGTTACAAGAAGATCACCGGCTTCGGTGACGTCACCGGTGACGGGCTGGGCGACCTGCTCCTGCTGGACAAGGCGAACACGCTCTTCCGCGCGGAGGGTACGGCGACGGGTGCGTTCAGGACGCCGGTGAAGCTCTTCGCCGACTGGGGCGCGAACCGCAACACCCTCGTCGGTGTGGGCGACATGACCGGGGACGGCAGGCCGGATCTGATCTCCCGCGACACGAGCGGAAATCTGCTGCGCAATGCGGGCAATGCGAGTGGTTCGATCGGTTCGACCGTGACGATCGGCGACGGCTGGCAGGGGTACGTGGCTCTCTCCTGACGCGAGGTCCGCGAGGTCCGCGAGGTCCGCGAGGTCCGGGAGGGCCAGGAGGTCCGCGAGGTCCGCGAGGGCCAGGAGGCCGAGGGCGGCCCGTACGACGAGGACAGTCGTCGTACGGGCCGCCCAGCTCACATCCTGACCCGTGACGGCTCCGGCGTCCTGTGGCTCCACCGCGGCACCGCCGAGGGCAAGCTCGCGGCCCGTACCAGGATCGGCCCGGGCTGGGGCTCCTGCACCGCGCTCACCGGCCGTGGTGACCTCTCCGGCGACGGCAGGGCCGACCAGGTCTCCCGCGACACAGCGGGCGACCTGTGGCGCAACAACGGCAACGGAGCGGGCTCCTTTCGGCGCCTCCAAGCTGCTCGTCGGCGGCCGGCAGGCGTTCAAGAGCATCTTCTGACGCGCCGCGGATGCGCTTCCGGCGTCCGCACAGGTGTACCCCCGGCTCCCTTGCCGGGGGCACACCTCCGATACCCGATCGGCCTGCCGGTTCGGTCCGGCTATGCTCAGGGGTGTTGTGCCGAGGGCCGTTAGCTCAATTGGCAGAGCAGCGGACTTTTAATCCGTTGGTTGTGGGTTCGAGTCCCACACGGCCTACCAAGTGATCAGCCCCTGACCTGCGGCGGAAGCCGGAGGGCAGGGGCTGGTTCGTTTTCCGGGATCGTTCGCCTGCCCGCTGCCGGCCCGAGTGCACGCGAACGTGGCTGCCGGCCCTTCCGGCCGGCTGCCCGCGCTGAGGGGATCAGTGCGCAACTGGCATGGGTCGTGGCGTGCTTGCTGCCGTGGGCGCACCCGTCCTCGTGGTGTGGCACCACTCCCAGGAGCGTGGAGCTGTTGAGCCGGCGGCCGTTGGACCGGCTGCGTGCGGTGCTGCGATCGATGACTCCGACCTCCGACCTCCGAATCCGACCGGTTTCAGCGGTCCGTCGGGCTTCTCCGGCTCGAGCACCATCGACTGTGTGGGCAGTGGGCCGGCGCCAACGGCTCGTCAGAAGAATCCTGTCGGCGGCGGAGCCCGATGCCGTGCCTCCGGGGTGCTGAAGCCGTGGAAGGCGCCGCCGGTGTCGCCGGTCCTGGCGGGGCCGGCTCGGAGGGCGCTCCGGCGGCACATGCCGGGCAGGACCCTTCGCGACCCAGCGTCCTCACGACGACGCGGTTCCCCTGCCGTGGGCCATGTCGTGGCTCCGTGGGCCCGGCTCCGCGCCTGGGTCCCTAGGGAATTTAGTCTGTTGCCTAGTGTCCATAGGCAGCAGTAGCGTCCTCGATATGAGGGCAATGACCGAACAGGACATCCGCGCATCGTTCGTCAACTGTTCGAAGGGGGAGGCCAGGCGTCTGGCCGTGCCGCGCGATCTCGCCGGGCAGCCCTGGGGCGACCTGGATTTTCTCGGGTGGCGCGACCCGGGGGCACCCGACCGGAGTTTCATCGTCGCCGAACGGGACGGACGGGCCGTCGGAGTGTCTCTCCGTTTCCCGGCCCGGCAGCCCGGCCGGCCCCACCGCAGCATGTGTTCCTTGTGTCTGACGACTCACCCGGCCGACGGGGTCGCGCTCATGACGGCACGCAGAACCGGTCGGGCGGGCCGTGAGGGCAACTCGGTCGGTGTGTACATGTGCAGCGACCTGGGCTGCTCGCTCTATGTGCGCGGCATCAAGGTGCCGGTGCCCGGAGGGCGCTTCCAGGAGTCGCTGACCGTGGAGGAGCAGATCGAGCGCACCCGCGCCCATCTCTTCGCCTTCCTCGACCGGCTCTGATCCGCCCGTCGGTCCGGGGCCGACGCGCGCGGGCTTCACAAGGTGCGGGGCGGTTCCCCGGGTGGGGACACTGGAGGTATGACTGCCAAGGCACTCCTGGAGGGCGGGCCGGACGATCTGGCGGGGCAGATCGTGCCGATCACTCCTCCCGGACAAGAGCTGAAGATCCCGCACCGCGGCGGATACGAGCACTTCAAGGTCACGTCGCGCCATGAGGACAGCCCGGAGGGGCGGCTGCCCGTGTACCAGTGGTGGGAGCGCACCGAGGTCGCCGAATAGGGGTCGCGGGGCGATCCGCGGGCTCGGGCCGGGCGTCCGGTGAGGGGCGCGCGACCCCGCTCGCGCTGCCCGGAACAGTAAATGGAAGTGGATCACGCTCCGATGGCGTAAGGTGGTGTTCACCGACGCGGGGTGGAGCAGCTCGGTAGCTCGCTGGGCTCATAACCCAGAGGTCGCAGGTTCAAATCCTGTCCCCGCTACTGAAGGCCGAGGGCCCGGATCCTGATGGATCCGGGCCCTCGGTCGTTTTTCTGCCGCCGTACGGTTTCCCGCTGTGTTCCCGGGCCGTGCCCGTTGTGTTCCGGCGCCCTTCCTGCTGTGTTTGAGGGCCGTCCCCGCTGTGTTCCGCGCCATATTCCACCCCGTGCACGTGCAGCGGTGCAGCCCCCGCCCCCGCCTCAGGCTCGCGCTTGACCTTTACGCAACGTCAAGTTCTAGCGTGAAGGGCATGGAGTGGTCGATCCAGGAAATCGCCAGGAAGGCCGGCACGACGAGCCGCACGCTCAGGCACTACGGAGAGCTGGGGCTGCTCGAGCCGAGCCGGATCGGCAGCAACGGTTACCGCTACTACGACCAGGACGCCCTGGTCCGGCTGCAGCGGATTCTGCTGCTGCGCGAGCTGGGGCTCGGGCTGCCGGCGATCGCACAGGTCCTGGACGGGCAGCGGGACACAGCGGCCGCGCTGCGGACGCATCTGCTCCTGCTCGAACAGGAGCGGGAGCGCATCGGACGGCAGATCGCCTCGGTGCGGACCACTCTCGACCGTACGGAGAGAGGAGAGGAACTCATGGCGGAAGAAGTCTTCGACGGCTTCGACCACACCCGGTACGAGGAGGAGGTCACACAGCGCTGGGGTCGTGACGCGTACGAGAAGGCCGACCGCTGGTGGCGCTCGCTCGGCGCGGAGGAGAAGCAGGCGTTCCAGGACCGGCAGACCGGGATCGCCCGTGACTTCGGCCAGGCCCTCGCAAAGGGTCTCGCACCGGACAGCGACGAGGCGCAGGCCATTGCGCAGCGGCAGATCGAGTGGCTGTCGGTGACGGTCGCGCCGACGAGGTCGTACGTCATCGGGCTCGGCGAGATGTACGTCGCCGACCCGCGCTTCACCGAGAACTACGACCGGCACGGGGAGGGCACGGCGGTCTTCGTGCGCGATGCGATGAAGGTGTACGCGGAGCGCCACCTCAGCGACGACTGAGGCGTGGCTGTCAACCGCTCGGCGGCGATCGAGGCGCGACCGCCCGCGCGGCAGCAACGGCCGGCTGCGGAGGCCGGCACCCGGTGACGACCGGGTTCGCCGCCGCACCGCTGCTCGCCGCCCCGGCCGCAGGGTCACCAGGAGGGCCCCCTGGTGTCCCCGGAACCGGAACGGCAGGACGTACTCTCGTGGGATAGCCCGGTTGGCCGACGGCGATGAGCCGCGCGGCGCGGCTCCGGCCAGCCTGGATGGGGCGCGGTACCGTCCGCAGCGGTGGGTGGACCGGGCAGGAGACCACTGGTGGCGCAGACAGAGGGCGACGGCGGGCGGCAACGGCGCAACGGCGGCCGGCGGCTGGTCCTGCTGCTGCCCTGGCTGGTGATCGCCATCGGGGTCGTCTTCGATCTGGTGACCCCGGAGTCGTACCGGGCATCGCCGCTCTTCGCCGCCGCACCGTTGCTCGCCGCCCCGTTCTTCTCCTGGCGCGGCACTCTGGTCGCCGCCGTCGCCAGCGTCGCCGTCGTGATCGGGCTGCACGTCTACAACGGCACCCTGAGCCAGGTGCCGGCGACGACCGAGACGCTGACCGTGTTCACGGTCTCCGGTCTCGCTCTCTACATCAACCATGTCCTGCGCCGAAGCGGCCAGCGCCTGGCATCCGCACGTGTGATCGCGGAGGCCGCCCAGCGGGCCGTGCTCCCCACGCCCAGAGAGCGCATCGGCGGGCTGCACATCGCCGCCCGTTACGAGGCGGCGCAGGAGGACGCCTTCATCGGCGGTGACCTCTTCGCCGTGCAGGACACCCCGTACGGCGTGCGTCTGGTGGTCGGGGACGTGCGGGGGAAGGGGCTGGACGCGGTCGAGACGGTGGCCGTGCTGCTCGGGGCGTTCCGGGAAGCGGCGGAACAGGAGCCCTCGCTGGAGCGGGTCGCGCAGCGGCTGGAGCAGGCACTCGCCCGAGAGGGTGCCCACGGCCTGGATGCCGTCGAGGGGTTCACCACCGCCGTGCTCGCCGAGATCCCGCCCGGGAACGGACAGGTCCGCGTGGTCAACCGCGGCCATCCGCCGCCGCTCGTGCTGCATGCGGACGGTTCCCTGGCCCTGCTGGAGCCCAGCAGGCACGCGCTGCCGCTGGGTATGGGCGATCTCGGTCACTGGACGGACGTCGTGGACGAGGTGCCGTTCCCGCCCGGGGCGACCCTGCTGCTCTACACCGACGGACTGTCCGAGGCGCGCGACGCCCACGGCGCCTTCTACGACGTGCGCGTACGAATGGGCGGCCGTATCTTCCCCGGCCCCGACGAACTGCTGGACTCGGTCATCGACGACGTGCGGCGTCACACGGGCGGCGGAACGACGGACGACATGGCCCTGCTGGCCGTCAGCAGACCCGGGGCGCGGCAGCCCGAGCAGCGTCGTGTGATGCCGGTGGTGCCCTGAGCGGCTCGCTGCTGTCCGCGCCCTGAGCGACGTCGTGTGATGCCGGTGGTGCTCCTGTTCAGGCCGCCGCGACGGAGCGTGACCGAAGGGCAGCCCTCCGCATAACATCTGACGAACAGTCAGGAGCGGAGTCTCGGGTGAGAGGGAGTCAACTCGCCCGATTTCTTCATGTTCTGGGTGGAAAGTTCGCACCCGAAGCGTCAAACGATCAACCGGAACAGCTTGGAATAGGCCCCCCGTGTCTATTAACGTTCGATAACGCAGCGCGGTCGTCCCAGCCGTCGCAAGAGACGGCTCCGTGCGCACGCGCCGAATCCCGTAAGGGAACCGGGGAACCACCTTTTGGGGTGAATCGGGCACTTCGCGGTGCTCGTAGGAGACCTTCCTGCTCCGAACCCGTCAGCTAACCCGGTAGGCGAGAAGGAAGGAAAGGAGCACGCCTCCGTGGCGTCCAACGAGCCTGCCCTCCAAGAGCCGCCCACCACCGAGTGGGTCCCCACCGCAGAGTGGGCCCCGGCCGCCGGGACGGAGGAGTGGAACCCGACCGAGGAGACCGTCCGCCCGGTCCGTGGCAGGCACCGCGTCGTCAAGCAGCGCAATGGACTCGCCCGTAGCTCCACCGTCCTCGGAGTCGGTGTCATCGCTGCGGTGGGTGCGGGTGGCATGGCCACCGCGCAGGACAAGCCGGCGGTCTCGATCTCCCTGCCGGACACCATCACGGACAACCTCCCGGACGCCAAGTCGCTGCCGGGTGTGGGTTCCCTGATCTCTGACGACTCCGACGAGCAGGGCGAGGAGCGGAACGAGGCCCCGCTCACGGCCATGTCCGTCGCCGACACGGCGTCCGCAACCGGCACCCAGCAGGGCGGCGGCTCGGGTGAGGCGCTGCGCGCACGCATTCTCCAGCAGGCCGAGCAGCAGCAGGCCGAGGCCGAGGCCGAGGCGAAGGCCGCCGCGGAGAAGGCCGCTGCCGAGCAGGCCGCGGCGGAGGCGACGAAGCAGCAGACGGCAGCCGAGGCGGAGGCCGCCGAGGCGAAGAAGAAGGCGGAGGAGGAGGCGGCACGCAAGGCCGAGGCCGAGCGGCTCGCCAAACTCGCCGCGAGCTACTCCCTGCCGACGTCCTCGTACACGCTCACGTCGACCTACGGTGAGTCGGGCTCCATGTGGTCCTCCGGCTATCACACCGGCCTCGACTTCGCGGCCCCGACCGGTACGCCCGCCAAGGCCGTGCACGGCGGAACCGTCAAGTCGGCGGGCTGGTCGGGCTCGTACGGCTACCGCATCGTGCTGGAACTGGAGGACGGCACCGAGGTCTGGTACTGCCATCTGTCCTCGATGACCGTCGGCGCAGGCCAGCAGGTCGCCACGGGCGAGACGATCGGGCGTGTGGGCGCCACGGGCAATGTCACCGGCCCGCATCTGCACCTCGAGGTGCACACGCCGGGCGGCGCCGGGGTGGACCCGGCGGCGTGGCTGCGGGACAAGGGCCTCAGCGTCTGACGCCGCTTCCTCGCACGACCCCGGCGGGTGCACACGTCCCGCTGCTAAGGGCAGGGCCCTGGGGCCTCCCGTTTGAATCCTGCCGGGCGTGCGTGCCCCGGTACGCACGCTCGCCGCGTTGTCGTCGGTCGCCCATGCTCCGCGTGGGCGGCCCTTCCCGACAGGCCGGCTACGCCCGGTACGGGTTGTACCCGTCGTAGTCCAGATAGGGCGGCGGCGTCCGTGCCCGGCCCGTCGCCTGGGCAGCGTAGGCCAGTGCCGGGGACGCGACGTGCTTGCGCTGCCAGAGATGGTGGAGCAGCTCCTGCTCGCGTGCCACGAAGTCCGGGCCCGCGGTGCCGCGGTGGGCACGGTGGCGCAGGAAGGCCAGGGAGGTCGCGAAGGCCTCGTACTCGGATACCGTCCGTGCGGCCGCATGGCCGTGCGTGCGGCCCGCCATGTCGCGGGCCATCGTGCGCGCCCGCATCGAGGAGAGGGCGAGCGGCTCGGTGGGGGAGAGCCAGCCCGCCGCCGCGTACGCGGGGAGCTGTGCCTCGACCGTGCGCAGCTCCCGCTGCCGGGTCCAGATCGCCAGCCAGGTCAACAGCGCGAAGGCCGGCACCATGAACAGCGCGTACACGGCGTAGAACCCCCAGGGGCCGAACACGCCCGAGCCGTTCCACAGCGCGTGCATGCCCATCGCGAGGGCGAGGCCCAGCAACGGCAGCGCGGTCCTGCGGAACTTCCTCCGCCGGGCGGTGAGCGCCGCGAGACCGAAGCCGATGCCCGTCAGCACGGTGAAGAGCGGGTGCGCGAACGGCGACATCACGATCCGCACGAAGAAGGTCGCCGCGGTGACGGATGCGAAGCCCGAGCGGCCGAACTCCTGGTCCTCACCGAACGCATTGCCGAGGTAGAGGATGTTCTCGGTGAAGGCGAAGCCGGTGGCGGTGAAGCCGGCCACGACGACGCCGTCGACGACGCCGGTGAAATCCCGCTTCCGGAAGACGAAGATGAGCAGGATGGCGGCCGCCTTCGCGCTCTCCTCGACGAGCGGCGCCACGATGGTCGCGCCGATCGTGTCCGCAGAGGTGGGATCCGCCGTTGCGGTGGCTATCCACTGGGTCGCGAACGAATTGGCGATGATCGCGACGAGCGCGGCGGCGCAGGCCCCCCAGGCGAAGGCGAACAGGAGATTCCGCCAGGGGCCCGGCTCGACGCGGTCCAGCCACCGGAACGCTGCCATCAGCAGCGGCACGGGCAGCAGCGCCAGGCCGAGGCCCACCAGAAGACCCTCGGTACCGGTCTGTTCGCGCACCAGCGCGAGGATGACCAGTCCCGAGAGCGCGAGCAGGGTGATCACGGTCCAGGCGCGCAGTGCCCTGCCGCGCCAGAAGGCGCGGCGAGGTTTGTAGCGCCAGCGCGCACGCTCCGGCACCGCGTCGAACAGCGGCTGTTCGCCGCACGCCGGTACGGCGGGATGCGGCGCTGTCGGATGCTGCTGCGGGGACCAGTCGGACACCCGACGACCCTAACGAGGGACACCGACAGCGCGCGACGGCGTCACGGGCTATCGGCCGCTGCGGCGGAACAGCAGATCGTGCACGACATGCCCCTTGTCGAGGCCCTGGCCCTCGAACCGGGTGAGCGGACGGAAGGCGGGCCGGGGCGCATAGCCGCCGTCCTCCTGGGTGTTCTCGAAGTCGGGGTGCGCCGAGAGAACCTCGAGCATCTGCTCGGCGTACGGCTCCCAGTCGGTCGCGCAGTGCAGCACCGCGCCGGGCTTCATCCGGCTCGCGGCGAGCGTGAGGAACTCCGGCTGGATCAGCCGGCGCTTGTGGTGGCGCTTCTTGGGCCACGGGTCCGGGAAGTAGACCCGGAGTCCGTCGAGCGCGTCGGGTACGAGCATTTCGCGGAGCAGGATGATCGCGTCACCGTTGGCCACACGGACATTGGTCAGACCCGAACGGTCCGCGAGCCCGAGAAGATTGCCCTGGCCCGGGGTGTGCACGTCGACGGCGAGGATGCCCGTGCCGGGATTGGCGGCCGCCATCTGCGCGGTCGCCTCGCCCATCCCGAAGCCGATCTCCAGGACGACGGGCAGCCCCTCGAACATCTCGCCGAGATCGAGCTTCCGCATCCCGTCGATGTCCAGCCCCCAGGTGGGCCACAGCCGCAGCAGCGCATCGCCCTGCCCGGCGGTCACACGGCTCCGGCGCGGCTGGAAGCTGCGGATGCGCCGCTCGTGGTGCGACCCGGCCGGATCGGCGGCCGGCCCGCCCGGGAACCGCGGCTCGCCCTTGGCCCGGGCGGCGACGGCACGGGTGCCGGAGGTCCGGGTGTTCTCGGCGTTCCGGGGAGCTTCGGTGGTGACGTTCTCGAACTCAGACACAATGCCCCGATTGTACGGCGAGAGACGCGGGGGCCGGGTGGCCTGCGTCACGGCCTCGCGGGCCGACGTCTCACGGCCCTGACGGACCGCGGCCTCATGCCCTCGAGAGCTGCGCCAGTGCCCGACGGGCCACTTCGCGGCCGATCGGGAGCGAGGCCGTCGCGGCAGGGGACGGGGCGTTCAGGATGTGGACCGTACGGGGTGCCTCGTGGATGAGGAAGTCATCCGCAAGGGTGCCGTCGCGCAGCACCGCCTGCGCCCGGACGCCCGCCGCGGCCGGCCGCAGGTCTTCCTCCGTCACTGCCGGCAGCAGCCTGCGGACCGCTTCCGTGAAGGCCCGCTTCGACAGCGAGCGGTGCAGTTCGCCCGCGCCGTACCGCCAGTGGCGGCGGGCTACGCGCCAGGAGCCGGGCCAGCTGAGCGTCGAGGCGAGCTCGCGAGGGTGGACCGTGGACCAGCCGTATCCCTCGCGGGCCAGCGCCGGCACCGCGTTCGGGCCGACATGGACGCCGCCCTCGATGCCACGGGTGAGATGGACCCCGAGGAACGGGAACGCCGGGTCCGGGACCGGATACACCAGCCCGCGCACCAACTCGGGACGCGCCAGCTCGTAGTACTCCCCTCTGAAGGGCACGATCCGCATCCCCGGCTCGTCGCCCGTGAGCCGCGCCACCTGGTCGCAGTGCAGGCCCGCGGTGTTCACCAGCATCCGCGCCCGGACGATCCGCCCTCCGCCCTCGGCGGAGGGGCCGCCGGAGGAGGTCCGCACCGCGACACCCCACGGGCGCCGATCGACGGCCACCAGCTTCTCGCCGTAGCGGATCTCCGCGCCCGAAGCGCCCGACACCTCGGCGAGCTGCGCCGCGACCGCACCGAAGTCGCACACGCCTGTCGTCCCGACATGGATGGCCGCGACCCCTTGGACCCGCGGTTCGTACTCGGCTATCTGCGCGGGACCCAGCTCGCGCACCGGTATCCCGTTCTCCCTGCCGCGCTGCACCAGGGCGTGCAGCCGCGGCAGCTCCTCGCTCCCGGTGGCGACGATCAGCTTGCCGGTGACCTCGTGGGGAATTCCGTACTCGGCACAGAACTTCACCATCTCCGCAGCCCCGCGCACGGCGAAACGTGCCTTCAGCGACCCCGGCCGGTAGTAGATGCCGCTGTGGATCACTCCGCTGTTCCGCCCGGTCTGATGACGGGCAGGGCCGGACTCCTTCTCCAGCACCACCACGGACGTGCCGGGCGCCGCGCGCGTCAGGGCATACGCCGTCGACAGGCCGATGATCCCGCCACCGATCACCACCACGTCACAGTCGTATGCCGCCGTCATCTCACACCTCTTCCTCCCCGATGATGCACTGGCCCGCTGACAAAGGCGTTAAACCAGGTCGGAGAGGTCCGACACGTTTCCGGGGGCGGAATACGGCTCATGCCGGTGCCATCAGCAGCGGTCGTGCCCTCTCCCGCAGCTCCGCAACGCGCGGCTCGTCGCCGTACGGCTCCAGCCGGTGCAGCAGGTCCCGTACGTACTCCGTCGTACGCGCGGACGAGATCCGGCCCGCCACTTCCACCGCCCGCGTGCCCGCCGCGCACGCCGCATCGAGGTTTCCCGACTCCAGCTCGGCCACGGCGCTCACCACCAGACGCAGCCCGTGCGACCGCACGAATTCCTCCGTCGGCCGGGACAGCGCCTGCTCCGTGAAGCGCCGCACCTGCCGGGGGGCCTTCAGATCGCGGTAGCACTCGGCGGCGTCGGCCGCGAACCGGTCGTACGAGTAGAAACCCAGCCAGGACGGGTCGCCATCGCCCTCACGTGCGCGCTCCAGCCAGCTCTCCGCGGCCTTCAGCGCCGCACCGGCTGCAGCCGCGTCGCTCGCCTTCGCATGCGCCCGGGCCTCCACCAGGCGGAAGAAGCTCATGGTGCGGGCGGTGGCGAGTCCCCGATTGCGCTCCACGGCCGCCTGGGCCAGGTCGACGCCCTCGTCCGCGAAGCCCCGGTAGGTCGCCTGCAGGGACATCGATGCCAGGACGTAGCCGCCGAGCGGCACGTCGGCCGCGGCGCGGGCGAGGCGCAGTGCCTGGATGTAGTACCGCTGTGCGGCCTCCTGCTGGCCCGTGTCGAACGCCATCCAGCCGGCCAGTCTGGTCAGCTCGGCGGTCGCACCGAACAGCGCGCGGCCGACCTCGTCCGAGTACGACCCGAGCAGCAGGGGCGCCGCGTCGACCCGCAGGCACTCGGGAACCATCGACGAACGCCAGTCCCCGCCGCCGTACTTGGAGTCCCAGCGACGGGCGTCCTCGGCGGCTTCGCGCAGCTTCGCCACATCGGTGTGGCCGACCCTTACGTGGCCTTCATGGCTTTCCTGGCCGTCCTGGCCGTCGTCGGAAGGGCCTTCCGTGGCTGCCGGCTCGGAGCCGCCGGCCGCGGAGGGGGCGGCTGCCGGGCCGGCCGTCCCTGTGTCCGCCCGTTCCAGATGGCGCGCGACCGAGGGGTCCGCGGGCGTGATCAGCCAGCGGGATGCGGGTGTCGCGTAGGCGCTCACCGCGAACGAGCCGGCCAGCGACTGCCAGATCCCGCCGCCGCCCGCCCGTCGCCCTGCCAGGTCCAGCCTGTACAGCTCGGTGGCCGACCTCACCGCCTCGCCCACGTCGCGGGGGAAGGCGAGCCCGACCTCGGGGGCCGGATCGGCGTCCGCGAGTCCGATCTCGTGCAGCGGAACCGGGCGGCCCAGCTTCTGCGCGATGGCGGCGGCGATGAGATGGGGCGCGGCGCCCTGCGGCACCATGCCCTTCGACACCCACCTGGCCACCGATGTCTTGTCGTACCGAAGGGTCAGCCCGCGCTGCGCTCCGAGGTCGTTGACCCGCCGGGCGAGGCCGGCGTTGCTGATTCCCGCGAGGGCGAGAACGGTGCCGAGTTTTTCGTTCGGCCCGCGTTGCTCCCTGGACATGCGCCACCCCTCGACACACAGACGGCCGCCGGGCCACCCGGTGCAGGCGCGCGCGGCATTCGTACTGTGTCCTCCTCCGGGGACGCGGCATCCGCCGGCGGCTCCGCCAAAGAGCCCGGACCCCGCCGCAAGAGCGCGTGGCCGAACCCCTCGGAATATGCACCCCAGCGGAGAACAGCAGTGACACACAGCGTAGTTCGCCGGATCCCTACCGTTAAGAGGCGGTGTTCCCTATGGCGGGATTGTGGTGTGTTCGGGGCGGGGGCGGGGCCCTGTCGTGCTCCCGCCGTGTGGCTGTGCGCCCGCCCGTGCGCTCTCGTCCGGCCATGGCGCGAGCGCTTCGATGAGTCCTGCGTGGGTCGGCCCGCTGGCACAGGGATCCAGTGGGCTGGGGGAGACCGCCGCCTCAATCCCCGCGGGCGGCGGACCGGTCCGGGAGGCGAATCAGCGCCTCCCGGACTGTGCGTGCGGCTGAACGCCCGGACTGGGGTTCGGTTCTGTGGTGTTCGGAGAATGGCCGAATGCCGCCCTTCGATCGGGTGGCTCCGGCGGTCACCGGGGTGCGGCGGAGCGGCCCGACGACCGTCGGCAAATGGCCAATGCCAGGGGCGTGTTCACTTTTTGCGCACGCGACCCGGAGAGCTTCCTCAGCGCCGTTGTCGTGGCAGCATGTCCTCTCGGGTGTCCTAGGGTTGTCCACAGGCTGTGGAGGCGCGATGCGGTGGCTGGTCGGGTGGAGCAGTGTCGCCGCAAGATTCGGCACGGCAGGCTCCGTCGGGACCGGCGCATCCGGCCCCGGCGACGACAGCCTCACCGTCCATCCCGTCGGCGCGCAGTTGCTGTGGGGCGACCCCGATCCACTGTGGGCGGTCGGCGACTGGCGGCCCGACGAAGTGCGCGTCGTCAGCGTCGACAGCTTCACCCGCCTTGCGGTACTGGGCTGTTGCGCCGCCAGCGACGAGGAACTGCGGGTCGGGCTCTTCGCGGCACGCGGCGGGGCACTGCGCCATCTGACCGCCTGGGCCGGAAGCTACACGGCCGTCGTCCAGGTCGGCCGGCGTATCACCGTCGCCGGTGACCTGGCAGGAGCGCGGCCCGTCTTCTACACGCCCTGGGCGAACGGCACGGCCTACGCCACCGCCGCCCTGCCGCTCGCCGACCTGATAGAGGCCCAGCTGGACATCGGGTACCTCGCCGCGCTCCTCGCCTGCCCCGAGACCCCGGAGGCACTGGGGGACTCCACCCCGTACGCGGGCGTCAAACGCATCCCGCCCGGGCACGCGCTGATCCTGCGCGAGGGCTCGCGCGAGATCACCGGGTACGAACCGGTCGCCTCGCTCGCCGTGGCCGCCCCCCAGCTCGAGGCGGACCGCGCGGTGGACGCGATGCGCGACGCCCTCGTCGATGCCGTACGCGCAAGACTCACCGCGCCCCGGCACGCGCCGGAGACACTGCCGCCCGACCCCGGCCCCGTGCCGGGGATGGGTCCGGCGGAACGGCGTGCGGCACGGGGCGCACCCGCACCCGGTATAGGAGCGGACCTCTCCGGAGGCAGCGCCTCCGGGACACTCGCGCTGCTCGCCGCAGGGCTCCCGGGAGTGCCGGGGACGATACTCGGCCATGGCACGGGGGCGGGGGAGCGGCTGCTGGCCGTCACCTTCAACGACCTGACCGCGGGCGAGGGGCGGGCGGCCGAGCTCGAGCGGGCCCGGGCGATAGCGGAGAACCCGCGCCTGCACCATGTCGTCGTGGCGGCCGGGGAAGAGGCCCTGCCGTACGCGGACCTGGAGTCCGGACCCCTCACGGACGAGCCGGGCCCCTCCCTCGTGGCGGCCGAACGCCATCGCCGCCGCCTGTCCGCGGGCAGCGCCGACCATTTCACGGGGGGCGGCGCCAGACAGGTCCTGGACGCGCACCCGGCCCGGCTCGCCGATCTGCTGATGGACCGCAGGCGACGACCGCTGCTACGGCCCGTTTCGGCGCTGGCACGGGCCCAGGGAACGTCGGCGGGGTCGCTGCTCGTCCCGCTGACGGTCTACCGGGCGGCGCGGCGGCTTGCCCGCACGCCGTACCGGACCGGACTCGAATCGGCGGCGGCGCGGCTGCCGGAGGCGAATCGCAGCGTCGTCCCGGTCAACGGGCCGCTGGGAGCCTCCCTGGCGGCACTCGCCTGGTCCAGACCCGGCCCCGCCGCGCGGTGGCTCACGGGTGAGGCACTCGCAGAAGTATCGGTTCGGCTGCAACAGGCCGCGATCCGTGCCACATCGGTGCAGCGGCCGGGCGAGGCGCGGGCACGGGCTGCGCTGGCACACCACGCGGCGGACCACCGGGTGCTGGAACAGGCCGCGGAGGTACGCAGCCAGCGGCTGCACGCGCCCTTTCTCGACAACCAGGTCGTAAGGGCCGCACGCGGCCTGCCCGAGGCGCTCCGGGTCCAGCCGGGCGCCCGAGCCACAGTGCTGCGGACGGTCCTCGCCGGGGCGGGCATCCACGATCTGCCGTCCGGCTGGGGCGCGACGTCCCAGGCGGCCGCGACGGCGGCGACCCGGGCGGGCCTGCGGCTCGCGCTGCCCGAACTGCTGGCCCTGTTCGACACTCCTCTCCTCGCGGACGCGGGCCTCGTCGAGGCGCGGGTGGTCCGCAAGGCCCTGCGGGCGGCGTCGGAGGGCGAGCCTGTGCCGCTGGACGGCCTGGCCGAGCTGGTCTCCACCGAGCTGTGGCTCCGACGCCTGCTGGCGCGGCGAGGCACCTGCTGGACGGGTACGGCGGCCCCACGGCGCAGGGCGGTCGCGGCGGGGGTCCCACGGCGACCGACGCTGCAGGCATAGCACTGCCGGCGGTTCGGGGTGCGGGTACCCGCGGTGCGGGTACGTGCGGGGTGCGTGTGTGGTGCGGGTACTTGCGGTGTGGTGCGGGGTGCGTGTGCGGTGCGGGTGTGGCCGGTACCGGGGCGGGGCCCGGCACCGGGAAGCCGCCGTGCACGGGCCGGGCAGGGCCTGACACGGCGTCCGGTGCGCCCGGAAAGCGTTGGGCTTCCGCGGAGGCCGCCGCGACAATGGCGCCGTGCGGTATCTCATCCTCGGTGTCACCGAAGCTCGCGACGATCGCGGTCGCGTCCTCCCCGTCGGAGGCCCGAGACTGCGGGCCGTGCTCGCTGCGCTGGCGTACCGGGGCGGGCGGGCGGTGTCCGTCGGGGAGCTGGTGGACGAGGTGTGGGACGGGGAACCGCCGTACGACGCCCCGGCTGCGCTGCAGGCACTCGTCGGGCGGCTCAGGCGTGTCCTGGGCAAGGACGCCGTCGAGTCCACCCCGGGCGGGTACAGGCTCGACGCTGCTCCGGACGACGTCGACCTGTACGTCTTCGAACGGCTCGTCCGCACCGGCACCGACCAGCTCGACGCGGGCGATCCCGGCATCGCCGCCACCACGTTCCGCGAGGCCCTCGCCCTGTGGCGCGGGCCCGCGCTCGTGGACCTGCCGGACGGGGACAGGGCCGCACGCCCCGAGGGCCGGCGTCTTGCCGCCGTGCGGCACCGTATCGAGGCCGACCTTCGGCGCGGGGCCACCGGCGTCCTCGTGCCCGAGCTCGAGGAGCTCACCGCGGCCCATCCGTACGACGAAGCCTTCCGCGCCCAGCTGCTGCGTGCTCTGCGCGCGGAGGGCCGCCATGCCGATGCCCTCGCCGCGTACGAGGACGCCCGCCGTACTCTCGCCGACGGACTGGGGACGGAACCGGGCCCGGAACTGGTCGCCCTCTACGGGCAGTTGCTCCATGCGCCGGGGGTGCCGGGAGCACCGGTGATACCAGGGGTGCCGTCCGTACCGGGGACGGCTTCCGTACCCGGGGCGGCTTCCGTACCGGGGGCGGCTTCCGCGCCGGGGAAGTCCGCCGCACCGGACGTCACGTCGGCGCTTCAGGAAACGCCCCCGCCACCGGAGGCGCGGCCCGAAGGCAATCTCCGCCCCCGTCTCACCTCCTTCGTCGGCCGGGAGTCCGAACTCCATGCGATCCGCAGCGATCTGTCCCGGTCACGGCTCGTCACCCTCATCGGTCCCGGCGGCGCCGGCAAGACCCGTCTCGCCGAGGAAGCCGCTGCCCTGGCACCGCCCGGTACGGGCAGCGGACCTGGCACCGCGCGAACGCCCGCCTGGCTGGCCGAGCTCGCCCCGATCGACAACCCCGCCGCCGTACCGGGAGCTGTGCTCTCCGCACTGGGCCTGCGCGAGACCAACCTGATCACACGGGAGGGCCAGCCGCTGCACGACAACCCGACGGCCCGGCTCGTCGAGCACCTCGCGCACCGCAGCCTGCTGCTCGTCCTCGACAACTGCGAGCACGTCATCGACGCGGCCGCCGGGCTCGCCGAGACCCTGCTCACCCACTGCCCCCGGCTGCGTATCCTCGCGACGAGCCGCGAGCCCCTCGGGGTACCCGGCGAATCCGTACGCCCCGTGGACCCCCTGTCGTACGAGTCGGCCCTGCGGCTGCTCGCGGACCGGGGTTCCGCGGCGAGCCCCGGTTTCCGTGTGGAGACCGACCGTGCCGCCGCCGCCGAGATCTGCCGCCGTCTCGACGGCCTGCCGCTCGCCATCGAACTGGCCGCGGCACGGCTGCGTCTGCTCACCCCCCGACAGATCGCCGACCGGCTCGACGACCGCTTCCGGCTGCTGACCAGCGGCAGCCGGACCGTCATGCCCCGTCAGCAGACCCTGCGCGCAGTGGTCGACTGGTCCTGGGACCTCCTCGACGAGGCCGAGCGATCGCTGCTGCGCCAGGTCTCCGTCTTCGCGGGCGGCTGGGACCTGACGGCCGCCGAGGAGGTCACCCGAACTCCGGACGCCGCAGCCCTGCTCGGTGCCCTCGTCGACAAGTCCCTGGTCACGGCCGGTCCGGACGGTACGGGCGAGATGCGTTTCCGGCTTCTGGAGACCATCCACGAGTACGCCGCCGAACGGGCTGCCGAGACGCCGGAACTCCTCGAAGCGGCAGAGCGCGCCCACACCGCCCATTTCACGGCCTTCGTCGAGCGGGCCGAGCCGGAGCTCCGGTCCGCCGGACAGCTCCCCTGGATCCGCCGTCTGGAGAACGAACTCGGCAACATCAGTGCCACCCTTCACCGCGTCACCGCCCACGACGGGGACGAGTCGTATGCCGTCCGCCTCGTCCTGGCGATGGGCTGGTTCTGGTGGCTGCGGAACTACCGCCCCGAGGGTCTCGCCTGGGTCACCCGGACGATCGCTCTCGCACCCGATCCGGCCGACGACCCTGAGGATCCCCGCTACTGGCCTCGTGTCCAGCTGCGCATGCTGAAGCTCTTCCTCGCCTTTGAGAACCGGACGTCCGACGACATCGACGAGGGCGCGGACACTCGGGTCGCACAGCACCGGCTGTGCGACGCCCTCAGCGGCGGTGGTCCGGTGGCCGCCCGCTTCCCCGGGCTGATGTGGCCGTTCACCAGCTATCTCACCGATGGCGCCGAGGGCGTGCTGGCGCGCCTCGACCGGGCCGTGGACAACTGCCGTGCCCACGGAGGTGACTGGGAGACCGCCGTCACCCTGATGTTCCGTACCCATCTGGCCATCGACCACGTGGGCGGTGTCGCCGCGGTCGAGGGAGATCTTGCCGAGTTGCAGGAGATCAGCCGTAGGGCCGGGGACCGCTGGATCCGCGCCCAGGTGGCGAGCGCCGTCGCCGAGGCCTGCATGATGCGCGGCCGGTACGAGGACGCGCACGCCGCCTTTGTCGAGGCGCTCGGACTCGCACGCGAGGTCGGCGCGCATGCCGAGGCCCCGTTCCTGCTGGCCAGGCTCGCCGAACTGGACTACCGGCGGGGTGATGCGGATGCGGCCGAGAAGGGGCTTGGCGAGGCAACGGCCGAGGCCGACCACCACAATGCCCGGGACGCCCTGGGATACGTCGCCTTCATGTGCTCGGTGATAGCCCTGGATCGTGGCGAGATCGGCCGGGCCAGGGAGTTCGCCGAGGAGGCGCGGCAGGCCTGTGCCCAGGGTTCGCCGCCTCCGCAGTTCAAGGCGGTCCTCGACGGTCTCGACGCGCGGATCGCCGTGCACGAGCGGACGGGTGGTGCCGTCGCCGGGGTCCGCGGGCTCGCGGTGGCGCTTCGTACCGCCCGGGACACCCGCTGCTCGGAAATCGTCGCAGCCCATCTCGCCGAGGGCGCCGCATCCGTGCTGCCGCTGCTCGGTGAGGACCGGCTCGCCGTGCGGGTCGTCGCTGCCGCAGATTCCTGGCGGAACGGTCTGCCGCGGTCGGTTCCGGAGCGTCGGTTGACCGACGGCGTCGAGATCCGGGCCCGCGCGAAGCTCGGCGATGAGCGGTACGAGGCCGAGTGTGCCGTTGGCGCCGGGCTCAGCCTCGCCCAGGTCCTGAAGACCCTGGAAGCGGTGGTGCCCGGCGGCGGCTGAACGGCGCCCGGCTTGGAGGGGCGAGGCATCGGCTTCCGGTCCGTTCCCGCCTTCCGGTCCGTTCCCGGTGTAGGTGTAGGTGTAGGTGTAGGTGTAGGTGTAGGTGTAGGTGTAGGTGTAGGTGTAGGTGTAGGTGTAGGTGTAGGTGTAGGTGTAGGTGTCGGTGTCGGCCCACCGGACCGCGGCGGACGGTGCGGGCTCGGGTGCCGGTGGAGCGTTGCCGGGTCAGCCGGCCCGTTCCCGGCATGGCGGAACCGCGGGACCGTGACCGATGGTCCGGGCTCAGGCGCAGCTGATCCGGGCGTGTGCCCAGTCCGCGAGCGCCGCCGAGCCGAGTGGGCCGTGCGGTTGCACCCCCAGCCGGATCGTCCTCCGCCCGGAGATGCCGATGCTCACCGGTACCGCCGGATCGCCCCGGCGTATCACCGGTGACTGCCACAGCCGCGCGCCGTCCCCGTACACCGTGAAGCGCACCGGTCCTGGTCCCGGTGTGGTGTCGTCGACGCCGACCAGCGCGTCGTACATGACGCAGGGACGGTTCAGGTCGATGGTGATCGACGATCCGGAGTGCACCGAGACTCCGTGCCCGTAGCGAGTGCCGTCGATGGACATGCTCCAGCGCTGCCACAGCCAGCTGCTGCCCCGGAACCGCACCTCGGGTTCGGTGTGGTCGCCGAACGCCTCGTGGTCGAGCTGGTTGACCTGGTAGACCGCCGGAGTCGTCGGTGGCGGCGGCGAGGTCGGCCCCGGTCTGCTCGCGGGGGGCTCAGGCGTGGGCTCCGGCGCAGGTCCTTGACCGGGGGGCGGGGTGGACTGGGGAGTGTGATCAGGGGCGGCCGGCGGCCCGACCGCCGCGGCGGTCGGGCTGTGCGCGGGCGCCGCTGATCCGGACACCGGGTACGAGGGTGGAGTCGGCTGCTCCGGCTGCTGCGAAGGGCCGGACGTCTCCGGCACGAGGGGCTGCGTGCCCGGAGGCTTCGTCCCGGACCTCGGTGGATGCTCCGGAGCGCCCGACAGCGCGAACACGATCCCCGCGGTGGCGGCGAGCGCCGCCGCGGCGGTGAATGCGGCCTTTGCCGGGACTCCGAGGCCTTCCGAGGCCGCTGCGCCTGCGGACGTCCCGGACCCGGAGCCCGCGGCGGCCGGACCGGAGCCGGAAGCGGCTCCCGCTCCCGCCGCGCCCACGGCACCGCCTCCCGTGATTCCCGCAGCCCTGAGCGAGTACCCGGCGGCGAACCAGCCGATGACCGCGACCGGCAGCAGGGCCGGGATCCCGTCGTTGACCTGCTCCAGCTCGCCTGCGGCCAGTCGGCATACAACGCATGCGGCGAGGTGTTTGCGCAGCCCCCGCTCGGCCCGCATCCGCAGGCCGCCCCGTGCGTAAGCCCCGAGCCGGTCGGCGTACCGTGCGCAGTCGCTGCTCGAGGTGAGCGCGGAGCTCACATGGGCCTGCAGATAGGCCTGCTTGAGACCTTCACGGGCGCGGCCTGCCAGCACGGCCGTGGCGTTGGCGGTCAGCCCGAGGAGCGGCGCCACCTCGCTGGGCGACTCGCCCTCGACGGTCGTGTGCCAGAGCACCGTCTGCCAGCGCTCGGGCAGCGAGCGGAAGGCCCGCACGGCCATGGACTGCTCGGCCTCGTGCATCGCCAGGACGTCGGCGCCCGGGTCAAGGGTGCTCTGGCCCGGCATCCCGGCAGATCGGGCTGCCTGGTCGGCGAAGACCGCGAAGTCCTCGACCAGTTGCTCCCGTTTCGACGACTTCGTCCAGACGGCGGCGACCCGGCGCACGGTCGTCAGCAGATAAGCCCGCACCGCCTGTTCGGGCCCGGCGCCGCCCCGCACCGCCTGAAGCATGCGGGCGAACACCTCGGCCGTCAGGTCATCCGCGGTGTGGTCGTCCCGGCAGCAGGCGCGGGCGTACCGTCGCACCGCATCCGAGTGGCGGCGGAACAGCTCCTCGTACGCGCTGTCGTCGCCGTCCCTCATCCGCTGTATCAGGTCGGCATCGGATCGTCGCTGATCAGCAGCGCCGGTGCGGCTTCCGCCGCCACGCTGCGACGGCACAGCCGTACCGGATTCCTTCGTCCGTGCGGGCCTTGCGGCGTGCCTGCCGCGCATGAGGTGCCCGGGACCGCCCTGGCTCGGCACCTGTCGACCAGGCAGTCCGCCGGTATTCGGCCCCGCCGAACCGCCGAGTGGTTCGTCCCGATCGTCACTGCTCATCGAGGAAGCCCCCGTACGCACCCGCTGACCCGAACACCGGCCAAGCGTGGCACAGGGAATTCGTCGTCAGGGCCTGCCTGTAGGGGCATCCACTCGTCCGGGGAGATTTTCCGAGAACGAGCGCGGACGCTGAGCCGTTTGGGGAAAGCTGTGCGGTTGCCTCGGAAGCCGCGCCGCTACGGCCCGCACGGCAGCACCGCAGGGCCCGGCAGCACCGCACGGCATGACGCCACTGCCCGGCAGCCCGGCACGGCACCACCGCACGGTCGCGCGTCACGCCGGGGCAGCCGCACCGAATGCCTTCGCTCCCGGCCGCCGCGCGGCCGCAAGCGACCACGCGGCACCACAGGAACACGGGACCGAGAGAACCGAAGTGCCTCGAAAGCCGTGTGGCATGCAGAAGCCGGGAGGCTCCGGCGGAGCCGTAGGAGCGTCGGCTGTCACAGCGGCCGAGACCGCAGACCCTCCAATGTCACAGCGGCCGGGACCGCAGACCCTCCAGCAGGATGTCCAGCAGCCGGGCCGAAGCAGCTGCCTGCTGCGCCGCGTCCGGCAGTGACGGCGCAGCCGTGGCTATCACCAGCAGCACATCGGCCACGGTGACATCGCTCCGGAGCTCACCCGCCGCCCGTGCCCGATCGACCAGCTGCCCCACGACCTCCAGCAGCTCACCCGCGCCCGCGTCGTCCTGCTCGACCGCCGACGCCTGCCGCGGCGGGACCATCCGCAGGTCGGGCTGAGCGCCGAAGCCGTGCCGCTGCTGCGGAACCCGTACCTCGCCCCGGCCGTCCCGCAGCGCATCCTGTCCGCTGCCGATGACCTCGGGCACGACCGCCGCATCGTCCACACCGACCCGCAGCACGTGCGGCGGCAGCAGTCTGCCCGCGCCCGACGCGACCGACGTCCGCAGGAAGCGCGAGAGCGCCGACCACGGCTCCTCCTCCTGCCCCAGAGCCGTACGCGCCTGGTCCGTGAGCCGGGCGGTCTCCTCCTCGGCTATCCGCCGTACCAGCACGTCCTTGCTCGGGAAGCGGCGGTAGACCGTGCCCACGCCCACCCGTGCCCGACGTGCGACGTCCTCCATCGGCGCGCCGTAACCCAGCTCGCCGAACACCTCGCGCGCGGCCCGCAGAACATGCTCCAGATTGCGCTGCGCGTCCACACGCAGCGGCGTCGAACGCCCGGCAGCTCCGGCCGCTCCGGCCATGGAACCGGCGGCGACCCCGGCTGTCCCCGCCCCCGTCAACGCACGCCCGTTGCTGTCGGACGCGACAGCGGCCTGCCAATGCGAATCCTGAATGTGCATACCCGTTCCCCCGGTAATGAAGTCGTCTCCCCCCGGAGACTCCCCTCCCCTGACAGTCGAGGTGAATGAGACGAGTCACCGCCCCCACACCCCGACGAAGTACGAACATAGTTGAGACGAGGTCAATTCAGAAGGGGCTCTTCCGCACGGTGTGCCCCCCGATCGGAGCAAGGGCCGGAACGTTCCCGATTCCGCCCGCTCCTCCTCCCCCTCTCGCCCACCCTGACCTGCGCACTTCTCCGGACACAAGAACCGGACCGGCGATGCTCGGCCAAAACCTCCGGTCACACAATTTGCCGAGGCTGTGGACAAACTCCTGAGGCCGTTGCGTCATGGGATGGTGAAGGCTGCATACTCCCGGGACACCACCCCCGGCTCCTCGCCGCGCACGCGCATCCTCGTCGTCGGCGGCGGCTACGTGGGGATGTACACCGCGCTCCGCCTCCAGCGGCAGCTCAAGGCGGAGCTGGGGCACGGCGGGGTCGAGATCCTCGTCGTGACGCCAGAGCCGTACATGACCTATCAGCCCTTCCTCCCCGAGGCGGCGGCCGGCTCCATCTCGCCCCGCCACGTGGTGGTCCCGCTCCGCCGCGTCCTGGACAGATGCAAGATCGTCATTGGCGAGGTCAGGTCGGTCGACCACGCCAAGCGCACCGCGACCGTCACCACCCTCGCCACCGATGAGGAGGGCACGGGAGCCATCCGGATCGGCTACGACGAACTGGTCATCGCCCCCGGCTCGGTCTCCCGCACCCTCCCGATCCCCGGTCTCGCGACGTACGCCATCGGCTTCAAGACGGTCGAGGAGGCCATCGGCCTGCGCAACCACGTCCTCGAGCAGATGGACATCGCCTCCTCGACGCGCGAGCCCGCGCTGCGCGACGCGGCCCTCACCTTCGTCGTCGTCGGCGGCGGCTACGCGGGTGTAGAAGCCCTCGGCGAGCTGGAGGACATGGCCCACTATGCGACGCGCTACTACCACAACATCAAGCCGGAGGACCTGAAATGGGTCCTCGTCGAGGCGAGCAACCGCATCCTGCCCGAAGTCGGCGAGAAGATGGGCAAATACGCCATCCGTGAGCTGCGCCGCCGCAATATCGACGTACGGCTGGAGACCCGCCTCGACTCCTGCGAGAACCGGGTCGCCGTCCTCAGCGACGGCACCCGCCTCCCCACCCGCACAGTCGTGTGGACCGCCGGCGTCAAGCCAGCGCCCGTGCTCGCCTCCACCGATCTGCCGCTGAATGAACACGGCCGCCTCACATGCACCGCCCGGCTCACCGTCGAGGGCGTCGAGCACGCCTGGGCAGCCGGTGACGCCGCCGCAGTCCCGGACATCACCGCGGACGAACCGGGCAAGGAGTGCGCACCGAACGCCCAGCACGCCGTCCGCCAGACCAAGGTGCTGGCCGAGAACATCACGGCGTCGCTGCGCGGGCAGCCCCTCAAGGACTATGCCCACGCGTACGCCGGTTCCGTCGCCTCGCTCGGACTGCACAAGGGCGTGGCGCATGTGTACGGCCGTAAGCTCAAGGGGTATCCGGCCTGGCTGATGCACCGGGCGTACCACCTGAGCAGGATGCCCACGTTCAACCGGAAGGCCCGCATCCTGGCCGAATGGACACTGTCCGGCCTCTTCAAACGTGAGATCGTCTCGCTCGGCTCACTGGAGCATCCGCGTGCCGAGTTCGAACTCGCCGCGGGCGCCGTCCCCTCCAAACCGCTCACACGCCGTCACGAGGACCCGCCCACGGGCGGGAGAGGGCGCCGGGAACGCCGACCGGGGGAGGTCCCCGGGAGCGCTCCGGGAACCGGCTCCGTGACGGACTGAGGCTCCCCTGTCAGTGCGGTCGGTCACACTGGACGTGTGACGATAGGCGGACCCGACTCCTGCACAGAGTGACCTGTCCCCGTGCCGCGACCGCGACGACCGGCAAGCAGCAGACCAGGCTTGGCTGTTCGACCCGGGACCGACCCCCGGACCCCGGCCGGCACCCCGGCCACAGCCATCCGAGACGATCAGTAATCAACACACGAGGCTTGAAAATCCGTGAACTTCACGCGTTGGAGCGCCCGGCTCCCCGGTACGCAGCGTCGAGCCGCAGCGCGGACCGACCGCGGATCCGTGCCCGCGGCCCGCGGTGAGTACGACCAGCGACCGGAGCCCCCGTCCGACGCTCCCACCCCGACGGATGCCGACGACGCACCCGCGCTCGAGCAGTTCTCCGTACGGGAGATGCTCGGCCGGCTCCCCGCACTCGTCGCCCTCGTCCACGGTCCCGAGCACCGCATCGCGTACGTCAATGATGCGTACGCCGCGGCTTTCGGCCCCCGCGCGGCAGGTGCCCGCGCAGCCGAGGTCTGCCCCGAACTCGCCGAGCTGGGCCTGCTCCCATTGATGGACCAGGTGTTGCGCAGCGGAAGACCACGCACCGTGAAGTCCCGCCGCGTCCGGGGCGGAGGCTCGTACACGGTCACCTGTCTGCCCGCCGGGGCGCTCGGCCCGAATTCCCGTCGCGAGGGAAGTCGTCACGGAAGCGTTGACGGAGGTACTGACGGAAGCGCCGACGGAAGCACTGACGGAAGTGCTGACGGCACCCTCGAAAGTGGTCACGGCTCCCTTGCCGCCGGCTCCCACGGCAGTGGCGTCCTCGTCTTCGCCGCCGATGTCACCGACCACGCCGAGGCCGCCGAGCGCCTGCGTGCGAGCGAGCGGCGCCATCGTGAAACCGCCGTCACTCTCCAGCGCTCCCTGCTCCCGCAGGAGCTGGAGCAGCCCGACGACCTGCGGATCGCCGCCGAGTACCGCCCCGGGGGAACGGACGCCGCGGTCGGCGGGGACTGGTACGACGTCATCACCCTCGGCGCCGGCCGCACCGCCCTCGTGATCGGCGACGTCATGGGCCGCGGGGTGCGCGCCGCAGCCGTCATGGGTCAGCTCCGCACGGCCGTCCGTGCGTACGCCCGCCTCGACCTGCCCCCGCACGAAGTGCTGCAGCTGCTCGACGGCCTTGCTTCCGAGATCGACGCCAACCAGATCGCCACGTGTGTGTACGCGGTGCACGACCCCAACGAGGGTCGGCTCGTCTACGCCTCGGCCGGCCATCTGCCGATCCTTGTGCGCGACGCGGACGGCGCGGTCCACCGAGCCGAGGAACCCACAGGGCCGCCGCTCGGCACGGGGGGCTGGCTCCACACGTCCGGAACCGTTCCGCTCCAGCCCGGATCCGTCGCCGTCCTCTACACGGACGGTCTCGTCGAGCGGCGCGGCGAGGACATCGACGAAGGGGTCGCGGCCCTGGAACGGGCGCTGGCGGGAGCGACCGGCACACCCCAGGTGGTGTGCGACAGGCTGATCCGCTCCCTGGGCGTGACCGCGGAGCACGATGACGATGTCGCGGTCCTGGTCCTCCAGCATCCCGCCCGCACCGGAACGGACGCGGAGCTGTTCCACAACGCAGCTCTGGAGCTGCTCGGCGGGGTCGAAGCCGCGCCCCACGCGCGTGCCTTCGCCTCCGGCGTGCTGGCTTCCTGGCGCTTCCCGAACGAACTGCGCGATCTCGGCGTGCTCGCCGCGAGCGAACTCGTCGCGAACTCCCTCCAGCACGGCACGCCGCCCATGCGTCTGCGGCTCCGCCGTACCGACCGCCGCCTGATCGTCGAGGTGACGGACGGGGACGACCATCTGCCGCGCCGCCGCCGCGCTGAAACGGAGGACGAGGCGGGCCGCGGAATCTCCATCGTCGCGACGATCGCCTCGTCCTGGGGCAGCCGCCGCACCCCGGGCGGCGGCAAAGCGGTGTGGTGCGAGTTCGCGCTGCCCGACTAGGTGTATTGGTCACGAGCGTTGTTGACGCCTCGTGGGCTTCTGCATACGGACCGGCCCGAGCTTCGGGTCGGGTACCTCGGTGACGGTGTCGAGCGCGCGGTACTGCGGATCATCCATGCTCATGGCGAAGACCTCCGGTGCGGTGTCCGGGCTCCACACCACGCACGGAGGTCTTCGTGTCCCACCGCAGTGCCCGGCCGACCGTTCATGGCAGGTCCTGTCCGGGCGATCTTCTCGGGCCGCGACCACAGCCACGGCACTCCGACCACGCAGCGTGGGCGTACCCCCCCAGCGGTAGCGGTGGAAGCCGTGCAGGGCGTCGGGAGCCGGTGAACGCGGTGAACCCTTCAGGTCACCGCACCGGCTCGTCCCCTTCGGGGATCGCCGGCCGAAGCAGGCCGTGAACTTCCCGGCAGAACTGCGGGACAGCCCTCAGGCTGCGGCTTCGACCGTGTCCTGCTTCGGCCGGTGCTGGGCCACGATGCGCGATCTCGATACGAGCGCGGGCTGGTCCTGCACCGGCGTGAGCCGCTTCCCCAGCCGCAGGGCGAGCGCGGTGATACCGAGTGAGAAGAGCACGAACGTCACGATGTAAGGACCGTGCAGCGCAGCGCCCATCGGCCCACCCACGGCGGGTCCGACCGCCAGCGCCAGCTGCTTGACCAGAGCGAAGGCCGAGTTGTACTGCCCGACCATCGACGGCGGCGCCAGATCGGCGACCAGCGGCGCCACGGTCGGCGACAGCATCGACTCGCCGAGTCCGAAGAGGGCGTACGTCGAGATGAAGGCCGCCGTCGCCATGGCCTGGCTGCCGTGGCCGAGCCCTGCGTACCCGGCGAGGAGCCATGCGACGGCCCAGATCAGCCCGACCGCGGCGATCACCCGCGTGCGCCGCCGTCGCTCGACGAACCTCAGTACGAGGAACTGCGCGATCACGATGACGGCGGTGTTCGCGGCCAGGGCGTAGCCGAGCGTTGCCGGATCGATCCCGGCGGCCTCGGTGCCGTACGCCGCGAGCCCCGACTCGAACTGTCCGTAGCAGGCGAAGAAGAGGACGAACCCCAGCACGGAAAGCTGGACCATGGCCCTGTGCCCGAGCAGTGCCCGCATCCCGCCCCTGGCCTTGGCCTCGGTGTTCTGCGGCATCGCGTCGGTGATCGCCGGGCCGGTGGGCATCCGTACGGTCGCGGCGATCCCCGCCAGCACCACGAACATCGCGGCTTCGATACCGAAGAGCAGGAGGAAGCTGCCGGGGCGGCTCACCTCGACGAGCTGCCCGCCGATCAGTCCGCCTATGCCGAGTCCCAGGTTCTGCAGGAAGAACTGCGTCGCGAACGCCCTGGTACGGGTCGCGGGGCTCGAGCACCACACGATCATCGTGGCCAGCGCCGGCTGCATCACGGCGGTGCCGGCACCCAGGAGTGCTGCGGACAGGACGGCCGCCACCACGCTGCCGGCCAGACCCATGCTCAGAGCACCGGCGGAGGCCAGGACTGCAGCCACGACGAGCACGGGCAGCGGGCCACGGCGGTCGATGGCCCGCCCGGTGAAGGGAAGAACGACGAGCGCGGCCATGGCGAAGACCGCGAGCACGGCGCCTGCCGTTCCGGCGCCCAGGTCCCGCACCTCCGCCACATACACATAGAGATACGGAACGGTGAACCCGAGCCCGAACGCGCTCAGCACGTTCCCTGCCTGGATCCGGCGCATCGCAGCGCCCATCGCCTTGGTCACACTCACCTGCCTCGGTCGCTCAGTCCTGGAGGACTGATGTTTGAAGACTTCGAAACTAAAGTTAGGGGTTGAACAATACACATCGAAGGACTTAGAAGCGAACCGGATACATGCGATAGTGAGGCGCATGTCCGACACCCCCGATCAGCCGGGTCCCGCGCCGTCGGCGCAGCCGCCGCAGTCGCCCCAGGGCGGCGCGGCCTCGCAGGAGCCGAGCCTCGACGAGCAGATCGCCGCGTACCAGCGCGAATTCCGAGACCTCGACCCCCAGGTCGAGAAGGTCGTCTCCGCCCTCGGCCGGCTCAACCGGCGGATGAATGTCGCGTACGGCCGTCAGGTCGCCGCACTCGGCATCAGCAACGCCGAGTGGGAGGTCCTCAAGACCCTGGTCCTCTCAGGCGCCCCCTACCGCCTCGGCCCCGGGGAGCTCGCCAAGCGCCTCGGCCTCACCCCGGCCGCCATGACCCACCGCATCGACCGGATGGCGAGCGACGGCCTCGTCACCCGTGACCGGGACGAGAACAACCGGGTGCGCGTCATCGTCGAGCTGACGGACGAGGGCCGTGCGAAGTGGCTGGAGGCGATGCGGATGGCCACTGCCTTCGAGGAGGACCTTCTCCAGGACTTGTCGAGCGAGGAGCGGGGCGTGCTGGGCGAGGTGCTCATCCGGGTACTGCGCCGCGTGGAGCACACCCAGCCGGACGCCGGCGGCCGGCTCACCGACCTGGACTAGCCCCTGTCGGGACGACCGCGAGCTGTCGGGAAGATGGACGGAGGGGTGGGTTGACACGACCCTCCTCGACCCGTAAAGTTCTTCGAGTTGTCACGGAGCCGGAACGGTTCCTCGACAACCAATCCCAGCCGCTGATGCGGCAACCAACTCGGCACGATCATCCCTATCGGGGTGAATTTCGGCATGCCGAAATTCATTTCGAAGGCTCGATTATGAGCCGCCTGGGAAATCCGCTAGAGTTTGAAACGTCGGAACGGCCGCGAGGCCCGAAAGACAACCCCCTCTGACTGGGAATCAGGACCGAAAGGATCTGATAGAGTCGGAACCGCCGGAAAGGGAATTCGCGAAAGCGGAGGAACTGCCTGGCAAACCCGCTCCAGCGGGTGGCAGAAACGGAAAACGGATCTGCTAAGCTGGAAACAACGAAGGGAAGCGCCCGGAGGAAAGCCGCAGAGAATGTTCTGTGGGTGAGTACAAAGGAAGCGTCCGTTCCTTGAGAACTCAACAGC
>NZ_JBWKDP010000002.1:496149-690074 GCF_056435905.1 Streptomyces sp. NPDC043861 | reverse complement strand
GACGCCTTCGAGGGCCTGCGCCTGATGGACGCCCTGATCGCCGTCAAACGCGGCGTCCCCGGCGCCACCCTCCCCGAACTCAAGCAACGCCGGGTCCCCGCCCGTCCGGATCTCGCGCTCCCGGCCCAGCCCGAATCCGAGGAGCCCGGCCGCAGCGACACCGCCACCGACAACCGGGTCCCCGAACCGCCCTTCCGCGGCACCCGCATCGTCAAGGGCATCCAGCTCAAGGAGTACGCCTCCTGGCTCGACGAGGCCGCCCTGTTCAAGGGCCAGTGGGGCCTCAAGGACGCGCACACGATCGAGACCGAGGGCCGGCCGAGGCTGCGCGGCTGGCTGGAGAGGCTGCACACCGAGCAGCTTCTGGAGGCGGCCGTCGTGCACGGCTACTTCCCCTGTGTGTCCAAGGGCGACGACCTGATCATCCTCGATGAGCAGGGTTCCGAGCGGACACGTTTCACCTTCCCCCGCCAGAGCCGCGGGCGCCGCCTCTGCCTGGCCGACTTCTTCCGGCCCGAGGAGTCCGGCGAGACCGATGTGGTCGGCCTCCAGGTCGTCACCGTCGGCTCCAGGATCGGCGAGGCGACCGCGGAGCTGTTCGCCTCCGACTCCTACCGCGACTACCTCGAACTGCACGGACTCTCCGTCCAGCTGGCCGAGGCGCTGGCCGAGTACTGGCACGCCCGGGTCCGCACCGAACTCGGCATCGCCGCCGACGACCCGGCCTCCCTCGACGGAATGCTGCGCACCGAGTACCAGGGCTGCCGCTACTCCCTCGGCTACCCGGCCTGTCCGAACCTGGAGGACCGCGCGAAGATCGCCGACCTGCTCGAGCCCGAGCGGATCGGCGTGCAGCTCTCCGAGGAGTTCCAGCTCCACCCCGAACAGTCCACGGACGCGATCGTCGTCCATCACCCCGAGGCCGGCTACTTCAACGCCCGCTGACCCTCGGTCCCTGGAACGGAGAACCCACGCCATGGCCCAGGCCACGACGGACACCCAGGCAGCCGCTCCCCAAGAGGCGCTGCTCCAGCTGCTGATGGGCGCCTTTGTCAGCCAGTCGATCAGCGTAGCCGCGAGCTTCGGAGTCCCGGACGCCCTCGCGGACGGCCCGCGCACCGTGGAGGAGATCGCCTCCGAGGTCGGGGCGCACGCGCCGACCCTCTACCGGCTGCTGCGGCCGCTCGGCGACTTCGGCATCGTCACCGAACTCGACGGCCGCCGCTTCGAGCTGACCCCGGTGGGACAGCTGCTGCGCACCGGCATACCCGGCTCGCTGCGCGGCCTCGCCCGCCACTTCGGTTCGACCATGCACCGGGCCGCCTGGTCCGGACTGTACGAGAGCGTCCGCACAGGTGAGTCCGCCTTCGAACGGGTCCATGGGGCACCGCAGTTCGAGTACTACCGCAGCCACCCCGAGGAGGCCGCGATCTTCGACGACGCGATGACCTCGGTGGCGACCGCGATCTACGCCACCCTCGACGCCTACGACTTCGGCCGGTTCGACTCCGTCGTCGACGTCGGCGGCGGGAACGGCGCCTACCTCGCGGGCATCCTCAAGGCCAACCCCGCCGTCCGAGGCGTCCTGTACGACCTGCCCGACGTCGTCGAGCGGGCCCGGCCGCTGCTCGCGGCGGCCGGCGTCGCCGACCGCGTCGAACTCGTCGGCGGCTCCTTCTTCGACAAGGTCCCGGCCGGCGCAGACGCGTACGTCCTCACCGCCGTCGTCCACGACTGGAACGACGAGGAGTGCGTCCGCATCCTCGCCAACTGCCGTGCCGCGATGCCCGATCACGCCCGACTGCTGCTCGGGGAGCCGGTGCTGCCGGAGGGGCCTGAACCGTCGATCGGCAAGCTTCTCGACCTGGAGACGCTCATCGGCACCACCGGACGGCAGCGCACGGAGGCGGAGTTCCGCGCCATCCTGGAAGCCGCGGGGATGCGCCTCACCCGTGTCATCACCAGCGCCGGCCCCGACTGTCTGATCGAAGCCGTGCCGGAGGAAAGGCGGTGACCACCGGGCGGTCCGTGGCCGAGATCCTGGCCGCGGGTGAGCGCTCCTTCTCCTTCGAGTTCTTTCCGCCGAAGAACCTTTCCGGTGAACTCGCCCTGTGGGACACGATCCGCCGCGTGGAGGCACTCTCGCCCACGTTCGTGTCCGTGACGTACGGGGCGGGAGGCTCGTCCCGGGACCGGACCGTCGAGGTCACCCGGCGCATCGCCACCGAGACGACGCTGCGGCCGGTCGCCCATCTCACCGCCGTCGGCCACTCGACGGCCGAGCTGCGCCACATCATCGGCCGGTACGCGGACGCCGGCATCCGCGATGTACTCGCCCTGCGCGGCGACCCGCCCGGCAATCCACGCGGGCCCTGGGTTCCGCATCCGCAGGGGCTCACCTTCGCCCGTCAGCTGGTCGAACTCGTCCGCGAATGCGGAAACTTCACCGTGGGCGTGGCCGCCTTCCCCGAACTGCACCCCCGCTCCCGGGACTGGGAGAGCGACGTCCGGCACTTCGTCGCCAAGTGCCGGGCAGGCGCCGACTACGCCATCACCCAGATGTTCTTCGACGCCGACGACTATCTGCGCTTCCGGGACCGGGTCACGGCGGCCGGCTGCGACACCCCGGTCATTCCCGAGATCATGCCGGCCACGGACGCCCGGCAGATCCGCCGCTTCGCCGAACTCAGCGACGCGGCGTTCCCCGAGGACCTGGCCCACCGCCTGGAAGCGGCCCGGGACGACCCGGCCGCCGCGCACCGCATCGGTGTCGACCACGCCACGGCGATGGCCGGGCGACTCCTCGACGAGGGTGCGCCCGGCCTGCACTACATCACCCTGAACCGGTCCACCGCGGCCCTCGACATCCACCGGAACCTCGGCCCGGCCACTCAGCGCGTCCTCCAGCCGGGCTGACCGACCGGGGGACCGCACGACCAGAGGGGCCCTGCTCTCCGGAGAGCAGGGCCCCTCTGGTGTGGTCCGGACGCGGTCGTCACCAGCCCTCGACGGGCAGTTCCCACAGGCCGTAGATGACCGCACCTTCCTTGCGGTCGATCTCCAGGAAGGGCTTGGCCAGCTTCAACCCGGGAATCCGGTCGAACAGCTTGCTCCACACGATCTCGAGCTCGAGACGCGCCAGGTCGGCGCCGATGCAGTGGTGCACCCCGTGGCCGAAGCCCAGGTGCTTGCGGCTGCCCCGGCTGATGATCAGCTTCTCCGGCTCGGGGAAGACCTCCGGGTCCCGGTTGGCGGCCAGACCGAGGCAGAGGATTCCGTCCCCCTTGGGGATCACCTTGCCGCCGATCTCGATGTCCTCCAGGGCAACCCGGGGAACGGCGGTGTCGCCGATCGTCGCGATGCGCACGAGCTCCTCGACGGCGGGCTTGATCAGCGAGGGGTCGTTCCTGAGCAGTTCGAGCTGGCCCGGGTTCTCCAGCAGACAGGCCGTGCCCAGTGAGATCTGGCTGGCCGTGGTCTCGTGGCCGCCGTTCATCAGCAGCCGGACCATGTTGAACAGGTCGCGGTCGGTGTACTCCTCGCCGGACGCCTCGTAGTCGGCCATGGCACGGCTCAGCAGATCGTCGCCCGGTTCGCGCTTCTTGAGCTGGATCAGCTCCTCGACGTACGCATTGACCTCGACGATCGCCGCCTGGCGCTCCTCCGTCGAGCTGTGGCCGCCGAGCAGGGCCGTCCCGTGCTTGATGAAGAAGTCGTGCCGGTCCTGCGGAATGCCCAGGAGTTCGCAGATGACCGTCATCGGTACGGCGAGTGAGAACACCCGGTGCATGTCGACCGGGGGCTCCATCGACAGCATCAGGTCGATGTGCTCGTCGACGATCTCCTCGATACGCGGCCGCAGCCGCTGCACCTGCCGGTTGGTGAAGGTCAGTGCCGCCTTCCGGCGGGTCCTGGCGTGCTCGTCGCCGTCGTATCCGATGAACGACGTCTCGGTGCGGTACTCCGGCGGCGCGATGAAGTAGAAGGGGAAGCCGGCGTGGCGCCGGGAAGCGCTGACCCGTGGATCGGTCAGCAGCCGGCGCATGGTCTCGTAACCGGTCACGGTCCATATGCGCAGCCCGGAGCCGGTCAGGGTGACCTGGGAGACGTCCTCCTCGACCATCTCCGCGTACTCGGCCGGCGGGGTGAACGGGCAGCCCCGCTTGTACGGAAAGGTCGGGCTCTGCTGCTCCGGGCCCGACTCGGCGGCGTGTGTGGTCACAATGGGTCCTTCCTCATGAGTGCGATGGTCAGCCCAAGGAGCCGAAGAAAGCGCGCAGTTCGGCGACGAGGGTGTCGGGCTGTTCGAGCGCGGGGAAGTGGCCGCCGCTGTCGTGGTCGCTCCAGCGGCGCAGATCGGTGAAGCGTCCCTCGATCCAGGGACGCGGCATACGGCCGTCCTTGGGGAAGTTGGAGACCGCGGCCGGGACATGCACCGGGCCCAGCGCGAGCCTGTTCTGGCTCTCCCAGTAGATCCGGGCCGAGGAAGCGGCGGTCGCCGACAGCCAGCCCACGGTGACCGCGTCCAGCAGCCGGTCGCGCGGGATCACCTTGTCCAGGTCGCCGTCGTGGTCGCTCCACGCCCAGTACTTCTCCACCATCCAGGCGAGCTGGCCGGCCGGCGAGTCCGTCAGACCGTAGCCGAGGGTCTGCGGACGGGTCGTCTGGATGACCGAGTAGCCGCCCTCGTTCTGCTGGAACTCCTTCATCGCGGCCAGGCCGGCCAGATCACGCTCGGAGAGCTCCACCTGCTCCTGCGGCGGGCGTGCGAACGGCATCGTCAGATGGATGCCGATCAGCCGCCGGGTGTCCTCGGGCCGTACGGAGTCGCGCTCACCCAGAATGGCCGTGACGAACGAGCCCCAGTCCACCCCATGGGCTGCGTACCGCTCGTAGCCGAGGCGCGACATCAACTCGTCCCACGCCGCGGCGACACGCTCCGCGGTCCAGCCGTGGTCCACGGGCCGGTCGCTGAAGCCGTAGCCGGGCAGGGACGGACAGACCACATGGAAGGCGTCCGCCGGGTCCTCCGGCTCGGTCAACGGGCGGATGATGTCGAGGAATTCGACGACCGAACCGGGCCAGCCATGGGTGATCAGCAGTGGTACGGCGTTCTCGTGCGGGGACCGGATGTGCAGGAAGTGGATGCCGAGTCCGTCGATGTGGGTGCGGAACTGGGGCAGCGCGTTGAGCCGGGCCTCGGTCGCCCGCCAGTCGTACCGGTCCGCCCAGTACGCGCACAGCTCGCGCACATACGCGAGCGGCGCGCCCTGGGACCAGTCGGACACCGTTTCCCGCTCAGGCCAGCGCGTCCGGGAGAGTCGCAGACGCAGATCGGCCAGTTCGGCCTCGGGTGTCTCGATGCGGAAGGGGCTGAGGGCGGGAGTCATACGGGGTTCCTTTCCGGGAGGGCCGGCCGCCTTCGCTGCGGTGCCGGACGGCGGGACGAGGGCCGGCCGGATCCCTGCGAACCGGTCATCCCTCGCTCCCGCCGACGTCCATGCCGCCGTCGACGGTGATGACCTGACCGGTCACCAGATCGCTCGACGGGTCCGCGAGACGGGTGATCCACGGGGTGATGTCCTCGGCGTCCGCGACCCTGCCGAGCGGGATCTGCTGCACGACACCCGCGAAGAGCCCCTGGACCTGCTCGGGGCTCAGGCCGTTCGCGGCGTACGCCTCCGTGCGCACGAAGCCGGGGGCGACCGCGTTGACCCGGATGCCCCGGCCGGAGAGCTCTGCGGCCCAGCTCCTGGTGAAGCTGTGCACGGCGGCCTTGCTCGCCGAGTAGACGGAGCTGCCGGGGCCGGGGTTGTGGCCGCCGCGGCTGGAGACGAGGACGATGCTGCCGCCGGGGGAGCGCAGCAGCGGCAGCAGCCGGTGGGTCAGGACGAGCGGTCCGAGGACGTTGATGTCGAGGACCTCCCGGGCGGCGGTGACATCGAGCGCGGCGAGCGGGCTGAACCGGAACACACCGGCGTTGTGCACCAGGACGTCCAGGGTGCCGCCCGCAGCGCCCACCGCGTCCACGACGGTCTGCGCACCCGCTTCGGTGGCGACATCGGCCTCCACGGGCACCACGGCGGGGCTGAGTGCGGCGGTCTCGTCGAGCCGGTCCTTGCGGCGGCCCGTGGCGATCACGGTCGCGGCACCGAGGCCGGCGAAGGCGAGGGCGGTCGCGCGGCCGATGCCGGTGCCGCCTCCGGTGACGACGACGGTGCGGCCGGTGAACGGCTGGTCGGTCATGACGGATTGCCTCTTTCCTCGAAGGTTCCTCGATCGGTGGGGACGAGGGTCACGCGGGCAGTACGGGCGCGGGGGAAGCGGCGCAGACCCCCGGGCCGAAGCGGATGTCGTGGGACTTGGAGCCGGCCGCGGCGAATGCCAGCAGCCGTGCACCCTCCCGGGCCACGGCGTCCCGCTCCGCGCGGGACAGCGGCGCGAACGGTTCGACGCACAGCGTGGCCGTGCCACGCTCGCGCGCCACCGTCCAGGTCGCACGGACGAAGCCGTCGACCAGCACGGTGGCGCGGATGATTCCGTTGCGGGTGAAGACCGCCGACCGTGGGACGTCGCCGAGGATGCGGGCCCGGTCGGCGTGGGAGAGCAGGATGTTGTCGAACTCCGGCAGGAAGCGCACCGGTACGGGCGTCTCCGCGTCCGGCAGCGGGCCGTCCGGTACGTCGAACAGCTCGGCCCCGGCCTCGTCACGGAACGTCCGCAACCCGGGCCTCAACCGGTCCAGGACCTCGCTCAGCCGGGTCAGACCCGACCAGGTCTGCACGTCCTTGACGGAAGCCGGTCCGTAGGCGCGCAGACAGCGCGTCACCATCGTGTCCATCGCGTCGGCAGTGGGCGCGGCCCCCATCGGCCTGCCCAGCCAGGACTCAGCCGACGCGTACCGTGTCCGTCCGCCCGCACCCCGGATTCCCCGTGGCGGCACCTGAACCACGGGCAGCAGATTGCGCACCGCGTACGCGAGCCCTGCCGGGTCCCGGCCGGGCCATTGCACGGCGAGTGCGGCTCCGAGTTCCTTGGGGGTCAGCGCCCCGTCCGCCAGCGCGGCGCGGCCCGCCTCCCGGAGCACCCCGGGCGGCAGCCCCTCGGCAGCGGAGGCGTACCGGGAGGCGCCGCGCAGGTCGCGGTCGAGGGCGGGCTGGCACAGCGGGCGCAGCGCCAGGCAGTCCTCGGCGGTGACCAGATGGACGGTGGCGCGCAGCAGCGCGATGCGTACCGCCTTCCGTCCGGTCAGCAGGTCCGCCAGTTCCTCGGGCCGGAATGCCTCCAGACGGGTCCACAGCCCGGTGTACGGCGGATCCGGTGCCTGTGTCTGCAGCCCGACCAGATGGCCGATCGCGTCGGCGACGGACATTCGGTGGCGGCGGAGCAGCAACTGGCGCTCGAGCAAAGCCCTGTTGAGCGCGCGGGGCCGAAGCGTGGACATGCCCGGAAGTGTCGCGGCCGACGCTCGGGCCGCCCTTGAGGACGGCCCCGGGGCCCGGCTTGAGGGGTTCTGTAGGCACTCTCCCTACCGTGCCCGCATGCTGATCACGCAGCGTGAGAACACACGGTCCGGTGGACCCCTGAACGGTCTGCGGGTCGTCGAACTGGCAGGTATCGGTCCGGCCCCCTTCGCCTGCATGCTGCTCGCCGACCTGGGCGCCGATGTCGTCCGGATCGACCGCGCCGGCGGGGAGCGGGCCTTCGGCACCTGGCACCGGGTCCTCGACCGGGGTCGGCGCTCGATCGCACTCGACCTCAAGCACCCCGCAGGGGCGGAAGCGGTTCTGCGGCTGGTGGAGCGCAGTGACGTACTCGTGGAGGGCTTCCGGCCCGGCGTCATGGAACGTCTGGGCCTCGGGCCCGAGGAGTGCGCCGACCGCAACCCCGCACTGGTCTACGCCCGGATGACGGGGTGGGGCCAGGACGGGCCCCTCGCCCTTACCCCCGGGCACGACATCAACTACATAGCGCTCAGCGGCGCGTTGCACGCCATCGGTCCCGACGGCGGCCCACCGGTGCCGCCGGTCAATCTGCTCGGCGACTTCGCCGGCGGTGCGCTGTTCCTCGTCAGCGGTGTTCTCGCAGCTCTCCATGAGAGGCGGGACTCGGGACTCGGGCAGGTCGTCGACACGGCGATCGCGGACGGAACGGCATCCCTTCTCGCCATGCTGCTCGCCATGACGGAGGCGGGCGAGTGGGAGGGGAGGAGGGGCCGGAACCTGCTGGACGGCGGCGCCCCGTACTACGCCGTCTACCGGTGCGCCGACGGGGAGTACGTGGCGGTCGGTGCCCTGGAGGACCGCTTCTACCGTGCGCTCCTCCACGGCCTCGGCCTGGGGGACGAGAGCCTGCCCGATCGTGCGGACCGGTCCAGCTGGCCCTTGCTGCGGGCCCGGTTCGCGTCCCGGTTCGCCGCCCGTACCCGGGACGACTGGGCGGCGGCGTTCGACGGCACCGAGGCATGTGTGAGTCCCGTGCTGTCGGTCGCGGAGGCGGCCGGCCATCCCCACCACCTGGCCCGCGGCACCTATACGCCCACCACGGCAGGATTTCAGCCCGGCCCCGCGCCGCGCTTCGGCCGCACGTCCGCGGGGACACCACCGCCCGCTCCCCGCCCCGGCGAGCACACCAGGGAGGTCCTCGCCGAGTGCGGCTGGTCCGCGGCCGGCATCGATGAACTCCTGCATGGGGGTGCGGCCCAGGACCTCCGCGACGCCCCGGGCCCGGCTGCACCCACCCGGGCTTGAGCGAGACCCGACTGCGGCGCCACACATTGCGGGCACCGGGACGACGGACCGTCCGACGGAACTGATGGAGGCTGACCCATCCATGACCACCTACGTCTGGGACTACCTGCCGGAGTACGAGACGGAACGCAAGGACATCCTCGACGCCGTCGAGACCGTGTTCGGCTCCGGCCAGCTGGTCCTCGGAAAGAGTGTCCGGGGCTTCGAGCAGGAGTACGCCGCCTGGCACGGCGTACGGCACTGCACCGGCGTCGACAACGGAACCAACGCCCTGAAGCTCGCCCTTCAGGCCCTCGGGATCGGGCCGGGCGACGAGGTGATCACCGTCTCCAACACGGCCGCGCCGACCGTGCTGGCCATCGACGGAGCCGGTGCCACCCCCGTGTTCGTCGATGTCCGCGAAAGCGACTTCCTCATGGACACCGACCGGGTCGCCGACGCCATCACCCCCCGTACCAAGGCGCTGCTGCCGGTCCATCTCTACGGCCAGTGCGTGGACATGGCGCCGCTGACCCGGCTCGCCGAGCAGCACGGTCTGAAGATCCTCGAGGACTGCGCCCAGGCCCATGGCGCACGCCACCACGGACGGCTCGCCGGGACCATGGGCGATGCCGCCGCGTTCTCCTTCTATCCGACCAAGGTGCTCGGCGCGTACGGCGACGGCGGGGCCGTCGTCACGGACGACGAGGCCGTCGACCGCCGCCTGCGCAGACTGCGCTACTACGGCATGGAGCAGGTCTACTACGTCGTGGAGACCCCCGGCCACAACAGCCGGCTCGACGAGGTGCACGCCGAGATCCTGCGCCGCAAGCTGACCCGTCTGGACGCCTACATCGAGGGGCGGCGCGCCGTGGCCCGCCGCTACGAGGAGGGCCTCGCCGACCTGACGGGACCGGGCGGGCTGACCCTGCCCTCGGTGAACCCCTGGAACGAACACGTCCACTACGTCTATGTCGTCCGTCACCCGCGGCGCGACGAGATCATCGAGGCGCTGAAGCGTCACGACATCTCGCTGAACATCAGCTACCCGTGGCCGGTCCACACCATGACCGGATTCCGGCACCTCGGGCACCCCAAGGGCTCCCTCCCCGTCACCGAGCGGCTCGCGGGCGAGATCTTCTCGCTGCCGATGTACCCCTCGCTGCCCCGGGAGACCCAGGACCGGGTGATCGGGGCCCTGCGTGAGGCGCTGACCGCGCTCTGAGGAGGTCCGACGATGAAAGCACTCGTACTGGCCGGAGGGCTGGGCAGCAGACTGCGCCCCTTCAGCCACTCCATGCCCAAACAGCTCATGCCCATCGCCAACAAGCCGGTGCTGGTCCATGTGATGGAGAACCTGCGCTCACTCGGGGTCCGGGACGTCGGACTGGTCGTCGGTGACCGTGGGCGGGAGATCGCCGCAGCACTCGGGGACGGTTCACCGCTCGGGGTGCGCATCACCTACATCCAGCAGGACGTTCCCCGTGGACTCGCCGACTGCATCGCGATCTCCCGGGACTTCCTCGGCGCCGACGACTTCGTGATGTACCTCGGTGACAATCTGCTGACCGGGGACGTCAAGGCCATCGCCGACGAGTTCCGCGCCGCACGCCCGGCCGCCCAGGTGGTGGTCCACCCCGTTCCCGACCCGCGGGCCTTCGGGGTCGCCGAGGTCGACCATGAGGGACGCGTCCTGCGGCTGGTCGAGAAGCCGCAGCGGCCCCCCAGCGACCTGGCCGTGATCGGCGTGTACTTCTTCACCTCCGCCATCCATCGAGCGGTCGCCGCGATCGAACCCAGTGCCCGCGGCGAACTCGAGGTCACCGACGCCATCCAGTGGCTGGTCTCCCGGGGCCACGACGTACGCGCCGCCACGTACCACGGCTTCTGGAAGGACACCGGAAGGGTCGAGGACGTCCTGCACTGCAACCGCAGACTGCTCGACGGTCTCAAGCCGTCCGTCGCCGGCGACGTCGACGGAGCGAGCGAACTTCTCGGCGCGGTCGTCGTCGGCGAGGGTGCCCGGATCGTACGGTCCCGCATCACCGGCCCCGCGATCGTCGGACCCGGCAGCCTGGTGGAGGACAGCCACATCGGCCCGTACACCTCGATCGGGCGCGACTGCGTGCTCGACGCGGCCGGGGTCGAGGACTCGATCATGCTGGACGGGGCCCGGGTGCATCGCGTCGGCGGTGTGCACGGCTCCGTGATCGGCCGCGATGCCACCGTCTCGTCCGAAGTGCACCCCGGCCGCAGCAGACTGGTGGTCGGGGACCATTCCAGCGTGGTGGTGGCCGCATGAGGGTCTTCGTCACGGGAGGCGCGGGCTTCATCGGCTCGCACTACGTCCGCACGCTCCTCGCCGGCGGCTACCCGGGCTTCGCCCATGCCTCGGTGACCGTCCTCGACAAACTCACCTACGCCGGCAACCGTGCCAATCTGCCGCCCGACGGCCCCCGGCTCACCTTCGTCGAGGGCGACGTCTGCGACAGGGCGCTCCTGTTCGACCTGCTCCCGGGCCATGACGTCGTGGTGCACTTCGCGGCCGAGTCGCATGTCGACCGGTCGCTCGCCGACGCGTCGGCGTTCATGAGGACCAATGTCGCAGGCACCCAGACCCTGCTGGACGCCTGCGTCGTCGCCGGCGTCCAGCGCGTGGTGCACATCTCGACCGACGAGGTGTACGGCTCCATCGAGCACGGCTCCTGGACCGAGGAATGGCCCCTGCTGCCCAACTCGCCCTACGCCGCGTCCAAGGCCGCCAGCGATCTCGTCGCCCGCTCCTACTGGCGCAGCCACGGCCTCGACCTGTCCATCACCCGGTGCTCCAACAACTACGGTCCCCACCAGCACACCGAGAAGCTGATCCCGCTGTTCGTCACCAATCTCCTCGACGGACAGCCGGTGGGCCTCTACGGGGACGGCAGCAACGTTCGCGAATGGCTGCACGTGGACGACCACTGCCGGGCCGTGCAGCTCGTCGTCACCGGCGGCCGCCCCGGCGAGATCTACAACGTCGGCCGCGGCAACGAGCGCACCAACCGCCAGATGACGGATCTGCTCGTCTCCCTGTGCGGCGCCGACCCGGACCTCGTGCGCATGGTCCCCGACCGCAAGGGCCACGATCTGCGCTACTCGCTCGACGACGGCAAGATCCGCGAGGAGCTCGGCTTCGCCCCCGCCGTGCCCTTCGAGCAGGGCCTGGCCGATGTCGTGGCCTGGTACCGGGACAACCCCGACTGGTGGCGGCCGCTCAAGCAGACCGTGCAGCCGTTGTCCGCCGCACCGCTCTGACCAGGGCGGACCCGTGGTCACCCGCCCCCTCCGGCGACTGCCGGAGGGGGCGGGTGCCGTCCCCGGGCCCGCACTCCCGCGGGTCCTTCCGGGCCGGGACATCCCGTGGCCCAACCGATGACAGCCTCCCCGCGGCGTCGACCACCGCTCCAGGACTTCCCGAGCCCGCCGCCGGACGGTGGCCCGACCAGAGCCGCCATGTGACGGGCATCGGTGGCACGAGTGAGGGAGGGGCGATGGCCGAGGAGAGCCTTCAGCTCTACGACACGACGCTGCGCGACGGCAGCCAGCAGGAGGGCATGGTCCTGACGGTCGACGAGAAGCTCGCCGTCGCCCGGCGGCTGGACGCCCTCGGCGTGGGGTTCATCGAGGGCGGCTGGCCGGGCGCGGTGCCGCGGGACACCGAGTTCTTCCACCGCGCCCGTACCGAACTCCATCTCGAGCACGCCCAGCTGGCCGCTTTCGGCGCCACCCGGCGGGCCGGTGTCCCGGTCTCCGTCGATCCCCAGGTGCGCGCCCTGCTGGCGGCCGGGACCCCGGTGATCACCCTGGTCGGCAAGAGCCACACCGGACATGTGCAGCGCGCCCTGCGCACCACGCTCGCCGAGAACCTCGCCATGATCGGCAGCACGGTGCGGCACCTCGTGCACGCGGGCCGGCGCGTGTTCCTCGACGCCGAACACTACTTCGACGGCTACCGACTCAACCGCGAGTACGCGCTCGCCGTGGTCCGCACCGCTGCGGAGGCCGGCGCCGAGGCCGTGGTGCTGTGCGACACCAACGGCGGGGCGCTGCCCGACGAGGTCGCGGTGGCGGTCGCCGACACGATCGCCACGACCGGCGTCCAGGTCGGTATCCACTGCCACGACGACACCGGCTGCGCCGTCGCCAACACCATGGCCGCCGTGGACGCGGGAGCCATGCACGTCCAGGGCACCGCGCACGGCTACGGCGAACGCTGCGGCAACGCCAACCTGTTCACCGTCATGGGCAATCTCGTCCTGAAGAAGAACAGGATGGTGGCCGACCCGGCGTTGCTCGCCGAACTGTCCGATACCGGACGTGCGATCGCCGAGCTCACCGGCATCCCCTCCCGTCCCGCGGCCCCCTATGTGGGTGCGTCCGCCTTCACCCACAAAGCGGGTCTGCACGCCTCCGCCCTGCGCATCGACCCCGGCCTCTACCAGCACATCGACCCGGCCCGGGTGGGCAATGCGATGCGGACCCTGGTCTCGGACATGGGCGGCCGTTCCTCCGTGGAACTCAAGGCGAGGGAACTGGGCTACGACGTCGCCGCAGGCTCGCAGGAGGTGGCCCGCGCCGCCGCCCGCATCAAGGACCTGGAGAGCGAGGGCTACAGCTTCGAGTCCGCCGACGCCTCCTTCGAGCTGCTGCTCCGCGAGGTGCTGGCCAAGGGCCCCGTGGAGCCGCCCTTCCAGGTCGAGTCCTGGCAGGTGTCCGTCGCCCGGCAGCGGGACGGCGAGGTGCGCACTGAGGCTTCCGTACGACTGCGGATCGACGACGTCCCGCTCACCGCGACCGGCCATGGAAACGGTCCCGTCAACGCCCTGGACCGGGCTCTGCACCAGGCCCTCGACCCGTTCTTCCCGCAGCTCGCACGGCTGGAGCTGGTGGACTACCGGGTGCGTGTGCTCGCCGGTGAGACCGGCAGCGGCGCCGCCGCCCGGGTGCTGATCTCGTACCGCGACGGCGAACGCCGCTGGGGCACCGTGGGCGTCGACCAGAACACGGTCACGGCGAGCTGGCGTGCCCTGCTCGACGCCGTCCACTACGTGCTGCTCGACGATGTGCGCCCCGGCGGCGGCTCCGTACCCCTCGCAACCGCCTGGGCGGGCTGAAGACCCTCGAACTCCGGGAGTAGCTGTGCGTGTGGAGAACATCTATGTACGGGGGACGTCGGTACGGCTCCCCGGCTCGGTGTCCGTCGCCGACGCCGTCGCCTCCGGGGCCTGCCCGTCCGGGCTCGCCTCCACGACCGGCCTGGTGTCGGTCGCGTACTCGCCCGACGAGTCGGCCGCCGAGATGGCGGCGGCCGCGGCCCGCGTCGCGCTGGAGCGGGCCGATTCCAGGCCCGAGGACATCGACCTCGTGCTGCACGCGGACACCTATCACCAGGGCCAGGACCTGTGGCCCGCCGCCTCCTACATCCAGCGCGAGGCGCTCGGCAACACCTGCCCCGCCCTGGAGATACGGCAGATGTCCAACGGAGGACTGGCTGCCCTCGACCTCGCCACCGCCTACCTCACTGCCGGCCACGGCAACTGCGACGCCCTGCTGACCACCGCCGACCGGTTCTGCGAACCCGGCATCGACCGGTGGAACACCGACCCCGGCACGCCCTACGCCGACGGAGCCACCGCCCTGGTGCTCTCCCGTCGCGGCGGATTCGCCCGACTCCGCTCCCTGGCCCTGCTGGCCGACCCGGAGCTCGAGCCCCTGCACCGCGGCGAAGAGCCGTTCACTCGCGCCCCGTTCGGCCACCGCATCCCCGTCGACTTCGAGGAGGCCAAGCGCGCGTTCATCGGCAGGGTCGGTATCTCGTACGCCATCAGCCGCGCCCACTCGGGCCAGCAGACCGTCATCAAGCAGGCCCTGGCCGATGCGGGGATGGAACTCGCCGACGCGCGCTGGGTGATCCTGCCCCACTTCGGCCGGCGCCGCCTGAAGTCGATCTACTACGGCCCGTTCGGCATCGACCCCGATCGCACCCCCTGGGAGTGGAGCCGGACCGTCGGACACCTCGGCGCGGGGGACCAGTTCGCGGGCCTGGACCACCTCGTGGTCTCCGGTCGCGCGAAGCCCGGCGACCGCTGCGTACTGATCAGCGTCGGCGCCGGATACAGCTGGGGCTGCGCCGTACTCGAGATCACCGAACAGCCCGCCTGGGCCGCCCGCTGACCACGATCCACTGCCGCTCGAGCCCGCTTCGAGCCCACCTCTGCCACTCTGATCCGGCCGCTCTCACGGCCGCACTGAAGGGAAGGTACGCCGTGGCGACCGCTACGCCCGACACTTCGGCGACCCGTGTCACGGAACACTCCGTCACCGTCTCCGCGCCCCCGTCCACCGTCTACGCCCTGATCGCGGACGTGTCCGCCTGGCCGCAGGTCTTCGGCCCCACCGTGCACGTCGAGGTCCTCGAGGACGCCCCCGAGAGCGGCGGTGAACAGATGTTGCGGATCTGGGCCATCGCCAACGAACAGGTACGCACCTGGACCTCCCGGCGCGTGCTCGACCCGGCCGCCCGCACCATCACCTTCCGCCAGGTCGTCCCGGCCGCACCCGTCGCCGCCATGGGCGGCGAATGGCGCATCGAGCCGGCCGAGGAGGGCACGACCCGTGTCGTGCTGCTGCACGACTACCGCGCGGTGGGCGACGACCCGGCCGCGGAGGAGCTGATCGAGCGCGCCGTGGACCGCAACAGCCGCGCCGAGCTCGCCGCACTGAAGAACACCGCGGAGCAGGGCGAGGTCCGCGACGAACTCCACTTCACGTTCAGCGACTCCGAGACGATCGCCGGTGCCGCCGGCGATGTCTACGCCTTCCTGGACCGCGCCGACCTCTGGCCCGAGCGGCTGCCGCACGTGGCGCGCCTCGACCTCACCGAGGACGAGCCGGGCATCCAGCACATGGACATGGACACCCGCAGCCCGGACGGCTCCCTGCACAACACGACATCCGTCCGCGTCTGCTTCGAGGACCGCAGGACGATCGTCTACAAGCAGCTCCGGGTGCCCGTCGCCATGAGCGGTCACACCGGCCGCTGGGAGATCGAGCCGCTGGACGACGGGTCGGTGCGGGCCACGTCCTGGCACACCGTCACCCTCGACCCGGAAGGTGTACGGACGGCACTCGGCCAGGGGGCCACCCTCGCCGAGGCGCGCGCACTCGTGCGCAAGGCGCTCGGCACCAACAGTTCCACCACGCTGCGCCATGCCAAGCGATTCGCGGAGGAAAAGCGTGCCGGATCGTGATCCGAACAGGCCGGTCACCGTCGTCAACCGGTTCGAGGTCAAGGGTGACGTCGGGGAGTTCGAGCGGGAGTTCCGGCAGCACTCGCAGTTCCTGCGCCACCGCCCCGGCTTCGACTTCCTGGTGACGGTCCAGCTCGTCGACCGGCCGCGGGTGTACGTCCACCTCAACCACTGGCGGCGCCTGAGCGGCTTCCTGGACACCGTGCACGACGACACGTTCGTGGCCCATGTCCAGCGCCTCGGCCCCATGGTGCACACCGAGGCCGACCAGGCACTGAGCGTCCGCCGGACGCTGAAGGAGGGCGCGGCCGTCGGAGACTCGGCGGTCGTCCTGCTGTCGGCCCATGTGCAACGCGACCACAGCGGGTTCGAGAAACGGTACGCCGCACTCTGTGAGGCCCTCGACGCCCTCGGCGGCTTCGGCGGCAGCGATCTGCTCCGCTCGACGGTCCGGCCGCTGTCCTACACCGGCGTCCAGTGGTGGCGGGACGCGGAGCACTGCGAACGCGCCCTCGCCTCCCAGGGCTGCCGGGCGGCGCTGAGCGATCTGTCCGAGCTCGCGACAGTCACCACCGAGCGGAGCCGGCACCTCGCCTACGAGCGCGTGATCGGCTGACCTCTCCGTACGGACAGGAGCCGGGGACGACGGATCCTCGGCTCCTGTCCGTGCCGCCCGCGAGCCCTCCTCGAGCGCCCGGGCGCAGTCTTCCTCCATGGCAGAAGAGACAGGAATAACCGTGCTGCGCGGCCTGCCGGACGCGGCGGAACTCGCTGCCGTGACCACCGTGCTGATGGCGCTGCTGCGGGGCCGGACCCGTCCCCCGGAGGAGCCGGCACCGGCCGCGTACGCCGACTGGAGGGTCAAGGGCAGCGGCGGACAGGCCCCGGTGGCCTGGTCCGCCCGGCGGGCGGGGGGACCACGATGAGCGGGTACCGGACCTTCGTCGAGGCGTTCCGCGCAAGGGCCGCCGAGTCACCTGCACAGGACGCTCTCGTGCTGCTCGCGGAACACGACGGCATGCTGCGACCCGAGAACGTCAGTTATGCGGAACTCGACGCCCTGGTCCATGCGCTCGCGGCCCGGCTGAGCCCCCACACCGCGCCGGGCGACCGCGTGCTCATCCTGCAGTCCTCCCGCCGGCTGTTCGCGGCCGCATTCCTGGCCTGCCTGCACGCCCGGCTCGTCGCCGTCCCGGTGCCGCCGCCCGGCGGACGCGGCCATCACAACGAACGCATCGCCGGCATCGTCAAGGACGCCGCGGTGAGTTGTGTGCTCACCGAGACCGCCCATGCCGCGGAGGTGTCCCAGCTGCTGGCCCGCACCGGTTTCGGGGAGGTCACCTGCCTCGTCGCGGACGCCGTACCCGGCTCCGCGGCGGAGCCCGGGCCCCCACCGGCGCTTCCCGCGCCCGGTCCCGACGAGATCGCCTACCTCCAGTACACCTCGGGTTCCACCCGTGAACCCCGCGGTGTGATGGTGACGCACCGCAATCTCGTCGCCAACCAGGAGGCCATCGCCCGGGCGCTCGGCACCGGTCCCGGATCGCGGTTCGGCGGCTGGCTGCCCCTCCACCACGACATGGGACTCGTCGGCCAGCTCCTGCACCCGCTCTGGCTGGGCGCGACCACGGTCATGCTCTCCCCGCAGGCCTTCGTCAAGAAGCCCTTCCACTGGCTCGACACCGTCTCCCGGTACGGCCTCACGGTCAGCGGCGCACCCGACTTCGCATACGACCTGTGTCTGCGCCGGATCAACGATGCGCAGATCGCCGCGCTCGACCTGAGCCGCTGGCGGACCGCCGTCAACGGCGGAGAACCGGTGAACCCGGCAACCCTGAAGGCCTTCGCCGAACGGTTCGCCCCCGCTGGACTGCGGCCCGGAGCACTCACCCCCGCCTACGGCCTGGCGGAGGCGACCCTGCTCGTCTCCGGCGGCCCGCCGTACGCGCCCGACGGCAGGACGGTGCCGGTCTCCCCGGGCGGGGACGGCAGGACCGTCCCCTGCGGGGCACCCGCCTCGGTGGAGATCCGTATCGTCGATCCCCGGACGGGCATGGAGCTCCCCGACGGCCGGACCGGCGAGATCTGGGTGCGCGGCGACAGTGTCGCCCCGGGGTACTGGAACCGCCCCGCCGAGACCGTGCCGACCTTCGACGCCCGGCTCGGCGACCGGGGCGGATACCTCCGCACCGGTGACCTCGGGATGCTGGACGCCGGACTGCTCCATGTCACCGGTCGGATCAAGGACATGATCGTGATCGCCGGCCGCAATGTGTATCCACAGGACCTGGAACGGACCGTCCAGCAGGTGAGCGGTCTCTTCGGAGCCGCCACGGTGTTCGCGGTGCCCGGTGACCGGGAACATGTCGTCGTCGTCCAGGAGCTGCGTGCCCGCAGCCACTACGACATCGACCTGGACACGCTCGCCGCCACGGTGGAGGCGCGCATCGGCGAGGAGCACGAGGTACGGACCGGGGGACTGCTCTTCGTCAGGCCGGGCACCGTACGCCGGACCACGAGCGGCAAGGTCGAACGCGGCGCGATGCGCCGGATGTTCCTCCGTGGCGAACTCAGTCCGCTGCACCAGCGGGTCGACAGCGAGGTGGAGCGGCTTCTGACGCCGGGAAGCCGGTCATGACGGCCGCCCAGGAGCGCATCGACGCGCTGGAACGGTCCTTCGGACCCCTCGACGACCCCGCCAATCCGCTCGGAGGGGCCGCTTTCGTCGCCGCCGACGCGGCGGGCGAGGTGCCGCCCGCCGCCGAGGCCGTGCTCGACGAGCACGGCCTGAACGAGGAGTTCGTGCCGGCCGGCCTCGGCGGCAGGCTGCGGCGCATGGACGAACTGGGCAGAGTGCTGCGTCCCGTCTTCCGCCGGGACGCCTCGCTCGGCTTCGGATACGGCCTGAACTGCTTCTTCGCCGCCACCCCCGTCTGGTCCGCCGGGGACCGGGACCACCGCGGCCTGGCGGCCCGGCTGCTCCTCGGCGGAGACCGGATCGCCGTCGCACGGCACGGAGTCGCCCACGGCAACGACTTCGTACGGGACGAGTTCACCGCCCGGCCGGGACCTGCGGGCGGGCTGCTCCTCAGCGGCAGCAAGACCGGGATCGCCAACGCCTCCCGCGCCCGTGGCCTGGTGGTCTTCGCCCGGACGGGCGCGCCGGGCCACGCGCGCAGCCACAGCCTGCTGTTCCTGGACCGCGAGGCACTGCCGCCCGGCAGCGTCCTCGATCTCGGCCGTCGTCCCACCAGCGGTATGCGCAGCGCCGAGTTCGGCGGGCTGCGCATCGACGACTGCGCGGTGCCGACGACGGCCCTGGTCGGCGCCATGGGCGACGGCTACGGACTGTCGCTGCGCTCCTCGCTGGTCATCCGCGGCCTCATTCCGTCGATCGTCCTCGCGGGCGGCGACACGGCCCTGCGCACGGTGACGGCGTTCGCCGTCCGCCGCAGGTCCGACGGAAGGTCCTCCCTCGACGTCCAACATGTACGGGACGTGCTGACCGGGGCCTTTCTCGATCTGCTGCTCATCGACTGTCTTGCGCTGGTCGCGACCCGGGCGCTGCATGTACTGCCCAAGCAGATGAGTGCGTACGCGGCGGCTGCCGCCTATCTCGCGCCCAAGCTCACCGCGGAGGCCATGGACGAGATGTCGGCCGTTCTCGGGGAGGCCACCTTCGCCGAGGAAGGGGCGTACGCGATGTTCCAGAAGCAGCTGCGGGACCTGCCCGTCACCTCCCTGGGCCATGCGGGCAGCGCCGGACGGCAGGTCAGTATCCTGCCGCAGCTGCCGTTCTTCGCCCAGCACGCCTGGTTCGCCGACCCCGAGCCCCCCGCCTCGCTGTTCCGGCTGCACGAGGACCTGCCGCCGCTCGACCTGACCCAGCCCGCGCTGCTCGGCGACGCGGATCCGCTGGCGGCCACCCTGGTGGCCAGCACGGACCTGCTCGAGGCTGCGCGGCTGCCCCGTGGTGGCCGGGACGCGGGGGTGCTGCGCTTCCTCACTCGCGCCTTCGCCGTCGAACTCGACGGCCTGCGCAAGGCGTTCGCCGACATCGCGCAGAACGACCGCAGGGCACTGGCCAGTCCGCACAGCCTCGGGCTCGCCGACCGCTACACGCTGGTGCTGGCGGCCGCGGCCTGCCTGGGGGTGTGGCGGGAACAGCAGGCATCCGGTGACGGGGCCGACCGGTTCCTCGCGGACACGGCCTGGCCGTCGGCAGCGCTGTACCGGCTGTGCCGGCGGCTCGGCCTGCCGCTGCCCGACCGCCCCGCCGCCGCAGAGCAGCGGGTGCTCGCCGAGGTCCTCGCCCGGCTGCACGGCCGCCGCAGCTACGACCTGTACGCGTCCCCGCTGGCCTGACCGCCGTACCTCGCCGGCCCCGCCCCCCGCCCCGTTCGAAGGAGGACTCAGCATGTCCGCGCAGGAACGTGAACATCACGGTGCCCCGCACCGCGAATGGCTGCTGGAGCGGCTCGGCCACTATCTCGGCCGGCCGGTCGAGGACTCGGTCCCCCTGGCCGACTACGCCCTGGACTCGGTGGCCGCGCTGAGTCTCTACGGCGACATCGAGGAGGAGTTCGGGCCGATCATCGACCTGGATGACATCTGGGCGTTCCCGACCGTCCGGGAGCTCGCCCGTCATATGGCCTCGCGCGATGTACGGCCCGGCGGCAGGGGGGTGCGGGCGGCCTTCGTCTTCACCGGCCAGGGCTGCCAGCATCCGGGCATGACGTCGGGGCTGTACCTCAACTCCACGAGCTATCGCAGCCATCTGGACGACGTGGCGGAGGCGCTCTTCCCCTACCTGGGTCTCTCGGTCGTCGATCTGCTCCTGAGCGAGGACCCGCGCATCCACCAGACCGCCTTCACCCAGCCCGCCCTCTTCGCCGTCGGGTACGCCCTCGCCAGAACCCTGGAGACCGCCGGAGTCGTCCCGGTGGCCGTACTGGGCCATGGCATAGGGGAGTTCGCGGCCGCGACCGTCGCGGGGGCACTCGGGCCGGCCGACGCGGCGAAACTCATCGCGATGCGCGGTGCCTTCATGCAGTACCTGCCGTCCGGCGGCGGCATGATGGCGGCCTGCGTCTCCCCGTACGAGGCCGCCGAACTGGTCGCCGACGAGCCGGGCGTGGGCATCAGCGCCGTGAATGCGGCCAGGTCGACGGTGCTGTCCGGCGATGTCGCGGGTCTGGAGCGTATCGAGGACGGCCTGGCCGTCCGGGGGATCCGGTGCCGTCATCTGCCGGTGTCGCACGCCTTCAACTCACCGCTGATGGAGCCGGTGGCGCCGAAGTTCGAGGCGGTGGCCCGCCGGGTTCCCGGCGGAGCCGCCCGGCTGCCGTTCTACTCCACGGTGTACGGCCGCCTCGCCACCGAGCCGCTGTACGCCTCGTACTGGACCAAGCAGCTCAGCTCGCCCATCCGGTTCGCCGACGCCGCCCGCAACATGCTGGCGCAGCAGGCGCCGACCCATGTCGTCGAGATCGGCCCGCGGCCTGTGCTCACTCCGTATCTGCGCCGGATGGGCAGTCCGGTGTGCATCCCGATGTGCCCGCGCCCCGACACCGACGCGGTGGACCTGGCCGGGGTGATCTCGGCACTGGACGCCGGCCCGCTGGCTTTCGAACCTGCGGGGGCCTGAGTGGCCGCCCGGATCGGACGGCCGCTGCCGGCCCTTGGACCTCCGGGACCGTGGGACCGGGTCAGGGACGAACTGCTCGGCACGGGAAGCGTGCTGGTGTACGGGACGACCCCCGGCTGGCTGCCGCGCGTGGAGGCGGACACGGTACGCCGCCTGCTCGGCCGTGACTGGCGGCGTTACGAGAGCCTCGCCCGTCCCGGGATGAGGGACCGGTTCGTGGCCTCCCGGCTGTTCCTGCGGTACACCGCGGCCGCCGTGCTCGACACCACCCCGGATCTCGTCGACCTCTCCTACCAGCCGGGCGGCCGGCCCTACGTACGGGGCTGCGACCAGATCGACGTCAGCCTCAGCCACACCGAGGAGATGATGGTCGTCGCCGTCACCCGCCGGGGCCGGATCGGCGTCGATGTGGAGCGTGCCGACCGCCGGCTCGCGGGCACCGGGTCGGAGCTGCAGGCCTGCACCCCCTACGAGAAGGACCGGCTCGACGAGGGCGGCGAGGAGGCGCGCAACGACACCATGGTGCGGTTGTGGACGCTGAAGGAGGCGTACAGCAAGGCACTCGGCCAGGGACTGCGGTTCCGTTTCACCGAGTTCGGGTTCGAGCTGGGCGGGAGGACGACTCGGCTGGTGCGGCCCGACGGCACACCGGCCGGTGGTGCCGAGTGGTCTTTCGGCACCTTCGGCGTCGGCGAGCGGTACGTGGTCAGTGCCGCCGTCCATGACACGGGTTTCGGTGAAGGGGCGGATCTCTCCGTGGCCACCATGCTGGACGAGGGCCTGCTCGACGCCCTTCTGGGACTCTCGGAGGCCGGATCAGGGAATCCAGCCGGCCTCCTCGGCGATCCGGATCGCATCGATCCGGTTGCGGGCGCCGAGCTTGCTGACGATCGCGGTGAGGTAGTTGCGGACGGTGCCCTTGGACAGGAACAGACACCCGGCGATCTCGGCGGCGTCGGCGCCCTGGGCGGCGAGTCGTAGCACCTCGAGTTCTCTGGGTGAGAGCGGATTCTCGGGAGAGTCCCAGGCGCTGAGGGCGAGTTGGGGGTCGACGACCCGACGTCCCGCCGCCACCGCCCTCACCGCCTCGGCCAGTTGGTCCGGCGGGGAGTCCTTCAGCAGAAAGCCGGTGACATGGGCCGTCAGGGCACGCCGCAGGGTCCCGGGACGGCCCAGGCTGGTGAGGATGAGCGTTCGGCAGCCGGGTAGCTGTTCATGCAGATCGGCCGCAGCGGTGAGCCCGTCCGTGCCCGGCAGGTCGATGTCGATGATGGCGACGTCGGGCCGTGTGTCCAGCGCCGCCTTCACGATCGTGTCCCCCCGGTCCACGGAGGCGACGACCTCCAGATCCGGTTCCAGCTCCAGCAGTGCGACCAGTGCGCCTCGAATCATGTGCATGTCCTCGGCGAGAAGAATCTTCACGCACAGCATCGTTCCCCCCGGCGATACAGGTCGGCATGGTCAAGCGGCTATCCTCTCCCCGGCGCGAGGACCGGTGCTGCACGACTCGTCGTCCCCGGTCCGCGGTCGCAGCGGCGCGTACGCCTCGAGGTGGAAGCGTCCGTCCTCGCGCAGGCCGGCGGTGAGATTCCCGCCGATCTCCGCGAACCGCCGGCGGAGGTTGTCCAGTCCGCTGCTCGCGGGCCGGTCCGGCGAGGAGGTGCCCCCCTGGTGAGCTCCGTCGTTGACAAGGCTGAGCAGGACCGTTTCTGTGTCAACGGTGGCGGAGATGCTGCACCTCTGCACCTTACTGTGCCTCAGTATGTTGGTCACACCCTCGCGCAATGCGGTGGCGAGCACGGTGTCGACGATTGGGTGCAGCCGGCCGCAGTCGATGTCCACCTCCGCCTGGACATCCGCGGCCGACAGGACCGCCGCCGCCGACACCGCCTCGTCCCGCAGCGACATGTCCCGGTAGCCGCTCGACACCAGGCGCACATCGGCGAGCGCCTGGCGTGCCACCCGCAGCAGATCCGCAGTCTCGCTGGATGCCTCGTCCGGCCGGGCCGTGATGAGCCGGTGTATCAGCTCCCCTTTGAGGGTGATGGCCGACAGGCTGTATCCCAGCAGGTCGTGCAGATCGCGGGCGAAGCGCAGTCTCTCCTGTCCGACCGCCATGCGCGCCAACTCCTCGCGTGTGGCATGCACTTCGTGAACGAGGTCGGTGAGACGGCTGAGGCCGTAGATGACGATTCCGCACAGCATTCCCGCGATGAGGAAGTAGCCGGCCTGGGCGGCGGGTTCACCCAGGGCCGTCGCGTAGGCGGGGATGCTGGCCACCACGACCCCGTAGAGCGGCCAGGCGATCCGCGCGCTGAACGACAGCAGCACGGAGGCGGCGAGCGGGCCTTCCATGCTTCCCCAGGAAAGCCCGAACCAGAGAAGCGGAAGATATGTCAGCACCGTCTGGAAGCCCAGCACTCCCACCTTGCGCCGCATGCTCCACGAACGCGCGGCGGGCGCGGACACCACGAACTGCACGCCGAACACGAGCAGGACGAGGCCGATGCAGACGGTGAGGCGCAGCGTGTTGGGCTGGCCCCACCGCAGCACGTTCAGAATGGTGACGGCCGCGTAGCACACGAGAGCGACGACGGTGATGGCACGTGCCAGTCGGGGAGCGGGCAGCTCGGCCCCACTCCGGTGAGGACTTCGGGCCGCCGGCGCGAAGGCATGGCCGGATTCCGACAGGTGGCCGGGGTCCGAAATGCCTCTGCCGGCTTTACTGCTTCTGGTTGAATCAGGGACAGCATTCCGGGCGCGGTCCGGCATCGCAGCCTCCTCGAAAGGACTGTGGCAGAACCGCATGCTAATGACGAAAGGCTGACGCCGCCTGCCGTAAGCGACAACAACCCGGAATTCAGACGAAGAGGGAAACAGGGTTCAGGTCCTCGTACTCGGTCGCCCGGTCGCACCATCCCATCCTCGACGGCACATCGAAGAGCCGACCGGACCCGAATCGCGCCCAGAAGTGCCGCATTCCGGGCACCACGACCTTGACGACGGGCAGTCCCACATCGGGCCGCGTCTGGTCGAGGACCAGCAGTTCCATACCGTGCTCCCGGACCGTGGTCGCCGCGGCCTCGACGTCCGCGCGCAGATCGGCACGGGGGACGTAGCGGAAACAGGCCGGTCCACGCGCCGATTCGGCCGGATCCGGAAGCACATACGGCTGGTTCTCGACAGTCGCCGACCCCCACCAATCCAGCAACTCCCCCGGCAGGCCCGGCCGTCGTCCCAGTGGTTCGCCGGGTGCCACGTCCGGAGGGGGCAGCAGCTGGCACATCTCGGTGATCGCACGGCGCAACGCAAGGGACGGATCGAAATGAGCCCCGAATCCGAAGGAGATGCGTTGCTCCGGCCCCTCCGTCAGCCGGGACACGGCGGCCATCACGGGAATCGCGAAGTCCGCGGTGAGATCGAGAACCCACAGCGAGCGACCGGCCTTCGCGTAGGCCGTGCGGACCCGGGCGAGCCAGGGTTCGTCGAAGGCGTCCAGGTCGACGGCCGGACGCCGTAGCCGGTTGTACCACCACAGGGCGACGGCATCGCGCTCCACCAGCTCCAGGAAGCCCTGGACGACGGCGTCCTCCAGGCTGGAGCCGGCGGCATTGCCGTTGGAGTCGGCCCACGGCGCCCGCTCGATGCCGTCGGGACCGGGACCGAAGTACAGCATGGAGGTGGGCAGCAGCCGGTGCCTCTCCTCGGTGAGCGACCACACCGGCGTCCACTCCACCGGTGTCCCCTCGTCGAAGCGGGGCGGCACCGCGTGCATCGGCGCATGGGTGGCGTTCCACCGGTCCCGGTCGGTGAACTGCCGGTCGGCGAAGAGCTGGACGGAGTTGGGGTGCACGGCGGCCTCCCCGAGCGCCGTGAACGACTCCCGCACCACGGGCTCGTCGCACTGCCGTGTGCCGCAGTACCGCTCCACCGCCTCGCATAGGGCGCCCGCCTCGGCCTCCTCCGGGGTGACCCCCTTGCCGCCGCTGTGGCTGCGCAGGCCCTCGGCCGAGTTCCCGCGCCAGGCCAGATTCCGGCCGGAGACCCAGCGGTTGAGGCCCTCCGGTGTCCCCGGCAGGGGACGCAGCGCCGAGACGATGCCGGTGACCGGATCGACCAGATGCCGGTAGCGGGCCAGCACTTCGGCCGGCGTCAGAGCCCGGTGATTGCTGCCGCCCCCGCTCGCCTTGGCCCGGGACACGGGCACGACGGGGCGCCGGACGGCGTCCGCGATCAGCCCCGGTTCCCCGCACTCGGCGCACTGCGGACGCTTCGCCACCGGGTGATGACTGGTGCACAGGGTGCGGGTGTCCAGCGTGCACACCGAGCCCTGACCCGCGTACCGCATCCCGGCCGCCCATTTCAGGGCCTCCAGCACCGTCGTGTGCAGCCCCAGCATCCGTACGGCGGTCAGCGACGCCTCGGGCAGCGGCACCGGTCCGGGCAGCCCGAGGGCATGCCGGACCGGCGCCTGGGACGCCCGGTGACCGCGCAGGCGATGTGCCAGACACGACCAGCAGGGCCCGTCGGATGAGCCGAACACCGGTCCCACCCACACTTCCGGGCCGCACGGCCGGGCCAGCAGCCAGGGCCGGCCCACCGCCCGGTGCTGCGCGTCGATCTCGGCAAGCCTGGGGTCGAGATAGTCGTCGCACAGCACCAGGCCGAACACGGCGGACTCCGCCGACGGGGCCAGGGCCAGCCCGGCGGCCAGGCACTCCGCCCCGGCCGCCGCGCCGTCCGTGCGTCCCAACGGCACCACGTGCACCGGGGTGGAGCGGACCGCCGCCGCGACACCGGGACCGCCGATGCCGGCGAGCTCCCAGTACGCCTCGGCGGCGGAGTCCGCGCCCGGGTCCCGGTATCCGACCAGATCGGCCTTGGCGAGCGCGGCGATCATCCGGCCCGCCTCCGCGGCCGGCACCGCCGCCGTTGCCTCGGCGATGACGGCCGGCAGCGTACGCGTACCGTCCAGCAGCGGCGCAAGCGCCACGGCCTGATGCCCCCTCAGTACCGTGGTGCCGCGCTCCGACAGCAGGTACACCGCCTCACCGGCAACCGTCTCCACACGCAGGTGACGCTTGAACCCCACCGGAAGACCGGCGGGAGCCGGATCCGTCACGGTCACGAGCGCCCCGCGCAGGCCGACGGGCCAAAGGTCCAGTTGCACGAGGAGACGTATGCCGCGTCCGAGTCGTCGAAGCTCTCCAGCAGGACGCCCAGCGGTCGGCCGCCCCGGTCCTCCAGATAGACCGGTTCGACGGCGGTCAGTCCGAACTCGGCGAGTACCGAGAGCGGGTCGTTGGTGTACCGCTGCGCCAGGTCGGGCTCGAGCCCGGTGCGTGCGGTGAGGAGTGCCAGACGGTGGTCCGTCTGCACCGACGGGGTCTTGCCGGATTCGATCGTGGTCGAGCCGATCATGAGTTCCCCTCCTGAGTCGGTCGTACGAGTTTTCGTCGACGTCCCGTGGCTCAGGATTCTGCGGTGCGGCTCTCTCGGTGGCCCAGTGCCGTGGTCACCATCCCGGCATGACATTTTCATGTCCGCCTTCATGACCCGTTCACTGGGGCGCCGCGGCCCCGGATGCGAGGCTCTTCAAACGCTCCGAGCCGGGCGCCGGAGCGTGAGTGACGGGGAACCGAGGCAAAGGGGAACGAACGATGGAGATCAATGTACTGGGACCGCTCACCGCCATCGAGCACGGTGTCTCCGTGGTCCCCACCGCGGGGAAGCCGCGCCAGATCCTCGCGCTTCTCGCCCTGCAGGCCGACCGGGTCGTGACCGTGCCGACCCTGATGGAGGAGATCTGGGGCGAGGAGATCCCGCGCAGCGCGGCGACCACGCTCCAGACGTACATCCTCCAGCTGCGCCGCAAGATCGCCGCCGCCCTCGACGGCGATCCGCACCGGCGGGCCAAGGACGTCCTGGTCACCCAGCACGGCGGCTATCTCCTCCAGGTCCAGCCCGGCCGGGTGGACGCCCAGGAGTTCGGCCGGCTGGCGTCCTCCGGACGCGACGCCCATGAGGCGGGCGACCACCATGCCGCATCCGAACTGCTCGGCCGTGCCCTGAAGATGTGGCGCGGACCCGCTCTCGTGGACGTCAGGATCGGCAGTGTGCTGGAGCTCGAGGTGCTCGGGCTGGAGGAGGACCGGATGGCCGCGCTGGAGCGGCGCATCGACGCCGACCTGCAGCTGGGCCGCCACACCGAGATCGTGCCCGAGCTACGGGTCCTGGTCGCCAAGCATCCGATGCACGAGAACTTCTGCGCCCAGCTGATGACCGCCCTGCACCGCTCGGGCAGTTCCTGGCGCGCCCTGGAGTCGTACCAGCGGCTGCGCAGCACCCTGATCGACGAGCTCGGCCTCGAGCCCTCGCCCCGGCTGCAGCGGCTGCACCAGTCCGTGCTCTCGTCCGACCCCGGACTCGACCTCAACGTGCCGGCCACCGGCTGACGGTGTGCTCCGCAGGCCGGCGCACGGTGTCCTCCACCGGCCGGTCTCTCCGGACGTAGGAACACGTGACCCCTCCACCGCATTTCGAGGAGGCGTTCCTACGTTCGGTCAATGACGATCCTTGACGAGCTCACGGTCAGCGCGGCCGCCCCCGACCTGCGACGGGCCACCGACGAACTGCGCCGCCTCAAGGAGGAGGTGGGACGCGGTCCGGACCCGGCCGCCACCAGGCGGCAGCACGAGAAGAACAAGCTCACCGCCCACGAGCGTCTGGAACTCCTCTTCGACGAGGGCACGTTCACGGAGATCGAGCCGTTGCGCCGCCACCGGGCCACCGGCTTCGGCCTGGAGGACCGCAAGCCGCACGGGGACGGCGTGGTGACCGGCTGGGGCCGCGTCCACGGCCGCACCGTCTTCGCGTACGCCCATGACTTCCGTGTGTTCGCGGGGGCGCTGGGCGAAGCGCACGCCGCCAAGGTGCACAAGGTCATGGACCTCGCCGAGGCCGCAGGGGCCCCGCTCGTGAGCCTCAACGACGGTGCGGGCGCGCGCATCCAGGAAGGGGTCACCGCACTCGCGGGATACGGCGGGATCTTCCGCCGCAATGTCGCATCGTCCGGGGTGATCCCGCAGATCAGTGTCATGCTCGGCCCCTGCGCGGGGGGCGCCGCGTACTCCCCGGCGCTCACCGACTTCGTCTTCATGGTGCGCGACACCGCGCAGATGTTCATCACCGGTCCCGATGTGGTCCAGGCCGTGACCGGTGAGAAGATCACCCACAACGGGCTCGGCGGCGCCGACGTCCACGCCACCATGTCGGGCGTATGCCACTTCGCCCACGACGACGAGGCCTCCTGCCTGGAGGACGTACGCTTCCTCCTCGCCCTGCTGCCCTCCAACAACCGTGAGCTGCCGCCCGTCGCGCCCTGCGACGACCCGGCGGACCGGCGCACCGACGCACTCACCGGCCTGGTGCCGGCCGACCCCGGCCGCTCCTACGACATCCGAGGGGTCATCGAGGAGATCGCCGACGACGGCGAGTACCTCGAGGTCCACGAGGCCTGGGCGCAGAACGTGGTGTGCGCGCTCGTCCGGCTCGACGGTCACCCGGTGGGCATCGTCGCCAACCAGCCTGCCTCGCTCGCGGGGGTGCTCGACATCCATGCGTCGGAGAAGGCCGCCCGTTTCGTGTCCACCTGCGACGCCTTCAACATCCCGCTCGTCACCCTCGTCGACGTCCCCGGCTTCCTGCCCGGTGTCGACCAGGAGCACAACGGCATCATCCGGCACGGCGCCAAGCTGCTGTACGCGTTCTGCAACGCCACCGTGCCCCGGATCTCCCTCGTACTGCGCAAGGCGTACGGCGGCGCCTACATCGTCATGGACTCCCGCTCCATCGGTGCCGATCTGTCCTACGCCTGGCCGACCAACGAGATCGCCGTGATGGGCGCCGAAGGCGCCGCGAACGTCATCTTCCGCCGTGAGATCGCCGCCGCCGACGACCCGGAGGCGGTACGGGCCCAGCGCATCAAGGAGTACAGGTCCGAGCTGATGCACCCGTACTACGCGGCCGAACGCGGACTCGTCGACGACGTGATCGACCCCGGTGAGACCCGGAGCGTCCTCATCCGGTCGCTGACGATGCTGCGCGCCAAGCGGGCCGAAGTACCGGCACGCAAGCACGGAAATGTGCCGACGTAGTGGGGCCTTCCGGCAGATCCACGCACACGCGAGCCTCGGTCGAGAGCACAGACGTTCCATGGCTGGACCGAGACGGCGGCACGTCAAGAGCGAGCCGCCGGACCGGTGCCCGGCCGGCCGGGGCGGGGAGGCCCTGACCCTGAACCGCCCCGGTCGCCGCACCGATTACAGGAGCGTCACGGACGAAGGGATCGACAGTGACCCCCACAGTTCCATCCGGCTGGTGCGCGACGGCGCACCCGGCCCCGTCGAAGGCCAGGTAGCCCATGCGCAGAGTCGCCATCACCGGCCTGGGCGCCGTGGCCCCGGGCGGGGTCGGTGTCAAGGAGTACTGGGACCTGCTCACAGCGGGCCGCTCCGCCACCCGCAGGATCAGCTTCTACGACCCCTCGCCGTTCCGCTCCCAGGTCGCCGCCGAGTGCGATTTCGACCCGCAGGCAGCGGGGCTGTCGCCGCAGGAGATCCGCCGGCTCGATCGCGCCGCGCAGTTCGCCGTGGTCTCCACCCGGGAGGCGCTCGCCGACAGCGGGCTCGACGTCTCCGCACTCGACCCCGCGCGCATCGGCACCTCGCTCGGCAGCGCCGTCGGCTGCACCACCAGCCTGGAGCGGGAGTACGTCGTCGTCAGCGACGGCGGGCGCACCTGGCACGTCGACCACGAGTACGCCGTTCCGGAGCTGTACCGGCACTTCGTCCCCAGCTCCATGGCCGCCGAGGTCGGCCGCGCCGCCGGGGCCGAAGGGCCCGCCGCCGTCGTCTCCACCGGCTGCACCTCGGGGCTCGACTCGCTGGGCCATGCCGTCGAACTCATCCGCGAGGGCACTGCCGACATCATGATCGCAGGCGCCACCGAAGCGCCGATATCACCGATCACCTCGGCCTGCTTCGACGCCATCCATGCCACCACTCCGCGCAACGACACGCCGGAGAGCGCCTGTCGGCCCTTCGACCGGACGCGCAGCGGACTGGTCCTCGGTGAAGGCGCGGCGATCCTCGTCCTGGAGGAGTTGGAGGCCGCCCGCCGACGAGGTGCTCATGTCTACGCGGAGATCGCCGGCTTCGCCTCCCGTTGCAACGCGTTCCACATGACCGGACTCAAGCCCGACGGCCGTGAGATGTCCGAGGCCATCGACGTCGCCCTGGCCGAGGCCCGGCTGGCCCCCGGAACCATCGACTACATCAACGCCCACGGCTCGGGCACGAAGATGAACGACCGCCATGAGACCGGCGCGTTCAAGCGCAGCCTCGGCGACCACGCCTACCGCACCCCCATCAGCTCCATCAAGTCGATGATCGGGCACTCGCTCGGGGCCATCGGCTCCCTGGAGATCGCGGCCTGCGCCCTGGCGATGGAGCACGGTGTGCTGCCGCCCACCGCGAATCTGCACGAGCCCGACCCCGAACTCGACCTCGACTACATCCCGCTGACGGCCCGCGAGAAGAAGACCGACGTGGTCCTCAGCGTGGGCAGTGGCTTCGGCGGCTTCCAGAGCGCCATGGTGCTGGCCCGTCCGGAGAGGAGCGCCGCATGAGCAGGCCCGCCGTAGTGACCGGTCTGGGTGTGACGGCACCCAACGGGCTGGGAACCGAGGAGTACTGGAAGGCCACGCTGGCCGGTGAGTCCGGACTCGGCCCGGTCACCCGCTTCGACGCCGGGCAGTATCCGTCCCGGATCGCCGGCGAGGTGTCCGGCTACACCGCCGAGGACCACATCCCCAGCCGGCTCATGCCGCAGACCGACCACATGACCCGCCTGGCCCTGACCGCGGCCGACTGGGCCCTGGCCGACGCCGGCATGACTCCCGACGAACTCCCCGAGTACGGCGTCGGCGTCGTCACCTCCGCCTCCGGGGGAGCCGTCGAGTTCGGGCAGCGGGAGCTGGAGAACCTCTGGAGCAAGGGCAAGGAGTACGTCAGCGCCTACCAGTCCTTCGCCTGGTTCTACGCCGTCAACACCGGCCAGATCTCCATCCGGCACAAGCTGCGCGGACCCAGCGGCGTACTGCTCACCGAACAGGCCGGCGGCATCGACGCCGTCGGTCAGGCGCGCCGCCACATCCGCAAGGGCTTCCCCGCGGTCATCTCCGGCGGGGTCGATGCGGCCATCTGCCCCTGGGGCTGGGTGCCGCAGATCGCCTCCGGCCTGATGAGCACGGTGAACGACCCGGAACGCGCGTATCTGCCGTTCTCCGCCGATGCGAGCGGCTACGTACCGGGCGAGGGCGGTGCGATCCTGCTGCTCGAGGACGCGGAGTCGGCCCACCGCCGCGGCGCCGCCCAGGTGTACGGGGAGATCGCCGGATATGCGGCGACGCTCGACCCGGCCCCGGGCTCCGGCCGCCCACCCGGTCTGCGCAGGGCGGCCGAGAACGCCCTCGCCGACGCCGGCGTCGCACCTTCCGCCATCGACGTCGTCTTCGCCGACGCGTCGGGTGTCCCCGAACTCGACCGGGCGGAGGCCGAGGCGCTGGCCGGCCTCTTCGGGCCGAACGCCGTTCCCGTCACCGCCCCCAAGACGATGACGGGCCGGCTGCTCGCCGGAGGCGCGGCCCTGGACGTGGCCACCGCACTCCTCGCCCTGCGCGACGGGGTCGTCCCGCCCACCGTGAACGTGGTGGCACCGGCCCCCGGACTCCCCGTCGACCTGGTCACCGATGCACGCGAGGCGGATCTGCGCACGGCGCTCGTGCTCGCCCGCGGACACGGCGGCTTCAACGCGGCACTCGTCGTACGACGCCCCTGAACGCACCCGGCTCGTCGTCCCCCACACCCACCCCCCACAGCACCGCACATCCGCCCAGCCGACCGAGAGGACGTCACATCATGACCACCAGCACCACGACCACGACGACCACGACCACGGCCACCGTCACCCTGGCCGACCTGACCCGCATGCTCCGTGAGAGCGCGGGCGAGGAGGAAGGGGTCGACCTGGACGGCGACGTCATCGACACCCCGTTCATGGACCTCGGATACGACTCCCTCGCCCTGCTCCAGGTCATCGGCCAGATCCAGCGCGAGTACGGCATAGAGATCCCGGACGACGCCGTGGTGGACGCCGAGACGCCGGGCGCGCTCCTCGCCCTCATCAATTCCGGCCGGGCCGCGACCGCCTGAGCCGGCCCCCTACGCGGCCGCCCCCGCCCAACCTCCCCCCGCGGGCGGGGGCGGCCGCACCCCCACGCGTACGTCAGAGCGGCCCGAGGCCGCGGCCCCAGGAGGAGGGAACCATGTCGCTCACGTCGTCCAGCGCGGTCGTCCGCAGGCTCGTCGTCAGCCCCGGCCCCGCGCAGCAGCCCCGGGCGCGGATCGTGGCGTCGGCAGCCGGAGTCTCGGCCGTGCTCCGGGCCTTCGGCCGGCCCCCCGAGCAACTGCCGGTACGCACCACCGTCTACATCGGCGCCGCCGAGCCCGATCCGGCGCTCGGAGCGGAGCACGAGGGGTTCACCGTGCGCATCGCCCCCGGCCCGGGCCCCGCCCTGCGCCTCGCCCACCGTGAACTCCAGCAAGGCACCACCGACTTCGCGTTGGTCGCAGGGTTCGGCGAACTGGACCCCCACACCATCACCGTCTACGCGGTCAAGCGGGCCGCCGAGGCGGTCGCCGACGCCGATCGCGTCCTCGGTGTGCTGGACCCGGCAGGCGGCAGTGAGGACGACATCCCGCCCCTTCGCCCGCTCCAGCACGGGCGCCGCGCCACTGACCCCGAGCACCACCGGCTGCTCCTTTGGTCCGGCCGGGATGCGGAGGACGAGGCCCGCGTCCGCGGTGAACTGCTGCCCCTGCTGAGCGGACTGCACAGCGAGGCGTTCCCTGCCCTGCCCACCGCCGTGCCCTGCGGCACGCCCCCCGGACCGGTGCGCGCAGCCGCCGTCGCCGTGTCCGCGCTGGCCGCCGCGACCGTCCACCAGTCCAGGGCCGTACGCGGCGACAGGCCCCGGCCGGTCGCGCTGCTCTTTCCCGGCCAGGGCTCCCAGCACCCCGGTATGGCCGCCGGCCTCTACCGCAGGGAACCGGTCTTCACCGCGGCCGTCGACGCCGTCCTCGCCCATCTGGGCGACGAGGGACAGCGGATCCGCGCGGACTGGCTGACCCGGGGCACCCCGCTCATCCCCGTCGACGACGTACGCCGGGCCCAGCCCCTGCTGTTCGCCGTCGACTACGCACTCGGCCGCATGGTGCTCAGCTGGGGCGTGCGCCCCGCCGCACTGCTCGGTCACAGTGCCGGTGAACTCGTCGCGGCCACCCTCGCCGACGTGGTGTCGCTGCCGGACGCGGTCGCCATGGTGATGGCGCGGGTGCACGAGGCTGTGAAGATACCGGAGGGCGGCATGCTCGCGGTCGCCGCCGGCGAGGCGCAGCTGCGTCCGTATCTGGGCGCTGACGTCGCCATCGCCGCGGTCAACGCGGCGCAGCAGGTCATGCTCGCCGGTTCCGCCGCTCCGCTGGCCGAGACCGAGGCCCGGCTCAGGGCCGACGGCATCACCGTCGTCACGGTGCCCGCCACCAGCCCGTTCCACTCCCCGGCCATGGCCCCGGCGTCGGAGGCCGTCGAGGCCGTGTACCGCCGGATCCCGTTGAGAGAGCCGAGGCTTCCCCTGTACTCCGGCTACACCGGGGCCCTGATGCGCCCCGAGGAGGCGCTGAGTCCTCGCTTCTGGGCCCGGCAGATCACCGACACCGTCCACTTCAGGGCGGCGCTCGAGGAACTCCTCGCGATCGAGGACGTGTTGCTGGTCGAGGCCGGTCCGCGCCAGACACTCACCGCATTCGCACGCAGGCACCGTGCGGTCCGGCTCGGCGCCAGCGCCGCGGCTCCGTTGCTGCCGAACCGCCGGGGCACGGCGGAAGCCGACCGGCAGTCGGTGCTGGCGGCCGCCGCACGTATCTGGACCGAGGGTCACGATCTCGATCCCGACGCGTTGTCCAGGCTGTGGACATGGAGCGACGAGGAGCCCGCCGCCGTCACGGGCGCCGGGGCGGGCGTACTACGGGAACCGGCCCCCGCGCTGCGGTCATGAAGGCCGTGATGCGGCTCCTGCGCGGCTGCTACGACGCACTCGTCGCCGCCGGATGGTTCTGGATCGGAGTGCCGATGCCACCGCCGCCCACGGATGCGGGCCGTGCCCTGCAGCCGCCTCCGGCAGGCCATCCGGAACGCCTGCGCCCGGACATCCCGCTGAGCCCTGCGGAACGTGCCCTGCGGCGGCAGCTGATGGCACCGGCCAGGGAACGGGAGTGAGGCTCCGCAGAAATTCGTCCAACACCCAAATGAGAATAACTGATTTGCGATCGAGGTCCCGCGAAAACTGGCTGCCGCGGCTCCGTTACGTGGCGCCGTTTGTTTCGTTTCCTGCTCGAAGGGGGTAGGTCGGATCCTTCTCCCGAAGCACGAAGGGAAACAAAGGTGGAGAGCAAGGCTCAGCGCATCTTCCTCGCGGCCTGCCTGGCTACCGGGGCAACCGTGGCCAGTGTCGGAGCGGCAGCGGCAAGCGATAGCAGTGTCGGAACCGCGGACGGTTCGCCTGGAGTCCTCTCGGGCAATGTCGTCCAGGCGGGCGTTCATGCACCGGTGAATGTCTGCGGTAATACTGTCAATGTCATCGGACTGCTCAATCCGGTATTCGGCAACACGTGTGGCAACATCGACTCCGGCACTGTCGCCGAGCAGCCGAACATCCCCGATGAGGAGCTGCCCACCCCGGACGAGCAGGAGCCGCCCGCCGTCGACCCGATGCCGCTGCCGATCCCGGTGCCCGAGGTGAACGAGCCCGAGGCCCCGGTTCCGGCGCCGCCTGCTGTGCCCGACGAGGACGAGGCCGTTCCGCCGGCCGTGCCGGCTGTTCCGCCGGTTGCGGTTCCTGCCGTTCCGCCGGTGGCCACCCCCGCCGTTCCGCCGGCCGCGCCGGCTGTTCCGCCGGTCGCCACCCCCGCCGTCCCCGAGGTCTCGACCCCGCTTCCCGAGGCGCCGGCCGTTCCCGAGCTCAGCACGCCGCTGCCCGCCGAGCCGGTCGCCGACACCGAGGTTCCGGTGACCGAGACCGTGCAGAAGCCGACGCTCGCGAAGACCGGAGCCGAGGTCAACGCCGGGCTGATGGCGATGGCTGCGCTCGCCCTCGCCGGCGGAGGAGCCGTGGCCATCCGCAGCACGCGGGCCTCGCGACGCTGACCCCGGGCATAGCGTCCCCGCAGCCGCCTTCACCAGGCCGGACCGTCCATCGGCCACCGGCAGCGCAGGCCCGGCAGTTCATTGCCGGGCCTGCACCCATGTCCGCGCATCCAGCGGCCACGGGCCGGTGCCCGGCCCGGTTGCAGCCCGGGTACGAACCCATCGCCGTGCAGCCCCGCCGCGCACCCGTCGCAGGTCCGGTGGCCCCTTCCGTTGCCTCATTCATCCGCCGCGGGCAGGGGGTTGCGACCGCTGTGCGGCCAAATGGCCGTACAGATGTTGCGGAATGCTCCCCACACGGTATGTGGCTGTCCGACGCCCAGTGGTACGGGCGACTCGACCTCTGAGGGAGACACACACATGCGCAGAGCAATTCTCGCCGCAGCGGTGCTGGCCGCTGTGGCGGCTTGGCCCCAGACGGCCGCGGCCGACGCCGAGGCCGGGCCGGGGTCGGCACTCGCACAGGCGGGGCCGACGGCTGCAGCCCGCTCGACGGGGGGTGACCTGAGCGGGCGTCTGAAAGTGTTCGGGCTGACGGACAACCAGCGCCTGGTGAGCTTCTACACCAGCACTCCGTCGTCGGTCCGTTCGATCGGGCTGGTCTCGGGTCTCGTCGGGGACACGTCCCTGGTCGGAATCGACTTCCGCGTCCAGAACGGACTGCTCTACGGGGTGGGCAACCAGGGCGGCATCTACACCCTGAACACGGCCAACGCCGTTGCGACGAAGGTGCACCAGCTCACGGTGGCGCTCGTGGGATCCCAGTTCGGCGTGGACTTCAACCCGGTCGTGAACCGGCTGCGCATCATCAGTGACTCCGGGCAGAACCTGCGGCACAACATCGACGACCCGGCTCCGCCGCTCGGCACCGCGGTCGACTCCCCGCTGTCCGCACCGGGCATCAGCGGAGCCGCGTACACCAACAACGACCTGGACCCGCTGACCGGGACCACCCTGTTCGACATCGACACCGTCAACGACTTCCTGTCGATCCAGTCGCCGGCCAACTCCGGCAACCTCGCTCCCACGGGCAGCCTCGCCGTCGATGTGGGGCCCTCGGCCGGCCTCGACATCTACTACTCGGCCAAGGACGGCTCAAAGGCGAACAACGGCAACGGCAACGGCTTCAACGGCAGGAACCAGGCGTTCGCCACCCTGCAGGTCAACGGTCTCTACCGCTTCCACCACGTGAACCTCCTCACCGGAGCAGCACAACGGGTGCGCACTTTCCCGAGCAACTACCAGGTCACCGATATCGCACTGCCGCTGGGTCAGAAGTAGTCCACCGGCCGATCGCGCACGGCCGCCCGGCCGGCACGGGGAGACGGTGAAGTCCTCGGGGGACGAAGAACACATGTCATTCCCGGACGGAGCGGAGCGGCAAGAAGTCCCGGACACGAAATACCGTGTCCGGGACTTCTCCTTTTCAGGGGTGCCGGTGAATTCCTTTGCTCCGTATCGCCGAAAAAGATTTCAGCTCGGCCATGAATGGCGAAGTCACGGCCGGTGGCGGGGGTAGAAATGTTCCATGACGAACTGGGCGAAAAGATTTCCTGCCGTGACTCTGCTCGCCGGCTTCGGTCTGGCAGCCGTGGCGACGGGACAGTCCGCGTCGGCCGCGGAGCCGACCGCCGCTGCCGCCACCGCCGAACGGTCCGGTGCCGGTGCCGTGTCCGCGCGGGTCTCCGAGAGCGTTCTCGTTCTGGTCAACGTGGAGCGGGCGCAGGCGGGATGTCCCGTGGTCCATGAGCACCCGGCACTGGAGCGGGCGGCCGAGCGGCACAGCGTCGAAATGGCGACGGGAGGACAGCTGACCCATGCAGGAAAAGGCGGGGTCTCGGTTGCCGAACGGCTGCGGGATTCGGGCTACAAGAACGAGTACTTCGGCGAGAACGTGGCCCGCGGATCACTGACCGCGACGTCGGTGGTTCGCAGCTGGATGAACAGCCCGGAGCATCGGGCGATCATTCTCACCTGCACCTACAAGGAAGCCGGTGTGGGAATCGCCCTGGGTCCGGACGGTCCTTGGTGGACCTTCATTCTGGGTGCCGCCCATGCGTGACGTCCGTCCGGGCGTCGGTGCCGGTCCACGGACTTCGGCGACTGCGGGATGCGCCGGGGGAGCCGCCGGTCGGGACAAAGGCCGAGGCGCCCGACCCGGGAGTTGTCGAGCGCCTCGGAACATGTGTCCGTCAGGAATGCGAGTGCGTCAGCGAGGACGATGCGCCGTTCTCGTCCGCGACCATGCGGTTGGCGGTGTAGTAGGTGCGACCCTCGGCGTCGACGCCGCTCGAGAGGGCCGTCGAGGAAGCACCGGTCGCGTCGGCGGTCTGGCTCGACGCCATGTGGGCCGGGGTGCCGACGGCGCTGCTGCCGGCCTCCGGCTCGCCGGCGCCGGGGAAGCCGGAGACCACTCCCGAGTTGCTCGCGCCCGCGGCGTTCGCCGAGGATTCGAACTGCCCGTAGACCGGGCCGGCGTCGGCGGCGGCGATGCCGGCGGCGCCCAGCACGAGGGGCAGTACGAGGGCTCCGGTGGCGGCCGCCCTGGCGATCTTGCGCATGCTTGTCTCTTTCCCTTGCCGTTGCGAGCGGCTGTCACGGTCACCTGGCGCCCACTCGCTCGCACAGCGTGGGCCGGACAGCACGATGGCATCGAAGAGAAGCTCCGGCGGGGAGAGAGTGTTCGACGCGCTCAAGAATTCAACCCAGTGGATGCATATTCTCTCGTCGCAGCATCCGATAGACGGATGAATGTCCGCATGCCCGCTCATCCGCCTCCTGGCTGCCGTCCGGGAGTCGGCAGGTGTTCGCCGACCCCTGAGGGTGATCCGGCCGCGCGGAGGAGTCGAACGCGGGGTCGAGTGTGACGTTCGGTGCGACAGCCGTAAGTTATCGGCTGCGACCTTGACCGCCTTTAGTTTTTGGCTCTCTTTGTGTTGAATACGCCGAGACTGCGAGCTCAATGGCTGCGACGGGCGTTTGTGTGTATGTGGAACCGCGTGAAGTATGGGAAAGAAATACAATCCTAGCGAAAGCCTTCTGCGCCAGCGATGATCGGGTGCGGCAGGCGCAGAGCGCTCTGGACGAGGCACAGGCCGACCGCACGAGGAAGCTCGCAGCCTTCGCCGTGGTCGTCGGCGACGACGGAAGCGTCGCCGGCATGATGGGCCTGCATGAGCGCGAGGTCAGGGTGGCGCGCAGGACCGTGGGCCGTGACGGTGCCCGCACGGTGGCGGCCAATCTGCTGGCCACCGGCCAGGACAGGATCAGGGAGGCCGTCAGCGATCCTCCTACTGAACCCCAGTTCCCGCTCCCTCGCGTAGAGCCGGCCCCAGTGGTTCCACCGCCACCGCCTCCCCAGCCGGTGCCAACGCCCCAGGTGGTCACCCCGGTTGCACCGCAACCGGTGGTCGAGGACCCATGGGTCGACACCTATGCGGTCGGGCCGGTCTGGTCGCCGGCGATGGACTCGGTGCTGATCTGGAGCTGGCAGTCCGGCGTGGATCTGCTCGTCGTCGCCAATGAACTCGGCCTCGATCTGCGATCGGTGCTCCAGCGGGTCCAGACCCTCGCCGCCGACGGCCGGCTGGCGAAACCGGAGACGTCTTCCTCCAGGAGCACTCTGGGCCGTCATCGCCGCTACGAGGAAGAGCTGGTGTTCGCCGACGCGGTCAGCGGAGAGGGCGATCTCTATCCACCGCCCGGATGGACCTGACAGGGCGCGGCCGATGCCGCGGCGCACCACCGTGCGCCGCGGCATCGGCCTTGCTGAGCACCCTGTCACCGCGGCGGGCCGCAACCGGCGAGTGGCGCCGGGAGTTTGGTCGCCACGGCTTCTGACGCATCGACAGATCCCTGTCGGTGCACCCTTTGTGCTCGTTTCGTCCCCGCGGTCACTGCCTTCCAGGGGCAAGGCCGCATGTTCTTACGCCATTCGGTGCCTCCGCTGCCCTGCCGTGCACGCAATCTCGGGATGTCGCTATGTATCCGTAAATATGGCACGTATAGGTCGTCAGTCGTCGGCCTGAACCCTCTTGAGGAGCGTGGAGAAAATGAGGACGTCCAGATGGCGTGCCGGCCTGACGGCCATGGCAGCCTCCGCCGTCATCGTCGCCGCACCGCTGATCGCCGCCCCGCCCGCCTTCGCCCAGTATCCGCCGAGCGTCCCCGGGCCGGGTCTCGGTCTCGGTGCCACGATCCTGGGGCCGGGTGACGGTCTCGACTTCACGGGCACGGGCTTCGAGCCGGGGCAGGCAGTCACCGCGCTCCTCCTGTCGCGACAGGTGGTGCTCGGCAGGTTCACTGCTGATTCGCAGGGCATCGTGGAAGGAACGGTCACCATCCCCCGGCGCACCGAGCCCGGTCGGCACACGTTCAAGCTGGAGGCCCGCAACCCGCGTCTCGTCCTGTCGGCCACCATCCGCATCACCGGCGACGGGCGCCCCGATCCCCGCCCCACCTCCAGACCGACCCGGCCGTCCGACGGCTGGCCCGGTGCTCCGGGACGTGGACCGGACCGCGGTCGGGACGACAGGTGGGACGACGGACGGGACCACGGAGGCGGCAACGGGCCGCGACTCGCCGACACCGGTGAGAACGACTCGCTGATGCTCATCGGCGGTGCAACGGCTCTCGTGCTGCTCGGTGGCGGAACGGCGATGGCCGCCCGGCGGCGCAAGAGCAGCTGACCGCCCCTGCGGTGCGGTTCTACGCCTTCACCTGCGCTTCGCCCTCGCCCGTGGCAGATGCTCCGGGCGGCCGGGCAGCCGTCACCCGGCGCCGGGGTTCCCCGGCGCCGGGGGCAGTGGCCACGGTGCCGGCAAGCCGCTCTCCTCACCGGCCCGATGAGCCGAAGTCGTCGGCGAAGGACTCGATGTGCGCGTGATCCCAGGATTCATGAGCCGGTGCCCGGCGCTGTCGGTCGTGGCGGCGGCCGTACTTGCCGTCGTGCTCGCCTCCTCGTGCCGTCCCGGCAGCGGCCCCGGGCGTCCCGGTCCGAGCGCACCCGCGCGGAGCGCCGACCGGATCGAGCAGCTGACGGTCAGGGTGCTCGAGGTGCTGGACCACGACCCGGAGGCATTCACCCAGGGGCTCGAGCTGGCCGACGGCATGTTGTACGAGAGCACCGGCGTGTCCGGCAGATCCTCGGTGCGAGCCGGACCCCCCGGCGGCAGGCCCGCCCTCCGAGTCGGCCTGCCTGCGCCCCTGTTCGGTGAGGGCATCACCGTCCTCGGGCCCAGCCTGTGGCAGCTCACCTGGCGGAACGGGATCGCGATCGAGCGCGATGCACGGACACTGGCCGAGCTGCGCCGCGTGCGCTACCCGGGCGAAGGGTGGGGGCTGTGCCACCAGGAGGAGCGGGGCAGGCTGGTCATGAGCGACGGCTCCGCACGGCTCGTCTTCCGCGATCCGCAGAGTCTGGCCAGGACGGGGGAGGTCGAGGTGAGCGCCGGTGGCGAGGCCGTGCCGCTGCTCAACGAGCTGGAGTGCGTGGGCGACACGGTGTACGCCAACGTCTGGTCGTCGGACCGGATCATGCGTATCGACACGAACACCGGGGCCGTCACCGCCCGGATCGATGCCTCGGGCCTCCTGACCCCGCGGGAGGCCCTGCGCGCCGACGTGCTGAACGGCATCGCTGCCGTCCCCGGTACCGATGAGTTCCTGATCACCGGCAAGCTGTGGCCCAAGATGTTCCGGGTGGTCTTCGTTCCCGTTGCGGCGAGGGCGACTGCCGCGGACCGTGGGCGCGGTCTCCCCGTGGCTCGCGTCGTGCCCGGCCGCACCGGCAATCCACCCCCGTCCTCACCGAGCTGATGTGGTCTCGGATTCCCCCTGTCCCATATGGCACTATTGACCGTTATGTCGACTCGCTCTCGTTCTGAGGCAGGTGGAAGATGACAGCGCCAGCGGAACGGCGTGCCGCACCCATGGCTGCGGCGGCCTCCCCGCCGTCCAACCGGCAGCGCTGATGGGCACCGGTCCCGCGGCATGGCTACGGCGCCCGCCACGCCTGCGTCCACGGACGGTCAGGCTTCTGTCGGCGGCGGCTGCGGTGCTGCTCCTGGCGGGCGCGGGCTGGATCGTCGTCACCGGGCTCTTCGCTCGTGCCGAGCTGATGGCCGCACAGCGCGGTCTGGAAACGCTGCAGCAGTCGGTCACCACCGCGCAGGGGAGAACCGGCGCGGAAGCGGCAGCGAACGGACCGGCGGCCGAGCCGGCACCGGGCGCGCAGAGCGCGATGCGTTCCGCTGCCGCCCACGCAGCCCGGGCCCATCGGCTCACCACCGGTCCCGCCTGGTTTCTCGCTGCACAGATCCCGTTCCTGGGCCGCCCCGTCGACACCACGCGCGGCGCAGCACACGCCGCCGACCGCCTCACGCACGAGGTGCTTCCGGCACTGGTGGACTTCGCACCCGACCTCGCGGACGGCACACGGGAGGACGGTTTCCTGGCCTTGCTGTCCGCGCTGCGGACCAGGGCTCCGGAGCTGGACAGGGCGGCGAGAGCCGCGGCCGAGACGTATGCGGGGGCCGCCGGCCTGCCCAGCGACACCTGGCTGCCGGCCGCCGACCACGCCCGGGCGCAACTGGTCAGCCGGCTCGACGACATCAGCTCCGCCATGACCGATGTGGCCGTCGCCGCTCGCGTACTGCCCCCGATGCTGGGCGAGCAGGGGCCACGGCGGTACTTCGTGGTCTTCCAGAACACGGCCGAGGCCCGCGGAACCGGTGGCCTGCCCGGAGCCTTCGCCGTTCTCACCGCCGACGAGGGCCGGCTGCGCTTCGAGACCTTCGGCAACAACACCCTGCTGGAGAACGTCAAGCCCACCGTCGACCTGGGACCGGAGTTCAGGGCGCGGTACGGGGCCAACGACCCCACCGGCACCTGGGCGAACACCAATCTCAGTCCGCACTTCCCCTACGCGGCCCGCATCTGGTCCGAAACCTGGCGGGCATACGGAGGCAAGCCCGTGGACGGTGTGGCCGCGCTCGATCCCAGCGCGCTGGCACTGCTTCTCCGCGCCACGGGTCCCGGCCGGCTGCCCGACGGAACGGAACTCACCGCCGACAACGTGCTGGACCTCACCGAGCGCACCGGGTACGCGCGCTACACGGACACCACGAAGCGCAAGGCGTTCTTCCTCGACGTGGCCCGCACGGCGGCAACCAGCCTGACGGGCGCCATCGACGACCCGCACCGCCTTCCCGCTCTGCTCACCTCCGTCCATCACGTGATGAAGGAAGAGCGACTGAAACTGTGGAGCACCAGGCAGGACGAGCAACACCTGCTCGAGACAAGGCCGCTGGGCGGCGCACTGCCACGGGACACCGGACCGTTCGCCGGACTCGTCGTCAACAACGCGGCCGGCGGAAAGCTGGACTACTACCTGGACCGGCAGCTGGAGTGGCTTCCGGGCCGGTGCACCCCGGAGGGCCGGTCGGTCACCGTACGGGTCACGCTCGGCAACCGCGCCCCGTCGTCGGGACTCCCGGACTATGTCACCCTGCGCGCCGACAAACCCTCCTACCGCACCCGGCCGGGTGACAACCGCCTGTTGGTCTCCTACTACGCCACCGCGGGGGCACAGCTGACCGGAGCGACCCTGGACGGCCGTCCTGCCATGTTGGGCAGCGGTGTCGAGCACGGCCATCCCGTCTACACCCTGGACCTGGAACTGCCGTCACAGCAGAGCCGCACCCTGACGCTCCACCTGGTGGAGCCGGTCAGCGACCGTGCCCCCGTGGTGCTGCGGCAGTCACTGGTCACGCCGCTCCGGGCGGAGGTGCGGCCCTCCCCGGGGTGCGGCGACTGACACCGGTTTCCCCGTCGTCCACGCTCGGACCGGCGTCGCGGCAGCCGTCCGGTGCTGCCGGATCACCCCATGCTGCTCATCGGGTGAGAGTTCTACGCCGCCGAGCGTCGCCACCGGCCGCGTCGCATGCATCCCGGACAATCGCGATTGCTGTCCATCGCCTGTCCGTCCTGTAGATGGCCAAGCATTCCGTCGAAGCCAGCTGGAGGGTGAATGAGGCTGTTCGGAGCAACCGTACCCAGCGCGCCATCGGCACAGCGCCTGCAGCCACCACGCACCCGTGAGCAGCCCGGTGACGCACGAAGACGCAGCGGCAAACCCGGTTGGTACCTGCCGGCCGCGGTCGTCGCCGACACCGTCGGGGTCGCCGTTCCGGTGCACCTGGCCTTCCGTCTCGGTGACGAGACCCATGCCGCCTGGTGCGCGGCGCTGGCGGCCGCCGCATGGCTGCTCGTACGTGGCGCTCGCGCACGCTACGCACCGCGGAATCTGGGCGAGAGCAGTCACATCGGCCCCACGGTGCGGGACTGGCTGATCCTGGTGGGGCTCCTCGCGGTGCTCCGGGCAGCGACCGGTGAGGGTTCCCCGTTCCTGCTCGCGCTCGCCGCGCTTGCGCCGTCCGTCCTGGTGACCGGGGTGTGCCAGACACTGATCCACCACCATCTGCTCGCACAGCGCCGTGACGGCCGTGCCGTCCGCCGGGCCCTGGTCATCGGCGAGGCGAGTGCCGTCGACGGTCTGGTGAGCCACCTTGCGCGGCGCACCGACCATGAGTTCGTGGTGGTCGGAGTATGTCCGATCGGCAGCGAGACACCTGGCTCGGTCGCACCGGTCTCCGCCCGGCTGGACAGCCAGCCGCCCGCCCAGATGTCGGACGATTCCTCGCCGGTGCTGGAGGCGGCCCGGGGCCTCGACGTGGACCTCGTCTTCGTCGCGCCAGGACCGAGCATGGCCGGAGAGCGACTGCGGCGTCTGTCCTGGGCCGTGCACGGGGACGGGCGCCGGCTCGTCGTCCTGCCCGGCCTGTCCGAGGTGGCGCGACGCAGGGTCGATGTCTCGTCGGTGGCCGGGCTCACGATATTGCACGTCGCCCCGCCCATCCGCCGCGGCGCCGCTCCGGTGCTGAAGGCGGTGATGGACCGGCTGGGCGCCGCACTGCTGCTGGGGCTGCTGGCGCCGGTGTTCGCCGCGGTGGCGATCGCCGTACGGCTGGACTCCCCGGGAGCGGTCCTGCACCGTCAGATCCGCGTCGGGCGGGGAGGCCACCCCTTCTGCATGCTGAAGTTCCGCACCATGGTGAGCAATGCGGAGCAGCTGAAGCAGGAGCTCGCCCACGCCAATGAGCAGGACGGGCGGATGTTCAAGATCCGCCGCGATCCACGGGTCACCAGGTCCGGCCGGGTATTGCGCCGCTACTCGCTGGACGAACTTCCCCAGCTCCTGAATGTGCTGCAAGGACACATGTCCCTGGTGGGTCCGAGGCCGCCACTGCCCGACGAGGTCGCCGGCTACGACTCGGTGGAGCTGCGCAGACTCAGCGTCAAACCGGGACTCACCGGCCTGTGGCAGGTCAGCGGACGTTCCGACCTGTCGTGGGACGAAACCGTCGCTCTCGACCTGCGTTATGTCGACAACTGGTCCCCGTCGGTGGACGTCGGCGTCCTGTGCCGGACGCTGCGCGCCGTCGTCGAGGGCAATGGCGCCTACTGACCGGCCCGTGCCGGACACACTGCCGGAGACCTTCCGGATCACGACAACCTAGGTGCCCGGAGGGCATGTCTGTGAGTACCCACACCGAACACCCCGCGATCGTCGGCTCCGCCGACCTTCGCAGCGCCGACACCGTGCTGGCCCTCGCCGACCGGCTCTTCCGGTGGGCCGACGCCCGTGGATGGTCCGGCCCGGATCCGTACGACGGACTGACCGGTCCGCTCGGGCGGCTGGCCGTGCACCCTGTGCTCCGGCAGGCCCTGCTGCAAGCGGTCAAACGCAGCCGGGCCGACCTCAGACCGGCTCTCGGTATCCGTCCGCTGCGCACCGCGACCGCGACCGGGACCGCGGCCGGCGCCTGCGCCCGGCTCTCGTCCTCGCCCCTGTGGCACGAGCGCGCCGTGCGCCTGGGCCGGTGGACCGCCGACGAGCAGATGACCGGGCAGTACGCCGGGCTCTGGCGGTACGAGTTCGACGTACAGACCCGGTGGGCGTACTACCCCGCTTCCGTCCCGAACCTGGTGGCGACCACTTTCTGCGCCGACGGATGCCTGGACACCGGGACGCTCGGCACCGAAGCCGCGCAGCTGCTCGGCCATGCGCTGCTGGAACACCTGCACAACGGCGAGTTCTTCACCTATACGCCGACCAGCGGGGTCCTGATCCACAACGCCAATCTCATGGGCGCCTCGCTGGCGGCCCGTCTCGCCGCCACCGGGCTGCTTCCCGCCGGGCTCTCCGGCCGCCTGCGTGACGCCGCCGTACCGGCGGTCGGGCTGAGCCTGCGCGCCCGGCGCCCCGACGGCTCATGGCCGTACGGCCGGGGAACCCGCCTGGACTGGGTGGACGGATTCCACACCGGATACGTGCTGCTGCGTCTGGAGCAGGCGGCCGCGCTGCTCGACCTCGACGTCCGTGACCAGCTCGAACAAGGTGCGCGCTACTACCTGACCCATCTGTTCGACGGTCCCGTGCCCCGGTACTTCGCCGGCGGCCCGCACAGGCCAGACCCCAACAACGACGCCACAGCGGTACGGATGGCGGCATGGGCCGGGGAGCGCGGATTCGCACCTGCCGGTTTCGCGTCCGACGTGCTGTCGGCCGTTGTGGACAGGTACCCCGGTGTCGGCGCGGGCGCCGCTGGTGGCAACCGGCGCACTCCCGCGCTGTGGGCATCGCCCCGGTGGAGTGTCGCACCGCTCGTCGACGCGCTCACCGCTCTGCACACCGCGCTGTCGTGACGCCCTCCGCACGCCCCGCCGGGGCCCGGCCGGTCATGTGAGCACCGATTCCCGGTAGCCGACCAGGGCGTCCTCGGCATGTCCCGGGCCACCGGTGACGTTCCGTTCCCACCAGACCGCCGCACAGAAGAGCCCGAACACGGCAAGGCCGCGGTCGTGCCGTCCCTGGATGTGCTCCTTGACGAAGCGGTCGGCGGTCCTGCGGTCGAAGATGTCGTCGAACACGGCGGAACGACGGACCTCGGGCCAGAGCCGGCCACCGTGCTCGCGCAGCAGCGACCGCACCGGTGCGCCGAAGCCGGTCTTGGGGCGCTGCGCGACGAACTCCGGTACGCCCGCATCGACGGCCGCGGCGCGGAAGCGCGCCTTGCCGTTGCCCAGCCGGAGGTGGGTCTCCGCGACGGTGTCCAGGCAGGTGGCCGCCACCGGCTCACCCAGGAACGGCACACGCAGCTCCACGCTCGCCCGCATCGAGGCACGGTCGCCGTAGAGCAGATTCAGGCCCGGCAGGAACAGCCGCCTGTCGCACTCCACCACGGCCGCGAGCGGGCTGCCGCCCCGGTCGAGCACGGCACCGGCCACGTCCCGGTGCCGTTCGGTCACCGCGTCCAGCCCGACGACCGGTGAGAGCGCACTCCACTCCTGCGCGGAGTAGTAGGCCTGCGTCGCCCACGCCCAGTCCCGGACGCCGAGCTGGAGCAGCCGGCCGAACTTGTCGGCGCGTTCCCGGTAACGCCGGGGACGGGGGACGGCGACAGCGGCGCCCAGGGCGGGCCGTGCCCACGCGGGCAGCCGTTGCAGCAGCAGGACGGCCTGATAGCGCTCGTAGCCGAGGAACAGCTCCTCGACCCCGAGGCCCGACAGCAGCACCGTGGCCCGACCGCGTGCCGCATGGGAGAGCTGCATCAGCGCGATCGCGGCCGGGTCACCGAAGGGAAGCTCCATGGTGGCCACCAGCTCGGGGATCCGCCGCAGTACGTCGACGTCCAGATCGACCCACTGCAGCGGCAGCCCGAGGCGGCGGGCGACACGCTCGGCATACGGTGCGTCGTCCTCGAACGGCTCGGCGGATGACCTCGGACTGTGCCCCGGCCGGGCGGCGAACGCCGGACCGGAGAAGCCGGCCCTGACCAGCTCGACGCCCAGCCAGGTGCTGTCGAGGCCACCGCTGAGCAGCAGGCCGACGGGGACATCGGCGCGCACCTGCCGGGACACCGACGTACGGACCGCGGCACCGATGTCCCGGGTGGGGGATGTCGCACCCGCCCGCCACATCTGCAAGGGCTCGTCGTAGTGCGGGGGATGACGGGCGAGCACGGTCCCGGCGGGGACGGCCTGTACGCGCTGCCAGCCCGTCCGGGGCGGTGGAGTCCACAGGAACATGGCGCCCTGTGCCACCGCGACCGGATCGACACCGCCCAGCATCCCGGACGCCCGCAGCGGTTCCAGCTCGCTCGCCAGCGCCACCAGGCGGCCCGCGGCATCCGCCGCGGCGTACAGGGGCTTGATGCCCAGCCGGTCGCGCCCGAACCACAGCCGCCCGTCGGGCAGGACCAGGACGAACGCGAACATCCCGTCAACCCGGTCGAGCAGCTGCGGTGCGTCCGGCTGCAGCAGAAGCTCGTGGAGGACCTCGGTGTCGCCGCCGGTCTCGAAGCGCACCTGCCGCCGCCGCAGCACCTCGCGCAGCTCGGGCGCGTTGTAGATCTCCCCGTTGTACACGAGCACGCCCCGCTCGGGAGACCCGAAGGGCTGATCGCTCCTCGGGTCCGGATCGATGACGGCCAGACGGCGGAAATGCAGCGCCGTGTGCCAGTCGGGCCCCTGCAGGTTCATATGGCCGCTGGCGTCCGGCCCCCGGTGCACGAGGGCCGCGCACGGATCCCACCGGGGCGCCGAGAGCTCGGCACGCCGGTTGAGCAGGACCACGAAACCGCACATCAGATCGTGACCGGGGAACGGGAAGATCCGTCGGCCGCCTGCTCCTCCGCGCCGGGGCCGGGCAGATACCCGAGGGCCTGCGCCAGGGCCGGTGTGGACGGTGCCACCTCGACGGCACGCCCGAGCGTGATCGAGCGGGCGGCCCGGCATGCGGCGAGAGAACTCCACAGGGCCGAACCGAAGTCGGCGTCACGGACGGTCTCGTTCCTGATCAGGCGGACGAGTGAGCGCATCTCGGTGGCGTGTCCCTTCGGTGCGCCACGGTACTTCGTCGTGGTGGGCCTGCGCCCGGACCAGACGGTCAGCGCGCGGAAGTCGTCGAGCCGCGCGGCAAGACCGTCGGCTGCCACTTCCAGGAACTCCTTGGGCGCACCGGGTGGGGTGAGTCCGCCGTACACGATCGACGCGGTCGACGCGTCCTCGTAGTCGAGGTGGAGCGTGACGCTCTGCGCCGTGACCGGATCCCGGGTGTCCACGGCCGAGGCCCGGACGGCGACCGGCCGGCCGCGTACGAGGAAGCCCGCCGCGTCGATGAAGTGGCACACCTCCCCGAGCAGCCGCCCTCCCTGCCGGGGGCTGAAGTACCAGTGGTCCGCAGGGAGTCTGCCCGCGAAGACGCGGTACGTGAGCTGGAGAGGCACACCCGTGGGAAGCGCCCTCCGCAGGTCCTGCATCGCCGGGGCGAAGCGGCGGTTGAACCCGGCCATCGCCGGGGCGCCGGAGGCCAGCCATGCGGCGGCGACCTCTTCCAGCTCCGCCTCCGTGAGACCCACGGGCTTCTCGCAGTACAGCGCGGTACCGCTGCGCAGGACCTGCGCAGCGTAACGGCCGTGGCTGTCATGGCGGCTGAGGACCATCACACAGTCGGCATCGCCCGAGGCCAGTCCCAGCTCGGCACTCTCCGCGACGGTCCCGAAGCCCCAGCGCCGGCCCTGGTGGGCGGCGGAGAGGCCCCGGGAACTGGCGACCCACGAGAGATCGACGCCGGATTCCCGTTCCAGATGCGGGAAGAGCATCTTCGTCGCGAAGTTCCCCGCGCCGATGGCCGCAACCCGGACCGTGCCCCGGGGGGCGGTCCAGGTGCCGGGGGCGGCCGGCGGCGCCGGCCTCGGCGGAAGCTGCGCGGTACCCGGGTACTGCAGGAGAAGTGCCACGCTGCGCCCGGCGCCGCCCGAGGGCTTGAGCGCTCCGTATGCCTCGGCCGCGTCCTCGATGGGGAACACACGTGGCTGCAGTCCGGCGAAGTCCAGTGCGCCTGCGGCCACGAGACGCAGCACCTCGGAGAGGTTGCGCCGCTCCGTCCAGGGGACGTACCCCTCCGGATACGGCTGACCGTCCTCCTCGAAACGGGAGTCGTACCTGCCGGGTCCGTACGACCGGGCATAACGGATGGACAGTTCCTTGTGGTAGTAGGACGACCTCGGCGGTGCGACATTGACGTCGCCCACGACGACCACCGCCGCACGGTCACGGGCGAGGCGGCCGGCGAACTCGACCGGGTCGGAGCTGGTGGTGGCCGCTGTGATGATGACGGCATCGGCACCGGTGCCGCCCCAGCCGCGGGACAGCACACCGGCAAGGTCGTCCAGACCGCGCGGGTACGCCGTCAGCCGCGCCGACTCCGCGAGCGCGACCATGGCGGGGTCCGGGTCGATCCCCACGCCGTCGTAGCCGTAGGCGCGCAGCAGTTGCAGCGTGATCTGTCCGACCAGGCCGAGGCCGATGACGGCGATCCGCGAACCCGGCACCGCCTCCGTCTGATGGATGCCCTGAAGCGCGATCGCACCCACCGTGGCGAACGCGGCCCACTGGCTGTCCACTCCCTCCGGAACCGGCACCACGAGGTTGCGGGGCACGGCGACGATCTCCGCATGGGAGGCATAGCGGGCCCCGGCCGCCGCGACCTGTATCCCCGGACGGACGTCGTCCACGCCCTCGCCGACCTCGAGCACCACACCCGCGCAGGAGTAGCCGAGCTGCATCGGCCGGTCCAGACGGTCCTGGACCATCCGATAGGTGTCCGCCACTCCCGCCTGCTTCAGGGCGTCGAGAACCTGCTTCACCTGCTCGGGGCGCTCCCGGGCCTTCCCCACCAGGCTCTGCGCACCGGTCGAGACCGTGGCCCGCTCCGTTCCCGCACTGATGAGTGAGTAGTCGTTGCGGACCACCACCATCCCGGGGGCTGCTCCAGGCGCGGGGATCTCTCCGACGGTGATGGATCCTGTGCGGGGGGACAGGAGCACGGTTTTCATCTGGTTCGCCTTTTCAGGAAGTGGGGACGGCACCCACCGCGCACTGTATGAACCGCAATTCGCCCGGCCCCCACGCACGTCCTGGGCGGGGACCCGGATGGACGAACATCTCCATGCGTGAGGGTGAACGCCGGTCACGCCGCGGCAGCCTCTCCGGTCGACGACCGATTCGCTAGTACCTGTGGGCCCGATTTTCGTGCGCCGATGAATTTCGACACCCCGCATTTCCAGCGGCCGGCAGGCATGGCATGAGAAGTGTTCCGGCGCGACGCAGATATCACCAAGAAGCCTGGTCGGTCGTCCTGTTGCATTCGTGGCGCGCGGGCCTGGGAGGAGACTCGGGTGAAGCAGCTGATGGTCGTCTACGGAACCAGGCCCGAGGCCATCAAGGTCGCACCGGTCATCGAAGCCCTGCACAGGTCGGAGCAGTTCGCGCCGACGGTGACGGTCACGGCCCAGCACCGTGGCCTGCTCGACCAGGTGCACGCACTGTTCGGGATCGACCCGGACCACGACCTCGACATTCTCAGTGAGCATCAGACACTCACCGACATCACGGTCCGGGCGCTCGGCCGTCTTTGTCCTCTCCTCGACCGCGAACGTCCCGACGCAGTGCTTGTCCAAGGCGATACCACCACGGCGTTCACCGGAGCATTGGCCTCCTTCTATCACCGAATTCCGGTGATTCACCTGGAGGCGGGATTGCGTACCGACAACAGGGATTCGCCCTTTCCGGAGGAAATCAATCGCCGACTGGTGAGTCAGCTGGCGACGATCCATCTGGCACCGACGCCGAGTGCGCGGGAGAATCTGCTGCGGGACGGCATCGACAGTTCTTCCGTCGTGGTCACGGGGAACACGGTGATCGATGCTCTGCACTGGGCGGTTGAGCGGAAGGCGGACTACGGGGACCCGGCGCTGGCCGATCTCGACGACAGCCCGCGCAGGGTCCTGCTCGTGACCGCTCACCGTCGCGAGTCGTGGGACAGCGGTATGGAGTCCATCGGCGGGGCACTGGCCGATCTGGCGCGGACCGAACCCGAGCTCCTCATCGTGCTTCCGCTGCACCCCAACCCCGTCGTGCGGGCCGCGATTCTGCCGCAGGTGCGCGGGATCGCCACCATCCGGGTGACGGAACCGCTCGGGTACGCGGGCTTCGCCAGGCTGCTGGACCGGGCACACATCATCCTGACCGACAGCGGAGGCATCCAGGAGGAGGGGCCCAGCCTGGGCAAACCCGTGCTGGTCATGAGGGATACGACGGAGCGCCCGGAGGCGATCCGGGCCGGCACCGCCCGGCTGGTGGGGACGGGCCGGGACCACATCGTGAAGCAGGTGCGACGGCTGTTGCACGACCGGGAGGCGTACGCCTCGATGGCGAATGCGGTCAACCCGTACGGCGACGGTCGGGCCGCCGACCGTGCCGTACGGGCGATCGGTCACTGGATGGGGCTGTGCGGGAGGCCGGAGGAGTTCGTCGCGGCCTCAGCGCCAGAATCCACGGGTGTCGAAGACGGCCTTGCCGCGGAGCGCGGTCGGTTTGACGCCCCGGAAGGTGTCGTGGTCCACGAGCAGGACGACGACGTCCGCGTCCCGCACGGCCGTGGCGACGTCCACGAGCTCCACCCGACCCGACTCGGCCAGTGACACGGGCAGCTCGGTGATGTGCGGTTCCACCACCAGCAGGCGGCCGACCCGCTGCTGAGCCAGTTCGTCGACGATGTGCAGGGCGGGACTCTCCCTCAGATCGTCGATGTTGGCCTTGAAGGTCAGTCCCAGACAGGCGATCACAGGGTCCCTGAACCGGCCTGCGGTCCGGGTGACCTCGTTGATCACATGAGCGGGTTTGGCGTCGTTGACCTCACGGGCGAGACGGATGAGACGGGCCTGCTGAGGCGCCGAACCCACGATGAACCAGGGATCGACCGCGATGCAGTGACCGCCGACTCCGGGGCCGGGCCGCAGGATGCCGACGCGAGGGTGGCGGTTGGCGAGCGCGATGACCTCGGCCCCGTCGATACCGAGGTGGTCGCACACCATCGACAGCTCGTTGGCGAAGGCGATGTTCACGTCCCGGAATGCGTTCTCGCTGAGTTTGGCCATCTCCGCCGTGGTGGCATCGGTGAGCAGGCACTCGCCCTTGGTGAACAGCTCGTACAGGCTGCGTGCCCGCTCCGCGCAGGCCCCGGCCACGCCACCGACGACCCGGTCGTTCGTCACGATCTCGATCATCGTCCGGCCCGGCAGGACACGCTCCGGGCAGTGCGCGACCCGTACGTCCGCCGCATCCCCCGCATCGTGCGGGAACGACAGGTCGGGACGGTGCTTGGCCAGCCACCGCGACAGCTCCACCGTCGTGCCGGGCGGTGATGTCGACTCCAGGATCACCAGGTCGCCCGCCTTCAGTACGCCGGCCACCGACGCCGCGGCGTCGCGTACGCAGGACAGGTCCGCCGTGCGGTCCTCCTGCAGGGGAGTGGGGACGGCGATGATGAAGGCGTCCGCCGGTTCGGGTACGCAGGTTGCACGCAACCGGCCCATGGCCACGGCCCCGTTGACCGCCACGGCGAGGTCGGGCTCGACGAAGGGGACGCGACCCGCGTTGATCAGGCCGACGGTGGACTGGTTGACGTCGACACCGATGACATCGATGCCATGGGTGGCGAGCGCGGCTGCCGTGGGAAGCCCGATATAGCCGAGCCCGACTACGCAGACAGTGGAGAACACCTGGAATTCCTTTGTGAACGCGGCCTATCGCGGACCGGTGGATGTGGGTCGTGCGGGGAACAGTGCGGACAACGGTGTGTGAGAGGCGGACCGCCCGTCCTGCTATCGGTCGGCTGCCTTGTCGGCAGCGGCTTCGGCTCGACGCCCGCCGTCGCCGCCCCGCAGCCGGGAAGGCAGGAACGGCAGGAACGGCAGGAACGGCAGGAACGGCAGGACTGCGGGGCGGGGGAGGAGATCCGTCCGGTAGACGAGCGCGACCCAGACCGTGTACGTGGTGTAGCCGATCGCGCAGGCACATGCCGCCGCCACGACTCCCCTGTCACCGAGGACGAACATGACGGCGAACTCGATCGCCGCCGAGGCCAGCGCGATCATGGTGAGGGTCGGACGCTTCGCTGGATCACGCAGTTCGACCCCCTGCACCAATCGCCCGATGGCGAAGATTCCGCAGGCCGGCACCAGGACGAGAGCGGCCGACTGTCCCGCGCGGTATTCCTCGCCGTACAGCGCCGGAATGGCGTAGTAGACCAGGGGAGTCAGGGCGGCGACGGCGATCGCCAGGACGACCACGATCTTCCTGAGAGCCACCGGGCGGTCCGGCCGGCCTCTGGAGAGCAACGGGCACAGGGCCGACGGAAGATAGCCGGCGACCTCCGCGGCGTTGGCCGTGACGGCGTAGACACCCAGGGTGGCGTCGGCCCCCAGTGTGGAGAGGGCCATCTGGTCGGCCCGCATCATCGCATACGTGGATCCGTTCAGAAGATGGAGATTGAGGTTTCCGGCATCCCAGACCCGGGTCACATCACGCCGCCAGTGCTTGCCGCGGCACCGCACCGAACCCGTCGGGCCGTCAAGGGCTGCGCCTCTGCACAGCACGAGGAAGGCGGAGTTCAGTACGGCCTGCGAAAGGAAGGAAAGAGCCGCGAGTTCGACCGCCGAGGTGAGCCCGAGGACGACGAAGAGCAGACATCCGGGAATCGGGCCGCCGTTGGCCACGGTCCGGACCATGATCAGGAGCCGGAGCCTGCCGGTGTACAGCAGGACTCCCGTGACGAGTCTGGCCACCAGCGCCGCATAGATCGCCGCTGCGACGCCCGCTCCGACCAGCCACGAGGGCCGCAGCCACGCCACGGCGAGGTCCCCCGCCAGGGCCACCAGGGCGCCTGCCGACACGGAGACGACGAGAATCCACCCGAAGTAGCCCGACAGGAAGGATCTGCCGGAGTCCTCCGTCTCCGTCAGCCCCCGCAGGACTCCCACCTCGCCGCCCATCTCGAGGACCACGACGGCCAGCGTCGCGAAGACCGCGACCGTGGCGTAGTGCCCCCGTTCGACGGGTGCCAGGAGCCGCGCAGTGAGAAGCGAACCCACGAGGGCCGAGACGGCGCCGCCCATCACACCGAGAAAGGCCTGGGAAGCATCACGACGCAGCACGTCGGACAGCGGTGCCCGGGGCACGGCTCCTCCGTTCTTCCATGCCGTCGTGCGGTCTCCAGCGGGAGAACGCGGCGGTCCGGCACCCGTCGTCCGGGGCACGACGGGCCCGCACGGCGGCGGGACCTCTCAAGCGTCGGTCTTGCAGACCAGGACCAGCCCCTCGGAGAACGCGGGCCGGAGCCGGGACGCGATCCGTGAGACCGAGTCGTAGCAGCGGGCCCGGGCGTCCTTTCCGGAATTGACGTGATAGAAGAACCAGCGACTCGGGCGCAGCCCGCAGTCCGACACCAGACGGGACAGCGCCGCAGGCGTGAAGACATAGACGTGGTCCGGGTGGATGATTTCCCGGCCGGCCAGCGTGTTGATCAGGTTCTTGGCGGCGAGACCGTTCGGCGTCGAGAGGATCAGCTCGGTCTCGTTGTCCGTCTCCCGCATCAGAGCGGCAATTCCACGCAGGAACGAAGCCGCGTCCCGAGCGTGTTCGATGACATCACCGGCCAGTACGATCTCCGGCTTGAACCTGACCAGATCGGCTCTGTCACTGTCGTCGGCGATATCGAGTACCGAGTATTCGCCGCCCAGACGATCGCGCAGCAGCTCGACGGCCGAAGGATCGATGTCGACGCCGTGGACCTCATGGGCCTTCTTCAGGAGTTTGGCGTGGAGAAGGGAGCCGTTGGCGAGCTTCTCCGCACTCAACGGCGAGTCGGCGCAGCCGACATGAAGTACCCGCCGGTCGGCGCAGAGGTCGAGCAGCAGGGCGTCCCGGTCTCTCATCACCGGTCCACTGGCGAGATCCTGGGTGAAGAATCCGGACTTCGTCATTTTCTCTCTCCTCTGACCGGCCGATGTTTCGTCAGGCTAACTCTGAGCTCCGGGCCTTTGACGCTGACACACCATTGGTGCGCGGGGAATTGATGGCCGGCGGCGGGGGACTGCTTCACCTGAAAAGTGAAAGTGCGTCACCGGTCGTACGCGGTTGTGGCAAGGATTCCATGTGCGCGGAATTCAGGTCCGCCCGCTGATCAAAGCGGGCCGGCGGTCACGAGCGACGTGTCGCCGGCCGCATCCGTACCCAAAGGTGCCACCCCAGTGCTTTCTCGCCCGGAAGGCTGTGGACGGGAATCGGCGGGGCGTGCATGAACCGCTTCTCACTGCTGGTGACGACGAAGTCCGGGAAGTCGCGCCGCACGCGCCGGAGGTCGTAGACCCGGGAGTACGGATTGTCCGGGCCGTCGGTGTTGTGATGGACGAACCGGCTCATCCGCAGGTACCGGGCCGGGCCGAATCGGCGTGCATTGGCCAGATGGCGGCCCAGCAGCCCCTGGGATTCCCCGATCAGCCCCAGCCCTGCCAGCGGATAGGCCGCAAGGAGCGCGGCGCGGCGCACCAGACCCATCGCCAGCATGTAGTTGAGGGACCAGCGTGCATACAGCATGACGGCCAGTTCGCCGCCGGGGGCCAGAACGCGATGGATCTCCTTCTGCGCCTGGAGGACCTCGGGCACATGGTGCAGCACACCGTGGCTGAAAACGAGGTCGAACGAGGCTGCGGGGAAGGGAAGGTCGAGCACGCTCGCCCGGTGCAGCCCCTCGAAGGGCAGCTGCCGCAGAGTGAGCCGGGTTCTGGTGCGTTCGACGGCCACCTCGGTCAGGTCGACCCCTGTCCAGCGCGCTCCCCGACGGATCAGCTGCTCGGCCTCGGCCCCCTGGCCCAGGCCGATCTCCAGTACGCGCCGGCCGGCGAGGGGCAGACGGTCCAAGCAGCGTGGAATATGGGGTTCCAGACGGTACTTGGCCTCGTCGTACTGGGAGAAGAACGCCTCGTAGTCGGGTGCGCGATCTCCGGCCGGACCGCCGAAGAGGTTGTCACCGCACGGATGGGCGGACCAGAACTCCTGAATGTCGGATTCCCGCACGTGCTCTCCTGAACAGATCACTTGCTGCTGGTGTGTACCGGTGAATGACGGAGTATCGGCTCGAGAGCGGCCGTGCGTTCCTTCGGCGGTGCGGCGACGCACGGCGGGAGCGACGGTCCGGTCTCGTTGTGCGTCTCCTCCGTGCGCGGGACTCCGACCAGGGCGAAGGCACAGGCCAGGACGAGCCACGAGGGCAGGCCGATGTAGGTGGTCTCGAAGGCGACGTTGGTGAAGGACGTGAAACAGAGGCCCACGGTCGCCCCGAACCACGCCGCACCGACGAGATGTGCGCGTGCTCGCCACGTCCGCCACAGTGTGGCCACCACGAGCGAGGCGAACGCGATGCCCGCGGGCCATCCGAGGTAGTAGACGTATCCGACGAAGGAGTTGTGCGGACCGGACTCGGCCTTGTTCAGCGTCCGGCCGTCGAACACCACGTCGATCGGCCGCCCCGCACCAGCGCCGAGAAGAGGTTGCTGCTGTGCGACGTCGAGCGCTTCGCGCCACATCATGAAGCGCAGTTCGACGTTGTTGGAGGCTTCGCCGTCGGGATTCTCGGCGCTGGACTCCAGCCGGTCGGCCAGACCGCCGATGACCGGCAGGGAGGAGGGTCCCTGCCCGGCCGCGGAGAGCCCGAGGACCGCGAACACTCCCACGGTGACGCAGGTCAGGGTCAGAACCGGCCACTGCGACGCGATCCGCTGACGGCTCGACCGGCCGGCCAGCGCGGTCGCGGCGATGGCCGCGAGCACCGCGAGCAGCGGCCCCCGCTTGCTCGCGGCCGCAGTGAGCGCGGCGGCGCCGGCCAGCGTCCACAGGAGCAGCCGGCTGTCTCCCGTCTTGCGCAGGATCATGCCGAAGGCACCCGCGATCGCGAGGTACAGACCCATCGCCGCGGGAGTGATGGGTTCGCCGAGGGCCACGATCAGAAGCACACCGAGGGTCGGTACGAAGAGGACCCATCGCCATCTGAGGATTTCCTCGGCCGGCCGAGTGAGCAACCAGGTGGCCGCGAGCCATCCGAGCACCGGATAGATTCCGAGAATGCATCCCTTGACGGCGCCCGGGTAACCGGCTGCGATTCCGCGAACCACTGCCTGGGCGGCAGCAACGGCAAGCAGAATGGCCACCAGTCGAAATCCGCGCAGCCGCGGCTCCGAGAAGACGCGCGGAATCCATGCGGGAGCCGAGGCGAGCAGCGCCAGCCACGTAAATGCATCGAGAAGGTAGACGGGCTCGATGCCGACCGTCGCATAGATTCTGCCGAGCAGGAAGAGCGGAACCAGACTGGCCGCCCACAGATACCAGACGGCCCTGCGACTGCGTACTGCGAGGAGAAGGAGGATCCCGGCACACGCCGCAAGAGAGACGAGCAGGAGCAGTATCGAAATCCCGTCGAGTGGGATCACGGGGCCTCCTTCGGTCAACCCGCACTGTCCTACCACGCAGAGAGCGCAGCCCCGGAGGACCGCCACCGCGAGTCCTCACCCGATTCAGTCCTGCATATTGTGTGAGTAACGTGATCGCGCCGATTCAACGTGTCGTACTGGCCTTGATGATGAGTGGGTGATGTCATTGAGGAATATGACTGGCGCATAGATGCCCTGCCGGAAAGGCGGGCGGGCGAGCAGCGGCGCCGGGTCGTACCGATGGAGCTGCTGCCGTGGTACCCCCATCATGCCGAAGCACGGGAGAAGGGCAGTGTTCCCCATCCGCAGGAGGCGTCTCTCGCAGATGTCACGGCCGACGGTCCTCGTCTTCCGGCACAGCACAGGGCTCGGGGGAATGGGGCGGGCCGCCGACTTCTTCACACCGATTCTGGAGTCGTACTGCCAGGTCGTGGATGTCATTTCACTGTCTGCGAACCGCTCCGGGTCCATGAAGTTCAAGGCCGCCTGGCCGGCAAGGGCGTCCGCTGCGATCGCGGTGATTCTGCGCTGTGTCCACATCCTGTCCGCGAGATCGCCCATAGCCGTCTATCTGCCGATTTCCCAGTGGGGGCTGCCACTTCTTCGTGACACGCTCATCATCACCCTCGCCAGAATGTTCAACTGCGCCACCGTGGTCCATCTGCACGGCTCCCAGTTGCCCACGCGGGTGGCGTCGAGCCGGGCCTTGCGGAAAACGCTCGACGGGAGCCACTGGATCGTTCTGAGTGACGCCGTCGCGGCTGCCGTTGAAGCAGCGGGATGCCGTCCTGCCTCGGTGCGTGTGATCAGAAATCCCGCACCTGAGAGTTCCGCGCCCCGCAATGTGACGAGCGCACCGCCCGACTCCGACGGGCCACTGCGCGTGGGCTGGATCGGAACGATGCACTCGATAAAGGGATTTGACATCCTGTGCGACTCGGTCGCCCGGCTGAAGAGCGCGGGAGCCCCGGTCAGCTTCTCCGTCGCGGGACTGCGCAGCGATGTTCCCAGCAGCCGTATGGCGTGTGTGGACGACGACCTCGGTGTGCTCGAGCCGGCGGATGTTCTCTCGTTCTGGTCCAGGACCGACGTCTTCGTCCTTCCGGCTCGCTGGGCCGAGGGCCTTCCTTTCGTCCTGCTCGAAGGTCTGCAGGCGGGCTGCGCCGTGGCGGCGACATGGTCCCCGGGGAGCGCCGAACTCTTCAGCCGGGGCTGTGTGGAGCGGATCGACAGCAACGTCGACTCGGTCACCCGATTCCTTCGCGCATGCATGACCGACATCGAGGGCGTCAGACGACGCCAGCAGAAGGTGTGGAAGGAACTGCGGCCGCTCTACGAGCCGGACCGGATCAAGTCGTCCTTCACCGAGTTCTGGCAGGACGCGAGCATGTGAACGGTGTCCCAGAAGGAACGGAGGCGGATGTGCGTACACCTGGACTGCTGGACGAGGAGCCGGCCGAGGGCTTGCCGGCCGGCCCGGTGGGGCCGGGCCGGCCGGTGATGGTGTGCGGTCTCCCTGTGCACCCGCTCACGCTGGAGGCCTCGGTGGCAGCCGCAGAAGCGCTGATCGAGGACGGCGGTCCGCACCAGCACGTCGTACTGAACGCGGCGAAAGTCGTCCAGGCGCACGATGATCCCGGACTCGCGCGGATCATCCGCTCGTGTTCGCTCGTCAACGCCGACGGTCAGTCCGTGGTCTGGGCCGGCCGCCTCCTCGGCAGGCCGCTGCCGGAACGGGTGACCGGAATCGACTTCATGCTCGCGCTGTGGCGTGTGGCCGCGCGCAAGGGGTACCGCGTCTATCTGCTCGGCGCCGAGCGGACCGTGGTGGAGGAGACCGCTCGCATCGCCGTCGCCCAGGGCGTCGACGTCGTCGGCCGGCGAGACGGGTACTGGGACGAGTCCCAGGAGCACGAGGTGGTGTCCGCCGTCCGTGAGGCGGAACCGGACATCCTGTTCGTCGCGGTCCCGACCCCGCGCAAGGAGCGCTTCCTCTCGCGCCACCAGACCGCCCTCGGATGTCCGCTGGTGGTCGGGGTCGGGGGATCCTTCGACGTGGTCGCCGGGCTCCGCACCAGGGCACCGGCCTGGATGCGCAGGACGGGCCTGGAGTGGTGCCACCGGCTGCTCCAGGAACCACGCCGGATGTTCATGCGCTACGCGGTGGGCAACACGCGATTCGTCCTCCTCGTGCTGGCCTACTGGGCTCGCCGGATCGGCCGCCGCAGGCCGAGGACATAGCCTCATCGTTGCACCGGGCTCATCTGCCCGGTCATGGCAGCCCCCTGGCCAGGGCGCGCCGGCTCCTGGAGCTCCGGTCAGCGATCTGCCGTGCCTCCCGCGCATTTCGGCCGGGACACCAGGAGCGCGGCCAGGACACCGACTGCGGAGTCGATCTCGTGCGCGCAGTCGAGGAGTACCTCGTACGGGCTCCCCCAGGGGTCGGCGATCTCGTCCGCCGCACGGGGAACGGGCTGCAGAGTGCCACGTACGGCGGCGGCGCGGGCGATGAGTTCCGCGGGGGTGCGGACGTCCTCCGTCGTCCCCTTCGCCAGCCGCAGGAACTCCCTGAGCGTGAAGGTGCGCCGCAGGGCAGGCGGGCACATGCGTACCGCCTCGTCACGGTGCATGCGCTCGAGACCCAGTACCAGATCCGCCCCCGCCACAAGGGCCTCGGTCAGCGGGGCGGACGCGAAGTCGGCGCCGTCCCCGCCCAGTTCCTCCAGCGCGCCGCGGGTCGCGGGATCCATGCCGGCGAAGTGCTGGGCCCGGGTGCCGGCGCTGGAGACCCGGGCCTGAGGCAGTCTGGCGGCCAGCAACCGTTCGGCAAGCGCCGAGCGATGCACGTTGCCCGTGCAGACGAAGAGCACGTGCAGGTCTTGGGGGCGCTCGGTGTCGCAGGCCATGGGTGTGTCTCCTCATCCGTACGCCCGCTCCGTGCGCTCGCGCAGTCCTACCTCCCCGCAGCCCGGCTCCCCTGCGGTCGGACCGCGCCCCAGGAGGGGGCGGAACGGGCCGGCCGGGTGCGGGCCGGGCCGAGGGACTCGGCGGCTCCGGAGGCTGACGGTGGCATCTGTGCCGACGCAGGCGCAGGGCGGCAGAACCGCCCTCGCCCGTGACGCATGTGATCAGGCATCGCTCCGTGCGGGCGCCGACGACGAGCGGCGCTTGGAGTACTTCCCCGACTGGCGCTGCGCCGCTGCACGCGGGCGCGGGGCCGTCATGGGCTGCTCCGCCGCCGAGGGATCGCCGTAACCGTAACCGTACGCGGACAGATAGCTGCTGCCCCTCCGCTTCGCGACCGGCGCCATGCTGAGGACGGCACCCAAGGTGCGTGCGCCCACCGCACGCAGCGAATCCGCCGCGGCGACGGTCCGGTCCCGTGGGGTCTTCGCGGCCTGTGCGACGAGGATCGCGCCCTCGGCCAGCGGAGCCAGACCCACGGTGTCCGCGACGGGGAGCAGCGGTGCGGTGTCCACGATCACGGCCTCGTAGCGGCCGGCGAGTTCGTCGAGGATCTCGACCATCCGGCCGGATGCCAGGAGTTCGGCGGGGTTCGGCGGGATCGGTCCACTGGTGAGAACCGCGAGCCGCCCGGTCTGCTGCATCACCTCCTCGACGTCCGCCTGATTGATGAGGACGCTGGTCAGGCCGGCGTCCTGGATCAGCCCGAACGCATCGGCGACACGTGGACGGCGCAGGTCGGCATCGACGAGACAGGTGGAGGTGCCGGAATCGGCGAGGGAGAGGGCCAGGCCGACCGCAGTGCTGGTCTTTCCCTCACCGGGGAGCGCGCTGGTCACGACCACGACGTAGGGCCGCTTGCCGATCTGGGTGAACTTCAGATTCGTCCGCAGATGACGGAAGGCCTCGGCCCGCGGGGTGTGGCCGAGTGCACCGGTGGCGGGCGGCTGGCTGGCCGTCTTCTTGTCGAACGGGATGGCGCCGAGCACCGGCAGGGCGGTGTGTTCCGCAAGGGCGTCGGTCGTCTTGAGGGTGGTGTCGAGTGTCTCGCGCAGTACGGCGATGGCGGTGCCCGTGAGCAGCCCGGCCAGCAGACCCATCGCGAGGTTCAGCAAGGGGCGCGGGCTGACCGGAGCCGAGGGGGCGGCAGCCGTCTCCGTGACCCCGAGCTTCACCGGGGACCTGGTCTGCGAGGTGCGTCCTTTCGGAGTCTCCAGACGCTCGACGACGGCGCTGAAACGCTGCGCCACGGCATTGGCGATCTTTGCCGCCCGGTGGGGCTTGGTGTCGCTCACGGTGACGTTGACCAGCACCGTGTTGATGGGGGCCTCGGCGGTGATGCGCTCGGCCAGCTGCTCCGGCGTGGTGCGCAGGTTCAGCGAATCGATGACGTGCTGGGTGACCTGACGACTGGTCACGATCGCGGCGTACGACTGGACCCTGGCCTGCGAGAAGGCGTTGCCCTGCTGGAGTTGATTGATGTCGTTCCCGCCCGACTGGGCCGAGACGAAGAGCTGGGTGCGCGCCTGGTAGACCGGGGTGGCCAGAGCGGTGGCAGCCCAGCCGGCGCAGACGCCGACCAGGGTGCAGACGACGACAGCGGGCCAGCTGCGGACCAGCGCTCTCAGGATGCTGCGGAGTTCCACAAGCGGTGCACCTCGTTGCGTGAGTTCGGATCCGGGCTCGACCAGGTTAGACAGGTATGAGGCATTTATTACGCAAGGTCGGATCACCCACGCCACGGCGTCCCCGTGACGACCGCCCACCGTGGTCCCTGGAAGCCCGCGTTCTCCGTCCGGACTCGGACAGCCCCGCCGGCTCCACTCCCGACCCGTCGGCGAGGGCCGGGATCCCGACAACGGCCGGTGCGGGGGGCCTGGACGACAGGTCGTCCCTTCGCCCCGACGCCCGTTCAGCCCGGACGACGCGGTCACAGGACGGTCGAGCGGTGTTCAACGCTTCACCGTCCTCCCCTCCGTGTCCAAGGCGCAAGGTCCTGGGCGGCGCAGGGGCGTGCGCAGCCGGGTAAGCGCCGCTGCGGCGGCGCCGGAGGACCCTGTTCGCACCGCACCGCACCGGGCCCGCCACCCGCGCACCGGTCCGCGGCGGTGCTCGCGCAGCCGTGAGCCGGTGCGCGACACGCGCTCGCCGGCCGTACCCATGTCATGCCCCATCACACAAGCGGGCTTTCACGACGAATCGTGAGGGCCACACGGGTGTCAGCACTGCGCCGTCCTGCGGAGCACTGTGGCGAGCCTGTTTGGCCGGAGGCGTCGACGTCTATTGATCACGTTGCTCGACGCCGGGGCGACGCCCTTGTGTCGGGCGATGTCCTTGCTCCGGCGGGTCCCGGCCGATCGTCGCCCGAATCGGCCGGTCGACGGTGGCAGGGAGCAGGCGGCAGCGCCGATTGAGGCAAGGGAGTGATCAGCGCGATGTTGGTAGAGGTCGGGCACACGGCGAAACGTTTCGCCTGCGCCGCTGTGCACCCACCGAGTGCGCGAACACGGTCCTGGCCGGTATGGCGTGATGCTCAGAAGACCGGTGGAAGGTGCCGCCGGGCACGGCCCGGGGCCGCTGAGGCCGGGACCGCTTCGAGCGCGGCGCGATCGTCGGCGCGATTCGGCTGCATAGGCGGCCATAGAGCCACGGTCTGAACATCACCGGTCCACAGCCCCAGCCTCCCCGGCAGCGGGCATACGCCTCGTCCCACTCCGATGCCAACGAAGATCACCGCTCATCGAGCGCCCTCCGAAGGAGCCACGAACACGATGCCCAGACGCTCTAGATGGCGTGTCGCCATGGTTGCCACCGCCGCCGCAAGCCTGATCGCCGCTGGTCCGCTGATCGCAGCCGAGCCGGCGTTCGCGCAGTACCCACCCGCCCTCAATCTGCAGATCGACGACAACACCGTCGGCCCCGGCGATGTCATCAACTTCATCGCGACCGGCTTCAACGGGACGGAGCAGGTCACCTCCCGGCTCGCCCCCGTGGGCGGTGCGGCTGGTGCCGCGGGGGCATTGGCCTCCACGGTCTCGCTCAGGACGGGACCAGTCTTCACACGGCCCAGTACCTCGCCCGCATGGAGCGATGCCTCCGACCGGAGGGACGACAGCGGGGACGAGGACGGGAACGGTAGCGATAACGGGGACGAGGACGGTTACGAGGACGGGAACGGGGACGGTGACGAGGGCGGGGACAGGCCCCTCGTGCCGCTCGACACCCATGTCGCCGACACCAACGGCACGGTGACGGACAGTGTCCGAATTCCCGAGCGTGTGCGTTCCGGGCAGTACGACTTCCAGCTCGTCCGTGTGACCGGCGAGATTGTTGCCGCGCGCATCACCGTCGACGGTGACGGTGACGGTGACGGTGACGGTGACGGTGACCATGGGCGTCCCGGTGACGGTGACGGCGATCATGGGCGTCCCGGTGACGGCGACGGCGACCATGGGCGTCCCGGCCATGGCGGCGATGGTGACCATGGGCGTCCGGGCCGTGGTGACGATGGTGACCATGGGCGTCCGGGCCGTGGTGACGATGGTGACCATGGGCGTTCCGATCACGGTGATGGCGGTGACCATGGGCGTTCCGATCACGGTGATGGCGGTGACCATGGGCGTTCCGATCACGGTGATGGCGGTGACCGCGGGCGTTCCGATCACGGTGACGGCGGCGGACACGACCGCAACTCCGGCGGCGACCGCGGATCCTCCGGTGATGACGACGGAGGCCGCGAGCTCGCGAAGTCCGGTTCCTCGGATGCGCCCGTCGTGCTGCTCGCGACTGCAGGCGGTCTGCTGCTCCTCGGCAGCGGTTCGCTGGTGATCGCCAGGCGCCGGCGTGCCGGCAGCAAGAGGGTCTGAGAAACGGGCGGGACCATGAGGGGACCCCGCTGAGCAGCGGCACATCTCCATCTGCCAGGCGTCCTCGGGCGCCTGGCAGATGCGGTTGTCCGTTCGCCCTTCCGCCGGCCGCCCGACAGGCTCGCCTGCGCCCCCTCGGCATCCCTTCGGCGTCGGCCGGTGGGGGACCGCCATCCCCCGCGTGGCCTTCCGGCGTCTACGCGTCCATGGGGAACGAGGGCCCGTCGGCGAGGAACCGGGGGAGCAGTGCACTGAGCACATCGGGGGGCAGCACATGTCTGGCGCCGGGTATCGTCTCGACCCGCGCGATGTCCTCGGGCAGGAGCGCCCGGGCGCGCCGCTCCGCGCGACGCGCGTCATGAACCGTGCTCAGCTCGGCCAGGAGGACGAGCGTGGGGACGGCCGGCGAGCGCAGCAGTTCGTCGTCGATCTTCTGCGGATGAGGTGTTCCCGGCCGGAAGTGACGCATCGCAGCGAGCATGAGATCCATCTCGCGTTCCGAGGCGTCCCTCCCGCTCGCGGGCGCCACGGGGTCGCCCGTACCGGCCGAGCCGATCGGACCCGTGAGTTTGCCGAGGAATCGCCGTCGTCGCCCGTCGTTGTGCAGTCCGAGGCCGTCCAGCACCTCGTCCAGCCAGGTGGACAATGCGTCGGGGCCGGGCAGGGGAGCAGTCTGGACGCTGCGACCGGCGTCACCGATGGTGTCGATGGCGTAGACGGGTCTGTCCGCGCCGAATGCGGCGACGCTCTGCGACCACATGGCCGACGTCGAGTTCGCCCCGTGCAGCAGAACGAGCGGAACTCCGTCGGCTGCGCCGTTGTACACATGGACATGGGTGGTGCCGAAGCGGGTGCTGATCTCACGGCTGCCGCGGGGCCCGGGCCACAGCTCCATGGCCCGGTCGTACACCGCGAGGAACCGGTCCCGTTCCTCTTCGGTCGTGAACCTTCCGACCCTGTCGCTCTTCGATCCGTTCTCCGTGCCACCGTTCATGCGATCGCCCCCACCAGTCACGCGCCGGTACTCCGGGCGATCTTCGCAGAACGCCGTTCGCGCATCGGAGCCGGGTGGCCAAGTCCCTTTCCATCCCGGGTGGTTGCACCCACCAGTGGCCATTCACAAGCCTTCCGGGTACGCCGGGTGAGCGGCGCGGGCCCCGGTGCGACACCGTGAATTCACCCGTGGTGTGTGCAGGGTCCGTCTGGTGATGGGGTCAGGGTTGCCCTGATCGGCGGTAATGGCCCACGGCCCGTGCGGTGACGTCAGCGCCGGGTCCCCGCGCATCCGCGCGCCCGCGCCAGACATCCCGGAGGACGACGCGTGCCCCCTGCTGCCGAGGCCGTCCCTGCCCAGAGCGAGCGGGCCAGGACCCCGGGCGACCGGCCCGGGACGGCGGACGACGCCGCAGTGGCGAAGCCCGGACGCCTGCGGCGGCTGGTGACGAGATCCCGGCGCAGCGTCCGGGTACGTGCGGCGGCCGCTGCCGCCGTGCTGACCTGCCTTGTCTTCTGCCTCGGCGGAGTGATGGCCGGCAGCCATCCCTTCGGCCCCACCACCCGCAATGTCGTCGATCTCGGCCAGCAGTACCTGCCGTACCACGCGTACTGGCGGAAGCTTCTGCTCGGCGAGGCCGACGGCGATATGTTCCTGAACTGGAACTCGGGCTTCGGCTCGAACTTCCTCGCCGACTTCGGCACATATCTGAGCAGCCCGTTCGACCTGATGGTCGTGCTCTTCCCGGCGGACCGCATCGAGCTCGCCCTCTACACCGTCACCGTCCTCAAGATCACTGCCGCAGGTGCCGCGATGTCGGTCCTGCTGCTGGCGCTGCGCCGCGGACCGTGGCCGGTGGCCGCCGTGCTCGGAGCCGCATACGCGCTGTCCGGCTGGACCTTCAACTACGGTGCCACTGTCCCGATGTGGCTGGACGGCCTGCTCGCCTTCCCGCTGCTCTGCCTGGTCGGGGAGTGGGCGCGTGCCGGGCGTCGCCCGTTGCTGGGACCGCTGGTGGTGGCCCTCGCCTGGGTGGCCAACTTCTACACCGCCTACATGGCGACCATCGGGGCCGCCGTGGTGCTGGCGGCACGGCTGTTCGCGGCCGGCGATTCCGGCCGTCGGCCCCTCGGCGCCCTGCTGCGTGCCGTTCGGAGCGCGGTCCTGGGCATCGGCATTGCCGCACCGGTCGTCCTGGTCGTCCACTCGGCCGCCCGCGTCGCCGATCCGACCCCCGCGACGGCCTTCTCGGCCGCCGCCTGGACCGAGGTGTTCGCCCGGCTGCTGCCGGCCACATCGAGCGTGGCGACGCCCGCCGTCCACATCGGCACCCCCGCCCTCGCGCTGGCACTGACCCTGCCGTTCAACCGGGCACTGGTGCCGCGGGTCCGTGCCACCTGGACGGCGACGATCTGCCTGGTGGCCCTCTCCATGCAGTGGGAGCCCACCCATCTGCTCTGGCACGCCGGAGCCTCGCCGAACGGCATCCCCTACCGCCAGACCTTCGTGCTCTGCGGGCTGCTCCTGATCGCCGCCTGGCTGTCCACGGCCGAAGGGCTGCCCCGGCTGCCCGCGCTGCTGGGTGCCGGAGCGCTGCTGGCCGTGATGACGTGGGCCGCCCGCGGGAGCGGGGACATCGACCGGTGGACCTACCCCGCTTTCTCGGCCGCCGTGGTGCTCGCCGTGGTGGCGGCCGCGGGTGTGCTGTTCGCCCGACGGTACGGCGTCGGCGTCCGGGCCCTGCTCGCCGTGGCCGTGGCGCTCCTCGTCGTGGCCCAGGCAGGCGAGGCCGCAGTCAGCGGGGCCCGTATCGAACGGCAGCAACTGCAGGAGGTGTCCTGGGCGCCACGGCTGGGACCCTGGCACTGGGAGATGGAACGGGCGACGGCGCAGAAGGACGCCTGGCCGCGGCACCGCACGGATCCCGGAGAGGTTCCGGGCGGCAATGACGTCATGGTGGTCGGCGGCCAGGGTGCCGACTACTACAGCAGCCTCACCGCGGACGTGTACTCCAGCACGCTGGCGTCCCTGGGCTTCGGCTACTACGCCAAGGGGCGGCACCCGGTCAGCCTGGACCATCCGGTGACCGACGCGATCTTCTCCATCGGCACCCGCATGCGCTCCGATCCACGGGCACCGGTGGATCAGGACAAGGCCCCCGGGGCCGCTGTCACCTCCACCGACACCGCGGTCCCTCCGCTGGTCACGGTCCGCCCCGGGGTGCGGCTCTCCGGACGAGGGGCCAGGTTCGGCGACTCCGCCTTCGCCAACCAGGAGATGCTGCTCGGCGCCAAGGTGTACGACGTGCCCGGCGATCCGACACGGAAGAGGGGCACCAAGGGCACGATCACGCTCGTTGCCACATGCCCCGCCGGTTCGCGCGTCTACTTCTGGGCTCCCCGGTACCAGGGCACGGCCGCACTGGGCGGGCGTCTGCCCGTGACGTTCGCGGGCCGCCCGCCGGCCGTGCAGGCCGCGATGCAGCCGCTGGGCACCGTGCCGGCCTCCGGCTCGCTACGGATCGACCTGCACCCGTCGGCCGGGGCGGTCCTGCCGCGGCAGCCGGTCGGGTGTCTCGTCCAGGCGCGGCTGGACGCGGCGGTACGGCAACTGACGGCGCACGGTGCGACCGGCGTGCACATCCGGGGCCATGCCATTTCCGCCGAACTGCCGGCCGGCAGCACCGGAACCGCCGTCATCGCCGCGCCACGCATCTCGGGATGGACCTGTGCCGCGGGGGACGCGGCTCCCGTGCCCGCCGAACGGTACCTGGGACTGCTGGCCGTTCCGCTCGACGGCAGGGCGGCCACGCTCAACTGCTCCTTCCGGCCGCCCGGGCTACGGCTCGGCCTCGCGGTCGGCGCCGCGGCTCTGATCCTGCTGGCGGCCGTCGGATTCCGGCACCGGCGCTCGCGCGGGCGTGCGGGGCCGGCCGGGGACTGAGCGGCTGCCGGTGGTTCGTCCACACGACGACAAGAGTTCATCCGGAGTGCAAATCCGGCTCGTCCCACCGGAAATCGGCGGCGATATTCTGCCGGGAAAGACCGGCGTTCGAGTGTCTGGATTCCATGTGCCGAAATTGTCCGTCGTCGTGCCCTTCCACAATGTCGGAGCCTATGCTCCCGACACGATGCGCAGCCTCGCGAACAATGCGGACCCGGACTTCGAGTTCCTGCTTGTCGACGACTGCTCGACGGACGGCACACCGGATGTTCTCGACCACTGGCGGCGCCGTATCCCCAATGCCACGGTGATCCGCCACGAGACCAACCGGGGAGTGGCCCAGGCACGCAACACCGGTCTGGACGCGGCGACCGGGGACTACATCACGTTCCTGGACGGCGACGACTGGTACGCCACCGGTCATCTGCGGGCCATGGTGCACGGAATCGAGAGACTGGGCTGCGACTTCGCCCGTACCGACCATGTTCAGGCGACCGGCAGGGCCCGCCACATCCGCTATGCGCCCGCCAAGCGGCGCAACACCGTGATGGACCCCCGGGACGGAATCGCACCGGCAAGCATGGTGACGATGGTGGACTACCCGTTCGTACCGTTCGGGATCTACGGCGGCCACCTCTTCGAGAACGGCGGATCACGGTTCGAGACGGAACTGCGCACCGCGGAGGACCGATTGTGGATCTGGCGCCTTCATCTGAACGCAAAGTCGTACGCGGCTCTCGGACTGCACGGGGTCTTCTACCGGCGCGGGGTCACCACATCCCTCACACAGATCTCGGACAACCGTCAGCTGGACTTCATTCCGTCGTACGACCTGTTGCTCGAAGAAGTGGCGAAGGACGCCGAGGCGGACCGCTTTCTCCCGAAGGCCGTGAGGACCTACTGCGCCATGATCGCCTTTCATCTGGCCAAGGCGGACCAGTACGAGCCGGCCGTGGCCAAGCGGCTCAAGCACGACGTGTCCGACGCACTTCGGCGCATGCCCCAGCAGGTGCTGGCCGAGACCCTGGCGACGATGGACACCGCACGCAGCACGCTGCTCCAGCGTCTGCGCGACACGGGAAAGGCCGCCTGACCCCATGCAGACGCCCCAGCGCACCCAGATCTTCCAGGTGTCCACGCTCTACGGTGCCGCCACGCTGGCGGCGGCCCTCGACGCCGGGCAGTTCGGCACGGCCGAGGACACGCGACGGCTCCTCCTGGCCTCGAACAACGCCGAAGTCCCCGAGACGGCTCTGCGCCTCGAGGAGATGACCGGCTACGACCGGATTGCCGCCCGGTTCGACGAAGTGATCGACTGGAACGAGGCCATCCGGCCCAATCATCCGGGCTCCTGGGGACCGCGTCCGGAGGAGAGTCCGGTGTGGCAGCGGGCGTTCCGGGCCGCATGGGGACTGGACAGCGGACCGGTCGAGGTGATCGTCGAGTCGATCCAGGTCAACCCTGCCAGGGCACTCGCCACGATCTTCGCCGAGAGCCCGGTCCAGGTGTACGCCGACGGCCTGATGAGCTACGGGCCGACGCGCGGCGAGCTGCCCCAGTCGATCGCCTGCCGCATTCAGCGACTTCTCCATCTCGACCTGGTCCCGGGACTGCGTCCACTGCTGCTGTCGGAGTTCGGCGTCCCGCCGGAGCTCGTACCGGATGCGGCCTTCCGCAAGGTGCTGGCGGAGATCGGCGAGTCGGCCGTCGGGCTCGCGCAGGTGACCGAAGCGGTCGAGGCCGCCCCGACCGCGCTGCTGCTCGGTCAGTACCTGGCCGCACTGGGCATCCTGACGGCGGACGAGGAAGAGGACCTGCACATCCGCATGCTGCGCGGGGCCGCGGCGGCCGGGCACCGGTCGGTGGTTTTCAAGCCGCATCCGACCGCGCCCGCCCGCTACTCGCTGGCTCTGAGCACGGCAGCCGCGGAGGCCGGAGTGAGCCTGACCGCGCTGGACGGCCCGCTGCTCGCGGAGACCTTCTACGAGCAGTGCCGTCCGCAGCTCGTGGTGGGCTGCTTCTCGACCGCCATGTTCACCGCCTCCGTGTACTACGGGATTCCCCTCGCGCGGGTGGGCACGGCGTCGGTGCTGGAGCGGCTCACGCCGTACGAGAACAGCAACCGGATGCCCCTGACCCTCGTGGACCATCTGGTGCCGGACCTGGAGGCCGGAGCGGACCCCGCCGTGCTCGGCGCCGCACCACGGACGCTGGATCCGCTGGTCCGGGCCGTGGGCTACTGCATGCAGCCGAGGATCCATCCGCGTCTGCGGGACGACGCCGCCCGGCTGCTGGGCGACCGTCCGGGCCACGGGGACGGCGATGCCGGCACCGCGCGGTACTTCCAGCGGGACCGGCTGACCGAACTCGACCTGCCCGGCGGTGCCGTGGAACCCGCCTCCCGACTGCGCCGGTCCCTGGTCCGGGGCAGGAGCGGCTGACCGGAGGGCCAAGGGGCCCTGGACCACGCCTGGTCGGAGCCGGGCGAAGGGGCGGGACCCGGTGCCCGCTGCCGCCCGGAAGAGAGCGGCGGGAGCACCCGTGCGGGGCCGCCGGACCGGCAGCGAGCGATTCCGGAGGGCGGGCCGGTCGTCATCCGGACCGGGCGGTCCCGGCAGGACTCCGCGTCTGCGGCTCCCAGCGCGAGGGCGTCAGAGCCGCAGCGGAGCGGGACGTACGCCCTCCCACAGTTCCCGCAGCGTGGCGTCGGCCGCCTGGTGGTCCTGCGGCACGCCCCAGACATGTGCGACCGCGGCCCGGGCGCCGACCGGCGCCCAGCCGGGCTCCCCGGTTGCCGCGAAGTCGGCCCAGGCCCGGACCATCCGCCGGGAAAGCGCCCGGTCGTCTTCGTCTACCGGCCCACCGGTGAGGAAGTCGACGCCCGCCGCGTCCAGGGTGCCGAACGCGAAGGGCACGTCCGCGGCGTGCCACGCCCGCACCGTGGTCTTGCCGGGCCCGGTGCGGCGCCGGTCGAACCGGGACAGGTAGGCGCGGCCGCCTGCGCGGGCATGGGCCTCGGCCAGGCGTACCGTGTGGGCGACGAAAACCGCGTCACCGGCGATCGCGAGGTAGACGTCCAGGACCGGTGCTTCCGGCATCAGCCTGCGGTAGCCCGCGATCAGCTCGTCCGGGAGCCCGAAGGCGTCGGCGAAGCGGGCCAGGCCTTCCTCGGTGGTGACGGGCGGCATGCTGCCCACCTCGTGCATCAGCCAGTACTCCTCGGTCGTGTGGCACACCAGGAGGTCCACCGACCTTCCGGAGCGTTCACGCATGGCGGCAACCGGATCCGCCGGTACCAACTCGCCGTCCAGGACGGGTCCGTAGATGACCGTGTCGTAGTGCAACGGCCCGGCGTGCGGGTCCGAACCGAATTGCGCGACCACCCGGTCCGACGCGGTCACCAGAGCCTTGGGCGAGGCGGAGAGCAGCCCCTCGGCGGTGGGTGCGACCCCTGCGGCCTCGGCCACCTTCCGGGTCAGACCGGCGGCGAGGTCCGGCGGGAGACAGGCGTCGGGGACGCTGTGGGCGATGGCACGCCGGAACAGACCGGTGGCCCGGTCGCTGAGCATCAGACACACGACGGAGCCGGCTCCGGCGGACTGCCCGGCCGCGGTGACGTTGTCCGGGTCCCCGCCGAAGGCTGCGATGTTGTCGCGGACCCAGCGCAGCGCGGCTATCTGGTCGAGCAGCCCGCGATTGTCGGGGAAGCCGGGCACATGGCCGAAGCCCTCGAAGCCGAGCCGGTAGTTGCACGTCACGACCACCAGGCCGGCACTCGCCAACGCGGTCCCGTCGTAGTCGGGCTGAGCCGAGGATCCGAAGGTGTAGGCCCCGCCGTGGATCCAGAACAGCACCGGCAGCGGGCCCGTCGCGTCCTCCGGGGCCCAGATGTTCAGACTGAGGATGTCCTCCTCGTCCGGTGACCAGGCGGGTGAGCCGGGCAGCTCCGCCGACTGAGGCGCAATCGGCCCGAACCGCGTGCAGTCCCGCACCCCCTCCCAGGCGGCGGCGGGGCGGGGTTCGCGGAACCGGCCGGATCCGAACGGCGCTGCGGCGTAGGGAATCCCGAGCGTGACACGGACCCCGTCGACCACCGAGCCCCGTACCCGGCCCTTGTCCGTCCGAACAGCTCCGCCGTCCTCCCACGCACTCACAGACAGTTCTCCGGCACTCGTCGTCGGCTCTTCGTACATGCGCACAGGGTTCCATGCGGCGCGTGACCCGATGATCGGACGCGGACCGGCCGACGCGTGACGTGCACCGGGGAGGAGCGTGTCATCGGGCTCGACGACGTCCGGCAGGACATCGCGATGCTGCGAGTCCCGGACGGCCACGGCCGAATCGAGCGGGCGATGTTCCACACGCCGAGGGCGATCGGCGCCGAGCGAAGGACGCGCCGTCGATCACGCTGGGCATTCGTCGCATCATGTTCGCGGTCGACGACATCGACGACATCGACGACGCGTTGCCCGCCTGCGTGCGCGCCACCCACGGCGCCGAACTCGTCGGCGAGCCGGCGCAGTACGAGGACAGCTGTCGGCGCTGCTGCGTCGGCGGTCCCGAGGGCGTCGTCGTCGGACCGGCCGAGCAGCTCGGCTGAAGGCGGCATCCGCCGGGCCCGGCGCATCGCTCGAAAAAAAGTTCTGGCCCCTGCGGAATTCGCCCCTTTCCTCGACAGGAGCGGACCGACCCTGCACCCGGCCGATGACGCGGCCGGACGCGGATTCGTGCCCGTCCGGGCGAGAGGCCGACGGGCACTGCGGACCGGTGCTGCTCGCCGCGTGTCGCCCGGAGCACCTCCGGTCGGCGCGGGATCGGCAGGTGCACATCGAGGCGGTCGGGGACGCCCGATCCGGCAGGAGAGAGCCGAACCAGGCCGGGAATCCTCATTGCGTACGGCCCGCAGTCATCGGCGGAAACCCTTTGCCCAGGCGGACGGGGTCGCACCATCCTCATGGTCGCCTGGGGTGTTCCGGCGCTTACGCGTCTGCTACGCACACCTCGCTAGAGTGCCCCTGACCAGCAAAAAGGCCCTCCTCGAAGGAGGGCCGACCGGCCATGTGCTCTGTGCGCCCCCGGCAGGACTCGAACCTGCGGCCAAGCGCTTAGAAGGCGCCTGCTCTATCCACTGAGCTACGGGGGCCGGATGTGGCCTCGGTGGCCTTGAGCCCTTGGTGGGTCGGCCGTGACCTTGCCGGGACAAGGATAGGGCTCCGATCGCCTTGGCCCGGTTGCTTCACCTGCGTGGCACGATGTGGAGGTTCGGTGAAGCGAACCGATAATCGCAGGCAGGTGCGATTCTCGCAGCGGTTTTTCCGTCTCACACCTCGGGTGTTGTGCACTCGTTATGCCTGTGCCCCACTTGTCTCGTCCGTCCCGTCTGTCTGATCGGCGCGCAGGGACGCTCATACGCTTCAAAAAGACTCCAAAATTGGGCATTCTTCGCATGTGGTGACCATGGAAGTACGGCCTCAGCTGATCGACGCACTCTCCGCCCTGCGCGACCGTGTCGCTGCCGTGCGTCTTCCACTCCCCCTTCCCGACGCACCGCGCGGACGGCGGACGAGAGACGAGCTGCTGGCGCAGCTGGACGACTATCTGGTGCCCCGGCTGAAGGACCCCGAAGCACCGCTGCTCGCGGTCATCGGCGGTTCCACAGGCGCCGGGAAGTCGACTCTCGTCAACTCGCTTGTGGGGCGGCGTGTCAGCGAGGCCGGTGTGCTGAGGCCCACGACCCGGACTCCCGTGCTCGTGTGTCACCCCGACGATCACCACTGGTTCGCGGGCGTACGCGTGCTCCCTCACCTCCCCCGGGTCTGGCTGCCCCAGCAGGAGATCGAGGCCTCGGCGAGTGGGCGTGGGCAGACCGAGGACAAGGCGTTGCGGATCGAGACCGCCGGCTCGCTGCCTCCGGGGCTCGCCCTCCTGGACGCACCAGACATCGACTCGCTCGTCGTCGACAACCGGGTCCTGGCCGCCGAGTTGATCTGTGCCGCCGACATCTGGGTCATGGTCACCACCGCCTCCCGGTACGCGGACGCGGTCCCGTGGCATCTGCTGCGTACCGCGAAGCAGTACGACGCCACGCTCGTCACCGTGCTCGACCGGGTGCCGCACCAGATGGTCACGGAGGTGTCCCGGCAGTACGCGGCGCTCCTGACGAAGGCGGGGCTCGGCGAGGTTCCCCGGTTCACGATCCCGGAGCTTCCCGAATCCGCGGGCCGCGGCAGCGGGCTGCTGCCGGATTCCGCAGTCGTGGCCCTCCGGGACTGGCTGGCGCACCGGGCCCTGGATCCCGCGGCACGCCGGCAGACCGTCGTACGGACCGCCGCCGGGGTCATCGACTCGCTCAACGCCCGGATGCCCGAGCTCGCGGGCGCCGTCGCCGCGCAGCACGCCGCCGCCGTGCGCCTCTCCGGTGCGGTCGAGGAGGCGTACGCGCTGGAGGCCGGGCGGGTGCGCAAGCAGCTCGGCCGTGGCGCGGTGCTCGCCGGGGACGCCCGCACCCGCTGGCGCGGCTACCCGCGTGACAGCTCCGCCGCCGAGCTCCTCGACGCGCTCGCCGAGAGCCTGATCGCACTGCTTCACTGCGCCGTGGCGGCCGCCGACGAGCGGCTTCAGGAAGCGTGGCGGCGCGAGCCGGCCGCCGGCGCCGTCGGCGGCGGTCACGCAGCCGCCGATCGTGAGTCCACCGAGCGCATCGGGATGGCCGTACGCCGCTGGCGGCGCGTCCTGGAGGAGCTCGCCGAGGAGACGGTGAGGGGCATGGAACGCTCGGCCGCCCCTGATCCCGAGACCGTTGCCGCGCTGCTCGCAGCCTCGTTGCTCGGCAGCCGGCGCGCCCGTGCCGCGGGCGAACTGCTTGCCGAACGCCTGGGAGCCCAGGGTGCACTGAGGCTGCGGGACAAGGGCGCCGAGCTGATGACGGAGTGCATCGACCGTGTGATGCACGAGGAGCGCGACCGCCGTCTCGCCCCGCTCGACGCCCTCGAAGTGTCCCCGGAGCCGCAGGCCGAGCTGATCGCCGCGCTGTCCGTACTGCAGAAGGAGAGGTGACCGCCGGTGACTGCTGTCACTGGGGAGACCGAGGGCTGCTCGGAGACCGGGCCGGAGGGCACGGGTTCCGGGGGCGCTGGCTCGGGGGGTGCCGGTTCCCACGGGACGGCCTCTCACGGGACAGGTGCGGAAGCGACCCGCTCCAAGGGGGCCGGCCGCGAACGGGTACCCGCAGAGGGGTATGCGGAACGCAACGGCACCGGGGCCGGAACCGGGGCGGGTGAGGCACAGCACGATGCTTCGGACGCGGCGGGCGACGCCCGCTGGGACGACGGCCTCATCGCACGCCGCGTCTCCGAACCGTCCGCGTTCGACGACGAGGCGCTCGCCGAGGATCCGCACGTCCCCGTAGGGGGCCCGTACGCCGCTCCGTTGCGCACCCGTCTCGACGCCCTGCGTGAACTCGTCGGCCTCTCGCGCGCCCGGCTCGACGGCCATGCCCTCGACGAGGCGGAACGGGTCCTCGACGGGGCGGCGGCGCGCCAGCGCCTGTCGTCGCAGCACACCGTCGTCGCCATCGCCGGGGCGACCGGCAGCGGAAAGTCGACGCTGTTCAACGCCCTGGCGGGCGTGCCCATTTCGGAGACCGGGCTGCGCAGGCCCACGACCTCCGCCCCGATCTCCCTCAGCTGGTCCGAGGGCGCCTCAGGACTGCTCGACCGGCTCGCCATCCCCGGGCGGCTGCGCCGCAGACCGCTGGCGGGCGGGTCCGGCGACGAGACGCTGCAGGGGCTGGTCCTCGTGGACCTGCCCGACCACGACTCGGCGTTGACCGTCCACCGGGAGCAGGTGGACCGGGTGCTGGCGCTCGTCGATGCGGTGATCTGGGTCGTCGACCCGGAGAAGTACGCAGACGCCGCCCTGCACGAGCGCTATCTCCGGCCGCTCGCCGGGCACGCCGAGGTCACCTTCGTCGTCCTCAACCAGATCGACCGGCTTCCGGGTGAGGCCGCCGACCAGGTGCTCGACGATCTGCGCCGGCTCCTCGACGAGGACGGCATCGCGGTGGGTGAACACGGCGAGCCCGGCGCCACCGTGCTCGCCCTCTCGGCCCTCACCGGCGAGGGCGTCGGCGACCTGCGCGAGCTGCTCGGGCACTTTGTGCAAGAGCGCTCCGCAGCCGCGCGGCGCATCTCTGCCGACGTCGATGCGGCCGCGGCACGGCTGCGTTCCCAGTACGTCGCCGACGGGCAGCCCGGACTTCACGAGCGGGCCCGTGACGACTTCGCAGCCCGGCTGGCTCGCGCGGTGGGGGCCGCGGCGGTCGGTGAGGAGGCGGAACGCCAGTGGAGCCGCAACGCCGGGCGTGCCTGCGGCACCCCCTGGCTCCGGCTGTGGCGCTGGTGCGAGCGACTGCGCACGCCCGGAGGCGGGCTGCCCCAGCCGGCGGAGCCGGTGGAGGAGGAGCTCACCGCACGGCAGCGCGTGGAACAGGCGGTCCGTATCGTCGCCGATGAGGCGGTCCAGGGGCTGCCCGTGCCCTGGGCGCAGGCCGTGCGTGAGGCTGCGGTGCGCGGTGCGGAGGGGCTGCCCGAGGCCCTGGACGAGCTCGCGGTCACCCTCGGCACGCCGACAGCCCGGCCGCCGAGGCCCAAGTGGTGGCCGGCCGCGGTGCTGGCGCAGGCCGCCATGACCCTGCTCCAGGTCTTCGGAGGGCTGTGGCTCGTGGGGCAGATCATCGGGGTCATGGAGCCGATGCTGGTGCCACCGGTGCTGGTGATGCTGGCCGGGATCATCGGCGGTCCGCTGGTGGAGTGGGGCTGCGCGGCTGCGGCGAGGGGGCCCGCGCGGAGGTACGGGCAGGACGCGGAACGGCGGCTCAAGGAGGCCGCTGCGGCATGCGGGCGGGCGAGGGTGCTCGACCCGATCGCTGGGGAGCTGCTGCGGTACCGGGAGGTGCGGGACCAGTACTCCGCGGTGTCCAGACGCTGATTCCGTCGGCCCCGAACGGCGAACCGAGGACCCCGCCACTCGTACGGGTGGCGGGGTTTTCCCCATGTGCGGCGGCTTCCACAGGCAGCGGCGGGAATCCGTGCGCGGGACCAGCATGGAAGCAACAGGACGGAGACAGCAGCGACCGGGCTGTCGAACGGGTGGATGAGGCGGCCGTCGAGAGGCCGTCGATCGGGAGGGGATCCGGCATGAACGAGACGATGGTGACCCTGGTCGGCAATGTGGCGACCGGTGTGGAGTACCGGGAATCCGCGAACGGAGGATACGCGCGATTCCGGTTCGCGGTGACCTCACGCCGCTGGGACCGCCGGCGGGAGTTCTGGGCGGACGGTCCCACCAGCTTCTACACGGTGTGGGCCTGGCGGTCGCTCGGACTGAACCTGTCGGCTTCGGTGTCCGTCGGTGAACCACTCGTGGTGCACGGCCGATTGAGGGTGAGGGAGGAAGAACGGGGCGGGCAGCGGCGGACATCCGTCGACATCGACGCGGTGGCGGTGGGGCATGACATGACGCGCGGAACGTCGGCCTTCCGACGAGCGGCAAGAGCAGAACCGCAGCTGACGGAGCGTCCGGGCGGACTGACGACCGGAGACGGCGCGGACGGTGCCGGGCCGGACGACCGGGCCGCCGTCCGTACGGCTGTCCCGGCAGCCGACTCGGCGGATCCGTGGGCCTGCCCGCCGGGCTCGGTCTCCGAATTCGTCCTGCTCTCCGGCGCCGACCCGGGCGCCGAACCGGTCCCGACTCCCACCTCCACCACGCGTTCCGGCTCCGACGCGGGCTCCGACCTGGCCTGCGTCACCGGGCCCGGCTCCGGGGCGGCCCGCGGCCGACGGGGCGCGGGCGTCCCCGCTGCCGCGCGCGGTGTACCCAGCGCAATGACACCCTGACCTGCAGTTGTGGAGATTTGTCGATAGTTCACCAAGGGATGTAGAGGCTGCGATAACGATTCCGATTCGGAATGGTTGTCTGACGGTATGACGGGGCATCGGCCCCGGCCGTCTCTCTAGGATTCCCCAGTATTCACGGGCACTTGAGTTGCAGGCGAGGCGCTCCCCCCACGCACCCCACGCGAAAGGGCCTCGCCCGGAGGGGAATTCTGTGTTTTCTGCGTTCTCTGTACGTCGGCGGGGAGCCGCCCTCTCGGCGGTGACGGCTCTGGTGTCCGGGCTGTTCGCGGCGGGGTCCATGGTCATCGCCGGACCCGCTGTCGCCGACGAGGCTCCCCAGCACACCGGCGGTGCCTCGGCCACCCTCGACGGCCTCACCACCTTCGACCGTGCCGTGCTGCACGACGGCGGCAGGGAAGAGGAACTGCCTGCAGGCCTCTTCGAAATGACGGTCGACGGCGGTGGCACGCTCAAGACCTACTGCATCGACATCCACAACCCCACCCAGGAGCAGGCCAAGTACCTGGAGACGCCCTGGGACCAGACGTCTCTCGGTGCCAACAGGGACGCAGGCAAGATCCGCTGGATCCTGCAGCACTCCTACCCCCAGGTCGACGACCTCATGGCACTTGCCGACCGGGCCGGCACAGGGCCCCTCACCGAGCGGACTGCCGCGGCGGGCACCCAGGTCGCCATCTGGCGCTACTCGGACCAGGCCGATGTGGAGGCACTCGACCCGGCCGCCGAGAAACTTGCCGACTGGCTGGAGAAGAAGGCGCGGAACGTCGGGGAGCCCCGTGCCTCGCTCGGTCTGGAGCCGAACGCGGTCTCCGGAAAGGCCGGCGAACGGCTGGGGCCGGTCACGGTCCGTACCGACGCCGACCAGGTCACGGTGACTCCGCCCGCCGATGCCGCCGCCAGCGGCGTCAAGGTGACGGACAAGGACGGCAAGCCGGTGACCTCCGCGGTCAACGGCAGCGAGCTGTACTTCGGCATACCTTCGGGGGCCGCTGACGGTACTGCCTCGCTCACCGTGCAGGCGACCACGACAGTGCCGGTCGGCCGGGCGTTCGCCGGGGTGGCGAAGAGCCAGACCCAGATCCTGGCCGGTTCCAGCCGGTCCACGGTCTCCGCGAGCGCCACCGCCACCTGGGCGAAGACGGGACCGATCCCGGCGCTCTCGGCGGAGAAGAACTGTGCGAAGGGTGGCGTCGACATCACGGCCACCAACAAGGGCGACAAGGCGTTCACCTTCGAGCTGATGGGCTTCAAGCACTCCATCGCTGCCGGTGAGTCCCGGACCGTCACCGTCCCGGTTCCCGAGGACCAGGCGTACGACTTCACGATCACCGGACCCGGCGGTTTCTCTAAGAACTTCAAGGGAGTGCTGGACTGCAGGACCAAGGGCGCCGCCCCGGCTCCCGGCCTGCCGTCCTCCCAGCCGAGCCCCGCATCGGCGGGCGGCACCTCGGGCGGCGGTGAGAACCTCGCCGCGACCGGTGCGTCGAACGCCACTCCTCTCATCGCGGGCGTGGCGATCGCGCTCGTCGTCGTGGGCGGTGTCGCCGTCCTCCTCGTACGCAAGAAGAAGGCCCCCACCACGGAGGACTGAGCCGCGGAGGGTGAGTCCACGGTGACAGTGCGCCCCCTGCCGGTCCAGGGTCACCTGTCCGCAACGGGGCCGCCACGGGCGCGGGGTCGCCCGGCGCGAGCTGCGGGGCCCGGCGTGCTGCGGGCGGCCATCCGGCGCAGCCTGGATGCATGGGTCGTGTCCCGATCGTGGTGCACCGGATCTCCCCCTCCGGGGGGCGGCGCATCACGGTGCGGAACCAGATCATGGGGCTCGCCCGCTCGGACGAGGACCTGCTCGAATTCCTGCGGCGGGCGGGTCTGTCCGATGCGGAAGCGCTGCTCGACGATCCGACCTGGACCGAGTGGGTCGGCGGGCAGGCGCACCGCTACAGCCCGCTCGAGCTCATGCCCTGACCTCGGCCGTGAAGGTCGGCACCTCGGCCGTGATGGCCGGCCGTGACGTGTGTCTTCGCGTCAGGCTGCGAGGAGTACCAGCTCACCCTCGGCCAGGCTCCGGTAATGGGCCCAGATCTGGTTCAGCTCGTGCTGGTAGTACAGCGAGTGCAGACCCGCAACGATCATGAGGATGAGGCCGATCCAGGCGTTGCAGCTCGGCTGCATCCCGGCCGAGTGCTGCATCTGGGCAATGCGCCGGCCCGTGTTGTAGACGGAAACGAACGGCGGGACGATCACCAGCCACCCCACGGTGATGGCCAGGAGCGCCAGCATCGGGTCGACCGCGATGCGCCGATCGAAATCCCGCGCCTCGCGATTCACTTTGTAGTACCAGACGCAGTGGTAGATGCCCAGCGTGATCAGCGGCCAGACCAGCCAGACGAGCAGGATGTTGCGGACCTTGCCGGCGTGACCGGACATGGAGCACCTCCCGATCCGGCGGAGGCGGTGAGGTGCAGCAAGGACGCCGATGCCCCACGAAGCCCCCTGCAGCCCACTCCGTGGCGTGAACGGCGGTCGACCGCATCGAGCGCTCGAGCGGCGAGGGCCTGCACAGCCGCTCCCGCGGGGCAGAAGAATCCGGTAGTCACCAGTCCACCACGAGCCGTCGGTGCATGCGCGTCGGCGCTCGGCCCGGGTGCGTGTCGGCACCGGGCGACCGGCCCGGGGCGCTGCCCCGAGTGATCCTCCCGCCGCAGGGTGTCGCGAGGCGCGGCCGGGCTGCGCTGCGTCATCGGATGGCGGGGGCACCTGTCCGGGCCGTCCATGGGCCGTGCGGCTCGCTGCCGACCGGCGGCGACCCGCGGTGACGGGACGACTACAGCATGAACCGTCGTGGCCCGGTGAGCGGGCTCCCCGCCGTACTGGTTTCGTTCCCGGGGTGGCGGTCAGGCAAGATGGGGTGTATCTGCCCACTCACCTATTGCCGGACGGTTTCTCTTGGCTGAGTACATCTACACCATGCGCAAGACGCGCAAGGCGCACGGCGACAAGGTCATCCTTGACGACGTCACGCTGAGCTTCCTGCCCGGTGCGAAGATCGGTGTGGTCGGCCCGAACGGTGCCGGTAAGTCCACCGTTCTGAAGATCATGGCCGGGCTGGAGCAGCCGTCCAACGGTGATGCGTTCCTCTCGCCCGGGTACAGCGTCGGCATGCTCCTCCAGGAGCCGCCGCTCGACGAGTCCAAGACCGTCCTGCAGAACGTCCAGGACGGCGCCGCCGAGATCATGGGGAAGCTCCACCGCTTCAACGAGGTCGCCGAGCTGATGGCGACCGACTACTCCGACGCGCTGATGGAGGAGATGGGCAAGCTCCAGGAGGATCTCGACCACGCCAACGCCTGGGACCTGGACACGCAGCTGGAGCAGGCCATGGACGCGCTGGGCTGCCCGCCCGGCGACTGGCCCGTCACCAACCTCTCCGGTGGTGAGCGCCGCCGTGTCGCGCTCTGCAAGCTGCTGCTCGAGGCCCCCGACCTGCTGCTGCTCGACGAGCCCACCAACCACCTCGACGCCGAGTCGGTGCAGTGGCTGGAGCAGCATCTCGCCAAGTACCCCGGCACCGTCGTCGCCGTGACCCACGACCGGTACTTCCTGGACAACGTCGCCCAGTGGATCCTGGAGCTCGACCGCGGCCGCGCCCACCCGTACGAGGGCAACTACTCCACCTACCTGGAGAACAAGGCGTCCCGCCTCAAGGTCGAGGGCCAGAAGGACGCCAAGCGGCAGAAGCGGCTCAAGGAAGAGCTGGAGTGGGTCCGCTCCAACGCCAAGGGACGACAGGCCAAGTCCAAGGCCCGGCTGGCCCGCTACGAGGAGATGGCCGCCGAGGCCGACAAGATGCGGAAGCTGGACTTCGAGGAGATCCAGATCCCGCCGGGCCCCCGTCTGGGCAGCGTCGTCGTCGAGGTCGAGAACCTGAACAAGGCCTTCGGCGACAAGGTCCTCATCGACGACCTCTCCTTCACCCTGCCGCGCAACGGCATCGTCGGCATCATCGGCCCGAACGGCGCCGGCAAGACCACGCTGTTCAAGATGCTCCAGGGCCTGGAGAAGCCGGACTCGGGCAACATCAAGGTCGGCGAGACCGTCAGGATCTCGTACGTCGACCAGAGCCGCGAGAACATCGACCCCAAGAAGACGCTGTGGGCCGTCGTCTCCGACGAGCTGGACTACATCAACGTCGGACAGGTCGAGATGCCGTCCCGCGCCTATGTGTCGGCGTTCGGCTTCAAGGGGCCGGACCAGCAGAAGCCGGCCGGGGTGCTCTCCGGCGGTGAGCGCAACCGCCTCAACCTGGCGCTCACCCTCAAGCAGGGCGGCAACCTGCTGCTCCTCGACGAGCCGACCAACGACCTCGACGTCGAGACCCTCTCCTCGCTGGAGAACGCGCTGCTGGAGTTCCCCGGCTGCGCCGTGGTCGTCTCCCACGACCGCTGGTTCCTGGACCGGGTTGCGACGCACATCCTCGCCTACGAGGGCGAGTCCAAGTGGTTCTGGTTCGAGGGCAACTTCGAGTCCTACGAGAAGAACAAGGTCGAGCGGCTCGGTGCGGACGCGGCCCGTCCGCACCGTGCCACCTACAAGAAGCTCACGCGGGGCTGAGGCAGGCAGTGGCTCGGCACAGGTACCAGTGCCCTCTGCGCTGGTCGGACATGGACGCCTTCGGGCACGTCAACAATGTGGTCTTCCTCCGCTATCTGGAGGAGGCCCGCATCGACTTCATGTTCCGGCTGGCGCCGGGGGACGGCTCCCCTTCGTTCTCCGGCGGGTCCGTCGTGGCCCGGCACGAGATCGACTACGTACGACCGCTGATCCACCGGCATGAGCCGGTGACCATCGAGTCGTGGGTGACGAAGATCGGCGCGGCGTCACTGACGATCGCGTACGAGATCAAGGATCCGGACCAGGTGTACGTCCGGGCATCGACGATCGTCGTCCCGTACGACCTGGCGGCGGGGCGTCCGCGCCGGATCAGCGCCGAGGAGAAGTCCTTCCTCCTGGAGTATCTGGACGAAGGCGCGGAGGACGCGGTCGCAGCATGACAGCGCCCGTGCAGACCCTGCGGCTCGCCGACGCGAGGGAGGCGGCGGACCTCGCCGCCTTCCTCGGCAGGCTGATCCACTACGACCGGGCTGCCGCGGTGCGGCTGCAGGCCGGCGGCGGTGCGCTCGCGGTGTTCGGCAGGCCGCCGTCCTTCGAGGTACTCGCGATCCGTACGGCGAGGCTGGCCGACACCGACGAGAGCACCCGGCTCGACGTCACCGTCTCGGCCGGGGAGTTGCTGGAGTCCCTCGGGAGCGCAGAACTGGCAGTTCCCCCCTCGGTCACCGGGCCGCCGTGGGCCGGGGTGCTGCCCCCGCGCGGCGGCTGGCAGGAAATGCCGGGGCTGCCCGGCGTTGCCGAGATGCGGGGCGCGGTCGCCGCGGCGATCACCGAATTCCGAGCCCGTGACGAGGCGTTGCCGCCGGAGCGGCGCACCCGCGCCGAACGCGACCGCATCGGCCGCGAGATCTGGTCCCGCACCCTTGGCACCACCGCCCTGCCGCTGCGGGCCGTGCACGCCGCACAGTCGCTGGGCTTCCTGCGCCCGGTGCCGGTGGGTGTGCCGGGGGCTGCCCTGTTCGCCGCGGGCGGCTGGCTCCGGCTGCGCACCCCGTTCGGCTCGGTGGCCGTACGCACGGGTGGACTCGGCGGGCTGACCGTCACCCCTGCCTGAGGACCTCTGCCTGAGGACCCCTGCCTGAGGACCTCTGCCGGGAACCCTCGGCTGGAGAGAACGGGGCCGACCCCGCAGGAACGCCCGGCGGGCATGGCCGAATCCCGAATAAGGGACCCGGGACCGGGCAGGTGAGCCGTCAGCGCGCGATCGCCGCAACGGCAGTGCGCGATACGCGACATCTGGCGTCAGGGGGCCTGGGGCGATGACGGACAAGGCGAGTTCCGTGCAGTCGGTGGACCGTGCCGTGAGCGTGCTGGAAAGCCTGGCCAGGCATGGTGAGGCAGGCGTCACGGAGATCGCCGACGAGCTCGGCGTGCACCGCTCGACGGCGTTCCGGCTGCTGGGAGTTCTCGAGAACCGCGGCCTCGTCGCTCAGTCCAGGGACCGGGGCAAGTACTCTCTGGGCGCCGGAGTGCTGCGCCTTGCCGGAGCCGCCGCAATCCGGCTGGACATCTCCCAGGAGGGCGTGCCGCTCTGCCGCGAACTCGCCGATGACCTCGGCGAGACCGTGAACATCGCCGTGCTCGACGGATCCGCCGCCGTCAACATTGCCCAGGCCCGCGGCCAGTCGTCCGTCACCTCGTACAACTGGCTCGGCCGGCGCACTCCGCTGCATGCCACGTCCAGTGGAAAGGTGCTGCTCGCACATGGTCCGGCCGCGGTCAGGGACGAGGTGCTCTCGGGCCGTCTGGAGCGGTTCACGGAGCACACGGTCACCTCTGCGCGCATGCTGAGGGAGCAACTGGCCGCGACCGCCGAGAGCGGATTCGCCACTGCCGTGGAAGAGTTGGAGATCGGGCTGAACGCCGTCGCCGCACCCGTACGCGGCCACGACGGCACCGTGCTCGGTGCGCTCAGCACAGCGGGGCCTGCGTACCGGCTGGTCGCGGAGCGGCTGCCGGAGCTGGCGGACCGTACCGCCGCCGCGGCACACGAGCTGTCCCGGCGACTCGGCCACGCGGGCTGACCCTCCCTCCCCGAAGCCCCGAAGCCCCGAAGCCCATCAGCCCTCCCCATCAGCTCCTGAGCCCCTGCCCTTGAGCGCCGGACCTCTGAGCGCTTGGATCCCCGACGCCCTGACGCCCGTACCCCTTGCCCGTCCGCGGTGCCCGGAACCCGAAGCCGACCCCGTGCCCGGAACCCGGACCCTGAGCTCCGGATCCCGGGCACGGACCCGCTCCCGGGGCCGCCGTCCGGTTCCCGGAGTCCGTCCTCCTCCCGGGCACGGCCTTCGGCCAATTACGAAGCGTCAGCCCCTCACTCTTGACGGTCACCGCGCCGCTTTCCCACTATGTCTCCCATCGCGAAATCCGTCGTGCACTACGCAACAGCGGAGAGGTGGGCCGTGCCCAGTACGCGAGTGGTTGTCATCGGTGCCGGAATCGTCGGCTGCGGTCTCGCGGACGAGCTCACGGCCCGCGGTTGGACCGGCGTCACCGTGCTGGAGAAGGGCTCGCTGCCGACACCCGGCGGCTCCACCTCCCACGCGCCCGGCCTGGTCTTCCGCACGAATCCGTCCCGGACGATGAGCGAGTTCGCCGGGCGGACGATCGAGAAGTTCACCGAATTGGGGGCCTTCCAGCCAGTGGGCGGGCTCGAAGTCGCCACCACCCCCGCCCGGCTCGCGGACCTCCATCGCAAGGCGGGGCTCGCAGCTTCCTGGGGCGTGCGCGCCGAGGTCGTCGGGGCCGAGCGGTGCCACGAGCTGTGGCCGCTGCTCGACCCCGGCCGGATCCTCGGCGGCTTCCACACCCCCGACGACGGCCTGGCACGGGCCGTGGACGCGGCCGACGCCATGGCGCACAGGGCGGCCGCGCGCGGTGCCAGGATCCTGGACCGGCACACGGTCACGGGGATCCAGCAGGCCGATGGCCGGGTCACGGGCGTCGTCACGGACCGGGGCGTGTTCTCCGCCGACATCGTGATCTCGGCCGCCGGGTTCTGGGGGCCCGTGATCGGAGCCATGGCCGGGGTCACCGTGCCGCTGCTGCCGCTCGCCCATCAGTACGCCACTACGGGCCCGTTGACCCGGCTCGCCGGCAGGACCGCCGAGCTGCCCGTGCTGCGTCACCAGGACCGCGACCTGTACTTCCGCACTCATGGCGATCGCGTCGGCATCGGTTCGTACGCACACCGGCCCATGCCCGTGGACCCGTTCACGGCCGATGGCTCCGAACTCGCCTTCACCACAGTGGACTTCGAACCCAGCTGGGAGGAGGCCAAGGCGCTGCTGCCCGTCCTGAGCGGCAGCGCGGTCGCCCATGGCTTCAACGGGATCTTCTCCTTCACTCCCGACGGGATGCCCCTTCTCGGCGAGTCCCGCGAGCTGCGTGGCTTCTGGCTCGCCGAAGCGGTCTGGGTCACCCACTCCGCCGGAGTCGCCGAGGCCGTCGCCGACTGGCTCACCGAGGGCCGCCCGCCCCTCGACCTCCATGAATGCGACGTCGCCCGGTTCGAGAGCGCTCAGCTCACACCCCCGTACATCGCCGATCGCAGCGCACAGAGCTTCATCGAGGTCTATGACATCGTTCATCCGCTCCAGCCCGCGGAGCAGCCGCGTCCGCTGCGCACCAGTCCCTTCCACTCCCGTCAGCGCGAGCTCGGCGCCTGCTTCCTGGAGAGCGCCGGCTGGGAACGGCCGCACTGGTACGAGGCCAATGCGCCGCTCGCGGCCGGGCTCGCACTGCCCGTCCGTGACCACTGGTCCGCCCGCCACTGGTCGCCCACAGCCGCCGCGGAAGCCCTGGCCACACGTGAGCGGGTCGCCTTGTACGACATGACCCCGCTACGACGGCTCGAGGTCACCGGGCCCGGCTCGCTCGACTTCCTCCAGTACATGACGACGAACCAGCTGGCGCGAAAGACCGGCTCGGTCACCTACACCCTGCTCCTCGACGAGGGCGGCGGGACACGGTCCGACCTCACCGTCGCCCGACTCGGCCCCGAACGCTTCCAGATCGGCGCCAACTCGCCGGCCGACCTGGACTGGCTGACCCGCCGTGCACCGGACGGCGTACGCATCCGCGACATCACTGCGGGAACCTGCTGCATCGGTGTCTGGGGCCCCCTGGCCCGCGAGCTGGTCCAGCCGCTCACCAGGGACGACTTCTCGCACAGCGCCTTCGGCTACTTCCGCGCCAAGGAGACGCACATCGGCCATGTGCCGGTGACGGCCCTTCGGGTCAGCTATGTGGGCGAGCTGGGCTGGGAGCTGTACACCGGGGCCGATCTCGGACTGCGCCTCTGGGACACGCTCTGGGAGGCCGGCCGCCGCCTCGGTGTGATCGCCGCAGGACGCAGCGCCTTCGACTCCCTGCGCCTGGAGAAGGGCTACCGGGCCTGGGGCCAGGACATGACCGCGGAGGACACCCCCTACGAGGCCGGACTCGGCTTCGCCGTCCGCCCGGAGAAGGGGGACTTCATCGGGCGGGAGGCTCTCGCCACCGCCCCTGCCGCCGCAGCGGCCGGCGACAGGGCGGAGATCCGCAGGAAGCTGACCTGTCTCACCCTCGACGACCCCGCCGCCGTCGTTCTCGGAAAGGAGCCGGTGCACGTCGACGGCGAGGTCCGCGGATACGTCACCAGCGCCGGTTACGGCTACACGCTCGGCCGCTGCATCGCCTATGCGTGGCTCCCACCCGCCCTGCCGCCCGGCACCGGCGTCCACATCGAGTACTTCGGTGAGAAGATCGCCGCGACCACGGCCGAAGCGCCCCTGGTCGACCCGCAGATGGACCGGATCCGGCGCTGAGGAGCTGAAGATGGCACCGTCCTACGATGTGATCGTGCTGGGGCTCGGCGGCATGGGCAGCGCCGCCGCACACCACCTCTCGGCACGCGGCGCCCGCGTCCTCGGCCTCGAGAAGTACGGTCCCGTGCACAACATGGGCTCCAGTCACGGCGGTTCGCGGATCACGCGGCAGTCCTACTTCGAGGACCCCGCCTATGTCCCGCTGCTGCTGCGCGCCTACGAGCTCAATGAGCGTCTGGAGCGGGACTCCGGCCGGGACATCGCCACGCTCTGCGGCGGTGTGATGGTCGGCCGCCCCGAGTCCCGGCCCGTCGCCGGGGCCCTGCGCTCCGCCGAGCAGTGGGATCTGCCGCACGAGATGCTCGACGCCAAGGAGCTGCACCGCCGTTTCCCGACGTTCGCACCGCGCGACGACGAGGTCGCGTTGTACGAGGCCGGGGCAGGGCTGCTGCGGCCCGAGAACACCGTCGCCGCCCACCTCCAGCTCGCCACCTCCGGCGGCGCCGAGCTGCGATTCGAGGAGCCGGTGACACGCTGGGAGGCGTCCGGCGCGGGGGTGCGGGTCCACACCGCCGGGGGTGTCCACACCGCGGGGCAGCTCGTCGTCTGCCCCGGCGCCTGGGCCCCCGAGCTGCTCACGGACCTCGGGGTGCCGATCACCATCGAGCGGCAGATCATGTACTGGTTCCAGCCCGTCGGGGGCATCGGCCCGTACACGCCCGACCACCACCCCGTCTATGTCTGGGAGGACGCCGACGGGGTCCAGATCTACGGATTCCCGTCCATCGACGGGCCCGAGGGCGGCGCCAAGGTCGCCTTCTTCCGCAAGGGCACGGTCTGCACCCCGGACACCATCGACCGCACGGTCCACGACGACGAGGTGCGGGCCATGGCGGACCAGGTCGCGCCCCGGATCCCCACGCTCCCCGGCACCTTTCTCAAGGCCGTCACCTGCATGTACGCCACCACCCCCGACGAGAACTTCGTGATCGCCCGCCATCCGGCACATCCGGAGTCGGTGACCGTCGCCTGCGGTTTCTCCGGACACGGCTTCAAGTTCGTCACCGTCGTCGGCGAGATCCTCGCCGACCTGGCGCTCACCGGCACGACATCCCACCCCATCGACCTGTTCGCCCCGGGGAGACCGCTATGACGTCCAGTCTCATCGCGACCCTCCCGGGACGGGCGTACACCGACCCGGGCGTCTTCCGCCGCGAACAGGAGCGCATCTTCGAGGCATTGTGGTTCTGTGCGGTGCGCTCCTCCGATCTGGGCACTCCCGGTGCGTATCGCACCGTGCAGGTCGGCACCGAGAACGTCCTGATCACACGGAACACCGACGGCGGGCTGCGCGCGTTCCTCAACGTCTGCCGGCACCGCGGCGCCAGGCTGTGCGCCGAGCCCGCGGGCGAGGTTCGCCGCACCCTCCGCTGCACGTACCACGCCTGGACGTACGACCTGGACGGGCGGCTCGTCGCCGCGCCCAATCTGGCGAGGATGAAGGACATCGACCGGGACGCGTACGGACTGCGGGGCGTGGCGCTGCGCGAATGGCTCGGCTATGCATGGGTGTGCCTGGCAGACGAACCGCCGTCCTTCGAGGACACGGTCCTCGGCGCGGCCGTCGAACGCCTCGGCGAGGCCGCGGCCATCGACCGCTACGGCGCGGAGGACCTCGTCCTCGGCCGCCGGATCCACTACGACGTCGCGGCCAACTGGAAGCTGATCGTCGAGAACTTCATGGAGTGCTACCACTGCGCCACGATCCACCCCGAACTCACCGGTGTGCTGCCGGAGTTCGCCCGGGGTCTCGCGGCCCAGTACTACGTAGGGCACGGGGCCGAATTCGCCTCCGCCGCACAGGGGTTCACCGTCGACGGCAGTGAGGGCTTCGGCCGGCTGCCCGGCCTCACCGACGCCCAGGACCGCCGCTACTACGCCGTCACCGTCAAACCCCAGGTCTTCGTCAACCTCGTGCCCGACCATGTGATCGTGCACCGGATGTTCCCGGTGAGCCACGCCCGTACGCTCGTGGAGTGCGACTGGCTGTATGCGCCCGAGGTCGTCGGGTCGGGAGCGGATCTGTCCCGGTCCGTGGAGTTGTTTCACCGGGTCAACGAGCAGGACTTCGAGGCCTGCGAGCTCACCCAGCCCGCCATGGACTCGCGCGCCTACCGGACCGGGGGAGTGCTCGTCCCCAGCGAGCACCACATAAGCGGCTTCCACCGGTGGGTGACGGAACAGCTCGCCGCCTAGTTTGTTGATGCAGCGCTCGACCGTGTTCTGTTGTTTGTAGGTGTCGTGATCGAAGACCGGTGGCCTGCCGCCGCGGCTGCCAAGGCGTTTGCGGTCAGCGGCCTGGTCGGCGGGCCATGGGATCACGGCCCGGATTCCGCACCGGCGGAGATGGGAACGGATCGCGCGGATGAGTGGGCCCTTTCGGCCGATCATGTCCGGTGTGGTCCTGGGCCGGCCGATGGGCCGGGGCACCCGTGAGCGGGCCATGACCTCGGTGAACGCGGTGCGTCGCCGGCCTGGTCGGGCGGGATGGTGAACGCCGGTGGGCGGCAGCGGCTGTCCGCGGCAAGGTGATCCTGGTGGTCAGCCCGCCGCGGGACCGGCCGAGGGCATGGTCGTCCGGCTCGCCGGCCGGGGCGCCCGCCGGGGATTACGGGAGAGCCCTCAGGCCGTGTCCCGGGTTCCCGGAGTCTCCTCCCGCCGGTGTCCTGCGTCGTCCGGCCACACCCCGATGTGGTCCTTCTCCAGCTCCACCAGCACCCGGTGCTCCATGCCGAGGGCCGCGGTGTAGTCGGAGGGCAGCTGGAGCCGGCCCGCCCGGTCCAGCATCGCGTACTCCCGTGCCACGACCGACTCCCGGCCCTCCGCGTCGATCTCCGTGCGGCGCAGCACCTCCGAGGAGGTACGTCCGTCACGTATCGCGACCGTACGCCGGACCTCCCCCGCGACTGCCTGGTCGTGCGTGACGATCACGATCGTCGTGCCGAGCTCCTCGTTGGCCCGGCGGAACGCGGCGAAGACCTGCTCGCCGGTGGCGGAGTCCAGCTCGCCGGTCGGCTCGTCCGCGAGCAGCACCGACGGGGAGTTGGCGAGGGCGACGGCGATCGCGACGCGCTGCTGCTGGCCGCCCGACATCTGCTGCGGACGGCGGTCGCGGCAGTCGGCCACCCCCAGCATCGCCAGCAGCTCCTGCGTGCGCTCGGCCTTCCTCCGCGTCCGGCCCTTCAACTGCATCGGCAGGGCCACGTTCTGGGCCGCCGTCAGGTAGGGCATCAGATTGCGCGCGGTCTGCTGCCAGACGAATCCGACCACTTCACGGCGGTAACGCAGCCGCGCCTTTGCGTCCATCGCGAGCAGATCACAGCCGGCGACCTTCGCCGCGCCGGCCGTGGGGACATCCAGACCGGCGAGGATGTTCATCAGCGTGGACTTGCCGCTGCCGGACGCGCCGACGAGTGCCGTCAACTCGCCCTCCCGGACCAGGAGATCCAGGCCCTGGAGCGCCTGCACCTCCACCCCGTCGGCAGTGAAGATGCGGACCAGCCGGTCGCAGGCGATCAGCGCGTCGTGACCGTACGAGGGCCGGTCGCGCCGCGCCGCCGCCCGCTGCTCCAGCTCGGCGAGCGTGGTCGTCGTCGTATCGGTCATCGCATGTCTCCTGCCCTGAGGTCACGGATCGATCCGCGGCGTCCCGCCCACCAGGCCTGCGCGGCGGCCACCGAGCCGGCCAGCACCACCACACCTGCGGCGGGCAGCGCCAGCGACCACGGGTCGGCCCGCAGTGAGGCGCCGTCCACCGGGGCGAGCCCCGGAGCCGTGGCCAGCGCGAGCCGCACCAGGTCCACACCCGGGGCGAGCAACCGGATCGTCGCCCAGCCGACGAGCACTCCGCCCCCTGCGGCGAGTAGCGCCTGCGGCAGCGCCTCCAGGCCGAGCAGTTGTCGTCCCTGCCGTGTGGTCAGGCCCATGGTGCGCAACCGGGCGAGCAGCGTGGCGCGTTCAGGGGCCGACTGCATCAGCGACAGCAGCAGCGCGAGTACGGCATAGCCCGCACCGGCGGCGATCGCCGCCGTGTAGATCCGCTCGGCGCCCGACTGCAGCGGGGAGTCGGTGAACGCCGCACGTGCCTCGGCGCGCAGCCGCACCGACAGGTCCTTGTCCGCGCCGGTCACCACGGCTCGCAGCGCATCGACGTCGATCCGGTCACCCCGGGCCAGCAGAGCCGTCGGGGGCTGCCGGGTCAGCCCGGCGCCGTCGACGACCAGGAAATCGGCGGACGACACCGCCGGAGTGCGGGTGCGCACCGTTGTGACCTCGACCGTGACGACCCCGGCGAGCGACTTGATCCGGTGCGGCCCGCTGCCGAGCCACTTCGCGACACCGGGCGAGGCGACGGCGCCCAGTACCCGCCCCGGGCCCTCGCCCTTCGTCACCTTCAGCGCATCCGCGGGGAAGGCACCGAGCCCGAGCTCCCGGGCCAGCCGCGGATACGCACGCCGGTCCACACCGACCAGTGAGGCATTCAGTGTGTCCGTGACGTCGAACCTGGGGGAGGGCAGCGCGAGCGCCTGCTCGATCCACACCGGCGTCACCTCCTTGACGCCGGGCGTCTTTCCGACCTCGCGCTCAAGGCTGTTCGGCAGCGCCGTCATGTCGAGCGGGCCGGAGATCCGGGCATCCGCACCGGTCGCGAGCAATGCCGCCCGGTCGCGCGCATCCGCGACCCCCGCCAGCACCGAGCCGCCGAAAGCCGCGGTGGTCAGCGCGATCAGCAGCGCCAGCAGCGGAAGCGCACCCGAGGCCGACGACCGTCCCGTACGGGCCAGCGACAGGAAGGCGACAGCGCCGCGCAGCCGTCCCACCGGGCGGGCTGCCCAGCGCAGCGGCACCGGATACAGCCGTACGAGCACCAGGGCCGCGATCAGCCCGACCAGGACCGGGGCCGCACTGACCAGATGGTCGCCCGCTTCGGACGTGCCGCGCCGCCGCAGTGCCACGACCGCCCCCACCGCCAGCACCAGCAGGGTGAGTTCGGCGACCGTGCGGCGCCTGCCCGGGCGGGCGCGCACCAGGTCGTCCCGCTCCCCGTACGCCCGGGGCCTGCGGTGAAGCACCACGGCATGCACCGGGAGCGCGGCGCTCGCGAGCACGGCGACGCCGCCGGCGGCAAGCACCGCGGGCAGCAGCCGGGCCTCGCCCACCGCCGGCACGGCCAGGAGCAGGCCGAGTCCTGCGGCAGGCACCGCGACCACGGCGGTCTCGGCGAGCAGCCGGCCGCCGATACCGCGCAGTGAGCCACCACGTGAACGCAGCAGGGTCAGTTCGGCGCTGCGTCGCACGGTGAACAGGCGCCCGGTCATCGCGAGAACGACGGCGGCGACCGTGCCGATCCCGAAGGCGGCGACGGCGACGACCGGGGCCATCGCGGACCGCATGGTGGTGTACGACGCGAGGAGCGCGTCCAGATCGGTGTTCAGGGCTGCGGTGTCACCGGCGGCCTGCCTGAGCTTCAGCAGCCCCGGGCCGCCCTCGACGGAGGCCACCACACGGGCGAGGCCCGGAGCGTTCAGGGCGGTGAGATGACCGGTCGCGGGCGCGATACGGAAGTACGGATGGGGATCGCCTTCGGTACCGAGCAGCGCGGGTGCGGCCTCCGGCGCCAGCAGCAGCCCGGCCTGCCAGTAGAGCTGCGGCGGCCTGACCGGCTTTGCGGTGAGCCCGGGTGTGCCCAGGGTCGGCTCGAAGGACCAGTAACTGCCGCCGGGGCGGCGGGGCTCGACGATTCCGCTGATCCGTACCGCCAGCCGAGGTGCACCCCGCTCACCGAGGTGGACGACGGAGCCGACGTCCAGACGCAGGGCCTTCGCCGTTGCTTCGGTCACGGCGGCCTCGACCTCCTTCGCCGAGGCCGTCACCCGCCCGTCCACGGCAGGCAGCCGGCCCTTGCGCAGCGTGGAGTGCTCGGCGAGCCCGGACTGAGCGGCCAGGGTGAACCGCGGCTCCAGTCCCTGCGGCCGTGGCAGCCAGCGGTCCTGGCCCATGAGCGGGCTGCCGGTCCGCACTCCGTACGCGGTCTGGCCCGTGTCCGCGCGCAGCGGCTCGGGCAGCAGGCCGATCACCCGCTGGTGCAGCGGCCCCAGCCGCTCGGGCCGGAGCTCGGCCTCCCGGGCGGCGGTCGCCACCAGCGGCGGCGGCGGAGTGGTCAGCTCCAGCACGCTTCGCGACGGAGGGGAGGAGCCGATGTCGTGTCGCAGGCCACGGGTCTCATAGGCGTCGACTGCGCGGGGGAACGCGGCGGCGAGGAAGGAAGTCAGCAGCACCAGCAGCCCGAGCGCGGCGGCCGTGCCGGGTGCCGTGCGCAGCCGGGTCCGCACCCATGATGCGACCGGGTGGCGGGGGACCGCCTGCTTCCTCGGGGTCTTCGGATTCTCGGTGCGTGCGGACATCTCAGTTCTCCCCCTGGTGGCGCAGGGTCACCGCGGGGTCGCCGCGGCGCAGGGCGATGGCGGCGACGATCAGCAGGGGCAGTGCGGTGACGCCGGCGAGGAGCAGGGCGACCTGTGGCACCGGCAGTTCGACCAGCACGTGCGGCACGGGCCGGGTGGCCCGGCCCGTGAGCACGATCAGCGGCACCACGGCTCTCGTCAGCACCGCTCCGAGACCGACACCCACCAGAAGCGCGATGCCGATGAGCACGCCCTGTTCCGCGGCGACCATGCGGGCGAGCCGACGGCGCGGTGCGCCCAGGGCGCGCAGGACGGCCAGTTCGGCGGAACGTTCCCGCAGTGAACCGGCCGCGCTCACGGCGAAGCCGACGGCGGCGAGCGCCGCCGCCGCCACGGCGGCCGCCATCAGCGCCGAGCGCGGGCCCGCGCCCAGCGGATCGCCGAGCAGCTCGTCGGCGGCCTCGTCGCGAACGAGGACCTGACCCGGTGCCGCGTCGGGGCGCTGCCGCAGGGTTCCGGCGACGTCCGCACTGCCGCCGGGGCCGGTGCTCAGCCACCACTCGGTGGGCTTCAGCGACGTGTCGGTGTCCTCGGCGAGATATGCGTTGACCGTGCGGAGATCAATCAGCAGGGCGCCGCCGTCGGTGTCCTCCTGGCCGGTCTCGGCCGCATTCCCCGCGCTCTCCGCCCCGGTTGCGGACGGTGCCGTCGACAGGGCGCCCGGCCCGGTCGTCGGCAGCTGACGCACCACCTGCGCGATCCTCACGCGCAGTTCCTCACCGGCCAGCGAAACCTCGACGTCGTCACCGCGCTGCGCACCCGTTGCCCGCAGGAACCCTTCCGTGACCACGGCGGGGATCTCCCGCGGCGCGGCCGGGCGTTCGACGCCGACGCGGACACCGAACTCCATGGGATCGGTGTGGTCGATCCCGTCACGCCCGATGGTGCGGGCGGGACCGACGCGGTAGCCGACGGTGAGCGGCTTTCCCGCCGATGCGGTCGGACGCAGCGGCACCGCCCCCTGGGACTCGCCGTCGACCAGGTCGGTGCTCGTTGCCCGCCAGCGCAGTCCGTCGGGTGCCGTGACGGTGCGCCCCTCTCCGTCGGGGCCGACAGCCAGGAGGCGTTCGACGCTCAGGCGATGCTTCTCGGCCGGCCCCTGCGGTACCGGACCGTCGATGCGCAGGCCGGTCAGCACGAGCGGCCCGGCGGGAGCGGCACGCCCGCCCGCTGCGGTCCCGTCCAGGCCCACGGTCACGGCGTGCGTCCGGCCGTCGGCGGGCACCCCACCGCCGGGGATGCGGTAGGGGATGCCGTACCGGTCCTCGACGATCACGGTGAACCTCGGTGCGAGTCCGGACGGGGAGGCACCCGACGTGGCCTTCTCGTCGGTGATGCGCAGTTCGACGGTGAGCCGCCTGGTGTCGTCGGGCAGGACCACACCGGGCGCGGCGCTCCGTACCGTGCCGACGGCCCCGAGCAGCCGGCCGCTTGGCTGGTCCGCCAGATCGCCGCGCAGCAGCAGCCCTTCGTCGGCCCGCGCGGTGTCCAGGGCGAGAACGGTCGCCGTACGGTTTCCGGAGAGCCCCAGGGAGGCGCGATGGGCGGGCGCGGCCTTCCGTACGCCGGGCAGGTCCGCGTACCGGCCGGTGTCACCGGGCCCGCTCGTCCCGGTCTCGAGCACCCGAAGGGACGCGCCCGTCCTGAAGTCCGCCTGGTCGGCCTGCGAACGGTCCCATGAGGCGCTCTGCCCGATCGCCAGCATGCCCATCGCGATGGCGAGCACGAGCAGCAGTACCGGCCCCGCCCCGCGCATCGGCCGCCGGCTGAACTGCCAGCCCGCGAGGGCCGTCTCCAGCCCGCGCCCGCCTGCCGCCCACCGCTCCGCGAGCCGTGCCGCGGGCGGCAGCAGACGCAGCGTCAGCACCGTCCCGGCGAGCAGGGCCAGCGCGGGCGCCGCGACCAGGAGGGGGTCGATGCCCAGCGTGCCCTCGCGGTCACTGCCGAGCGCGCCCGCACCGCTCGCGGTGGTCCGGCGGTCCAGCTGCCAGTACGCCACCGCCGCTGTCACCAGCATCCCGATGTCGGCACCGGCACGCACGGGTGCGGCGAGCGCCGTGGCACGGCCACGTCGCAGGCTGGGGGCCGCACCGCCCGTCGCGGCGAGCGCCGGGATCACGACGGCCGCCGCACAGCACACCGCGACCGCGGCCGAAACGAGCCGGACCGGGCCCGCCGGGGCGTCGCCGAGCCGCAGTCCGATCGCGTCGAGCGAGGACCATCGAGCGAGCAGCCCGGTCAGCGGGCCCGACAACAGCGGAGCGCAGACCGCGGCCGGCACGGCCAGCAGCAGGGCCTCCAGCGCAGCAAGTCCGACGATCCGGCCGCGTGAACCCCCGCGGGCCCGCAGCAGTTCCGTCTCGCCCGCCCGTTCGGTACTGAGCAGCCGGGCCACCAGCAGCAGTGCGTATCCGGCGAGCAGCACCAACTGCACGGCGACGATCATTAGCGTCGACCGGGACACGAGCAGGGCACGCGCGGTGCGGTCGAGCACATCGGGCAGCGAGGTCCGCACGTTCACGCTGCCGCCGAAGGCCGGGTCCTTGCCGAGTGCTTCGGCGCCGTGCGCGGAGGTGACGCGCAGGGCGTCCATCCGGTCGGTGGTGATGTTCCGGTGGTCGGCGGCCGCCATCCAGGCGGTGGCGCCCGTGGAGACCCGGCCGGACGCGAGGACGGACGGGTCGGCGAGCAGCGGACCGTAGGTGGTGAAGACGACGGTGCGGGTCCCGCGGCCGCCGAGTGCGTCCAGCTGCCAGTACGGATCACTGGTGTCGGCGGCCTTGTACACGCCGGTGACACGGACCGTCATGGGCGCGCCGTCCAGCCTGTCGGTGAGCGTGATCCGCGCTCCGGGGGCCAGCTTCAACTCCCCGGCAGCGGCTTCGGGGACGGCGACCGGCACCGGGGCGGAGCGGGCGGTGGGGGCCGCGCCGGGCAGCGTGCCCGAGACCAGGCGGATCCGCGACCGGTCCAGAGCGGCGAAGCGGGTGAGGTCCGGTTCTCCGGCGCGGGCTCCGGGGCCGGGAGCCTGCAGGGAGCGCGGCAGCGCGTACGGCCCAGACTCCTCCAGCTTCCGCACGGTCACCGGCAGCCCGTCGAACGTCCGCCGCGCGCCGCGGACCGCGGCCTCCTGGGCCGCCTCCCGCCGGTCGGGCGGCACATTCGCGGTGATGACGAGCGCGGCGTCCGCGGCCGCCCGTCCGCGGAGCGTGTGCCGGAGCGCCGCATCCCCGACGGACCCCGAGTACGCGGCGAGTGCGGCGAGCACGGATGTCGTCAGCAGGACCGCGAGCAGGGCAGCGGCCAGCAGCAGCCGATGCGCACCGATGCGCAGAAACAAGAACCCCGTCACACGTCCCCCGTCCCCGTCCCGCCCCCGTGGAACCTCGGTCCCGAAGGACGCTTCCGAAGGTTCACCGGATGCTTTCAGAGGGCGCCTGGGCGGGGAAACCGCTTTCACGGCGCTACGGAGTGACCTTGATCCGATCGTGACTGTTCACCGGAACCGGATTCTCTGGTTCGGCAGCACGAGCCTATGCAGCGGCCGCGGGGCCGGGTCCTGTACTCGTCAGCCTGCGGTGTTCACCATCGACGCGGCTGCGTACGTGAGGTAGTTCCACAGTTGCCGTTCGTGCTCGTCGGAGAGCCCCAGTTCGTCGACGGCGACCCGCATGTGCGTGAGCCAGGCGTCGTGTGCGGCCCTGTCGACGGTGAACGGTGCGTGGCGCATGCGCAACCGTGGGTGGCCGCGATCGTCGCTGTAGGTGCGTGGACCGCCCCAGTACTGCATCAGGAAGAGCGCGAGCCGCTCCTCGGCCGGGCCCAGGTCCTCCTCGGGGTACATCGGGCGCAGCAGCGGGTCCCCGGCGACGCCCTCGTAGAAGCGTCGTACCAGACGCCGGAAGGTTTCCTCGCCGCCGACCTGCTCGTAGAAGGTCTGCTCCTGGAGTGTGCCCCTCGGAATCTCGTTCACGTGCACAAGCCTCACAAAAATGTCGCTCTGGCCGGCCCCGGAACGTCCTGCCCGGGGTCCGGGGTCGGCCCCCCGGAAAATGCAAGCACCGTCCCCATGGTCTCAGACCGGCCGCCACAGCACTCCGGTCCGGGGACTCTGCCCGGAACCCGCCCCCACACTGCCCGGAAGTGTCCTCCCGGGTCCCGTCCGGTACTCGCCCCCGGCCCGGGGGCGCAGGAAAGTGGAGACATGGGCGCACACCAGGACATGCGCAGGGTGGAGGACCCCTTCGCGAACGCCGCCGCGGAGCTGCGGCAGGCCCTGGTGCGGCGCATCGCCGCGACCGGCGCGCTGGAGGATCCCGCCTGGCGGGCCGCCTTCGGACAGGTGCCGCGGCATCTGTTCGTGCCGTACTACCACCTCTCCACCTTCACCGGCCAGGAGCGGCTGTGGTCGGGTGACCCCGATCCGGATCGGCGCGAGCGCTGGCTGAGGGGCGCGTACACCGACGGGCCGCTCGCCACCCGCATACGCGACAGGGAGCTGCTCTCCTCCAGCAGCCAGCCGTCCCTGATGGCCCGGATGCTCGACGAGCTTCGGATCCGGGCCGGTCATCGCGTCCTGGAGATCGGCACCGGCACCGGCTACAACGCAGCCCTGCTGTCCCACCGGCTCGGCGAGGAACTCGTGACGACGGTCGAACTCGACCCGGAGATCACCGAGTCCGCGCGGGCGCATCTGACGGCGGCCGGGTACCACCCCACGGTGATCAACGGCGACGGTGCCCGTGGCTGCCCCGGGCACGCCCCCTTCGACAGGATCATCGCGACCTGCATGCTGCCGTCGGTGCCGCAGGACTGGCTAGGGCAGTGCTCGGCTGGCGCCGGGATCCTCGCACCGCTCGCCGGCGGTCTGGTCGTCCTGCGGGTGCGGGACGCGGATCACGCGGAGGGGCGCTTTCTGCACACGCCCGCCTACTTCGTGCCGCTCCGAGGCGCCGCGTCCTCCGTACATGCACCGGTGCGGCGGCCGGCCGGGCTGCCGCACAGGGCCGCCGAGAGCGAGCTGTTCGGTTTTCTGCTCACGCTGACGGCGGCCGGCCTCGATCCGCACGAGGCGCTCTCGCTCTGGCACCGCGAGCAGCGGCCGGAGCGGGAGCGCTTCGGTGTGACGGTCTGCGGCGGACGTCAGTGGGCATGGCTGGACGACCCCGAAGGACCGTATGCGTGGCCCCTCGGAGCCTGAGGCCGTCTCATTCCGGACCGTGCCCTTCCCGCCGCCGCGCTGCCCCGCACCGCAGCGGGGCGGTGCGGAGGGCGGCGCGGGCCGGTGAACCCTTCCGGGTCGCAGCACCCGGGCATGCCGGGGTGCTGCCGGGCTCGGCGGGCCCGGCAGGAGACAGCACTAGCCGCGTCGAATGGTGATCGTGGTCCAGGCCCCTACGTGCACCCGGTCGCCGTCCACCAGCGGAACGGGCACATAGGGCTGGATCGGGTCCTCGGACCCGTTCACCGTCGTGCCGTTGGTGGAGTTCTGGTCGACGACCGCCCAGGTGCCGTCCTGCTGCTGGACCAGGATCGCGTGCTGGTGCGAGACGCCCGGGTCCTCCGGCGGAACGGAGAGGTCGATGTCGGGCGACTCGCCGGTGGAGTGCCGGCGGCGGCCGATGGTGACCTGGTTGCCGGCGAGCGGAAGCTGCTGCTCCGGGGAGTACGCCGGCAGATTCAGCCCGGCGGCCTCGGGGCCGCTGCGCTGCATCATCGCCATGAAGTAGTCACGGTCGGGCGCGATGACCGCGGTCCAGCTGCCGGAGGTCTGGTACTGCGGCTGCGGCGGACCCTGCTGCTGCATGGGCTGGGGCGGCTGGGGAGGCTGTCCGCCCTGTGAGGGCGGCGGCAGCATCCAGTCGTCCGCGCCGCTCTGCGGCGGTGGCGGAGCCGGCACGGCCTGGGGGAATCCGGGCTGCTGGAAGGCCTGCGGCGGAGCGGGCGGTCCCGGCTGCTGGAAGGCCTGCGGGGGAGCGGGCGGGCCCGACTGCTGGAACCCCGGCGGCGGTCCGGGCGGACCGGACTGCGGGTAGCCGGGGGGCGCCGACGGGTCGCCGGACAGCGGCTCGGCGGGCCGGTTCATCTGGGAGGGCCGCGAGCCCTGGTATTCGTACGGGTCCGGCGGGCGCGGCTGCTGCTGCTGTGCCTGGAAGCCGGGCGGAAGGTTCAGCCCCGGAACAGGACCACCGGGGCCGCCGGGTCCGGCTCCAGGACCACCGGGTCCGGGGCCACCGGGCCCGCCGGGTGCGGGGCGGCCGGGAGGTGCCAGGGGCGTGTACGAGGTCGCCGTGTTCGTGAGGAAGTTCCAGCGGCACTCCTCGCAGAACGGCGCCATCGGCTCGCGCGGCGTCCGGCACTGCGGGCAGAGCTCCGCCTGCGCCGTGGCGTCGGAACCGCCGGGGCCCGGGTAGCCGTATCCCGGCGCGGGCGGCGGGGGAGGAGGCGGCGGCACCGCGCCCGCCGGAGCCCCCGCCCCGGCCATGCGATGGCCGCAGACCTCGCACCAGTCGTCGGAAACCGACTGGTGTCCGTTCGGGCAGGTCGGCATGTCGGTGCTTCCCCCTCTCCTTCGTCGGTCCCGTCGGGGCCGACACATCCTGCTGCTTCGCGCTCGAGTCAGGTCTACTTCTTGACGCGAACTGTCTTGGTGGAGCGCGTTTCGAGTGTCATCTCGTCCGCCTCCGCAACCTTTGCTTTCAGTCGCACAGTACCGGTCGCCTCGTCGACGACGTCCACCACCTTCGCAAGGAGTTTCGCAGTGTCCTCGTTCCCCGAAGCCGCCGCCAGCTGCACCGCGCGGCCCAGCTTCGCCGTTGCGCCGTCGATGTCTCCCGACTTGCGGGCATCCAGCCCCTGTTGGATGGCTTGTGCCAGTTCGGCCTGTCCCGTGTAGTGCGCGACCTGGGGGTTGATCGACGTCGACGCCGCCATGTCGTCGGTCCACACGGCCCGGACCAACCCTTGGGAAAGCGTTTGCGGGGTGCCGCCCGCGGGGTCGGGGAGGATCAGTGAGATCCGGGCCGCGAGCATCTCCTGCCCGATGTTCGCCTGCGGCACCTGCACGCACACGTGGTAGTCGCGGGACTCGTCACCCCAGGAGCCGGTGGGGTAGTCCCCGGCCCGGGGGCCGGCGTCCGTGCGCCTGTCGGTCAGTTCCTCGACCGTCGGCGCCACCTGTTTCACAAACTTGATCTCGACACCGACGGGCGTCCACAGCCGCAGTGCCACGTCCGCGACCTCCTTGCCCATCGCGTTCGCCATCATCCGGGTGAAGTCCGCGGCGAGTTCCGACGGATCGGCGACGATGTCGGCGCTGCCGAGGAGCGCCGAGGCGATGCCCGTGACCTCCTTGACCTCCCAGTCGGTGCCGACACCGCGGGCGTCGCAGGTGAAGCGGCCCGCACAGGCGTCCAGCGCGGCGCGGAGATCCTCCGGCGACTCGTGCTCGTTGCGGCCGTCGGTGAGCAGGATGCCGTGACGGATGCCTGAGGTCCCGGAGGACGCGGATGTCTCGGAGTGCAGCAGGCGGTCGGCCAGGCGCAGCCAGGTGCCTATCGCAGTGCCGCCGCCCGCGTTCAGTCCGCGCAGCGCCTGCTTGGCCTGCGCACGTGTCGTCGGATCGGCGACGGCGAGGCGGCCACCGCCCGGATAGACCTCGCGGGCCACATGTGTGCCGCTCACCACGGCGAAGGCGGTGCCGTCGCGCAGGGCGTCGATGGCCGCGGCCGTGGCGTCGCGCGCATTGCGCATCTTCGTCGGCGGGTAGTCCATCGAACCCGAACAGTCGACCATCAGCACCACGGCGGCGTCGGCCCCCCGGCCCGGTACGGACGAAGGGGATGCGGCCGCAGCGAGCGCAACGGCGCGGCCGTTCGTGCCGCCTCCGGTGGAGGTCACCGTCACGATCGCGTTCACCTCGCGACCGCCTTCCGGCAGAAACTCGTTCTGGTACACCTCGGCAGAGAACTGCGGCACATTCGATTTCGAGAAGTTCGCCATCTGATCTGGCTCCTTGAGCTCCGCAAAACAGGCAGAAATGACAAAGGGGTTGCCGGACGGGCGAAGGGGGCGAGGGCCTTGTTCAGGCCGATCCTGCCCCCGGCTGCGGCACGGTGAACGGGAGCAGGGCCACTGTTACGTTGTCGTGGCCGCCGCCGTCGAGCGCATGGCCGACCAGCACCTGGGCGGCGCCCAGGGGGCGGCCCGCCGCGTCGGGCGGCAGCACCTGCGCCATCTCCTCAGCGGCCTCCGCGTAGTTCCACAGGCCGTCCGTGCAGACCACGACCACACCGGGGCGGTCCGGCTTGAAGGACGCGGTGTGCGGCTCCAGTTCGTACGCGTCCGCGCCGAGCCATCCGGTGATGGCGTGTGCGCGCTCGTCCGCGTACGCCTCGGCCTCGTTCATCAGGCCCGATGCGACCATCTGGGCCGCCCATGAGTCGTCCTCGGTGAGGCGGGCGGGCGGGCCGCTGCGGTCGTCCGGAACCCAGTACACACGGCTGTCCCCGACCCAGCCCACGACCAGCAGACCGGCCGCGACGACGGCGCCCACCAGTGTGCACGCCGGGGCGTTCTGATGGCGGTGCGGATCGTGCTCCATGGCACCGGTCGGCTCGGCCGCCAGCGAGTTGACCGCGTCGGCGGCGGCGACGATCGCCTCGTGCATCGCCTGCTGCGGGTGCGTTCCGCGCGGCAGGGACTCCAGCAGCGACTCGTTGGCGGCGGTGGCGGCGGCCGCGGAGGCGTCGTCCGGCCGCGTCGCCGACGACACACCGTCGCAGACGACGGCGATGACGGCGGGGGAGCCGTCGGGCAGCGATGTCGAGGAGACCGCGAACGCGTCCTCGTTGCGGTGGTGGCGCAGCCCGCGGTCGCTGACGGCGGCCACCGCGTCGAGCTCCTGCTCCATGTGGTCGCGTTCGCGGGGCTGCGCATGACCGCAGTTCTCGCAGTAGCCGTCGGGGTCCACATGCCCGGCCCGGCAGGCTACGCATAGCTTGGTGCCGGCGGGGGGCACGGCGGTGGCCGGCCGGGCCGCCGCGGCACGTGGATCGGGGGCGGCCAGCTCGAAGTCGCCGGAGACGGATGCGGTCTCGGCGGCCGGCGCTGCCGGTGCGGAAGCAACGGCAGGGGTGGCCGGTGCGGCGGCGTCGGGTCCGTCGAAACGTACCGGTGTCGCCGGCAGCGGACGGCCGCCGGAGTCCGTCCCCGGCAGCTCACCCGGTTGCTGCACGGGCGCCGGGGCACCGGAGATGTCGGTGCCGTCGGCCTCCGGCCACTCCACCGGGGCACCGATGGGGATCGTGGGGCGGTCCTGCGGCGGCTCGGGCACGGCCGAGAGGTCGTACCCGCAGGCACCGCAGAACAGGTCGGCCGACTCCAGCGGCTCCTCGCAGTTGGGGCACGCGGAAAGCTGGTGCATCCGGTCCATCACTCACACCCACGTCCGGGGGCGGAAACGGTTGGCCCGCTCCACCAGTTCGATGCGCTCCTCGCCGCTCTGGGCGAGCCGGGCGAGCACCCGGAACGAGCGTTCAAGACCGAAGCGCAGTCCGCGCTCGTCCAGTTCGCTGCCGAGCAGGACTGTCGAGGCGGGCCGGGCCCCGGGACTACCGGAGAGTACCCAGTCCAGGGCCGTGCCCAGCACCTCTGTGGACAACCGCTCGCGGCGCACCGAGTCCAGACCGAACCCGTCGAGCGCCGTGACCTGGTCGGCGGCCGCCGTCAGGTCGTCGATCAGCGGCTCGTGCGCGGCGCGTCTGCGCAGTCTCGCGCGGACGGCCGCGACCCGGGCGGCCGTGTAGTGGATCGATGCCTCGGGAACGGACTCCAGTGCCCGGACGGCCCCGGTACGGTCGCCCGCGGCGAGCTGCACCCGGGCCAGGCCGAAGGCGGCGCTCACATAGCTCGGGTCGGTCGTCCACACCAGGCGGTAGTACTCCGCGGCGTTGTCCAGCTGCCCGAGCACCTCGGCGCAGACGCCGAGTGCGAGCTTCGGCGCGGCCTCGCCCGGAAAGGCGTCGTAGATCGCGTCGAACGACAGCGCGGCGGTCTCGTGGTCGCCCGTCGCCAGCGATGCGACGCCGCGGTACCAGACGACCCGCCAGTCGTCGGGATGCCGGGCCTCCAGGTCGTCGAGGGACGTCGTCGCGGAGGTCAGCTCGCCCATCTCGAGACGGGCCCGCAGCTCGCGCAGCCTCAGCTCCACGGAACTCGCGGGGGCGCCGTGCAGCGCGGCGATCAACTCGGTCGGTGCCGAGGTCATCAGGCCCGCGAGGAAGCCGGCGTTCGGGTCGTTCGGGTCGACCCGGGGCACCGGCAGGGCGAGAGCGGTCGCCCGCGCGTCCAGCCCGGCGAGCCGGGGCGCCGCCGCCGTGGACGCCGTCAGGGCTGCCGGTACCGGTGACCCGGTGCGAGGGCCGGGCAGCGCGGTCTGTGTCGGTGCGTATGCGTGAGCACCCGCGTGCCCCGGGGCCGGGGCCCCCGCGGTCCCGCTCGCCCCGCCCATGGCGTTCGGGGCGGCCGAGGAGGTGCCCGGCCGAGCCGGTCGGGGCGAAGCACGGCGCAGGCCCCCGTTGCGAGCCACGGTCCGGGCCCCGAGGGACGACACGTCACCGTCCAGCTCTGCGAACAACTCCGTGTCCGTGACCCGGAGTTCCGTACCGAACAGCGTGGACAGCGCCGGACGCGGCCGGCCCGTCTGCAGTGCCACGACCTCCCGCAGGACACCGGTGAGCTGGTCCGCCATCTCCTGGGCGGAGGCGAAACGGCGCGCCGGATCGGGGTCGGTCGCGCGCACGAGCAGCCGGTAGAACGACTCGTACCTGTGGAAGACGGTGATGTTGTCCGGGTCGGGCAGGGAGTCCACGAAGACGTTCGTGTAGCCCTGGAAGTCGAACGTCAGGACCGCCAGCGTGCGCGCGACCGTGTAGAGGTCGGAGGCGACCGAGGGGCCGAGCTCCGCGACCTCGGGGGCCTGGTAGCCGACGGTGCCGTAGATCGCCGACTCGTCGTCGTCCATCCTCCGTACCGCGCCCATGTCGATGAGCTTGAGCTGGTCCTCGGTCTGGATCGCGTTGTCGACCTTGAAGTCGCAGTACAGCAGGTTGCGGCTGTGCAGATGGCCGAGCGCTTCCAGGGCCTCGATCCCGTACGCGCAGGCCTGCTCGACCGGCAGCGGATCCCGCTTCCCGTCCGGGGCCCGGCGCTCGTTGGCGATCTCCTTGAGGGATTTGCCGCCGACGTACTCCATGACGATGTACCCGTCCAGCGATCCCGTCCGCTGGTCGAGGTGCTCCACGAAGTTGTAGATGCGGACGATGTTGGAGTGCTCGATCTCCGCGAGGAAGCGGCGCTCGGAGATCGCTGCGGCCATGGCGTCCTGGTCACCCGTGTCGAGCAGGCCCTTGAGGACGACCCAGCGGTCGGACACGGCCCGGTCGATCGCCAGATAGATCCAGCCGAGGCCACCGTGCGCGAGGCAGCCGATCACCTCGTACTGCCCGTGCACGATGTCGCCGCTGTGCAGTTTCGGCACGAACGAGTAGGGGTGGCCGCACTTGGTGCAGAAGCCCTCCGTGCGGCCGGGCCGCTCACCGCGCGCACGGCCGACCGGCGCGCCGCAGTCGCTGCGGCTGCAGAATCGCTTCCGCTCGGGCACCTCGGGCTGCTCCATCACCGCGGAACGCGGGTCGGGACGCGGTACCTCCGGGACGGCGACCAGACCTGCGCCGAGCCGGTTGCGCCCCGAGGCGGACGCCGTCGAACCGGAGCTGCGCACCGACACCGAACGGCCGGTGCTGCGGCCGGACAGCGAGCGGGACAGTCGGCCCGAGACCGATCGCCGGGACGTCGAGGAGCGCGACGACCGGGAGGACCGGGACGACGACCGTGCGGACGAGCGAGAACTGCCTCGGGCCGAACTGCTGTTGCTGCCCTTGGCGCCGCCGCCGGTGATCCCGGTGGGAGGGGACGACAGTGCGCCGTTCACCGAGACGACCGGGGCGAGCCCGCAGGTGTCGCAGTAGAGTTCGCCGCCGCCGACGTCCTCGTACGAGCCGCCGCAGTCCGGCCGTTGACAGGTGGCACCGGTGCCGCCCGTGCCACCGGCGCCCCTCGTACCGCTGCCCGAAGGCGCCGCCGGGACCGCCGACGCCGCTGAGGACCGCGTGCCGCTCCCCGGGTTCTCCGGGGCGAGCCCGCAGGTGTCGCAGTACAGTCCGCCGCCGCCGAAATCCTCGTACGAGCCGCCGCAGCCGGGGCGCACGCACTTCGTCATGGCACTCACGCTGTCCCCTGTTCGCTTCCCCGCCCGTCCGCCGGGCGGGCGGCCATCGCTGTTGTGCGCGGCCCGGAGGCCCGGCCCGTGCCGCTCATGACCGCCCCTCGTGGTCGCCCTGCCCCCGCTGTCCCGGAACCAGGGCGTCCGCCGCGGCCCGCTGATAGCGCAGCACCGCCTGCTCGGCCACACGCAGATCGCAGGGAGCGCTCCACAGCATTCGACGGGCCGCGTCGTACCGCTCGATCAGCACGGGGTCCTCGGCCATGCCGTGGCGGGCGACCTTCGCCCGGTACGCGTCGAGGCGGCCCCGCAGCTCCGCGCGGACGGCCAGCGGGGCCGTGACCGCCGTCAGCGACTCGCGGGCGCGCAGCAGTTCGTCCTCGGCCGCGCGCTCCAGGGACTCCAGCAATGGCGAGAGCCGGTGCCACTGGGCGTGCCGGCGGTACTCGGCGGCGGTGGCGAGCCGCTCCTGGAGCACCGTCGGGGGACCACTCACCGCGGGCACCTCGGAGGCGGCGATCTTCGCCAGCACCTCGCCGCGTGCCGCCCGGGCCTCCGTGAGGGTACGGTCCGCGCGCGAGAGGACGTCCCGGAGGCGGATCAGCCGTTCCTCCGAGTCCTGCCGCACCGCGAGAACGGCCTCGATCTCCCGGCGTACGTCCTCCAGGGCGCGGGCCGCCCGGTCGTAGCGGTCGGTGTCGGGGCGTCCGCCGCCCGGAGCCGAACTCACCGGAGCGGGTGCCCAGAACGCGAGCGGATCGGACACCACCTGCGCGCGCAGCGCCGTCAGCTCATGCGTGATCGACTCCAGGTCGTCGCCCGCCGGATGCTCACCCGGACGGACACCGACGGAGTGGGCCAGCGAGCGGGTCCGGTGCAGCTCCGCGGAGAGCAGATCGATCCGGGCCGGCAGTGCGGACCAGACCGTGTCGGCGGCCACCACCATGTCCAGCGAGCGCGCGTAGAGCTGGTTCATCCTGCTCACCAGCTCCTCCAGCGTGAACCGCTCGGAGAGCTTGGCGGGGCCGGTGATCGAAGGGGACGGGAGCGTGGCGGAGCCCGCGACCGTCACGCTCGGTCCGCGGAGCCGGTCGGTCAGCGCCGCCAGGTCGTCCCGGTTGGGCCAGCGCCGCCGCGCCCTCAGCTCACGCGCAGCCGTCAGCGCGGAGGTGTACGCGTCGAAGTACCCCCACAGCAAGGTGATCGCCTGCTCGGCGGAGGCCCAGCGGTCCTTGGTGACACCCGTCAGCTCGGCGCCCTCCAGGAGCCTGCGGCCCGCATGGTCCTGCAGGGCGAGGAGCGAGGTCTCCACGGCCTCGTGCTCCTCCCCGAGCCGCGCCAGCGCACGGTCCACCTCGTCCCGGTCCATGACCGGTCCCGGTGGTTCCCCCGCTCGGCTGGGGGAGGGTCCCGCGACGCTCATCGATCACCTCTCCGCTCGTGTCTCGGATCAACTGCTGCGCACCGCCGCGCCGTGTATCCCAAAGGGCTCAATTGTCCCGGTACTTCGGTGTCGGCGGTCCCGGTATACCGGGGAGGTCCGCCCGGAGCCACTTGGCGTACGCCGTCGTCCACGGGCCACTGCGGTAGTCGTCGAGCACCTTGTTGACCCTTCGGACGAGGTCGTCCCTGCCCAGTTTGGCGGCCACGCCGTAGTACTCGGTGGTGAAAGGCTTCCCGCCTTTCAGTTCGACGGCAGGGTCCTGTGCCGCCTGGCCGGCCGCGAGGGCGGCGTCGGTCACCACCGCGTCCACTTCGCCGAGCTGCAGCCGCACCAGACAGTCCAGCTGGTTGGACACGGTGAGCCGGTCCTTGTCGCCGGGCCCGCCGTCGTCCTCGTCCTTGAAGACCGCGCCGTACGAGTTCTTCACCAGTGCCTCGTAGGCCGTGGACCCCTCGGCCGAGCAGACCCTGCGGCCCGCGAGCGACTTGTCGTAGCCGGTGATCGGCGATTCCCGGGGGGCGAGCACCTGCTGCCCCGTCTGGAAGTACGCCGTGGAGAAGGAGACCTGCTTGATCCGGGCACAGTTGATGGTCATCGTCCGGACGACGAGATCGACCGTGCCGCTGTCCAGCGCCGCGATGCGCTGATTGGTGGGGATGGCACGGAAGATGATGTCGTCGGGGCTGCCGAGGATGTCCTCGGCGACGGCCCGGGCGAGATCGATGTCGAAGCCCTCCAGCTCGCCGTCCGCCGTCCGGTAGCCCCAGCGGTAGCTGTTCTGGTCGACGCCGACGATCAGCCTGCCGCGCCGCTTGATCTCGGCGATCGCGGGGCCGTCGGCGCCGGACGGCCGCAGGGAGGCCTCCGGGCTGGTGCACTCGGCCTTCTTCGCGGGCAGCGCGGCTGCGGATCCCGCGCCCGCCACGTCGGGCGAGGAGGACGGCCTGCCGCCGTGCGTGAGCGGCACCAGGGTCAGCGACGCGGTGAGCGCACAGGCAGCCGCCATTCCGGCGACACCGCCCCAGCCGCGGAGCCTGTGCAGCAGCCGGGCGGGCAGCCGTCCCGACCGGGCCGGCCGGCCCGTGCGCGCCGTGTCGCCCGGGTCCGAGCCGGACATCGCGTCCCTCATCTCTCCCCGTTTCACCGGTACTCCGAAAGCCTGCGGCCCATGCCCAGGACCGCGCCCACCGCGCCGAGCACCGCCAGTGCCGCCGCACCGACCGGGAGGCCCGCGAGCGCGCCCCGGCCGTCCTGCGCGGACCGGGTGAACTCGGTCTGCTCATGGGCGAGAGCCTGCTCGAGCGCCGTGTCCACACGATCGAAGGACTCGCCCGTGGACTCCTTGACACCGATCACCTTCGCCAGGGCGCCCTCGTAGTCACCCGCCTTGTCGGTTTCGCTGGCCGACTGGTGACGGTTCCTCCACTCGGAGACCGCGCCGGAGGCGGCCTTGACCGGGTCGAGGCCCGCACCGTCGTCGGCGAGGCTCTCCGCGCGGCCGAGTGAGCTGCGAAGCCGGTCCATGCCCGCCTTGTAGTCCGTTTCGTACTTGTCGCTCTTGCCGTCCGCCGTGAGCACGGCGCCCCGCGCGACCAGCGTGAGGTTCTCGTTGGCCCGGGCCCTGAGACTGTTGATGCGTGCGTCGTTGAGGACGTTCAGCGACTCCTGGCCGTGCGCCCGTGCGTTGTTCAGCTCGGCCCTGGCCACCATGTGCCCGACGCCCAGCCACAGCAGGACCACCGCCGAGGTGACGGTCGCGGCCAGCAGGCCGTGGTTGAAGACCCGGTTGGTCCGCCGGAAGTTGCGGTGCTGTGCCCAGAACAGGACGCCCAGTGCCGCCACGCCGATGACCAGCGACAGCACCGGCCAGAGCCGGGCGTCCTCGTGGTCCTCGTCCAGACGGGCGGCCTCCGCCTCGTACAGCTTCTGGGCGGCGGGCAGCAGTTCGGCAGTCATCTGCTGGTTCGCATACCGCAGATAGGCACCCCCCAGGGGCAGGCCCAGGCGGTTGTTGGCGCGGGCCCGCTCCACCAGGCCCGTGTAGCGGGGGAGCTGCTCGTTGAGCGCGGCGATGTAGCGGCCCGACTCCGTCGAACCGTCGGTGGTGGCCGCGGCCTTGACCAGCAGGCGGGAGGCGTTCGCGATGTCCTTGCGGTACCGGTCCCGCACATCGGCGGGTTCCTGCGCGCCGGCCAGGAAGCCGCTCGAAGCGGCCGTGTCGGCGTCGGCGAGCGAGCGGTAGATGCTCGCGGCGTCGGCGCTCAGCGGCTGGCTGCGGCTGACGACGTCGTCGGCCGCGGATGCCCGGGCGGCGATCTCGAAGGCGGTCACGGCACCGAACGCGACGACGAGAGCGGCCAGAACGGCACCGATGATCCGCAGCCTGCCCGGCTCGGTCGTCGCCGCCGCACGCAGCCGCGCCGTGGTCTCCGCCCAGGCGCTGCGCCGCGACGGCGTTCCGGGAGGGGGCGCCGACTGGTCCCCCGACGGCCGCGATCCGGGCACCTGGTACGGCCCGGACCGGGCCGGGACCTGTGGCACCGACGGCGCGGGCGGCCCCGCGCTCGGCGTGTGTGTCACCTTGACCTCCCCCTCGGTCGCTGACGGCATCCCGCGCCCCGGCAGGTCGGGGGACGGCAGCCCGGCCAGCAGTATGGCCGCAGGGGCGGATTTCCACACCCAGGATTGACTGGATCTTGAGCTATCCCGCCTGTCTCGTCAATGCCGCCAGTACTGCCCCCTACCCAAAGCCCCCACCTTGAATACGCCGCCCGGGCCGGATCGGTTCCCCTTCCAGGGGCATGAACTGCGGGCCGGTCCGCCCTGCGGCGTACCGTTGACGCGGGCCCACCCCCGTCCGGGCCGGTGCGCTGGCTCGGCACCGTTGCGGACGTGCAACGCTACTTCTCGTAGTGGGCCCGCAGCCTGGCCCTTGCGTCCATCGGCGCACCGACACGGTCCAGGCCCAGCAGCGCCGCTCCCAGCACCGGCGGGGACGTCACCACGGACATGTCGGCCTTCGGCGCCCGGACCGCCAGGAGTTCGGCGATGCGGCTCTCGAGACGGGGGTGACGGGCGGCCAGCACGCTGCCGCCCAGCACCACCGGCGCCCTCTCCTCCAGCAGTCCGAGCCGCCGCAGTGCGACCGTCGCCATGACGACCACCTCGTCCGCAAGCCGGTCGACGATCGAACCGGCCACCGGGTCGCCCGCCGCGCCCGTCGCAAAGAGGACGGGGGTCAGCTCATGTCTGCGCCCGGCGGCGATACGCCCCAGATGCAGCGCCTCGACGAGTGCGTGCATCGAGCCGAGACCGAAGTGCGCCGGGAGGGCGCGAGCCAGTTCCGTCGGCTCGCCACGCCCGTCCTCGGCCCGTGCGGCGAACCACAGCGCCTCCTCGGCGAGACCCGCGCCGCCGCCCCAGTCGCCGGAGATCCTGCCGATCGCGGGGAAGCGGGCGGTACGCCCGTCGGGCAGCATGCCCACGCAGTTGATGCCCGCCCCGCACACCACGGCCACCCCCCGGGGTTCCTCGACGCCCGCCCGGAGGACGGCGAAGGTGTCGTTCCGCACCTCCGCCGCAAGGCCCCAGCCGCGCTCCCGCAGCGCGGTCGTGAGCTGCTCCTCCTCGACCGGGAGATCGGCGTTGGCGAGGCAGGCCGACACATGCCCGACGGTGTCGACGGCCGTGCCTCGTGCACGGGCGTCGGCCAGGGCCGAGCCGACCGTCGGGGCCAGCGCGTCGAACGCCGCCTCGATGCCGGTACGGGCGGGCTGGAAGCCGGTTCCGCGGCCGGTTCCGAGGACCGACCCGTCAACCCCGACCACGGCCACATCGGTCTTGCTGTTTCCCGCGTCGATGGCGAGGACCGCCGCGGTCACGCCCACGCGAGGTGCTCCCGGTTGTGAGCGATCAGCCGGTCCGTGAGCGTCTCGGCGTACTCGTACTGGCCGATCAGGGGGTGCGAGAGGAGCGCCTTGAAGACCCGGTCGCGTCCGCCGTGCAGCGCGGCCTCCAGAGCCAGTTCCTCGTACGCGGCCACCTGGGCGATCAGTCCGCCGTACAGCGGGTCGGGTTCGGCCACGGGCAGGGGTGCGACGCCTGCCGTGCCGACGGCGGCCGGAACCTCGATCACGGCGTCGTCGGGCAGGAACGGCAGCGTGCCGTTGTTGTACGTGTTCACGACCTGGTGGGGGCTGCCGCTTCCGCCGAGCAGCGCAGCGGCCAGATCGACCGCTGCCTCCGAGTAGAACGCACCGCCCCGCTCGGCCAGCAGCGCCGGCTTCTCGTCGAGCGCCGGGTCGCCGTACATCTCCAGCAGCCGCTTCTCCATCGAGGCGACCTCGGCGGCACGTGACGGCCTGTTCCTCATCTCCCGTACGGCCGCGTCGTGTCCGTAGAAGTAGCGCAGGTAGTACGAGGGCACGACACCGAGCCGGTCGAGGATCCGGCGCGGCAGACGGAGATCGTCGGCGAGGGTGTCGCCGTGCTCGGCGAGCAGCCCGGGCAGGACGTTCTCGCCGTCGGGACCACCGAGACGTACACCGGTTTCCCAGGTCAGATGGTTGAGGCCCACATGGTCCAGATGCACATCCGGCGGCGCCACACCGAGCAGTCCCGCGAATTTCCGCTGGAGGCCGATTGCCACGTTGCACAGTCCGACGGCCCGGTGACCGGCCTGCAGCAGAGCCCTGGTCACGATGCCCACCGGGTTGGTGAAGTCGATGATCCATGCGTCCGGGCTGGTGCGCCGCACCCGTTCGGCGATGTCCAGCACCACGGGAACCGTGCGCAGGGCCTTGGCCAGACCGCCCGCGCCCGTGGTCTCCTGGCCCACGCAGCCGCACTCGAGCGGCCAGGTCTCGTCCCGCTCCCGCGCGGCCTGCCCGCCGACGCGCAGTTGCAGCAGCACGGCATCGGCTCCGGCCACCCCCTCGTCCAGGTCGCCGGTGGTCGTGACGACACAGGGGTGCCCCTGCTTGGCGAAGATCCGCCGGGCGAGACCTCCGACCAGCTCCAGCCGACCGGCCGCCGGGTCGACGAGGACGAGTTCACCGACAGGGAGTGTGTCCCTCAACCGGGCGAAGCCGTCAACCAGTTCGGGTGTGTACGTGGATCCGCCGCCCACGACTGCGAGCTTCATACCCGTCATCCCTTCACTCCGGTCAGCGTGACGCCCTCGATGAAGGCCTTCTGCGCGAAGAAGAACACGACGATCACCGGCGCCATGACCAACAGCGTCGCCGCCATCGTCAGGTTCCAGTCCGTCCGATGGGCACCCTTGAAGGACTCCAGGCCGTACGAGAGCGTCCACGCGGCCGGATTCTCCGAGGCGTAGATCTGCGGTCCGAAGTAGTCGTTCCAGCAGGCGAAGAAGTGGAAGAGCGCCGATGCCGCGATGGCGGGTCTGGCCATCGGCAGCACGACCCTGATCATCGTGCGCAGTTCGCCGCAGCCGTCGATCCTTGCGGCCTCGGTGTACTCGCGGGGGATCGTCAGCAGGAACTGGCGCATCAGGAAGATCGTGAACGCGTTGCCGAAAGCGAAGGGCACGATCAGCGGCCAGAGCGTCCCCGCCAGGTCCAGCTGCCTGGCCCAGAACAGATACATGGGCACGACGATCACCTGCGGTGGCAGCATCATCGCCGCGATCACCAGCATCATCATCACGCTGCGCCCGCGGAACCGGAACTTCGCGAGCGCGTACGCCACCGGGAGGCTGCTGCCCACGGCGAGCACGGTACCGAGCCCCGCGTACAACAACGTGTTGCGCCACCAGGTGAGGAAACCGGGGGTGTTCCACACGGCGGCGAAGTTGTCCCATTCCCAGGTGCGCGGCCACAGATCGCGGGTGAGCGCCTGGTCGTCGCTCATCACTGCGGTCAGGAACACGAAGATGAAGGGCAGCAGGAAGAACAGGGCGGCGGCAACGGCCAGCGAGTGCACCGCGATCCACTCCAGCACGGCCCTGCGGCCTGCCGCCCGCCGGGCATGTCCGTCGTCCGCCACGGCCACCGACGGTGCATCGGTCCTGCCGTGGGGTGTCAGTGCCGTCCGGGTCATCGCATCAGTCCTCCGCTGCCATGAAGCCGCTGCGCCGGCGCATCAGGAGCACGGTGAATGCCATGGCCAGGGCGAACAGCACCAGCGCCACCACACTCGCCGCCCCGGTGTCGAAACGCTGGAACGCAAGGTTGTGGACGACCTGGGGAACGGTCAGAGTGGATCTGTCGGGATAGCCGGGCTCGAAGTGCTGCCCGGACCCGCCGATCACCCCACTGGCGACCTTCGCGGCGACCATCGGCTCGGTGTAGTACTGCAGCGTGGCGATCACTCCGGTGACCACGGCGAACAGCACGATCGGCGACACATGGGGCAGCGTCACATGGCGGAACCGCTGCCAGGCGTTCGCCCCGTCCAGTTCGGCCGCCTCGTACTGCTCCTTCGGTACGTCGAGCAGCGACGCCATGAAGACGACCATGAGGTCACCCACGCACCACAGCGCGAGCAGTGTGAGCGACGGCTTCGACCAGTCCGGGTCGCCGAACCAGTCGGGCTCGCCGAGGCCGAGCCCGCCGAGGACGGTATTGGCCGGCCCGGTGCCCGGGTTGAGCAGGAAGACGAACGCCATCGTCGCTGCCACCGGCGGCGCGAGGTACGGCAGGTAGAACAGGGTGCGGAAGAGCCCGGCCCCGGTCCTGACCCTGGTGACCAGCAGCCCGATCCCCAGTCCGAAGGCGACGCGCAGGCTCACCATCACGAGCACCAGCCACAGCGTGTTGCGCAGCGAGGGCCAGAAGAACGGGCTGTCCTGGAAGACATAGGCCCAGTTCTTCAGGCCCACCCAGGTGGGTGCGGTGAACCCGTCGTACTCCATGAAGGAGAAGTAGACGGTCGAGACCAGCGGATAGGCGAAGAACACGCCGAACCCGACGAGCCACGGCGAGAGGAATCCGAGGGTGCGAAGCGCCGACCTGCGGTGCTTCGCCCTCAGCCCCGCTGTCGGGGGAGCGGCAGCCATGTCAGTGGGCCTGCTCGTTGTCCCTGTCGACCTGTGCGTCGTTCCTCCTCAGCAGCGCGTCCAGATCCTTCTCCGTGCCCTTCTCGTAGGCCAGTGCGCTGTCCTGGAGGGTGAGGAGGAAGGCGCCGCCGTTGACCGACGAGGGGGCGTGCGAGCTCTTGGGGTGCTGGGCGATGTCCACGAACGTGCGGTACAGGGGATCGTCGTTCAGCTTCGGCGACTTCAGGGCCTCGACGGTCGACGGCACGTTGTGGATGGCATTGGCGAACGAGACGACCGCGTCGGTGTCGGTGGAGAGATGCTTCACCAGCTCCCAGGCGGCGTTCTTCTTCGGGCTGTTGCTCGCGATGCCCAGGACGGTGCCGGACAGATAGCCCTTGCCGTAGTCGGCGGCCCGGTCGTCCGGCACCGGGAACGGAGCCGCCCCGATCTCGAACGGAAGCTTGGCGTCCGAGGCCATCCTGCCGCGCCACTCGCCGTCCATCTGCATGGCGACCTGACCGGTGTGGAAGGGATGCTTCGGGCCCCATTCGTCACCGAGAGCGGTGCGGAAACGGTTCAGTTTCCGGTATCCGCCCAGGTCGTCCACCAGCTTCTTCTGCCAGGTGAACAGCGCCCTGACCGCCGGGTCCGATGCGGTGCCGGACCTTCCGTTCCCGTCGGTGTACGTGACCCCGAACTGACCGCCGTAGTGCTCGACGGTGGTCTCGTAGCCCTGGTAGAGCGGCATGAAGCCCAGCCGCTCGAAGCCGTCGCCCTTGGTTCTGGTGAGCTTTTTCGCGATCGCGTCGAACTCGGACAGCGTCTTCGGCGGGGCCTTGATCCCGGCCTCCTCGAAGGCGTCCTTGTTGTAGTAGAGGCCGTACGCGTCCCCGAGCAGCGGCACCGTGCACCGGGTGCCGTCGTGCTGTGTGTACCTGGCCATCTGCGGCAGGAAGGTCTTCTCGGGGTCGATCCCCGACTTCTGCAGGAACGGCTTCAGATCCGCGAGCGCCCCGGAGGAGCAGAAGCGGCCCACGTTGTCGGTGGTGAAGGAGGACACCACGTCCGGGGCGTTCGAACCGCCTGTGCGCAGGGCCTGGTTGAGCTTGTCGTCCGTGATGTTCTTGACGACCTCGACCTCGATGTTGGTGTGTGCGGCCTCGAAGGACTCGATGTTCTCCTCGATGGCCTCGACCTCGCCGGGGGCGCTCCAGCCGTGCCAGAAGGTGAGCGTGGTCCGCGCTCTCGGGTCGTCGTTCGCGGCGGTGTCGTGGGACCCCGTGCAGGCGGTCGCGAGCAGGAGTGCCGAGGTGGTCGCGGCCAGTGCGACGGCCGTGGGCCGGCGGATTCCGGGCATGGCGGTGTCTCCCTGTGGCGGATCCGAAGGGGTAGGGGAGTGTGCGGGGGCTCAGCGCGAGGTGTCGAAGACCTCGTCCCGGGTGGCGGCCAGAGCGCTCTCCATCGCCCCCCGCAGCACGGGACGCTCCTGCACCTCGCCGATGACGAGGCGGGGCCGGGACGCGGCCAGTTCGTTGAGTTCCGCCTGGACGCGTTCGCGGAGCGGTTCGCCTCCGGCGACGATCAGTCCGCCGGAGAGGACGACGAGCCCGGGGTCGAGCACGGCGACCATGGAGGCGAGACCGGTGGCCAGGCCGGTGCCCAGGGTGTCGAGCAGGGCCCCGTAGGGTCCTTCACCTCCGGCGGCGGCCCGCGCCAGCAGCTCGCTCGCCACCTCCGCGTGCGGCCCCTGCCCGATGTCCTCGATCCCGAGCTCCCGGGCGAGACGGGGCACCGTCTGCGCACCGGCGAGTTCCTGGAAGCCGCCGCTGCCGGCCTTGGAGACGTGACGCACCAGCGGCGTTCCGGGCACCGGCAGGAAGCCGACCTCGCCCGCGCCGCCGGTGAAGCCGCGATGCAGCCTGCCGCCCATGACCAGGGCGGCGCCCAGCCCCTCCTCGTTCCAGAGCAGCACGAAGTCGTCGTGGCCGCGGGCCGCCCCGAGCCGCTGCTCGGCCACGGCGACCAGATTGACGTCGTTCTCGTACTCGACCGGCATCGGCAGCACCGCGGCCAGTTCGTCGAGCAGGGCGGGGGAGTGCCAGCCCGGCAGATGGGACGCGTACCGCAGCCGTCCGGTCGAGGGGTCGAAGGCGCCGGGAGTCCCGATGACGAGCCGGTGCACCTCGGCCCGGGTGATCCCGGCGGCCTTCACCGCCCCGTCCAGGGCCTCGGTGACCTGGCGTACGACACGATCGGCGCGCCGGCCGGGGGTGCTGAGGACGAACTCACCGGCCGTCGCGCCGGTGATGTCGGCGACCGCCGCGCGGATGCGCTGCGGGGTCACATCGAGCCCTGCGGCGAATGCGGCTCGTGCGTTGACGCCGTACAACTGCGCGTTCGGCCCCGGCCGTCCCTCGGTCGTCCCGGTGGCGACGACCAGGCCGGAGGCCTCCAGTCGTGCCAGCAGCTGGGAGGCGGTGGGTTTGGAGAGACCGGTCAGCCTGCCGATGCGGGTCCGTGAGAGCGGCCCGTGCTCCAGCAGCAGATCGAGTGCCGCGCGGTCGTTCATGGCGCGCAGTACACGCGGTGTTCCCGGGGTAGTACCGGCCATGGCGTTCACACCCACCCTTCGAACACTGTTAGGAAAGTTTCCTATTCGGTGCCAGGACGGTAGAAGGGCTGCCGGTCGCCCGTCAATACCCGTGGACGCGAAGCACCCCCACAAGCCGTTGCCTGCGGGGGTGCGGGGAGAATCGGGGGGTTACTTCGCGAGGTTCGGCGCCGGGGTGAGCGGGGACGCCGCCACCGACTGCGGCGAGGTCGCCGAGGCATACGCCGACGGCGCCGCGATGGCCGCCGTCAGGTCCTTGGCCTCGTCGTCGGACTGGACAGGCAGGCCGCCGACCATCCGGATGCCCGCCTCGTCGAACGCGCGCTTGATCCGCCAGCGCATCTCGCGCTCCACGCCGAGAGCCTTGCCCGGCATGGTCTTTGCGGAGACCGAGACCGTCATCTGGTCCAGCAGCACCTCGGTCAGGCCCAGCACCTCGACCGGGCCCCACAGGCGCTCGTTCCAGGGCTCGTCCTCGGCCATCGTCCCGGCGGCCTCCTCGATGACCTTGCGGACCCGGTCCAGGTCCTCGGTCGGACGCACGTTCACATGGACGTTCGCGGTGGCCCAGCCCTGGCTGAGGTTGCCGACGCGCTTCACCTCGCCGTTGCGGACGTACCAGATCTCGCCGTTGTCGCCGCGCAGCTTCGTCACGCGCAGGCCGACCTCGATCACCTCGCCCGAGGCGACGCCCGCGTCGACGGAGTCACCGACCCCGTACTGGTCCTCGAGGATCATGAACACGCCGGACAGGAAGTCCGTGACCAGATTCCGGGCGCCGAAGCCCAGCGCCACACCGGCGACTCCGGCGGAGGCGAGCAGCGGCGCCAGATTGATGTTCAGCGCACCGAGGATCATCAGACCCGCCGTGCCGAGGATCACGAACGACGCCACCGAGCGGAGCACCGAGCCGATCGCCTCGGACCGCTGCCGACGACGCTCGGCGTTCACCAGCAGACCACCGAGGGTCGTGCCCTCGACCGCCTGGGCGCTCCGGTTCATCCGCTCTATCAGCTTGGTGAGTGCGCGCCGGACCGCGATCCGCAGCATCACCGCGATCACCACGATGAGAAGGATGCGCAGGCCCACACTGAGCCAGGTGGACCAGTTCTCCTCCACCCAGCTCGCGGCGCTGTTGGCCCTCTCCGCGGCCTCGTCGAGTGTGACGGGCGGGGGTGACGGATCGGCGGCCAGGAACACGGCTCGTACCTCCAGGACGTGCGGCGGTCCAACCACACTAACGGGGGGTCCGTCGTTACTCGGGCGTTATCTCCGGAGGAGAGACAAGGCTCACCCGGGGCGGGTGTGTGGGCCACCGCACACAAATCGTTCCGGCCCGTTACGAGGACGTAGTGGCGCTACGACCAGGCAGGAGGAGAGACTGGAACAGATCGTCCCGGCGCGAGCCACGCGCCGCCGGCGTACAAGGAGGCATCCGTGCCGCATGTCCTGGTCCTCAACGCGTCGTACGAGCCCCTCGGCGTCGTACCGCTCCGCCGCGCGCTCGTCCTCGTCCTCGAGAACAAGGCTGTCTCTCTCGAGGAGTCCGGCGCCTTTATGCACAGCGCAACCCGAGTGATCCCCGCGCCCAGTGTGGTGAAGCTCAAGCGCTTTGTGCGGGTCCCCTACCGGGGGCCCGTTCCACTGACCCGTCGCGCGCTCTTCGCACGCGACGGGGGACGCTGCATGTACTGCGGTGGCGTCGCTACCAGCGTCGACCATGTCATTCCGCGCAGTCGCGGGGGTCAGCACGTCTGGGACAACGTGGTGGCTGCCTGCCGCCGCTGCAACCACGTCAAGGCCGACCGGCACCTGCGCGAGCTGGGCTGGCGGCTGCGGCACCAACCGGCTCCGCCGAGCGGCCTGGCCTGGCGCATCATCGGCACGGGCCATAGGGACCCGCGCTGGCTGCCATACCTGCAGCCGTTCGGCGCGGCCGACGCGATGGCCCGGATCGATGGCATCTCCGCCTGACGAGTCCGGGCCTTTGCTGTACCCCGTGCAGGGTGCGGGGTGCCTCCGGCGGTGGAGGGGTGTCGGTGCGCGGTGCGGGCGGCAGCCCGGTGCCGGACGCACCGGGACTCACCCGGAACCGGCGAGCCGGTCTCCGCACCAGGCGTCCGTGCAGGCGATCGGGCCGGCGCCGGCGGCCCCGCACTCTGCGTGCCGCCGGAGGCATCCGTGCCGGCCTCGGGGTGTCAGCCCCCGGTCACCGCATACGCCTCCGCCGACCACAGCGAGTAGCCGTACTCCGTGCCCCGCGCATCCCCCTGCACCCGGATGAAGCGGGCACCGGGGGCATCCATACGAACCGTTTCGCGTCCCCCGCGCCCGTCGCGCACCGTCGCCGCCGTACGCCAGGTGCGCCCGTCCGCGGAGATCTGGATCCGGTACCTCGTGGCGTAGGCGTCCTGCCAGTGCAGGACGACCTGTCCCACCCGGGCGGGCGCGGACAGCTCGGCCTGCCACCACGCGCCGTCCTCCGCCGGTGAGGACCACCGCGTCCGAGGGTCCCCGTCCGTTGCCGCGGAGGCGGGGAAGTCGGGGGTCTCGTCACCGGACGACGTAGCGGCCGCGGTACGGAGCAGATCCGGCCCGCCCGTCCTCGGGTACGCCCGGACCGTCAGTGTGCGTTCCTCCCCGCCGAAGGCGAACGGCACCCGATACTCGCCCGCCGGAGTCCCCGGGGGCACGGTCACCTCGACGGGCACCGCCGTGCGCGTGCCCCTCGGCACCCTGACCTCCTTCGGCACCGCCACCGTGATGCCCTTCGGCGTCTTCGCGGTGAGCGCGCCACGCACCTCGTCCGGGCGACGCGACGCGACATACGCCTCGGTACGCTGCGGCCCGCCGCCGATGGGCGCGTCGAGCTCGCCCCTCACCAGTGCGAGCCGTGCCTGCGGTTCGTCCGCGAACCACGGCACCAGCCCACGCACCTGTGGTGCGGCCTCGCCGGACCACACGACCCGGACCGCGTCCGTGCGCAGCCCGGCCGTCCTCGCCTGGGTCCAGCCGGACGCGCTGAGCGAGCCGATGCGCCGCCACCCCTCGCCCGGCACATGCGCCTCGAGCGCTCCGGTCGAACCGTCGGGGCCGGGCTCGGCCATCGCGGTGACCGCCTCGATCCGCCGCACCCGGTCCAGCCGTACCGTGTGGACGGAGGCGGTACGCGACACCGAACCGATCCTGCGGTCGGCGCCCGTCCACGCCGAGGACTCCTTCGCCGCCCGGTCCAGGAACGGATCCAGCACGCCCTTGCCGACCGTCACCTGCCGGCCGGCGATCGCCGACCGGACCGGTGCCAGCGCCAGCGACGCACGCCACGCCGCCTCGCCGTCTCCGCGTGCCTGTGCCCGGAGCATGTCGACGGCGAGCTCGCCGGCCTGTCCGAAGCGGGCCAACTGGTCCACCCAGGGCTTCACTTCCGATTCCAGCGCGGACAGTCGCTGCGGCGCCTGACGCATCACCGTGAAGGCCGCCCGCAGCCGACGTGCCGCGTCCTCCTTCGCGGCCGTGTCCGTGGTGGTCCGGGACCGCCAGAATCCGTCGATCAGCGGCTGCAGATACGCGGACTCGTCCGGGCTCAGGATCGAGGACGCATGGTTGCCCGCGAGCGCACGCAGCGCCTCCCGTGTCCTGGGGTCGCCGCCCGCCAGATCGGTGATGGACGCCTCCCAGGAGAGCCGGGGCCGGTAACCCTTCGGGTTCCAGGCGTAGTCGGCGGCGGTGAAGAGCGGGATACGGGACACGGTGGCCTGCTCCATCGCGTTGGCGAGCAGTGCGGCCGAGCCGGTCGCGACGGCGGGCTCACGGCCGGTGTAGGGGCCGAGGAAGATGCGGTCCTGCGCGTAGTCGTTGACCGGGTAGTTGTCCATGGTGACCAGCGGGTGCCCGAAGGCCGCGCGTGCCCCGGCCAGTTCGCGCCCGGTGATGGTGCGGGGCACGACACCCACCCCGGTCCACGCGACCTGGACCCGGTCGTCGAGCTCCGCGGCCAGCGCCCGCCGGTACTCCGTGGCACCGTCCTGGTAGTACTCCGTCGGCATGACGGTGAGCGGCTCCGCGTCCGGGTGGCGTTCCTCGAGATGCCGCGCCAGCTCTCCGGCCAGACGTGCCTGTGCGACCGCCGCGGCCCGGGGGCCCGAGCCGAAGACCTCCGCGTCCCGGTCGCAGTGCCACTCGCTGTAGCTGACGTCCTGGAACTGCAGCTGGAAGGCGCGCACTCCGAGCGCCCACATCGCGTCCACCTTGCGCTTGAGCGCCTTGATGTCGTCGTCCGACGCCAGACACATGGACTGTGCGGGTGCGACGGCCCAGGCGAGCGTCACATGGTTGCGGCGCGCGCGTGCGGCGAGCTCCCGGAACCCGGCGCGCTCGGCGGCGGGATACGGCTCGCGCCAGCGGGACTGCCGGAACGGGTCGTCGCCCGGGGCGTGGAGATAGCGGTTCTGCTTGGTGCGGCCCATGAAGTCGAGTTGCGCCAGACGCTGTTCCCGGCTCCACGGTTGACCGTAGAAGCCCTCGGTCATGCCTCGTACGGCCGTACCGGGCCAGTCCCGGACGACGGCCCCGGCGACCGAGCCGCCCTTGACCAGCTGCCGGAGTGTCTGTGCAGCGTGGAACAGCCCGTCGGTGCCGACCCCGTCGAGAGCCACGGTGTCCCGGCCCGCCGCCCGGCCCACGGCGATGCGGTAGCCGCCGGCCGGTAGATCGGCCCGCTCGGGTGCGCGCAGGGCGCGCAGCGCGTCCTGCGCGCCGGTTCCGCCGAGACGGACGAGGGGGCCGCGGCCGGGGAGCGTGGTGTGCACGGTCCGTACTCCGGCCGTGTGCAGTACGTCGCGGACCGCCTCGAGGGTGTACGGGTCGGTGCCCGGAGCCACGAGGAGGGTCACCTCGTCGCCCAGCGGCACGGCGGGCCCCGCCGCCTCGACGGTCTGCGGCCGTGGCCACACGGGAGGCAACGCCGCACTCCCGCGTTCCGGCGCCGTGGTGGCGGTGGGCCCGTCCGGAGCAGCGGGTGCCCCCGGGGCCGCCGCGGCGCCGGGCGCCGTGCCGAGAAGTCCGCCGATGACGGCGACGGCGACAGCGGTCGCCGTCTGCCTGCTGCGCCCGAACCGCACTACGGCTCCCCTCGCCACGCCGTGTCCGCCGATGTGTCCGTCTGTAGTTCTTCGAGGTTTTCCGGATCGGATGCGAGCCCACCACCCGGGCGGTGAGGGTGTCAATGTGACTGACTGTTGTGTCCCCTTTGCGTATCGGCGCGCGAGGGCCGCTCAACTCCCGTATGTGACGCAGAATGTGACACGGAACACGTTGTTGAGAGGTGTACGTCTGCGGTCGTGCCCGCTGGGTAGGGCTGCTATGTCCTGTTGCCAACTTTTAGGAGGCCACCCGTGGCCGCTCCGGCGCAGCTTCTGCTCCCTGCCCTGTACAAACAGGTGCCGGGCCCTCTGACGAGCGAGCCCCCGTTCGCCGATGCCGCACCTCTGACGAGCGAGCCTCCGCTCGCCGATGCCGCACCTCTGACGAGCGAGCCCCCGCTCGCCGCAGCAGCACCACTCACCAGCGAACCCACAGCCCCCGGCACGGCCGGCGGCACGGAGTCCCCGGGAGTCTGAATGGGCCTGGCCCGCCTGGCCGCGCTGCACGGTGTCGCGACCACCCACTCGCCGTCCGCGGGCGTCACCGTCCCCGTCCCGGAGGGCACGGTCGTCGCGGTCCTCGCCGCGCTGGGCGTGGACGCCTCCACGCCGGAGGCGGTCGGGTCCGCGCTGGCCGCGGCCGACGCCGCCGAGGCGGACCGGCTGCTCCCGCCGACGGTGGTGCTGTGGCTCCCGGCGCCGGGCCCGCCGGTCCGCCTTCCATCCGGCACGCGGGTACGGGTCCGGCTGGAGGGGGGCGGCGCGCTGGAATGGCGCGAACCCGCACACCGCACGGCTTCTGCGGCCGGGCCGCCACCGATGGCCGCGGCGGCCTCCGGCGGGCCGGTGACGCCTGCCGTCCCGCCCTCCGATGCGACGGTGACCGCGGCCGTGGCGGGGCCCGGCCCTTCCGTCCCGCCCCCGGCGGCCGTGGCCCCAGTGCGCACCGGTCCGGGATCGGACCCGGAACCGGACGCCGCAACGATGCCACCGCCACGGGGCCCCGGCCGCGATGCCGGAACGGCTCCGGCGCCGTCCGGCCCGGGTGCGAGCCCGACCGCTGCCGCCCCGCCCATCCACCCGGCCGCCGACGCCGCGGAGCGGCCCCAGGCCACCGGGGACAGCCCGGCCGCCGGGCCTGCGTCCGGGACCCCGGCCGACGGCCGGCTGCCCGACCAGTGGGCGCAACTGCCGCCCGGGGTCCACCGCTTGGACGTCAGTACGGCGGACGGGCGGAGCGCGGGGGCCACTCTGGTCGTCGCCCCCCGAGCGGCACCGCAGCCCCGGGAGCGGGTGCACGGGTTCCTGGTCCAGCTCTACTCACTGCTGTCCGGGCGCTCGTGGGGCATGGGGGACCTCGGGGACCTCGGAGAGCTCGCGGCCTGGGCCGGACGGGCGCTCGGTGCGGGTTTTGTGCAGGTCAATCCGCTGCACGCGGCGGTGCCGGGTGCGCCCACCGATCCGTCTCCGTACCGGCCGAGCTCGCGTCGTTTCCCCGACCCCGTGCATCTGCGGATCGAGGACGTCCCCGAGTACGCCTATGTGACCGGCCGGGACCGCATCAGGCTCGACGCGCTCGTCGAGAAGGCCGCCGGGCTGCGGACCTCCGTCCTGGACAAGGGCGCACTGATCGACCGGGACGCCGTGTGGGAACTCAAACTCCAGGCCCTCGAGCTCGTGCTGCGCGTCCCCCTGGGACCCGGCAGGCGGGCCGAGTACTGCGACTTCCTCGCCACTCATGGCCAGGCCCTCGACGACCATGCCACCTGGTGTGCGCTCGCCGAGGTGCACGGATCCGACTGGCACGCCTGGCCCGCCGGGCTGCGCGACCCGAGGTCCACGGAGACTGCGCGGTCCCGGAGCGAACTGATGGACCGGGTCGACTTCCACTGCCGGCTCGCCTGGCTGACCGACGGGCAGCTGGCCGCCGCCTCGCTCGCTGCCCGCGATGCGGGGATGGCCGTCGGTATCGTCCACGACCTGGCCGTGGGTGTGCATCCGGGCGGGGCGGACGCCTGGGCGCAGCAGCATGCCTTCGCCGCCGGGATGTCGGTCGGCGCGCCTCCCGACGCCTTCAATGCCCGGGGCCAGGACTGGGGCCTCCCCCCATGGCGCCCCGACTCCCTCGCAGCCTCCGGCTTCGCCCCGTACCGGGGCCTGCTCCGCGGACTCCTCCGGCACGCGGGAGCGCTCCGCCTCGACCATGTCATGGGGCTGTTCCGGCTCTGGTGGGTTCCGGCCGGTGCCGAGCCGACCGAGGGCACGTATGTGCGGTACGACGGTGAGGCGATGCTCGCCGTCCTCGTCCTGGAGGCGCACCGTGCGGGAGCGGTCGTCATAGGGGAGGACCTCGGCACGGTCGAGCCCGGGGTCCGCGAGGCCCTTTCGCGGCGCGGTGTGCTCGGCACGTCCGTCCTCTGGTTCGAGCGCGACTGGACCGGTACCGGCCGCCCGCTGCCGCCGGAGAGCTGGCGCGAGGGGTGCGTGGCGACTGCGACCACCCATGACCTGCCGTCCACCGCCGCCCGCCTCACGGGTGATCACGTCGCACTGCGCCACCGGCTGGGCCTGCTCGCGCGGCCGCTGGAGCAGGAGCGCACGGACGACTCCGCGGAGGTCGCCGAGTGGCTGGCGTATCTGGCCCGGCTGGAGCTGCTTCCCGAGGGCGCGGGCACGGAGGAGGGCGGGATCCGCGCGGTCTACCGCTTTCTGCTGCGCACCCCGGCCCGCATGGTCGGCATCTGGTTACCGGATGCGGTGGGGGATCGCAGGCCGCAGAATCTGCCCGGTACCTGGGACCAGTACCCGAACTGGCGGCTGCCCGTCGCCGACGCCGACGGCCGCCCGCTGGCCCTCGAGGAACTGGTGGCGTCCTCCCGGCTGCACGGGCTCATGGAGGTGTTCCGGACGGCACAACCGCCGTCGCACTAGGGTCTTTCGTCTGGATCGGGCTGGATCGGTGAGCGGGGTCCGGTGGGTGCGATCGCAAGGCGGAGGAGGGAGCCCACGCGGAGCGTGGGCGACCGACGACAACGCGGCGGGCGTGCGTGCCGGGGCACGCGAGCCCTGCAAGATCCGAACGAGAGGCCCTGGCCCCGTACGGGCACCCCGGGCGCGCGGCCCGCACGGCCGTTCGCTACGTTGGCATCGTGGACAAGAAGAACGCCCTGCGCGCCGGTGCCCTCACGGCCGGTACGACGCTGATGATGCTGCTTATGTCGTCCCCCGCGTTCGCGGCGATCCCGGACGACGGCGACGACCCGGGTCCCGGCCTGAGCGTGGCCGAGACGGTGGGCCTGTTCGTCCTGGCGCCGATCGTCCTGTTCGTCGTCATCTGCGGTCTGGTGATGGTCCTCGACAGGTCGAAGAAGCAGGCCTGACCCCCACGTCATGACGTCGCCGGGGCGTCGCGCGTTACCCGTACCGTGCGACGCCCCTGTGCTGTGCCGCCCTTCCGGGCCGGGCGGCCGCTTCCTCATGCCCCCATCGAGCCCAGCAGCTTTCGCAGCAGCCCGGACAGCTGCTCCGCCTCCTCGGCGTCGAGCGCCCCGTCCAGTGCCTCCCGCTGTGCCCCGAGTCCCGCCACCACGGTCTCGTCCACCAGGTCACGCCCGCGCTCGCTGAGCGTCACACGCAGCCCGCGCCGATCGTGCGGATCGGGGCTGCGGCTCAGCAGCCCGGCTCTTTCCAGCTTGTCCAGCCGCCCGGTCATCCCGCCCGTCGTCAGCATCAGTGTCGCCGAGAGCTGCCGCGGTGAGAGCGTGTACGGCTCTCCTGAGCGCCGCAGGGTGGCCAGGACGTCGAACTCGCCGCGTGAGATGCCGAACGGTGCGTACGCCTTGTCGATGCGCAGTGCCATGGCGTGGGAGAGCCGGTAGATCCGCCCGAAAACCGCCATCGGCACTGTGTCGAGTCCGGGGCGTACGGCTGCCCATTGCGCGGTGATCGCATCCACGGGATCCGGGGGGACGGAGCGGGGTCCGGGGTCACCGGGCCCTGAGGTGCTGCCGGAGGCGGGGTCCGGGGTGCCGGACGTCGGGGTCGTGGCCATGGGAACAGTCTCGGACACCCTTCGGTTGATGACAAGCAAGTGACTTTCCACTAAGTAACTTGTGACTCATTAGCTTAGAGCTAAGCTACTTAGGTCCAAGCTCCCCCCCCGACCGTGAAGGGGCCTCCATGTCCTCGCGCAGGGCCGCCGTCATAGCCGTGACCGCACTCGCACCGGTCTCCTGGGGCTCCACCTATGCCGTCGCGACCGAGTTCCTGCCGCCCGACAGGCCGCTGTTCACCGGCCTGATGCGGGCACTGCCGGCCGGTCTGGCACTTCTCGCGCTCACCCGGATGCTGCCGAGCGGTTCCTGGTGGGTCAGATCCGCCGTGCTCGGTGCACTCAACATCGGGGCCTTCTTCCCCCTGCTGTTCCTCGCCGCGTACCGCCTGCCCGGCGGCGTGGCGGCCGTGGTCGGCTCGGTCGGGCCGCTCTTCGTCATCGGACTCGCCACCCTGCTGCTCGGCGAGCGGCCCACCGTCCGGGGACTGACGGCCGCCATCGCCGCGGCCTTCGGCGTCAGCCTCGTCGTGCTGAAGGCAGGTGCCGCCCTGGACCTGGTGGGCGTCCTCGCCGGGCTCCTCTCCGCGGCGTCGATGTCCGCGGGAACCGTGCTGACCAAGCGCTGGGGCCGGCCGGCGGGGGTCGGGCCGCTGGCCATGGCCGGCTGGCAGCTCACGGCCGGCGGGCTGCTGATCGCGCCGGTGGCGTTCCTCGTCGAGGGTGCCCCGCCATCGCTCGACGGCCGGTCCGTGGCCGGATACGCCTATCTCGCGCTCGCCAACACCGCCGTCGCGTACTGGCTCTGGTTCCGTGGCATCGAGCGGCTCACGGCCACGTCCGTCACACTGCTCGGCCCGCTCTCACCCCTCACCGCGGCCGTCATCGGCTGGGCGGCGCTCGGTCAGGACCTGACGCCGGTACAGCTGCTGGGGATGGTGATCGCGTTCGCCGCCGCGGTCGTCGGCCAGCTCGCCGCACGCCCCGTGCAGCCTGTCCCCTCTCCCGAAGGGACAGGCCCGAGCGGCTCGATGGACCTGGGCGAACCGGTGGCGCGACGCTGATTCCCGCGACCGTGTTCCCGGCCGCCGGGGAGAACGACGGGGCATCCCGTTGCACCCCTGGACCACACCGGCGGAGGTGCGGCCCGCCCCAGTGGCCCAGGGCCTCTCGTTTGGATCTTGCCGGGCTCGCGTGCCCCGGCACTGATCCAGCCCGATCCGAACGAAAGACCCCAGCCCGCGTCCTGATCGACCGCTCTCCGGCCGACTCGGCCGCTCGGCGCGGCGCCGAGGGCGGGACGCCCAGGCCCGGGGCAACCGGTGCCGCGCGGAAGCGGTACCGGACGAGGCCATGGCGGCGTCCAGGGCGCTGCGTCGCACCTCTGCGGACGGTCAGAGGCCGCCGGTGAAGAGCAGACGGTTGGGAGAGCCTTTCGAGGTGTTCTGGACCACGCCCGCGGTGGCCTGGCCGACGATCCAGTCGGACACGGCCTGGACGTTGGCTTCGGGGTGGGCGGCCCGGTAGAGCGCGGCCACACCGGCCACGTGCGGGGACGCCATCGACGTACCGTTCATCACGGTGCTGCCTCCGCCCATCAGCGCGGAGACGATCTCGCTGCCCGGGGCGTAGAGCTCCAGACACTCGCCGTAATTGCTGAAGTCGGTCTCGTTGTCCGTGCGGTCGCTGGCGCCGACCGTGATGACATTGGTCGCGCCCGCGGGCGAGACCCCGCAGGCGTTCTTGGCCGAGTTGCCCGCGGCGACGACAGGCAGCACACCGCTGGCGAAGACCGCGTCGGCCGCGGCATTCGCTGCGGGAGACTTGGCGCCGCCGAGTGAGGCGTTCATGACGGCGGGCTGCTGGGCGTTCCTGGCCACCCAGTCGAGACCCGCGATGATGGCCGACCAGGAGCCTTCGCCGTTGCAGTTGAGCACCCGGACGCTGACGATGTTGGCCTTCGGTGCGATCCCGTACGTCGCTCCGGCCGCCGTCGCCGCGACATGAGTGCCATGACCCTCGCAGTCCCGGCCCTGGCGGCCGTCACCGGTGGCGTCGAACCCGAAGACCGCACGGCCGCCGAACTCGCTGTGTGCGTAGTCGATCCCGGAGTCGACGACGTAGACGGTGGCGCCCTCGCCGGTGCCGGCGGTGCCGAAGCGCCCGTCGAGCGGGAGCTTGTGCTGGTCGGAACGGTCGAGACCCCAGCTCGCGGGGGCGACCGCCCGGCCCGTCTCCCCGAGGCCGGGCCCGCTGCTGTGGGCGGACACCTTCGAGTCCTCCTCCACCGACGCCACGCCCGGGACCAGCCGCACCGCCGCCAACTGTTCCGCGTTCAGCGCCGCGGAGAAGCCGCGCATGGCCCGGTTGTAGGTGTACCGCCGTTTCACCCCGGCCTGCCGAGCCACCTCGGCCGCGTCCGCGCCGGTGTTGAGCGCGACGATATAGCTGCCCCTCAGCGGCTCGTCCGCCAGGTGCAGGGGGGCGGGACCCGGTGATGGTCTGTTCGAGTGACCGTGTGTCAGGTCCTGCGCCGCAACCTGTCCCGGGGCGGATACGGCAAGGGCGGCGAGCAGCGCGGCGGCCCCGCAGCGCGCGAACAGTCGCATGATTACTCCATTCCGAAAAATGATCACGTCACCGGTCTCTTCGACCTTGCCGCGCCGATGCTTGAGCCCCTGTCAGCCGTTCGCCCCATGAGCCGGCGTGCGGCATGCCCCCATCGGCCCCGCCGTCGGCGCCGATGGCATATGACCCCGTTTCGACCCGCCCTACCCGGACGGCTTCGTCCGGTGGGCGGGCGGAGGCGATGCCGGCGCCTCCCGGGTCGGCGAACGGCGCCGCACGGCCGATGTGGACGCCGTGTGAGGGGAGGATGACTCCGTCTGACGCCAGTACCGCGTGTCACCACGGGCCGTTGTGCAATCAACTACAACTTTGCTTCTTCTTGGTGTGGTTGAGGCGAATCTTGGGCCAACCTCGCACGCAACAGGCGGTGACCGTACGCCGGTTAACCGACTCCCCGCACAGCGCGAAAGGCACCACCATGACCATGAACCGCGTCATACGCCACGGAGGCCGTTTACTGGCCGCGACGATGGCCGCATGCGGCATCGCCGCAGTGTCCACCTCCACCGCGGTGGCCGACGAGCAGCCGACACGGCAGCAGCTCATGGCCGACTGTGCTTCGGGCGAAGGCAAGTGCACTTTCAATTCACCCGAGCTCGGCAAGGCGTACCTCGGCAAGTTCCGTCAGGTCTCCGATTCGCTCTACAACTGCAGCAGTTCGGATGCCACTCAGTCCATGACCTGGAGCGACACCGTGGGATCCACGGACTCGGTCGGCGTCTCGGTCACCGCGGGAGGCAACATCGCGGGCATCGTGGACCTGAGCGTGACGGCCAGCTACAACCACACCTGGTCGAGCACGCATTCGGAGACGAGCTCGCTGAACATGACGGTGAAGCCCGGTGAGGTGGGCTGGATCTCCCGTGCCCAGGTGATGCAGAAGGTGTCGGGCACCTGGCAGACCCACTACGACAGCCCCAAGTGGGGCCACTACTACTGGTTCTTCCCGGACACGATCACCGGCCCCGCCGAGAACGGCACGGACGGCAAGAGCAACGCGGTGGTGGTCAAGAGCCGCAAGATGACTGCCGCCGAGAAGAAGTCCTGCTCCGCCGAATCCCGTTCGGGCAGGTCGTTCGTCAAGCAGCACTGATCCCGGCTCTCCCCGGGCTCCTGGCCCCTGCCCCGTGTCACGCACGGGGCAGGGGCCTCTGTTTCGCCGGTGGACCCGTTGCGGCCGGCTCCGGAGGCCGCCCCGGGGCTCCCGCTCTCCGGAGGCTCATCTCGCGGTGCGACGACACGCGCGTGGCGCTGCTCGTCAGGACCGGATGGGCGAGGATCCTCACCGGTGGTGGAGACGGGCACGGGGGTTGCGCTCGGACCCGCACGGCGGTCCTGGAGCGATGCGGCGGAGCCGTCATGAGGATGCCCTGCGGCGACCAGACCGCGCCGGCACACGCTCTCCGGCGGTGCGCCGGAAAGCGGAGGAGAGCGCCGGCCCGGCGTGGGCACCGTGTGTGCCCGCCCCAGGGGTGCCGCGGCTGCGTCAGTGTCCATCATCACGGGGTCGCATTGAACCGAACTCACCCCGTAATGAGGAAGTTTGACGGTGTGACGCATGGTGAGTTCGGGGTTACTAGGGCGATCATTTTCGGGCACAGTTGATCCGCCCTGTCACCCCCACCAGGACGCAGACTGGAGAACCACATGGAGAACAGCCTCGTCGCCTTCGACGAGACTCAGGTGCCGTTGTACTACAGCAGGAAGACGGCGGACATCCTCTACAAGTACGGCCCGGGACCCCGGGTCCACTTCCACATGGGGCTCTTCGCCTCCGGCGCCACACCCAACACCACCGTTTCCCAGCGCGTTCTCAAGCGGCGCATCGTCGCCTCCCAGGAGGCGATCGTCGACCACGCCGCCCGCACCTGGGGAGCCTTCGCCACCCCACCCGCGGACCTCCTCGACATAGGCTGCGGCGTGGGCGGCGGCGCTCTCTACTGGGCCCAGGAGTACGGCTCCCGGGTCACCGGACTCACGGTCGCCGCAGACCACATACCGGTCATCAACGACTTCGCCCGCCAGGCCGGTGTCGCCGACCGTGTCACCCCGCTGCTCGCCGACGTCCACGACTACGTGCCGGACCGGCGGTACGACGCGGCGTACGCCAACGAGAGCTCCGGCTACATGGACCGCGAGCGGCTCTTCCAGGTCGTGGCGAAGTCGCTGCGGCCCGGCGGCTGGTTCGGCATCCAGGAGCACTTCATCTGCCGCCCCGAGTGGACCGAGTTCATCGACGGGTACTACAAGACACGGCTCGGCACCCTGACCGACTACATCGCGGCCGCCGAGGCCGCCGGATTCGAGCTGGAGCAGGACGAGGACGTCACCGACCGCGTCGCCGAGTTCTGGGTGCAGTCCATGGCGTGGAACACCGCGGAACTGGAGCACGCCGAGCGGACCGGGGACTACCGCAACGGCGCCTGGTCCCGCGAACGGCTCACCGAGTCGGCCATCACCCACGGCAAACTGTTCCGCATCTGGCGCGACCACGCCATGGAGACACGGCTGCTGATGTTCCGCCTGGGGGGCAACTGACCGTGCCACCCGTCTACCGCGAAGACAGTGCTCCGTCCCGCATCGGCTGGGAACTGCCGTCGTTCTACTGTCCGTTCAATGAGTTCCTGATCCACAAGGACCTCACTCGACTCGAAGCCCGAGCGGTCGAGTGGACCGACAGGTTCGAGATCTATCCGGACGCCACCGATCGTGCCTGGGGCCTCGCCACACACAGCGCCGAGTTCACCTCGCGGATCATCCCGCACGGCGAGGCCGAGCCCATGCTGTTGTTCATGGAGTGGAACTACTGGGCGCATGCCATCGACGACTGGCAGGACTCGGGAGAGACCGCCACGAGCGCCGCGGCCATCGCTGATCACAGCGCCCGGCTGGTCCGCTCGATGGAGGTGCCGGGCTCCACGCTGTTCCCACCGGGCCCGATCACCGCGGCGCTGGACGATCTCGTCGGCCGGACCCGGGCGATGCTCACGCCCTTCCAGCTGCACCGGTTCACCGAAGGCACCCGGGACTGGCTGTTCGGCGCCGGCTGGCAGACGTCCAACGCCGAGCGGAACGTGATGCCCGACCTCAACGACTTCTGTGCAATGCGGATGTCGATGAACGGGACCCGCTTCACGCTCGCGTGGTGCGATGCGGCCAATGGCATCGCGGTGCCGGCGGACGTGTTGTACTCGGCGCCGGTGCAGGCTCTCACCGATGCCGCCGGCTTCATCGTCTCCTGCGACAACGACCTGTTCTCATACAACAAGGAGGATCATCAGGACCCCTGGGAGCAGAACCTGCTCAACGTCGTTGCCCGGCATCACGGCTGTACCCCACAGGAGGCGCTCGCACCTGCGGTCGCATTGCGCGACCGGGCCATGACCCTCTTCGTGCGGCTGAGGGAGCGGCTCCTGAAGGAGGCTGACGAGCCACTGGCCCGCTATCTCGCTTCGCTGGGCCACTACATCAGCGGATGCCTCGTGTGGCAGAACCGCGCACCCCGATTCACGAGTCCGCGCAACCGCAACGACCTTCCGGTGGAGGGGGCGTCCTATGACATTTCGTACAGCGACACCCCCAGCGACCCGAGCACCGACCCACTGCCCATCCCGGCGGTCGCCTGGTGGTGGGAGCAGCTGAAGCGCCTCGGATGACGCGTCCGGCTGCTCAACGACCGCCGAGCAGCCGGGACCACCAAGACCGACGCTCGGACCGCACCGTAGGGGCCTCGGGGGCGGGAGGCAGGGTTGCCTCCGGCAGCGGCACCGCCTTCGGTTGGGCCACCGACAGGGACGCCGTTGCCGAGCTGCCGCGCGGGGTGAAGGTCACCGGAAGAGCAGCCAGGTGCCGAGACATCAGGGACGAGTCCCAGCGCAGCGAGCCCTCGGGAACCGCCAGTTCCAGGTCCGGCAACCGGGCCATCAGCGTGTCGATGCCCGAGTCCGCGATCGCCCGGCCGATGTCCTGGCCGGGGCACTCGTGCGGTCCGCCGCTGAAAGCCAGATGCGAGCGGTTGCCGTGCACCGGCTGCGACAGATCGGGGCGGATCTCCGGGTCGACGTTGGCGGCCGCGAGACCGAGCAGCAGCATGTCACCGGCCTTGATCTGCCGGCCGCCCAGGTTGGTGTCGCCGATCGCCCAGCGCCCCAGGATCGTGGTGAGCGGCGGTTCGTCCCACAGCACCTGCTCCAACGCGTCGGGCAGGGTCATATGGCCACCCGACAGCCGACCGCGGAACCGGCGGTCGGTGAAGAGCAGCCGCAACGTGTTCGCGATCAGATTGGCCGTGGTCTCGAAGGCGGCGATCAGCACCAGCCGTACATGCTCGATGATCTCTTCGTCCGACAGGGTCGACGAGTGCTCCAGCAACCAGGAGGTGAAGTCCGTGCCCGGCGCGGCCCGCTTGCGCTCCAGCAACTGGCGCAGCGCCACCGTCACGTACTCGTTGCTGGCGACCGCTGTCTCGGTGCCTCGGATCATGTCACGGGCGGCCTCGACCAGCCGCGGGCCGTAGGAGTCGGGCATACCGACCAGCTGCGTCATCACCAGCATCGGCAGCGGCTCCGCGAAGTCCGTCACCAGATCCGCCTGCCCTGCTTCCGCGAACGAGTCGATCAGCTGGTTCGCGAACCGGGTCACATAGCGCCGCACCCCGCGCCGGTCGAACCGCTCCAGGGAGTCGGTCACCGCGCCGCGCAGCCGCTCGTGCTCGGCGCCGTCGGCGAAATTGCACACCGGCTGCCAGGCAGCGACCGGGGTCAGCGGATGCTCCGGCGGCACCTTGCCCTCCTGCATGGCACGCCAGCGCCTCGGGTCACGCGAGAACCGCGACGGCGTACGCGCCACGTCCAGGTTCTCCCGGTGGCCGAGCACCAGCCACGCCGGCAGGTCGCCGTGGACGAGGACGGGGGCGACGGAGCCGTGCTCGGCCCGCAGTTTCTCGTAGAGGCCCATTGGGTCGTTGTCGGCCTCCGGGCCGTAGAGACGGCGCACCCCCTCGAGGCCGAGGGCGTGGGCCGGGCACCCGGGCGGCGGCTCGGCACCGGCGGGCGGGGCTTCCGGGGTCCGGGCCGGAGCGGGGACCGCGGGGAATTCCTGGGGGGTGGTCATGACGCCTCCTGCGTCGTGGCGAGGGCCTGCAGATAGCGCATGAGTGTCATCAGGACGTTCTTGCTGGACGCGCGCTGCCGGGCGTCGCAGAGAACGATCGGCACCGACTCCGGCAGGTCCAGCGCGCTGCGCAGCTCCTCGACCGGGTGACCGGGCGCCTCCGGGAAGGAGTTGACGGCGACGACGAACGGCACACCCCGTTCCTCCAGCCGGCCGATGACGTCGAAGCTGACTTCGAGACGCCGGGTGTCGACCAGGACCACCGCGCCCAGCGCGCCCTCGAAGAGCCCGCGCCACAGGAACCAGAAGCGTTCCTGCCCGGGAGTGCCGAACAGATAGAGCACCAGCTCGTCGTTGATGCTGATCCGGCCGAAATCCATGGCGACGGTCGTCGACGTCTTGCTGCCGATGCCTGCCGTGTCGTCGATCCCGACACCGGCCTGGGTCATGGTCTCTTCGGTGGTCAGGGGCCGGATCTCGCTGACCGAGCCGACCAGGGTCGTCTTGCCGACACCGAAGCCGCCCACGACCACCACTTTGACTGCGGCGGCCGCGGTCGCCGGCAGCACGTCCTCGCTCCGCGGGCCGGCGGTCCGCGCCGGCTGCTCAGAGCCTTTGAAGTCCATCGATCACTGCCTCAATCAAAGCGCGGTCGGGGAGTTGGGCGGGTGGGACGGGCGCGCGGGAGATCACCTTGTGCTCCGCGAGCAGATCGCCGAGCAGTACGGTGACGACACTGACCGGCAGCCCCGTGTAGGCCGAGATCTCGGCCACGGACAGCGGTGCCTGGCACAGCTGGATGATCGCCGCGTGCTCGGGCTGCATACCGGCCTTCGGCCGGGACCTGGCCACGATCAGCGTGACCAGGTCGAGCTCGACGGGGGCGGTCGAGGTGCTGCGGCCACCCGTGATGACGTAGAGCCGCTCGGGACTTGCGTCCTCCCAGTCCCCGCCGCCCGGGTGGCTCACCTGGCCCGGCCTTCCGCATGCGGGGCGTCCTCGACCCGGGGCGGGCTGCTCAGATGCTCGCCGATCCGAAGGACGAGATCGCGCATCCGCTGTCCCATCAGTCCGGCGTCCACCCCCTCGTCGGCCAGCACCGCGAGGAAGGCGCCCGCGCCCGCCGCCATCAGATAGAAGAAACCGCCGTCCATCTCGATCACCACGAGCCGCATCCGGCCGTCGCTGTAGGGGAGTTCGGAGGCCACCGCGCTGGCCAGGGACTGGAGTCCGGCGCAGGCGGCGGCGAGCCGGTCGGCCGTGTCGGTGTCCGTGCCGTACTGGGCCATGCGCAGACCGTCGGCGGAGAGCACGACCACATGCCTGGTCTGCGGCACGCTTTCCGCGAGGTCCTTGAGCATCCAGTCCATGTTGGCCTGCTGCTGAATCATGGCTGTGTGTTCCCCTTGCTGGCTTCGGTGGTCTCCCCGGAGAGGCCGCTCTGGAACGCGGCCAGCCACATGCCGGGCTGCACCTGAGGTGTGGGCTCCTGGTCGGGAGCCGCGGTGGGCGCGGACGGCGGCGGCGTGGCGGGTGCGGTGGGCGCCGGGGCGGGTGTCTTGCGGCGTCGCTGCGGCAGGCCGTTGGCAGTCCGCTCGATCACGAGGGGTGCGATGTCATCGGCAACCGGACCGGTGGCCGGGCGCGGGCCGGGAGCGGCAGCGGCAAACGACGCCGGTGCGACCGGTGCGATCGGTGCGGGCGCGGGCACCGAGGCGGCCGCGACGGCCGGGAGGGTGGCACGCGGCACGGACGAGGCGCCGATGCCGTGCGCGAGACCGGTCGCGTGGGCGGTCGTGGTGATCAGCTCCTGGGGGACGACGACGACCGCGCGGACACCGCCGTACGCGGACGAGCGCAGCGAGACCTGGAAGCCGTACGCCTGCGCCAGTCGGCCCACCACGGCGAGGCCGAGGCGCGGGGTCTCGCCCAGGTCGTTGAGGTCGATGCCCTGCTGCGCCTGGCGGAGCATGCGCTCGGCCCGCTTGCGGGCCTCCTCGCTCATGCTGACTCCGCCGTCCTCGATCTCGACGGCGATGCCCGACTGGACGTCGACGGCGGTCAGATGGACCTTGGTCTGCGGCGGCGAGTACCGCGTGGCGTTGTCGAGGATCTCGGCGAGCGCGTGGATCAGCGGTTCGACGGCGGGTCCGACGACGGCGACATCCGTGACGGAGTGCAGCTCGACCCGCTGGTAGTCGATGATCCGCGACATGGCTCCGCGCATCACGCTGTACAGCGGCACGGCCCGGCTCCACTGGCGGCCCGGCCGCGCGCCGCCCAGCACGGCGATGGAGTCGGCGAGCCGGCCGATCAGCGCGGTGCCGTGGTCGAGGCGGAGCAGATCGCCGAAGACGTCCGGGGCCTTGCCGTGACGGTCCTCCATCTCACGCAGTTCCTGGGCCTGCTGGTGCACGATGGCCTGGACACGACGCGCGATGTTCACGAAGGCGCGCTGCGCGGATTCACGCAGGTCTTCCTCGGCGACGACGGCGTCGACGACCGTGCGGACGACGGCCTGGTGCGCTTCGGGAGCCGTGAGTGAGGCGAGTACGTCCTCCGGGAATTCGCCCTTGCGCAGCCGGTCCACGACCTCGGGGAGCAGGGCCCCGGCGAGGTGAGCGGTCTCGGCCGCCTGGTGGGCCAGGACGACGTCGCGTGCGGCGACGGTACGGCGCAGTGTGTCGATCAGCCTGCCACGGCGGGCGGCCTCGGCGCCGATGGCCGCGACCGCCAGGGCGGCGACGGCGCCGATGACCGCGACGGGGACACGGGCCGGAGCGGAGACCAGGACCACCGCTGCAGCGGTGGCGACGGCCGTCAGAGCAGCGGGCAGCAGCCATCCGAAAGAGGCCGCAGTGCGCGGGCTTCCACTTCCGGGCGACGATTCCTCACGGACCATCAGCACCCTCAAAGCATCAGAATGGAAACGATCATAGGACGACGGTGAGGGAGCATAGTCGTTCAGGAGCAGGGTTGTTGACGCCGGGTCACACTTCGGACACTGTCCGGACGGCCCCTTTCGGGCAAAGGAAAGGGCGCTCCGGACCACATGGTTCCGGAGCGCCCCGTCTCATGAGCCGCGGGGACTGAGCCCCTGCCAGGTCAGGCCGCTGCCGCGTCCGCCGCCTGAGCCTTCAGAGCCCGTTCGACACCCGAGCGCGACTCCGAGACCAGCCGTCGCAGCGCTGCGTTCGGACCGGCCGAATCCAGCCATGCGTCCGTTGCGTCGAGGGTCGCCTGCGACACCTGCAGCGACGGATAGAGACCGATGGCGATCTGCTGGGCGATCTCATGGGAGCGGGATTCCCAGACGTCCTTGACCGCCGCGAAGTACTTCTCCGTGTAGGGGGCGGTCAGCTCGCGCTGGTCGGTCTGGACGAAGCCGCCGATGACCGCCTCCTGCAGGGCGTTCGGCAGCTTGTCCGACTCGACGACCGAGGCCCAGGCCTCCGCCTTGGCCTCCGGCGTCGGACGGGCCGCCCGCGCGGTCGCCGCGTGACGCTCACCGGCGGCCGTCTTGTCGCGCTCGAGCTCGGCCGCGATGTCCTCCTCGTCGAAGACCCCGGTTGCCGCCAGCCGCTCCACGAAGGTCCAGCGCAGCTCCGTGTCCACGACCAGTCCCTCGATCGTCTCGCGGCCCTCCAGCAGCGCCTCCAGCAGATCCAGCTGCTGCGGTGTGCGGGCGGTCGCCGCGAAGGCCCGCGCCCACGCGAGCTGGTGGTCGCTGCCCGGCTCCGCCGCGCGCAGATGCGCCAGCGTCGCGTCCGTCCACTGCGTCAGCCCCGCCTCGCGCCATTCCGGCGCCGCGTAGAGGTCGATGGCCAGCTTCACCTGGCGGTGCAGCGACTGGACGACGCCGATGTCCGACTCCTTCGCGATGCCCGACAGCACCAGCGAGAGGTAGTCGCGGGTGGCGAGTTCGCCGTCACGGGTCATGTCCCAGGCCGAGGCCCAGCACAGCGCGCGCGGCAGCGATTCGGTGAAGTCGCCCAGGTGCTCGGTGACCGCCTTCAGCGACTCGTCGTCCAGACGGACCTTCGCGTACGACAGGTCGTCGTCGTTGAGCAGCACGACCGCCGGGCGTCGCTTGCCGACCAGCGCGGGCACGGCGGTGAGCTCACCGTCGACATCGAGTTCGGCGCGCTCGGTGCGCACCAGCTTCCCGGCCTCGTCCAGGTCGTAGAAGCCGACCGCGATCCGGTGCGGCCGCAGCACCGGCTCGCCCTTCGCGCCGGCCGGCAGCGCGGGTGCCTCCTGCTTGACCGCGAAGGAGGTGATCGTGCCGGCCGCGTCGGTGTCGATCACCGGCCGCAGGATGTTGATGCCGGCCGTTTCCAGCCAGGCCTTCGACCACGTCTTCAGATCACGGCCGCTGGTCTCCTCGAGCGCGCCGAGCAGATCGCTCAGCCGGGTGTTCCCGAACGCGTGCTGTTTGAAGTACGCCTGCACGCCGCGGAAGAACTCGTCCATCCCGACATACGCGACCAGCTGCTTCAGCACCGAGGCACCCTTGGCGTACGTGATGCCGTCGAAGTTCACCAGGACGTCGTCCAGGTCACGGATCTCGGCCATGATCGGGTGCGTGGACGGCAGCTGGTCCTGACGGTACGCCCAGGTCTTCATGGAATTCGCGAACGTCGTCCATGAGTGCGGCCACCTGGAGCCGGGCGCATACGCCTGGCAGGCGATCGAGGTGTACGTGGCGAACGACTCGTTCAGCCAGAGGTCGTTCCACCACTCCATGGTGACCAGATCGCCGAACCACATGTGCGCCAGCTCGTGCAGGATCGTCTCCGCCCGCACCTCGTACGCGGCGTCCGTCACCTTCGACCGGAACACGTACTGGTCGCGAATGGTCACCGCGCCCGCGTTCTCCATCGCGCCCGCGTTGAACTCCGGTACGAAGAGCTGGTCGTACTTGGCGAAGGGGTAGGCGTAGTCGAACTTCTCCTGGAACCAGTCGAAGCCCTGCCGGGTGACCTCGAAGATGGCGTCCGCGTCCAGGAACTCGGCGAGCGACGGACGGCAGTAGATGCCGAGCGGAACGCTCTGCCCGTCCTTCTCGTAGGAGCTGTGCACGGCGTGGTACGGGCCGACGATCAGGGCCGTGATGTACGAGGAGATCCGCGGCGTGGGCTCGAAGGCCCAGACGTTGTCCTTGGGCTCCGGGGTCGGCGAATTGGAGATCACGCTCCAGCCCTCGGGCGCCTTCACGGTGAACCGGAAGGTGGCCTTGAGGTCGGGCTGCTCGAAGGAGGCGAACACCCTGCGGGCATCCGGTACCTCGAACTGCGTGTAGAGGTAGGCCTGGTTGTCGACCGGGTCGACGAACCGGTGCAGACCCTCACCCGTGTTGGTGTACGCGCAGTCCGCGACGACCCGGAGCTCGTTCGGGCCCGCGTGCAGATGCTTCAGCGCGATCCTCGAGTCCCGGAAGACCGCGGCCACGTCCAGCGACCTGTCGTTCAGCACGACCTCGTGGACGGCGGGCGCGACCAGGTCGATGAAGGTCTCCGCGCCGTCCTCCGCGGATTCGAAGCGCACGGTGGTCACGGACCGGTAGGTGCCGCCCTCCTGCGCCCCGGTGAGATCGAGGTCGATCTCGTACGAGTCAACGGTGAGCAGGCGCGCCCGCGCTTGCGCCTCTTCACGGGTCAGGTTTGTGCCAGGCACCCGGTCATCTCCTCGGTATGTGTCGTTTCCGGTCATCCTTCCACGGAGACCGGCGCCGAAAGAATCGAGTAATGCGTTCGCACCCGAGCGTGACCGGTACGGCATCGGGCGGAGCCGCCGGCGCCGCTCATGGCTGCGGGACGGGATCCGTACCGACCGTACGGATCCCGCCCCGCGCCTTGACCGGCCGTGTGCGTCAGGCCGTGAGCTCCTCCGCGACCAGCTCCGCGATCTGCACCGCGTTCAGCGCGGCACCCTTGCGGAGGTTGTCGTTGGAGAGGAAGAGGGCAAGGCCGTGGTCCACGGTCTCGTCCACACGGATCCGGCCGACGTACGACGCGTCCTTGCCCGCAGCCTGCAGCGGGGTCGGGATCTCGGAGAGCTCGACACCCTCCGCATCCTTCAGCAGCTCATAGGCGCGCTCCACGCCGATCGGACGTTCGAAGCGGGCGTTGACCTGGAGCGAGTGGCCGGAGAAGACGGGGACGCGGACGCAGGTGCCGGAGACCTTCAGCTCCGGGATCTCCAGGATCTTGCGGGACTCGTTGCGGAGCTTCTGCTCCTCGTCGGTCTCGAAGGAGCCGTCGTCCACGATGCTGCCGGCGAGCGGCAGGACGTTGTAGGCGATCGGGCGCTTGTAGACGCCGGGCTCGGGGAAGTCGACGGCCTCGCCGTCGTACGCCAGCCGGTCGGCGTTCTCGGCGACCGCGCATGCCTGGGTGCGCAGCTCGGCGACGCCCGCGACGCCCGAGCCCGACACGGCCTGGTAGGTCGTGGCGATCATGGCGACGAGGCCCGCCTCCTGGTGCAGCGGCTTCAGCACCGGCATGGCGGCCATCGTCGTGCAGTTCGGGTTGGCGATGATGCCCTTCGGGCGGTCCTTGACCGCGTGCGGGTTGACCTCGGAGACCACGAGGGGGACCTCGGGGTCACGGCGCCAGGCGGAGGAGTTGTCGATCACCACGGCACCCTGGGACGCGACCTTCTCCGCGAGTGCCCTGGAGGTGGCGCCACCGGCCGAGAAGAGCACGATGTCCAGGCCGGTGTAGTCGGCGGTGGCGGCGTCCTCGACGGTGACGTCCCGGCCCTGCCACTCGATCGTGGAGCCCGCGGAGCGCGCCGATGCGAACAGCCGCAGTTCGTCGACGGGGAACTTCCGCTCGGCGAGGATCTTGCGCATGACGGTGCCGACCTGCCCGGTGGCTCCGACGATTCCGACCTTCACGGGACTCCTCCGTACGTTTGTGCAGACCGCGTGGCCTGGGTGCCTTCCATGATGCGTATGTCCCTGCCCGCCTTGTCCAATCCATTGTCCGAGGGGCGGGACACATGCTCCTGCTCACACACGAAGGGCGGGCGTCCCACGGACGCCCGCCCCCGAGTGCAGTCGGTCACACCGTTACGGAGTGACCTTCTCGATCACGACGCTGCCGGTGCCCGCGGCGGTTCCGCGCGCGTTCAGCAGCTGCACCTCGCCGAAGAACTGCCGGCCCTCGGGCGCTGCGCTGCCCACCAGGACCTCCGCGCCGACCTGCGCCGACGCACCGTTGGCCAGCTTCACGGCCTGGGCCTCGTCGACCTTGACGGTGCCGAGGGAGGGTGCGAAGTAGACGTCCCGGTAGTTGTACTCGGTGCTGCCGGCCGGAACCGCGTAGCCGACCACCTTGACGGTGTAGGTACCGGCGGCGGGCTTGACGAGGCTCACGGCCTCCTCCGAGTCGCCGTCCGCGGACTGGCCGACGCGGGTCGCGCCGTTCCAGACCTCCAGGTCGAGGTCGGCACCGGCGTCCGAGACACCGCCGATGGCGACGTCGAGACGCTCCACACCCTCACCGACGGTGACCGTGGTCTCGAGCGTCTCGCCCTCCTTGATGGACGGGCGGGTCACCTTGGCGGAACCGAGGGAGCCACCCTTCAGCTTGCCGTCGATGGCGGCGAAGCCGTTGGAGACCTTCCAGTCGACCTTGGCCGGGGTGCCGACCTTGGCGTCGGGGATCGTCTTCACGGCCGGGTCGAACGCCGCACCGAGGACGGTGACGTCCAGCTTGTACGGGTTGTCCAGCAGCGGGGACGTACGACGGGACTCGACCTCGATCTCCCAGACACCGGGCTGCGGGTCGGGGTACGACCGCAGGTCGGGGCGGCAGGTGTTGGCCGGGTTGTCGTAGTTCGGGTAGCAGTTGACCGTGGCGCTGTCCTCGACGCCCACACCGTACGGGTGGATCGAGATGAAGCGGGTCTGGCTCTTGTCCTTCAGCCCGCCGAGCGCGACCTCGAGGGACTTGGCGCCCTCGGGGACGTTCACGAAGTAGGACTTGTGGCTGTTGCGCTGCACCGAACCGGACGCCGAGAGCGAGTAGGCCGGCTTGGCCAGCTCGTCGGCGGCGACCACGGTGGTCAGCACCTGCCGGTCCACACCCTCGGTGCGGACATCGTCCAGTTCCAGGATGGCGCTGTGCACGCCCTTGGTGCGGGCCTTGGCGTCGACCTTCACGGTGACGGGCTCGTCCAGCGGGAGCATCACGGAGCCGGAGCCCGGCAGGTCGAAGGTGCCGTCGTTGTACTTCCAGTCCAGCTCGTGCTTGAGCGGACGGTCCGGACCGGTGGTCCGGGTGATGGTGACGGTGTACGACTTCTTCTTGCCGGTCTTCAGACCGCCCTCGCGGTCGTACAGACCGGTGCCGAAGCCCGGGGTCTTCAGGAACTGGTCGATCGCGGTGTCGACCGGGGCCTTCACGCTGTACTCGTGCGCGGTGGCACCTGCCTTGACGGCGTTCCAGGCACCGGGGATGTCGATCAGACCGGAGCCCTGCTCGTGCGCGGCGACATCCTTGATCTTCTTCGCCGTGCTGGTGAGCGCGGTGCGCAGATCGGCCGGGTTGAGGTCGATCTTCTTCTGCTTGGCGGCGGAGAGCAGCAGCGCGCTCGCGCCCGCGGCCTGCGGCGAGGACATCGAGGTGCCCTGGAGCATGCCGTAGCCGGCCGGGAGCTGGTAGCCGGCCTCCTTCACCGGCGCACCGGGCAGCCAGGTCTGGATGGTGTTGATGGAGGCGCCGGGGGCGGTGATCGTCGGGGTGAAGCCGCCGTCCTCACGCGGGCCGCGCGAGGAGAACGGGAACATGGCGTACTTCTTCTCCACCACCGAGCCGTAGTTGGCGGCCCAGGTCTCCTTGGAGACCGCCGCGCCGACGGAGATGACCTTGTCCGCCAGACCGGGGTCACCGATGGTGTTGATGCCCGGGCCCTCGTTGCCGGCCGAGATGACCAGCTGGACGCCGTAGTCGTCGATGAGGCGCGAGTAGAGCTCGGCGCGGGCGTTGTTGCCGTCGTTCAGCGCCGGCAGACCGCCGATGGACATGTTGACGATGTCCACACCGCGGGTGATGACCAGGTCGGCCATGCCCTCGGTGAGCGCCACGTTGGTGCAGCCGCCGCTCCAGGAGCAGGCGCGCGAGGAGACGAGCTTGGCCCCGGGCGCGGCACCGTTCATCTTGCCGCCGAACAGCCCATTGGCCGCGGTGATGCCGGCGACGTGGGTGCCGTGCTCGGACTCGATGATGCCGACGTTGACGAAGTCGGCCTTCTTGCCGACCCAGTCACCGCCCAGCGGGTCCATCGGGACGTTCTTGCGGATCTCGATCACGAACGGGATCCGCTCGGCGACGTCGGTCGCCGGGTTGTCCGTGCCGAAGTAGCCGATCTGGTAGCCGTCCTTGTACGGCTTCATCGGCTCGTTGTTGGTGAAGTCGTTGTCCTGGTCGGTGTCGACGCGGACGGTGCCGGCGGCCGGGTCGTAGAGCAGACCGAAGCGGTCGCTGGTGTCGCCGTCGCGGTTGACGTCGCCCTTCATGTCACCGTTGGCCGTGATCGACTCGGTGAACCGGCTGAACTGGTACGAGCCGGCCGGCGCCTTCCAGGTGCTGCCCGACGATGCGAAGACCGGTCCGTCGACGGGCGTGATCTGGGCGCGCCAGGTGCCGTCGGTGTCCGTGATCGGGTCCGTGGCCGTCACCCAGTCGGTGATCTTGCGCTCACCGGTGGTGGTCTTCTGCAGGGCCGGGTGACCGACGTCGACGCCCGAGTCCATGATGCCGATGGTCACGCCGCGGCCGTCGTACTTCGGGTGGTCCTGGACGAACTCCACCGCGCCCGTCTCGAACGACGGGTTGTACGGGTTCTTGGCGGGCGTGCCCTTGTCCGGCGCCGGGTAGTTGCCCGCGCTCAGGCCCTTGCCGTGTGCGCCGGAGTCCGGCGAGGTGGCGATTCCCCCCGGGCGGTCGGCGGCAGGGGTGGGGTCGTCCAGCTCGATCTCGTGCTTGAGGTCGATGCCGTGGACGCTGGAGAGCTTGGTGGCCGCCTTGATGGCGGCGTCCGCCTTGCCGGTCGGGAGTGTCGCCCGCACATAGCCGAGCTTGTCGATGGTCTTGCCGACCGAGGCGCCCGGGACGGCGTCGAGCTGGTCGGCCACCTGCTCGGTCTGGCCGGGTGCGGTGGCGACCATCACGGTGACGGTCTTCTCGCCCTTGGCCTCGGCCGCCTCCAGGAGGTCGGCGTCGGCCGCGCCCAGCTTGTCGGAGCCTGCCGACTTGACGGGTGCGGAGCCGACGGGATCGTCCTGGGCCGCCGCGAAGGCGGGCACGGCTCCGGTGGCGACCAGCGCGGCCACGAGTCCGGCCGCGGCTGCCACTCGGGCTGCACGTCTCGGCCCGGATATGGAGCTCTGGGATTCGGGGGTCATCTACATCCCTGTATGTGAAAGAGAGAGTCCGGAATTCGGTACCGGATGACCGCTCACTTTTTCGCAAGTGACAGGGGTTTGTGGAGAGTTGCCGGAGGCGGGATGCTGTCATGGCGGATATCCGCCACTGGCGGTAGAGGTCCCTCGGCGGAAATAGCCGGATATGGTCCCCGTTTTGACGCGCGTAGAGAGGCGCTCCGTACCGGCCCGCATGCGGAGAGGTGTCGTCCGGTTGGCTGCGGGCCTCGCTCCGGCGGGCGGCGGAGGCGGGAATTCCGGAGTATCCGGGTGCTTGTGGCGCTCAGGACTCGCGGGTCTTGGCGTAATGCCGTGACGCCTTTGCGCGGTTGCCGCACAGCGCCATGGAGCACCAGCGACGAGTGCCGTTCCGGGAGGTGTCGAAGAAATGCAGGATGCATGCGTCGTGCGCGCAGGTGCGGATGCGGTCCGGCGCGGTGCGCAGCAGCTCCAGATAGTCGCGGACGGCGGTCCAGCCGGGACCCCAGGCCGGATCGGCGAACTCGGCCCGCTCGCCCGGGCCTTCGGCGGTGAGGGTGGCGCGGATCCGGCCGTGGCCGAGGATCGCGTCGGCTTTCGCGGCCGCGGCTGGGTCCCGGGGGTTGTCGACGGCGGCGGCCAGTGCGTCGCGTGCCGCCAGGGTCTTCTCCAGGGTGGGGCCGTCGGCCGTGAAGCGGGCGTTCAGGCCGCTGCCCGTCAGCCAGATGCGCAGGCCGTCCACCGAGTCGAGCAGATCCTGCTCCTCGCCGTCCTGGATCCAGCGGGTGTTGAGGAGATCCAGTGGGACGGGTTCGCCGATGAGCGGGCGCGGGTCGGTGGCGGTGGACGCGGTCATGGCGACTCTCCCCGGTCTCGGCTAACCCCTCAAGGGTACGTGACCGGTTGACCGCAGTCGGGCTAACCCTTAAAATCGACTTAGAAGGTTAGGTCACCCAGTCGACCGAGAGGTGTCATGCCATGACCACGACCGCCATCAGCGCACTGCGCACCGGCCATGTCGGCCTGAACGTCGGCGATCTCGAGCGCTCACTCGCCTTCTACGGCGACGTCCTCGGCTTCGAGGTGATCGGCGAAGGCAAGGAGGAGGGCAGGCGGTACGCGTTCCTGGGCCAGGACGGCATCGTCACCCTCACGCTCTGGCAGCAGGCCGACGAGGCGTACGAGCCCGGCCGGGCCGGACTGCACCATCTGGCCTTCGAGGTCGCGGACGTCGGCCGGGTCCGTGCCGCCGAGGCCGCGCTGGCCTCCCGCGGCGTCGCCTTCGCCCACGACGGTGTGGTCGCCCACGGCCCGGCCGGCGGCTCCGGCGGGATCTTCTTCCATGACCCGGACGGCATCCGCCTCGAGATCTCCGCCCCCTCGGGCGTCGATGGGGCGACCGCCCCCTCCCATGCCCCGACCTGCGGCTTCTTCTAGGGGGACTGGTTTCCGTGGATCCGTACCGCCCTGGCTCCCTCGCCGTCCAGGCCCGCCTCGGAGTGCGTGACCTCGCCGAGCACGTCGGCCGCTCCATCGGACCGGGCATCCGGCCGGTCGCCGCCGCGTTCCTGGAGCTCCAGCCCATGCTGGTGCTCGGCGCGGCGGACCGGGGCGGCCGGATGTGGAGCAGCCTGCTCACGGGCCCAGCCGGGTTCGTACGGGTCACGGGGCCGCACTCCGTCTCGGTCGCAGGGGGCATCCCCCAGGGCGATCCGCTCGCCGGTGCCCTCACCGCCGACGGCACACCCGTCGGGACCATCGCCCTCGACCCGCGCACCCGACGCCGTATGCGACTGAACGGCATCGCCTGTCCGAGCACCCGCGGACTGGTCGTCGAGGCCCAGCGGGTCTTCTCCAACTGCCCGAAGTATCTGCAGAAACGAGAGCTGCGCGAGTCCCGTGCGGCGACCCCGCACGTCGGCGCCGCGCGGCGCGGCGGACGACTCACCCCCGACCAGGAGGAGTTCATCCGCGCCGCCGACACCTTCTTCATCGCCACCCGGTCACGGGCCGACGGCCTGGGTGCCGAGGCGAGTCACCGCGGCGGCAACCCCGGTTTCGTACGCATCGACTCACCGGCCACGCTCAGCTGGCCGGACTACCAGGGGAACTCGATGTTCCTGACACTCGGCAATCTGGAGACCGATCCGGGCGCCGGGCTGCTCTTCCTCGACTGGTCCACCGGCACCACACTCCAGCTCACGGGGACGGCCCGCACGGAGTTCGACGACCGCGGCGGGACCCGGGTCGTCCGGTTCCACGTCGAGGAGGCCGTGGAAACGCCGGCCGCAAGCCCACTGCGCTGGAGCGACCCCGCATACTCGCCCGCCAACCCACCACTGCAGCAAGGAGCCTGATCCGTGCCCAGCGCGGCCCTGCCCCGTCCCCGGCCCCGTACCGTCGTCGCAGCCACCGCTGTCAGCGTTCTCGCACTGGTCGCCGTCGCCGCCGCCGGGCTCCTCGTCGACCGGCCCATGCTCATCCCTCCGCTCGCCGCCAGCATGGCGCTGGTCGCGGGCGCCCCCGACCTTCCGCTCGCCCAGCCGCGCAGCGTCATCGGCGGTCAGCTGCTCTCCGCGCTCACCGGCTTCGTCGTCCTGGCGGCGGCCGGGCCCGGAATCTGGAGCGCGGCCGTCGCCGGAGGCCTGGCGCTCGGGGTGATGATGGCGGCCCGCGCACCGCACTCGCCCGCCGCGGCGACCGCGGTCATCGTGGCACTGCAGTCTCCGCCCGTACTCCCGTTCCTCGCCCTGCTGGCGACGGCCTGTGTGCTGCTCGTGGTGGTGGGAGTGCTGGGGGCCCGGGCGACGGGCCGTCCGTATCCGGCCTATTGGCTGTGACGCCCGGCTCCGGTGACGGCGACGACCACATGCCGGCGGCTGGGATGTCCCCTCAGGGCTGTCCCGTAATCTCACCGTATGAGTCAGGAGTTGAGGGTGGCGGCCTACGCCGTCTGCGTTCAGGACGGGCGGATACTGCTCGCCCGCTGGGTGGCCCGCGACGGCACGAAGCGATGGACCCTGCCCGGCGGCGGCATGGATCACGGGGAGGACCCGCTCGAGACGGTCGTCCGCGAGGTCGCGGAGGAGACGGGCTGCTCGGCCGAGGTGACCGCCCTGCTCGGCATCGACTCCATGCGGGTGCGACGTGGACGCAGACTCGGCGGCGAATCGGACTTCCAGAGCCTGCGCATCGTCTACGAGGCCGGCATCACCGGCGGTGAGCTGCGCCCCGAGGAGAACGGTTCCACCGATCTCGCCGCGTGGCACGCACTGGACGCGGTTCCGGATCTCGAACGCGTCGCGCTCGTCGACATCGGTCTCCAACTGTGGCGAGAACGGCCCGCCTCGGGCCGCGTGGACGGACATCGCTCCACGAAAGACTGAGATCCGCTCAATCCCCTGTGCGTTGGGCACGGGTCGCGGCCCGGCGGAGTTCTGCCGGTCGAGTCCTTGCGTACCGTCCGACAGGAGACCTCGCCTGACCGTACGTCCTGATTGCATGCTCCGGACGGCCGTCGCCGCAGTGGTGGCGGCTTCGGTCGCCGCCACCACGGCTTTCGTCGCGCCGGCAGCCGCGGCAGCCGGCGCCCGGCGTCTTTGAGGATCGGCCCGCGGCGTCGGACGCATGGGCCCCGGGCCCGTCAGGGCCGAGGGGAGGCATCGCAAGGCGGTGGGGGTGCTCCCCCTGGCTCCGCCGGGGGTACCCCCACCGGCCGGAGGCTGGGGGAGATCACCCTCGTACTGGATGCACTCGGGTGATTCGACAACGCAGCGTGGGGATGCCTCCCAGCGGCAGCCAGGGGGAGCGCCGTGCAGGGCGTCGCGAGCCGGTGAACCCATCCGGACACAGCACCAGGCGGTCGGGCCCGGCGGGAGGCCGGGGGAGATCGCCCGGGTGCTGGGCGCACTCGCGCGACTCCGACAACGCAGCGTGGGGGCACCTCCCGGCGGTAGCGGGTGGAGCGCCGCAGCTGTCGTCGCGGGCCCGAGAAGATCGCCCCGACAGGACCGGGCAGGCCTGTCACCGGGGGAGGACCACGACATACGCGGCGGGCTCCCGGTGCGGTGAGGCCATCAACGCCGTACGGATCACCGTCGCCTGCTGGGCCGGGGCGTCCCGCAGGCCCTTCGGCGAGATGCGCACGACCGTGATCCCCAGCCGTTCCAGATGCTCACGCCTGTGGTCGTACTCCGCCCACTCCTCGTCCGGCCCCGCCCCGTCGTCGCCGGAGCGGCCCGGACGAGGCGCGCGGGTGTCGAGTTCGAGGGCGACGGCCTGTTCGGGCCAGTACGCGTCGACTCCGCCGAGACAGGGACCACCCGGCAGCCGCAGATCCACGTTCCAGAGCGGGTCGGGCAGTCCGTACAGATGCACCAGCTCGTAGAGCCGTTCCTCGGCGAGCGCCCGCCCCTCTGCGAGCAGTGAGTCCACGGCATCCACCAGATGGGGCCGGGACAGCAGTCTGGCCCGGTTCAACTCCCTCACGACGGCGGCCGGTTCGCAGTGGCCGCTGCGTACCGCCTCGGTGAGCAGCCGGCGCACGGCGGCCGCGTCGGACAGTCGCGCGACGGCATCCGCGAGGGCGCGGGCGACCGGAGCGATGGGCAGCCCCGTCAACTCCTGCGGCCTCGGGGGCGTCTGGGTTCGGATCAGCCGGGCGCAGCCGGCCGACCGAAGCCGCCTGGTGCGCGGTACGAGCACGTCGATCCGGTCGAGCGACGACAGTGGAGGCGCGGACGCGAACCGGTACAGCGCGAGCGCGGCGAGCCCGGTGATCATGACATCGGCGCGCCCCTCGGACCGCCCGGCGTACAGCAGCACCGCGTGCAGCCGCTCCTCGCTGGTGGGCGGCCCGGGATGCAGCACATAGACACCGGGCAGCATCTGCTGCCATGGCCCCCCGGGCCTGCACTGTTCGGCGGCCCGTGCGGCGGGCACACCGTGCTCGCGCAGCTGTGCGGCGGTGAGAACGCGGTTCTGCACATCCGAGAGGTGGCTCAAGGGGCGGGGCGAGAGAGGGGTGTTGGGGTTCATGCATCGCCAATTCCCTCGCCACGGCAGCCCGCTAACCGTTGTTACACGCTCGTCGACAATTCCGGACAACACCGCCCTAAAGTACGGGCGTTCGACTGCCGATCAGGCACACCACCCGAACGCCGCAAAGAAGCCCGACGTCCGTATGGGTCAAGTCCTGGGCCCAGACCGGAAGTTCGAACCCGGTGGAGCCTCGTCGCCGACGCAACAGGCACCGCGCCTCCGGTGCGGCGCGAGGCGCCGTCCGGGCGCGGTCGCCCGCCCCACTCGCCCAGTTGTTGCCGGTGCAGGGCGGGGCCGGAAACAGGGGGCCGGGGGCCGCGATGGTGCTGTGCGGAACCGCGGCCGGGTGGGTGCGGGCGACGCGCCGCGCCGCCCGCACCCATCGCCGAAGGGGGACCGGGCCTTGCCCCCTGTCAGGCCCGTGCCGCGTCGCGGGACTGGGCGAGCAAGGCGCGGGAGAGATCGTCTCGTGCCTCGAGGACCAGGCGCCGCAGGGCCGGAGGGGCCGACGGATGGGTGGACAGCCAGTTGTCCGTCGCTTCCAGCGTGGCCGGGTCGTCCTGCAGGTCCGGGAAGAGGCCCTGCACCACGTCCATGCCGATCTGGATCGAGCGGTCGGCCCATACACGTTCGATCGCCTCGAAGTACTTCTCCGCGTACGGGGCGATCAGTTCCCGCTGCGACGACTGTACGAAGCCCGAAATCGTCGCCGTCACCAGGGCGTTGGAGAGCGCGTCCGACTCCACCACCTGTGCCCACGCCGGGTCCTTGACCGCCGCCGACGGCCGCGCCGCCAGGCACCGGACCTGGTGGCGCTTGCCCGACGCCGTGTCGTCGCGGGCGAGTTCCGCGTCGATCGACGTCTCGTCGGCCACCCCGTGCGATGCGAGCGGCTCCAGGAAGGCCCAGCGCAGCTCCTGGTCGACGTCCAGACCGTCGATCTTCGCCGTGCCGTCCAGCAGTCCCTGCAGCAACTGCAGATCGGCGTCCGTCACGGCGGCCGTCGCGAAGAACCGCGCCCACGTCAGCTGGTGCTGGCTCCCCGGCTCCGCGAGCCGGAGCTCCCGCAGCGCGCACTCGGCCAGCAGCCGCCCGCCCTCCTCGCGCCACTCGGGCGCCGCGTAGTGCACGAGCGCCGTACGTGCCCAGGCGTGCACCATCTGCAGCACACCGATGTCCGACTCCCGTCCCGCGAAGTCCGTGGCCAGCGCCACGAAGTCCCGTGCGGGCATCAGCGCGTCCCGGGTCAGATTCCACAGCGCCGACCAGCACAGTGCCCGGGCGAGCGGGTCCGTCATGGAACCGAGGTGCGAGCGCAGCGTCTCCAGCGAGCCCTCGTCGAACCGGATCTTGCAGTACGTCAGGTCGTCGTCGTTCACCAGCACCAGTGCGGGCCTCTCCGCCCCCGCCAGCTCCTCGACGGCCGTGCGCGCCCCGGTCACGTCCACCTCGGCACGGGCGTACCGGACCAGGTCCGGACCCTCGTGCCGGTAGAGACCCACGGCCACCCGGTGCGGCCGCAGCCTGTCCCCGTCCTGGAGCACCGCCAGCTCGGTGATCCGGCCGCCCGCGTCGTAGGTGACCACCGGTGTGAGCGAGTTGACGCCCGCGGTCTCCAGCCACGACTGCGACCAGGCCGTCATGTCCCGCCCGGACGTCTCCTCCAGAACCGACAGCAGGTCGCCGAGCCGGGTGTTGCCGTAGGCGTGCCGTTTGAAGTAGCGCCGCGCACCTTCCAGGAACGCGTCGCGTCCCGCATAGGCGACCAGCTGCTTCAGCACGGACGCGCCCTTGGCATACGTGATGCCGTCGAAGTTGAGCTTCGCGTCCTCGAGGTCATGGATGTCGGCCGTGACCGGATGTGTGGAAGGCAGCTGGTCCGCACGGTACGCCCAGGACTTGCGGCTGTTGGCGAAGGTCACCCAGCCGTTGTGGAAGCGGGTCGCCTCCACCATCGAGAAGGACCCCATGAAGTCCGCGAAGGACTCCTTGAGCCACAGGTCGTCCCACCATTTCATGGTGACGAGGTCGCCGAACCACATGTGCGCCATCTCGTGCAGGATGACGTTCGCCCGCCGCTCGTACGAGGCCTGGGTCACCTTCCCCCGGAACACGTACTCCTCCCGGAACGTCACACACCCCGGGTTCTCCATCGCCCCGATGTTGTACTCCGGCACGAAGGCCTGGTCGTACTTCCCGAAGGGGTACGGGTAGTCGAAGTTGTCGTGGAAGAAGTCCAGGCCCTGCTTGGTGACCCTGAAGATGTCGTCCGCGTCGAAGTGCTTGGCCAGTCCCTTGCGGCACATCGCGCCGAGCGGGATCTCCAGGGCCCGCGCCTCCGCAGAGCCGTCGGCCCGAGTGGTGCCCGCGTCGAATGTGCGTGTGTAGAGGTCGGTCTCGTAGTGGTACGGACCGGCCACGACCGCCGTGATGTACGTCGAGATGGGCTTGGTCTCGGCGAAGCGCCGGATGTCGCCGTCCCGCGACTCCTCCGTCCCGTTGCTCCAGACCGTCCACTCCTCCGGCGCGGCAACCTCGAAACGGAAGGGAGCCTTCAGATCCGGCTGCTCGAAATTCGCGAAGACGCGGCGGGCGTCGGCCGGCTCGTACTGCGTGTAGAGGTAGACCTCGCCGTCCTCCGGGTCGACGAAGCGGTGCAGGCCCTCACCGGTCCTGCTGTATGCGCACTGCGCGTCGACCACCAGGACGTTCTCGGCGCGGAGAGCGGGCAGCGCGATCCGGGAGCCGTCGAACGCGGTGGCGGGGTCCAGCTCCTCCCCGTTCAGCATGACGGAGGTCACGGACGGGGCGACCAGGTCGGCGAAGGTTGCGGCACCCGGTTCGGCCGCACGGAAGCGGATCGTCGTCACCGAGCGGAACGTCCGTGGCTCCGGCCCGGCCTCCCCGGTCGCGGACCGCAGATCGAGGAAGACCTCGTACCCGTCGACGGACAGCAGCGCGGCCCGCTCGTGGGCCTCGTCGCGGGTCAGATTCTCTCCGGGCACGGCCACTCCTTCGTGTCTCGTTCGAACGCCACCGATCCTCGCACGCGCGGCCGGCCGCAGGCGTCCGGGGAATGCCCTCGGCCGTCGGAGGTGTTGGCCCCCTGAATGCGCATCCCACCCGAGGAGAGACATGTCCGAGAGCAGGACCCCTGCCGACTTCTGGTTCGACCCGCTGTGCCCGTGGGCCTGGATGACGTCCCGCTGGATGCTCGAGGTGGAGAAGGTCCGCCCGGTGGACGTCCGCTGGCACGTCATGAGTCTGGCCGTGCTCAATGAGGGCAGGCTGGACGAACTGCCCGCCACGTACCGCGAGGCCCTCAAGGACGCCTGGGGTCCGGTCCGAGTCGTCATCGCCGCCCAGCAGAAGCACGGCGACGACGTCGTCGGCCCGCTCTACACCGCGCTTGGCACGCGCATCCACAACGAGGGTCGCGGTGCCACCCCCGAGGTGATCCTGGAGGCCCTGGAGGCGGTGGGGCTTCCCGCGGAGCTTGCGGACTACGCCGAGTCGGACGCGTACGACATCGAGCTGCGCGCCTCGCACAAGGAAGGCATCTCCAAGGTCGGTGAGGACGTCGGCACGCCGGTCATCGCGGTGCCCGGCGACAACGGCGAGCAGATCGCCTTCTTCGGTCCGGTCGTCACCCCTGCTCCCCAGGGCGAGGAGGCGGCCAGGCTGTGGGACGGGACGCTGCTGGTGGCGTCGGTACCGGGCTTCTACGAGATCAAGCGGACCCGTACGAAGGGTCCGGACTTCTCCAATCTGTGAGGCGCCCGAAGCCTCGGAGGATCTCCGGCCCATGAGCACCCGGCGGGCTGGATGCGCTCGAAAGGCGTGGAGGACGCATACGGAAGGGCCCCCGCGAGTCACGTCCTCGCGGGGGCCCTTCTTCTCTCCGCCCGCCGGTGAACGTTGAGAAGACGATCACGAGCAGGGCGACTCGGGGGCTCCGGTCACGGAGCGATGAGCGGGGTCCGCTCCTTGGCCTCGGAGTAGCGCTTCGCCACGTCCTGCCAGTTGACGACCTTCCACATGGCCTCGATGAAGTCCACCTTCTGGTTCTTGTACTGGAGGTAGAAGGCGTGCTCCCAGGCGTCGAAGACCAGGATCGGGACGGATCCCTGGCCGACATTGCCCTGGTGGTCGTAGACCTGCTCGACGATGAGCCGTCCGCTGACCGGCTCGTGTGCGAGCACGCCCCAGCCCGAACCCTGGGTGGTCGCTGAGGCCTTGGACAGCTGCGTCCTGAACTTCTCGAAAGAGCCGAAGGACTCGGCGATCGCGTCCGCGAGCTCGCCGACACCGTCCTTCTCCAGCGGCTCGCCGCCGCCGTCACCGGACATGTTGTGCCAGTAGATGCTGTGCAGGATGTGCCCGGAGAGATGGAACGCGAGGTTCTTCTCCAGGCCGTTGATCGCTCCCCACTGATCCTTGTCGCGCGCCTCCGCCAACTGCTCCAGCGTGTCGTTGGCCCCCTTGACGTAGGCGGCGTGGTGCTTGTCGTGGTGCAGCTCGATGATCTGCGGGTTGATCACCGGCTCGAGCGCCGCGTAGTCGTACGGGAGTTCAGGAAGCGTGTAAATGGCCATGTCCGAGCCCTCCGACTGCTTATTGCAAGGTATTCGCAAATGCAGGCTAGCAGCAAGAGGATGCCATCAAGATCAGCCCTCGGCCCAGAACGCGGAGGACCCCCGGGCCGTGGTGGCCCGGGGGTCCGGCCTGCTGCACGGGAGCGCCCGCGCGGGAAGGGTCAGCGGTCGCCGGCGGCCGTCCCGGTACCCGCGTCGGCAGTCCGCTCCGCGCCGGTCGCGCCGTCCGGCCGCTCCGCGGTGTCCGGGGCCGGCCGGCGCCGCTGCAGGACGAAGCCGCAGACGGCCAGCACCAGGGTCATCGCACCGGTCGCGAGCAGCTGATCACGGGTGTCGGGCTGACGGAGCATCAGGACGAAGATGCCGAGCATGCCCGCGATGGCGACCCAGGTGAGCACCGGGTACAGCCACATCCGCACCACGAGCTTCTCCGGGGCCTCGCGCTCGGTGCGCCGCCGCAGCAGCAGCTGGGAGACGGCGATGAAGAGCCAGACGACGAGGATCACCGCGCCGATCATGTTCAGCAGCCACGGGAAGACGTCGTCGGGGCGCCAGTAGCTGAGCAGCACGCACAGGAAACCGAAGACCGAGGACACGAGTACGGCGATCCGCGGCACACCGCCGGAGACCCTGCCGACCGCCTTCGGGCCCTGGCCGCGGGCGACCAGCGAGTACGCCATGCGGGAGGCGCCGTAGATGTTGGCGTTCATTGCCGAGAGCAGCGCGACCAGCACCACGACCTGCATCACGGTGCCCGCGCCCGGGATGTCCAGGTGGTTCAGCGCGGTGACGTACGGGCCCTTGTCCGGGTTGGCGACGTCCGGGTCGTCCCAGGGCACCAGCGTCACGATGACCGCCATCGAGCCGATGTAGAAGAGCGCGATACGCCACATCGCCGTACGCACGGCCTTCGCCACGCCCTGGACGGGGTGCTCGGACTCCGCGGCCGCGATGGTGACCGTCTCCAGGCCGCCATAGGCGAACACGGACGCGAGCAGACCGATGACGAGGCCCTCGGAGCCGTTCGGCAGGAAGCCGCCGTCCCCGGTGAGGTTGGCGGTCCCGGGGGCGTCCGTGCCGGGCAGGACGCCGAGGATCGCGAGGCCGCCGAGGACCAGGAAGAGGGTGATGGCGCCGACCTTGAGTGCCGCGAACCAGAACTCGAACTCGCCGAAGTTCTTCACAGCGGCCAGGTTGGTTCCGCAGAACACCAGCATGAACAGCGCGACCCAGGCCCACTCCGGTGTGCCGGGCAGCCAGCCGCTGACGATCTTCGCCGCGCCGATGCCCTCCAGGCCGACGGCGACGGACAGCAGCACCCAGAACGACCAGCCGGCCGTGAAGCCGGCCCAGGGTCCGATGGCCCGCTCGGCGTGCACCGAGAAGGACCCGGAGGCCGGGTTGGCCGCCGACATCTCTCCCAGCATGCGCATCACCAGCATGACCAGCACGCCGGATACCGCATAGGCGATGACGATCGACGGGCCGGCGGCGGCGATTCCGGCGCCGGAGCCGACGAAGAGACCGGCGCCGATCACACCGCCGAGGGCGATCATCGACAGGTGGCGCTGCTTGAGGCTGTGCGCGAGCGCCGCCGAGCCGACATTGCCGTCGGTGACGGGCGCCGGCGCGGGCGCCGAAGTGCGAGACATGGACGTGCCCTGTTCATCAGCGGGTAAGGGGAATCCACAGTGTGGGCCCCGTCCCGCTCAGGGAGCACGGCCGACCGCTATACGGACAAGATGCTCACACAATGTGAAGACGCGGGCACTTCTTGATCGCTTGGCGCACAACTCCCGTACCCCATGGGCATGTCGACCCCCGACCCGTCAGACGCGGCCCGACCGCCTGTCGCGCAACTCCCTCACCCATGCGACCAGCAGCACCGCCACCGTGGCCCCCGAGGACCACAGCACCTGCGGCCGCGCCTCGTCGTCACCCAGCATGAGCAGCAGCACGGCCGCCATCCCCGCCAGTGCCAGCCACGTCAGCCAGGGGAAGCCCCACATCCTCAGCGTCAGCTTCTCCGGCGCCTCGCGCTCGATACGCCGCCGCAGCCGCAGCTGTGACACCGCGATCAGTGCCCAGACGAACAGCAGCACCGCGCCCACCGCGTTGAGCATGTAGAGGAAGACGGAGTCCGGCCACTTCAGATTGAGCAGTACGGAGATGAAGCCGAAGGCCACGGAAGCGAACACGGCCCGTCGCGGGACCCCGCCGGGCGACACGGTGAGCAGGCCCGACGGTGCCTCGCCGCGCTCGGCGAGCGAGAAGACCATCCGCGAGGAGCCGTACAGATTGGCGTTGAGGGCGGACAGCAACGCCACGAACACCACGATGTTCATGATCTGTCCGGCCGCGGGGACCCCGATGGCATCGAGGACGGCGACGTACGGGCTCTGCCCGGGCTTCATCGCCGTCCACGGCAGCACGGTCACGATGACCAGCATCGAGCCGACGTAGAAGAGGAGGATGCGCCACACCGCACTGCGCACTGCACGCCCGACCGCGCGGGCCGGGTCCTCGGACTCGGCGGCCGCGATGGTGACGACCTCCAGGCCCCCGAAGGCGAAGATCACCGCGAGGACGCCGGACACCACGCCCTCCCAGCCGCCCGGGAGGAATCCGCCCTGACCGGTGAGGTTGCGGAGCCCCACCGGATCGGTCTCCGGCAGCACTCCGAAGATCGCCAGTGTTCCCAGCAGCAGGAACAGGACGATCGCGCCGACCTTGAGTGCGGCGAACCAGAACTCGAACTCGCCGAAGTTCTTCACGGCAGCGAGATTGGCCGCGGTGAACACCACCATGAAGATCAGCACCCAGGCCCACTGGGGCACACCGGGCACCCAGCCGTTCGCGATCGTCGCCGCGCCCGTCGCCTCCACGGCGAGGACGACCACCAGCAGGAACCAGTAGAGCCAGCCCACGCTGAACCCGGCCCAGCGGCCCAGTGCCCGCTCCGCGTGCACCGAGAAGGCGCCCGACGCGGGCATGGCTGCCGACATCTCGCCGAGCATCCGCATCACCAGCATCGCCAGCGCGCCCGCGAGCAGGTACGACACGACGATTCCGGGCCCGGCGACCGAGATCCCGGCGCCCGAGCCGACGAAGAGGCCGGCCCCGATCACCCCGCCGAGGCCGAGCATCGTGAGATGGCGCTGCTTCAGCCCGTGCGAGAGCGGTTCGTCCTGGGTGGCCAACGGGCTGGGCGGTGCTTCGTGCATGGTGCTCGGACTCTCGGGGCTCTCGGAGATTTGGCAGGAATCCACAGTCTCTCCGAGGCCCTTCCCCATCACCAAAACGGGCTCCCGGGCCCTCCACCTCAGTGACGAGCATCACGCGCGCACGGTGCGTACCCGGATCGCTTTGTGCGAACTCCACCAACCTGCTGACCAGTGCTTTGTCATCGACCGACGGTGATCGTGCCGTCACCCGTGGACTAGCGTCGCCATGTCCACACCGATTTCGGTCGTCGTCCCTCACCCTCGCGGAGTCCCGATGAGCACTGCTGCCGCCCCTGTCCGGTCCGGACTCGTTCTCGCCGATCTGCTGCCCGCCGGTCGTACCAGGTCCGCCGTGGACGCAGCGCTCGTCGTCGGCGGAGCCGTGCTCACGGGTGTCGCGGCCCAGATCTCGGTCCCCGTTCCCGGCTCACCGGTTCCGGTCACCGGCCAGACCTTCGCCGCGCTGCTCGTCGGCACCGCACTCGGCGCCCGCCGCGGCTTCCTCTCCCTCGCGCTGTACACGATCGCCGGCGTGGCGGGCATGCCGTGGTTCGCCCAGGCGACGTCCGGATACGCGATGCCGTCCTTCGGCTACATCCTCGGCATGCTGCTCGCCGCCACCGTGGTCGGTGCCCTCGCCCGCCGCGGCGCGGACCGTTCCGTCCTGCACACGGCCGGTGCGATGGCGCTGGGCTCCGCGATCATCTATGCGGTCGGCGTCCCCTACCTCTCCCTGGCCACCGGAATGACGCTCGGTCAGGCCGTCGCCGCGGGTCTCACCCCGTTCCTGATCGGTGACGCGCTCAAGGCGGCACTCGCCATGGGCGTCCTGCCGGCGGCGTGGAAGGCCGTCGGCCGTCGCGGCTGATCACCCTGCGTGCGCCCTCTGCACAGCAGACAAGGCCGAATGCACAGCAGACAAGGCCGAAGCCCCGGCCCGCGGAAAGCGGGCCGGGGCTTCGGCGTTGGGCGCATACGGAGCTGTGGGCCGTCAGGCCTCGACGGCTGCCTTGCGCCTGCGGTCGAGGACGAAACCGATGGCCAGCACGACGGCCGCGACCAGCAGCGACAGCAGCACGACCTCGCGGTTGGCGTCGTCGAAGAGCATGTAGCCGAGGACGAAGACGATCATCGCGGCGGTGGCCCAGGTCAGATACGGGAAGAGCCACATCCTCACCGTCAGCTTCTCCGGCGCCTCGCGCAGCAGGATCCCGCGCATCCGCAGCTGGGTGAAGCAGATCACCAGCCAGACGAAGAGTGCGACCGCGCCCGACGAGTTCAGCAGGAAGAGGAAGACGGTGTCCTTGAACGCGTAGTTGAAGTAGACGGCGGCGAAGCCGAACACGACCGAGGCCAGGATGGCCACGGTCGGCACGCCCTTGGCGTTGACCTTGGCGAAGGCCTTCGGCGCGTCACCGCGCTCACCGAGCGAGAAGGCCATGCGCGAGGCGGTGTAGAGGCCCGAGTTCAGGCAGGACAGCACCGCCGTCAGGACGATCACGTTCATGATCTGGCCGGCGTGCGGGATGCCGATGGAGTCCAGGGCCGCGACGTAGGAGCCCTTCTCGGTGATCGACTTGTCGTTCCACGGCAGCAGCGTCAGGACGACGAAGATCGAGCCCAGGTAGAAGACGGCGATGCGCCAGATGACGCTGTTGGTGGCCTTGGTGACCGCGCGACGGGGGTCCTCGGACTCACCGGCGGCCAGTGTGACGATCTCGCTGCCCATGAAGGAGAAGACGACCATCAGCACACCGGTGAGGATGGCGCCCGCGCCGTTGGGCAGGAAGCCGCCGGCGTCGGTCAGGTGCGCGAAGCCCGCGCCGGGGTTGTCGGAGCCCGGCAGCACGCCGAAGACGGCCAGCAGGCCGATGACCACGAAGGCGCCGATGGCGACGACCTTGATTCCCGCGAACCAGAACTCGAACTCGCCGTACGACGAGACCGAGGCGAGGTTCGTCGCGGTCAGCACGACCATCACGATCAGTGCCCAGGCCCACTGCGGTACGGAGGGGACCCAGCCCTCGAGGATCACCGCACCGGCGGTGGCCTCGACCGCCAGCACGACGACCCAGAAGAACCAGTAGAGCCAGCCGATGGAGAAGCCTGCCCAGCGGCCGAGTGCCCGGTCGGCGTACGCCGAGAACGAGCCCGAGTTGGGGCTGGCGGCAGCCATCTCACCGAGCATCCGCATCACGAAGACGACCAGCGCACCGACGAGCAGGTACGACACGAGGATGGCGGGACCGGCAGCGGCGATGCCGCCGGAGGACCCGACGAACAGTCCTGCGCCGATCACGCCACCGATGGCGATCATGGACAGATGGCGGTTCTTCAGTCCGGCCTTGAGACCGTCGGAAGGCTGCGGAATACCGGGTTCTCCGGTGTTTCCGCCTGCCTTCGTAAGGGTCGGCTGGGGGTTCATGGACGATTCCTTACGTGTGCGAGTCGCTCGGGTGACGAGCCTCCGCATTCAAACCGGTGACCCGCCCGTACGGAAGTCCTGACTCCGGATCGTGATGAGGGGCACTCGCTCCCGGCCACGCCCAGGCCGTCGTCCCGACCCGCTGACCGCTACCCGGCATCGCGCATGCCACACTCGGATCATGCGCGTGTACCTCGGCTCCGACCATGCCGGCTTCGAACTCAAGAACCACCTCGTCCAGTGGCTCACGGCCCATGGCCACGAGCCCGTCGACTGCGGCCCGCACATCTACGACGCCCAGGACGACTATCCGCCGTTCTGTCTGCGCGCCGCCGAGCGGACGGCTGCGGACCCGGACAGCCTGGGCATCGTGATCGGCGGCTCCGGCAACGGCGAGCAGATCGCCGCCAACAAGGTCAAGGGCGTGCGCGCCGCGCTCGCCTGGAGCGAGCAGACCGCCGCGCTCGGACGCGAGCACAACGACGCCAATGTGATCTCCATCGGCGGCCGGATGCACTCACAGGAGGAGGCGACGAAGTTCGTCGAGATCTTCCTCGCGACCCCTTACTCGGGTGAGGAGCGTCACACCCGTCGTATCGAGATGCTCTCGGTGTACGAGACCACGGGTGAGCTCCCGCCGATCCCGGCCCACCACCCGCAGGAGCCGACCGCCTGATGCCCGAGGGGCACACGATCCACCGACTGGCCGCCGACTACCGTGAACGGTTCGGCGGCCGGTCCGTGCGGGTGACCAGCCCGCAGGGGAAGTTCACCGACTCCGCGGCGCTGCTCGACGGCGCCGTGCTGGAACGCACCGAGGCGCACGGCAAGCATCTCTTCCTCGGCTTCCGCGGCCCGGGCGCCGAGGAATGGGTCCATGTCCACCTCGGTCTCTTCGGCAAGGTGAACTTCGGCGACGCCCCGGCGCCCCCGCCCACCGAGACCGTGCGGCTGCGGATCGCAGATCCCGAGTCGTACGTCGACCTGCGCGGACCCACCACATGTGCCCTGATCACGGATCCCGAGAAGGGTGCGATACACGACCGCCTCGGGCCCGACCCGCTGCGCCCGGCCGACGGCCCCGAGCGCGCGTGGGCCCGGATCTCCCGCTCCCGTACCTCCATCGCGGCCCTGCTGATGGACCAGAAGGTCGTCGCGGGCGTCGGCAACGTCTATCGCGCGGAGGTCCTCTTCCGTCACGGCATCGATCCGTACCGGGTGGGTAGGGAACTCACGGAACGCGAGTGGAACGCCCTCTGGGCGGATCTGGTCGCGCTCATGCGTGAAGGCGTGCGCAACAACCGCATCGACACCGTCCGCCCCGAGCACACCCCGGAGGCCATGGGCCGCCCGCCCCGTGTGGACGACCACGGTGGTGAGGTCTACGTCTACCGCCGGGCAGCCATGCCCTGCCACATCTGTGGCGGCGAGATCCGCACCGCCGGTCTCGCCGCCCGCAATCTCTTCTGGTGCCCGGCCTGCCAGCCTGCCTAGTGCCCCGGACCGCGACCGGGCGGTCCGGTCCGGGGCGGTCGGGCGCCCGGGGCGCCCGGGGCGGCCGGGGCGGCCGGGGCGGCCGAGCGGCCCGGGGGATGCGGCACCCGTTCAGAAACCGTGCGGCAGCCACGGCGCGGCGTCCGAGCCGAAGGCGAGCGACGCCCCGGTGAGCGCGCCGCCCCGCAACTCCCGCACCCGCCCCGCGCCGGCCAGCGAGGACAGGGTCACCCCACCCAGATACGCCGCGCCCAGCTCCCGCACCGACAGCGCCAGCTCCGCCGGGTCCTCGGTCCGCTCGCACGATGCGCCCTTCGCATCGCCCGTGAGCCGCCAACGCCCTTCGTTCCAGGGGCAGAACGCGTCCTCGACCTCGAACACCACATCGACCGGTGTGCGATAGGTCCGCGCCGCCAGCGCGGCACCCACGTCCACCAGCCGTACGTGCATGGAGTCCCGCACCGCGGCACGGCAGCGCCGGATGTCGCTGACCAGTTGCCACAGCGAGTCGTCAACCGGCCTGTTCCGCACGCGAACGGTCGAGGTCAGATCGATGGCGAACAGGAAGCGCCAAAGGGCCGCGTATGCCGCCGGATCCAGCGCGTCGATGTCCCGCAGAGTGATCGACCCCTCCGGTCCCGACGCATTCCACTCCGGCTTGTTGTGGAAGCGGACATAACCCACCACCTCGCCGTTCCGCTCGGCCACTGCGCACTGCATCGGCGATGCCCCCTCGCGCTCGGACGGTGGGTCGAGCAGCGGCAGCTGCTCCCAACCGGGTGTCCGGGCGAGCATCCCGGGCCGTGTGCCGATCGTGCGCAGGTACACCGCCTCGCACGCCCCGGCCGCCTCCTCGACCGGCATGAACCGCAGCCGTACGTCGTCCGTCCCCGGTGGCGCGATGATCCGCACCCGGGACGTGTCGATCTCCGCACTCATCTGATAAGTCCCCACGCCGTACCCGAACCGGCCATAGATGTCCGGCTCGGACGCCGTAAGTACGGCAAGCGGCTCGCCCCGTTCGCGTACGTCGTCCAGCTGACGCCGCATCATCGACGTCAGCACTCCGCGCCGCCGGTGCGTGGAGGCGACGCTCACCATGGTCACTCCGGCAGCGGGAACGAACGCGCCGCCGGGCACCGAGACCTCGTAACTGAACGCCCCGGCCGTACCCACGCACTCGTCGCCGTCCCACGCGGCGATCGACCGGTCGAACTCGGTCAGCGCGCGGAACAGCTCTCGCTCCTGACGGGGTTCGGCGACACCGCCGAAGGCGCGCTCCAGCATCCCGTACCACATGTCCCACTCGGGCTGCCGCAGTACCCGCAGTTCAGTTGTCATATGCCATCCCTACCAGCGGCGTGCGGTCCGTCGCGACCCGATTTCCCACGCAATGTCACGGGGGTCCCCCTGCACGCGGCCCGGGCGGGTGGATAGGGTCCACGACGATGGCACGTGGCGCAGCAGACTCGATCACGGCCCGGCTGCGGAGGACCGCACACCGGGTCCGCACCGGGCTGCGCAAGTCCGGGGTCGACTACTTCCGGGGCGACGGCTCCGACTGGATCGCCCTCGTGGGGCTGCTCCTGACCATCCCGGCGATCGCCTGCGGCACGATCGCGATGCCGGTCTGGTTCTCACCGGCGGCACTCGTGCTGCCCATCGTGGCCGGCGGACTGCTGCTGCGGCCCGCCAGTCTCCTGGGTCTGTACGCGGCGGCCGCCTGCGCCATGATCGTCGAGTCCCTCGCACTCGGCCCGTATCTGGAGGGCCCGGCACGGGTCACCCCGGGAACGGTGCTCACCGTGGCGGCCTGCGGATTCTTCGGGCTGCTCATCGCACAGTTCAGGGCCCGGGTCGGCGTGCCCTGGCGGCGCGGCGGGACCATGCTCTTCGACCTGCGCGAACGCATCCGGGTGCAGAGCGCGCTGCCCCGGCTCCCGAGCGGCTGGCACCGCGAGATGGCGCTGCGACCCGCCGGCGGGCAGTCCTTCTCCGGCGACTTCGTGGTCGCGGCCCGTACGAACGGCGGCCGCACGCTCGAGGTCGTCCTCACCGACGTCTCGGGCAAGGGCATGGACGCGGGCTCACGCGCCCTCCTGCTGTCCGGCGCCTTCGGCGGGCTTCTCGGTTCGCTCCCGCCTCACGGATTCCTTCCCGCGGCCAACGGCTATCTGCTCCGCCAGGACTGGGACGAGGGCTTTGCGACCTCCGTCCATCTCGTCCTCGACCTCGACTCCGGTGACTACGAACTCTTCTCGGCCGGCCATCTCCCGGCCCTCCAGCTGCAGGCGGGCACGGGACGCTGGGAGGAGAAGGCCGCCGAGGGGCCGCTGCTCGGTGTGTACGACGGCGCCCAGTTCGACCCGATAAAGGGCACTCTGCGGCCCGGTGATGTGCTGATGCTCTTCACCGATGGGCTGGTGGAGGCGTCGGACCGCGAGATCGCGGAAGGCATGGACCGGCTGACCGGCGAGGCGGACCGGTACGTCGCGACCGGCTTCGAGGGGGCCGCCTGGCATCTGATCGAGGCCGTGGCCAAGGACGTCAACGACGACCGGGCGCTGCTGCTGCTCTGCCGCAACGTCTGAGCCGACCGTCGCCCCGGCCCCCTGGCGGCGGACGCGCCGTCCGGCTGTGCCGCGTGCTGCAGCTGGGGAGGCCGCCATGGGCCTTCCGCCCCGGCTCCCGGAAGAGGAATCCGCCCGAAGGCCCGGCGCCCGGCGCCGTAGAGTCGGAGCCATGCCGAATCTCACGCCGGCCCAGGTCGAAGCCATCGCCCGCGACGCCCATGCGGGGCAGACGGACAAGGCAGGACGGCCGTACGCCGAGCACATCAAGGCCGTCGCCGACGGTGTACGGGCCCGGGGCGGGAGCGAGGACCAGATCGCGGCCGCCTGGCTGCACGACACGATCGAGGACGGCGTGCTCTCCCGGGAGTGGCTGGCCGGTGCCGAACTCCCGCAGCACGTCAAGGACATGGTCCTGGCGATGACCAAGGGCGAGGGCGAGGACATCGAGTCGTACACACGGCGCATCCTCGCCACTCCCGGCACCCTGCTCATCAAGGAGTCCGACCTCGCGCACAATGCGGACCCGGCCCGGCTCGCCCTGCTGGACGAGCCCACCCGGGACCGGCTCACCGAGAAGTACGCGACGATGCGGCGGCTGCTGGGCCTGACAGGCGCTTGACGTCCCGGCGGAACGCCCATGACAGCTCGGGCTCCGTCACGAACCGCAGCGCCCTGCGCACCGGAGGTGTGCACAGCACCGTCACTGCGGCGGCCGCGGTCAGGGTGACCGCGATCTCTCCGCTGGGCCGGGCCAGCCACGGGTTCTCCGTCACAAGGTCCAGGTAGTCGATGGTCTTCACCAGGAAGCCGTGCAGCAGATACCCGCAGATGGTGCCCGCACCCAGCACGGTGAACCAGGTCTGCCGGCGCGGCACCCAGGCCAGGAAGGCGGCGGTGAGCAGCAGCGAGCAGGCGAACAGGCCGAGCGTCATGGCAGGCCCCGCCCACCAGGGCGCACCCAGGTCCCCGGCCCCGGCCGAGCGGTAGAACCAGCGCATCCCCAGATCCGGCGCGATCCAGTAGGTGAACACCGCCGCTCCCGCGACCACGGGGAGCGCCAGTAGCCGTACCTCACGCCGCCGCACCTGCTGGAAGTGGACCGGCTTCAGCGTGAGCCCCAGGACGAAGAAGGGCAGGAACTGCAGCACGCGCTGGAGATCGAGATCGGCACCGATGCCCGGGGTCATGGAACCGAACACGGCGATGACGAGCGCGACGGGCAGCGGCCAGCGGATCGCGCGCCACAGCGGCGTCGACAGCCGCCAGATGAACAGGGCCAGCAGGAACCAGGTGAGATAGAACGGGTCGGTCAGGCTGAAGGGGTGCCCGGGATCGTCGTCGGCCCACCGCTTGTAGAGCGTGTACGCCACCTCGAAGACGACGTACGGCACGATCACCCCGCCCACCAGCCGCCGCAACTGCTCGGGCTTTGCCGTGAAGCTCCGCGAGAAGTAGCCCGAGATGATGATGAACGCCGGCATGTGGAACGTGTAGACGAACATGTACAGCGCTCTGGTGGCGCGGCTGCCGTCCATCACCGGTTCCCAGGCGTGCGCCACCGCGACCAGCACGATGGCCAGGTACTTGGCGTTGTCGAAGTAGGGGTCGCGTCTTCTGGCCGGCGCAGCCGGGCGTGCTGGATCCGCCGTCGCCGTCGTCGCACGGACAGGCTCCGGCTCCCGGGAGGCCTCGGGGAGCCGGTCCCTCTGCAATCCATTCGGAGCGTGGAACATTCGAGGCACCCTAGCCTTGCGTAATCCATTCCGTAAAACCCGTGCGAGGGTCCGTCCCGGTCCGCCCATTCACCACTGAAACAGTGGCCAAACGCCCGATATGCCCCAATTAATCCCTCTTAAACAGTGCAAATCAACACGCTGAATGACCGGGTGAATTTCCTCACCGTTATTTGTTGAATTTCCTGTGGTCCGGCTGTGTGTATTTCGCTCCGGCGGGTAAACGTCAAGCGTCGGCCAGGCGGTCCCGCCGGCGGGCGGGCCGCGCTGATGCGACCCGGACGCCGACGGTGTGTCACCTGGCAGCCATCGGCCGGAGGTTGGTGGCACGATGGAGGCATGGGGGTGTGCCGGGCCGCATACTCCCGCGCGGGCAAGCGGACCGACCGAGGGTGTGATCAGTTGTGGCCATTTCACTGTCTGTGGTGCTGCTGTTGGCGATCATCCTCGTGGTGATGGTCCGCGGGGGCTCGATCAAGGCCGGACCCGCGATCGTCGCGGCACTGTTCGGCTTCTTCCTCGCCTCGACGGGCATGGCGCCGTCGATCAATAACTTTCTCAACTCGATAGCGGACTCGATCAACGCGATCAGATTCTGACGACGCCATCGGATTCGGCCGGATGATCGAGAAGTGGCTGGATCCAATTGCGGTTCCGGCTGGTCGGCTTCCTCCGATTGCCGGCAACACGCCTCCGCCCGGGTCACGGTGCCGCAGCGGGCTGAGGTGGATGTGCTCAGCCGTACCGAGGGGCGCGCCGGTCGTGTGCGCCCTGCCGCTGACCGGTCACGGCACTAGCCACCCGAGCCTTCCGCCCATACACGCAGGAGGTCCTCACGCGTGCCCGGTTTCGGCGTGCCGTTGCCGCTGTTCTGCCGGCCCCAGGCCGCGACGGTCCGCGGATCGGCCGTGCCCGCCACGAACCCGGCCAGCAAGGACTGGGAGAGAGCGATCTCCTCCGGGCCGTAACCAGCGACTGCCGCGTACACCGGTACCTCGTCCACGCCGCCCGCCGTCTCCAGGGCGAGAACCATCTCCGGCGGCTCGTTCCCGACCCCGGTCACCGCGGTGAGCAACGTCTCCAGGGCTGTCCCCAGTCGTCCGGCCGGCGTGCCGCGCACGGGCGCTGCCTCGACAGCCGCAGACCGCAGGGCCGCCCATGTCCAGGCCCGGGTGTCACCGCCGGGGCCCACGGCCTCCACACCCTCGGCGGTGAGCCTGGCGCAGCGCCCGTCCGCCGCCGGCGGGGAACCCACGTACACCGAGTCCTCGGCGATCCAGAACAGTCCAATCATTGCCACGGCGCACTCCCGTCCGGTCTTCCCTGCGTGGGGTGCGCACGAGCCTCGCGCTCCACGCCGGCACAGCCCCCGATGGTCGCGTGTTCATCGCGCCGAGAAGGCGACGCCCCGCCGGGACCGCGTCAACAGGCAGGCGAACGCATCAGGGTCGTACAGCAGGGCGAATCTCCGTGTGCAGCACGGAATGTCGCGCGACGTGGGGCAGAACGCCGGTGAAGGTGCGCGGCCGCTGCGGACGACCGGCACCCGCCGGGTCCATGGCCGGACCGTACCGGTCGGCAGCCGGGGCGACCGGCGACCGCCGCAGTAGGGGTGGCGAAGGCGATCGGGCCGGCACCGGGAGTCCGGAGTTCCATGATCTCCGCCACACGGGAACACCCCCACTCCGCGCTCCCGTGGTCGTCGAGCAGGCCCGCAAACAGGATCCCGGCTCGAACGGGCGCACAGGCCGGAGAAGGGCCGGAAACGAACTCAGGGCCAGGTCGGGGAAATGAACCTCCGACCTGGCCCTGAGCCATCAAGAGCGGGCGACGGGAATCGAACCCGCGTAGCTAGTTTGGAAGACTAGGGCTCTACCATTGAGCTACGCCCGCGAGGACCGCGCCACGGGTGGTGAACGCCGCGGCACGAAGAGCATCGTAGCGGGTCCCCGGCGGTGACCGCACACCCCATTCGGTGCGCCGGGCGTGCGTGCCGGAAAAGCGGCCGAAGCAGCGCCTGCGGGCATGTACCCTACGTGTCGCACCGACGGGGTGTGGCGCAGCTTGGTAGCGCGTCCGCTTTGGGAGCGGAAGGCCGTGGGTTCAAATCCCGCCACCCCGACCATCACTCAATGATCACCGCACAAGGTCGCGTTGTGGGGCTCATCCCGCTTGCGGTTACTATGCAAGCTGTGTGCCCGTGTGTCTGACGAGTGTCTGAAGAGCCGGGCCCTATCCGCTGAGCCGCCGCCGGACATCACACCCCGCGGTGACCGCAGCAGAACCCCAGTATTCAGCCACCAAGGAGACCGAACCGTGAAGAGCGCCGTGGAGACCCTGAACCCGACCCGGGTTCGGCTCACTGTCGAGGTGCCCTTCGAGGAGCTCAAGGCCAGCCTCGACGCGGCGTACAAGAAGATCAACCAGCAGGTCACGGTCAAGGGCTTCCGTAAGGGCAAGATCCCGGCCCGGGTCATCGACCAGCGGTTCGGCCGCGGTGCGGTGCTGGAGGAGGCCGTCAACGACGCCCTCCCGAAGTTCTACACCGAGGCGGTCAATGAGGCGGAGATCAACCCGCTCGGCCAGCCCGAGGTCGACATCACGGAGCTGAAGGACGGCGAGACGCTGAACTTCACCGCCGAGGTCGACGTCCGACCGACCATCGAGATCCCGGACTACTCCGGCATCGAGGTCGAGGTCGACGCGATCGAGGTCAGCGACGAGGACGTCGAGAAGTCCGTGGAGCAGCTCCGCTCCCGCTTCGCGACCACCAACCCGGTCGAGCGCGCCGCCGCCGATGGCGACGTCGTCACCGTCGACCTGGTGGCCAAGGTCGACGGCGAGACCCTCGCGGACGGCGTTGCTGACGGCGTGCAGTACACGATCGGCTCCGGCGAGCTCCTCGAGGGCATCGACGAGGCCGTCACCGGTCTGGAGGCCGGTGGTGAGGCCACCTTCACCTCCGAGCTGAAGGGCGGATCGGCCGAGGGCAAGGAGGCCGAGGTCACCGTCAAGGTCACTCAGGTCGCCTCCCGTGAGCTCCCCGAGCTGGACGACGAGTTCGCGCAGATGGCCAGCGAGTTCGACACCCTCGACGAGCTGAAGGCCGACAGCCGCAAGCGCCTCGAGAACATGAAGCAGTACGACCAGGCCACCCAGGCCCAGGAGCGTGTCCTGGACAAGCTCCTCGAGCTGGTCGAGGTCCCGATCCCCGAGAAGCTCCTCGAGGACGAGATCAACACCCGTAAGCACAACCTGGAGCACCACCAGCTCGGTCAGATGGGCATCGACCTCGCCAAGTACCTGGAGATCCAGGGCAAGACCGAGGAAGAGTTCGTCTCCGAGACCAAGGACCAGGCGGTCAAGGGCATCAAGACCCAGTTCGTGCTCGACGAGCTGGTCTCCCGCGAGAAGCTGAACGTCAGCCAGGAGGAGCTCACCGAGCACCTCATGCGCCGTGCTGCTTCCTCCGGCATGTCCCCCGACCAGTTCGCCCAGGCCGTCGTCGAGGGCGGCCAGGTGCCGATGCTCGTCGGCGAGGTCGCTCGCGGCAAGGCGCTGGCCACGGTCGTCGAGTCCGCCACGGTCAAGGACACCAAGGGTGAGGTCGTCGACCTGAGCGACGACGAGGACGAGGTCGAGGAGGCCGCCGAGGTCGCCGCCGCGGCGTCCGGCGACGCCGACGAGAAGACCGAGGCCTGAGCCTCGCGCTCGACCGAAGCCTGAGCTTGGCGCCGGCTCCGTACGACGGGAGTCGTACGACGGGCCCGGCCGCGCCCCGTGCGCGGCCGGGCCCGTCGTCGTACTGGCCCGTCGTCGTACTGGCCCGTCGTCGTACTGGCCCGTCGTCGTACTGGCCCGTCGTCGTACTGGCCCGTCGTCGTACCGGTCCCGGGCCGACGGCGCGCGGCCCGGCCGCGCGCCCCCGCACCTTGCGCTCCCAGCGAACAGTTCGGGAACCGGGATGGCGCCCGCCCACCAGCGCGTTAGGGTCCTTGAATACGAGGGCAGGGGACTCTCCGCCCCGGGGCCAGTCCTGGGCAGCGGGGCCGGCCCTCGGCAGTACTGAAGACGCTGAGACGGCCGCAGCCGTCAGAGACGAGCAGGTGGATTACGTGACGATTCTGATGCCTAACGCCGCCGGTGAGCCGTCCATCGGTGGAGGCCTCGGCGACCAGGTCTACAGCCGGCTGCTCGGCGAGCGCATCATCTTCCTGGGCCAGCAGGTCGACGACGACATCGCCAACAAGATCACGGCGCAGCTCCTTCTCCTGGCTGCAGACCCCGAGAAGGACATTTACCTCTACATCAACAGCCCCGGTGGCTCGGTGACGGCCGGCATGGCGATCTACGACACCATGCAGTACATCCCGAACGACGTCGTCACCATCGGCATGGGCATGGCCGCTTCGATGGGCCAGTTCCTGCTCACCGGCGGCGCCACCGGCAAGCGCTTCGCGCTGCCGCACACCGACATCCTGATGCATCAGGGCTCGGCCGGTATCGGCGGTACGGCCTCGGACATCAAGATCCAGGCCGAGTACCTGCTCCGGACCAAGCAGCGGATGGCGCAGATCACCGCCCACCACTCCGGCCAGACCGTCGACACGATCATCCGCGACGGCGACCGCGACCGCTGGTTCACCGCCGAGGAAGCCAAGGACTACGGGCTCATCGACGAGATCATCTCCGCCGCTTCGGGCGTTCCGGGCGGCGGCGGCACCGGGGCCTGAGCCTCCGTACCGGGGGCCCCTCCGGCCCCCGGACCGAGAACCCGGACCCGGCCCGCCCACCCATACCTTCAAGCCCGCTGAACGCCACCAGGATGGTGAACACCGATATGCAGAACAACCTCTCCGCGAGCGGCCTCTACACGGGCCCGCAGGTGGACAACCGCTATGTCGTCCCCCGCTTCGTCGAGCGCACCTCGCAGGGTGTGCGCGAGTACGACCCGTACGCGAAGCTCTTCGAGGAGCGCGTGATCTTCCTCGGCGTCCAGATCGACGATGCCTCCGCCAACGACGTCATGGCGCAGCTGCTGTGCCTGGAGTCGATGGACCCGGACCGCGACATCTCGATCTACATCAACAGCCCTGGTGGCTCCTTCACCGCGCTGACCGCCATCTACGACACCATGCAGTTCGTGAAGCCGGACATCCAGACGGTCTGCATGGGCCAGGCGGCCTCCGCCGCCGCCGTCCTGCTGGCAGCCGGCACCCCCGGCAAGCGGATGGCCCTTCCGCACGCCCGTGTGCTGATCCACCAGCCGTCCTCGCAGACCGGCCGGGAGCAGCTCTCGGACCTGGAGATCGCGGCCAACGAGATCCTCCGGATGCGTGAGCAGCTCGAGGAGATGCTGGCCAAGCACTCCTCGACGCCGATCGAGAAGGTCCGCGAGGACATCGAGCGGGACAAGATCCTGACCGCCGAGGACGCCCTTGCGTACGGCCTGGTCGACCAGATCGTGTCGACCCGTAAGAGCACGGCCGCAGCGGCCGCCTGACGCCCGACCTTCCCTTGGCGCGGTACACGTCAATGTGAACCGCGCCAAGGGGGGCCCGAACGAGGGGCCCGGCAAGGTACCGTCGGATATGAGGCACCAGGAGCCGCTGAACCAAGCGCTCCCAGGCGAAGGGGAAGCACCTCGTGGCACGCATCGGTGATGGCGGCGACCTGCTCAAGTGCTCGTTCTGCGGAAAGAGCCAGAAGCAGGTGAAGAAGCTCATCGCAGGCCCCGGGGTGTACATCTGCGACGAGTGCATCGACCTCTGCAACGAGATCATCGAGGAGGAGCTCGCCGAGACCTCCGAGGTGCGGTGGGAGGAACTCCCGAAGCCGCGCGAGATCTACGAGTTCCTCGAGGGGTACGTCGTCGGGCAGGAGCCCGCGAAGAAGGCCCTCTCGGTCGCGGTGTACAACCACTACAAGCGTGTCCAGGCCGGTGAGAACGGCGGCGCGCAGGGCCGGGACGACGCGATCGAGCTCGCCAAGTCCAACATTCTGCTGCTGGGCCCCACGGGCTCCGGCAAGACACTGCTGGCCCAGACGCTGGCCCGCATGCTCAACGTCCCGTTCGCCATCGCCGACGCCACGGCGCTCACCGAGGCGGGCTATGTGGGCGAGGATGTCGAGAACATCCTGCTGAAGCTGATCCAGGCCGCGGACTACGACGTCAAGAAGGCCGAGACCGGGATCATCTACATCGATGAGATCGACAAGGTCGCCCGAAAGAGCGAAAACCCGTCGATCACACGGGATGTGAGCGGTGAAGGCGTCCAGCAGGCACTGCTGAAGATCCTGGAGGGCACGACCGCCTCGGTCCCGCCCCAGGGCGGACGGAAGCACCCCCACCAGGAATTCATCCAGATCGACACGACCAACGTCCTCTTCATCGTCGGCGGCGCCTTCGCCGGCCTGGAGAAGATCATCGAATCGCGCGCGGGCGCCAAGGGCATCGGTTTCGGCGCCACGATCCGCTCCAAGCGCGAGATCGAGGCGAGCGACCAGTTCCAGGAGGTCATGCCCGAGGACCTGGTGAAGTTCGGCATGATCCCCGAGTTCATCGGCCGACTGCCGGTCATCACCTCGGTGCACAACCTGGACCGTGAGGCACTGCTCAAGATCCTGGTCGAGCCGCGCAACGCCCTGGTCAAGCAGTACCAGCGCCTCTTCGAACTCGACGGTGTCGAGCTGGACTTCGACCGCCCGGCCCTCGAGGCCATCGCCGACCAGGCGATCCTGCGCGGCACGGGCGCGCGCGGTCTGCGGGCCATCATGGAAGAGGTCTTGATGTCGGTGATGTACGAGGTGCCTTCCCGCAAGGACGTGGCCCGCGTCGTCATCACGGCGGACGTGGTCCACAACAACGTGAACCCGACGCTGGTGCCGCGGATCGTGAAGAACGACGGGCGGCACGAGAAGAGCGCGTAGCGCTGGACGCACGTACGAAGACCGAGGCGCCCGGCCGGTTCGACGAACCGGCCGGGCGCCTCGGTGCCGTTTCTGCCGCTACCCCCAGTGGAGATTGGTTCCTTTGGCCGTGTCGCACATCATTTTCAGAGTGTTGCCGTCAAACACTCCCACCTGCGTCCAGGCCAGTCGGATGCCTCCGCTGTCCGTGGCAGAGGTTCCCCAGCTCTGGGATGTCCCGGAACCGGAGTGGAGACGCTTCCACGGCCAGGCGTGATTGGTGCCGTTGCTCTTGCGGGTGACGAGCCGGACGCCGACGGTCATTCCGTCCGCCTTGCGGTCCTGGACCGTGAGCGTCACAGGGTTCAGGCGCGTGCGGCTCGCGAAGTTCCACGTTCCCCCACCGGTTGCCGGCGGCGTGACGATGACACCGCCGATCACAGGGCTGCATCTCGAGTCGTAATGGGCCGCGGCAGCCGGTGTGGCGGCCAATGGCACGAGGAGGCATGCAACACCTCCAGCTATCGCATACATGGCTCGCCTGCGCACAATTGCCCCCAAGAATGGTCGAGTTGGTCAGACTTGATCGACTCCAGCCTATCGAATGCCAGTTCTGGATGGGAATGTCGAGAGGACCACTCGGACGCCGCGCCGGTCCCGCCGGCTGGTCGAGCGCCCCTCCGTGCCGTCTGTGCCCGCGGATCAGACCTTGGTGCGCGAGGCGTTGTAGAGCTTGGCCGCCAAGCCTGCGACCTCGTCCTGCGGGACGGCCTTGCCGCCCGTGCCCACGATCTGCGCCACGTTGATGACGTTCACGGCGGCGATGGTGCTGTAGTCGGCCCAGACGCAGATCGGAAGCTCGAGCTCCTTGGATCCGAAGCCCGACGGGGCAGCGTCGCCGGTGGGCGTGAACTTGGCGCTCTGGCACTTCATGAGCGCACCTTCGAAGCCTTCGGGCTCGACAGCGGTGGGGCTGCCGACCAGCTCGACCTTGAAGTCCTCCTCGTCGTCCTTCTCCCCCTCCTCGAGCTTCCGGAAGTAGCCGTCGATCGCCTTCTCCGGGTCGGGGATCTCGCCCCACAGTCCGTTGAGGCTCAGAGACTTCGCCTTCGACGGATCGCTCGGGTCCCCCGCCTTGTATGTGGCGCCCGCTTGCTGAGGGTTCTTGATCCCCAGGAGGGTTTCGACTTCCTTCTTCTCCTTGGCGGTAAGAGCCTCCGGGCTGTCCTTGTCCTTCTTGAACTCACCGACCGTGGCCGCCGGGGTGATCTTGTATCCCTTGGTGTCATCGGCCACCGCGCTGCCCCCGAGCACGAAGTACGCGCCCACGCCGATCGCCACGACCACGGCCACCCCGCCGATGACCAGGCCGGCCTTCTTGCCGCCGCCGCCCTGAGCCGGCGGGGGAGGCGGGTAGGCGCCCGGGCCTGCGCCGTACGGGGGCTGTCCCCCTGGGCCTTGCGGCCCGGGAGGTGCCCCCAGGGGCGGCTGGCCGTAGGGGCCGGGCTGCTGGGGCTGGGGGAATCCGTATCCCTGCTGCGGCGGCGGGGCCTGCTGCGGGTAGCCGTAGCCGGGCTGGGGTGCCTGCGGCGGCTGGCCGTAGCCGGGCTGCGGGGCCTGCGGCGGCTGGCCGTGAGGACCTGGCTGGCCGTAGGGGCCCGGCTGGCCGTACGGTCCGGGCTGCTGGGGCTGACCGCCGTACGGGCCCGGCTGGTTGTAGCTCATTACTGGGTTCCCCTCCAGATGCTTATGCGTACCGAACATCCTGTCGGAACGGGCGCAGGGCCGGGGCACCGGGGCTCACACCGTTACGGAACATTCCCGTTTCAGAACGGGACCGTGACACCTCTAAACTGTGGCCCGTGACCGAAAACACTCAGCAGCAGCCAGCCAGCAACCCCGAACTGCCGACCACGTACGCGCCGGCCGAGGTAGAGGGGAAGTTGTACGAGCGCTGGGTAGACCGCGGTTACTTCGAGGCGGACGCGAAGAGCGAGAAGCCCCCGTACACCGTCGTCATTCCGCCGCCGAACGTCACGGGCAGCCTGCACCTGGGCCATGCCTTCGAGCACACGCTGATCGACGCCCTCACCCGCCGCAAGCGGATGCAGGGCTACGAGACGCTCTGGCAGCCCGGCATGGACCACGCGGGTATCGCCACGCAGAACGTCGTCGAGCGTGAGCTCGCCAAGGAGGGCAAGTCCCGCCACGACCTGGGGCGTGAGGCGTTCGTCGAGCGCGTCTGGCAGTGGAAGGGCGAGTCCGGCGGCCAGATCTCCGGGCAGATGAAGCGTCTTGGTGACGGTGTCGCCTGGTCCCGTGAGCGTTTCACGATGGACGAGGGCCTGTCCCAGGCGGTCCAGACCATTTTCAAGAGGCTCTACGACGACGAGCTGATCTACCGCGCCGAGCGCATCATCAACTGGTGCCCGCGCTGCCTCACCGCCATTTCGGACATCGAGGTCGAGTACCAGGACGACGACGGCGAGCTCGTCTCGATCCGCTACGGGGAGGGCGAGGACTCCATCGTCGTCGCCACGACCCGTGCCGAGACGATGCTGGGTGACACGGCCGTCGCCGTCCACCCCGAGGACGAGCGCTACAAGCACCTCGTCGGCAAGGAGATCGAGCTGCCGCTCACCGGCCGCCGTATCCCGGTCGTCGCCGACGAGCACGTCGACCCCGAGTTCGGCACGGGCGCCGTCAAGGTCACGCCCGCGCACGACCCGAACGACTTCGAGATCGGCCAGCGGCACGGTCTGCCGAACCTCGCCGTCATGGACGAGCGCGCCGTCATCACCGCCCACGGCCCGTTCCAGGGCCTGGACCGCCTGGAGGCCCGCTCCGCGATCGTCGCCGCGCTGCGCGCCGAGGGCCGGATCGTCGCCGAGAAGCGTCCGTACGTCCACTCCGTCGGCCACTGCTCGCGCTGCAAGACCACGATCGAGCCGCGGCTGTCGATGCAGTGGTGGGTCAAGGTCGGCCCGCTGGCCAAGGCTGCCGGTGACGCCGTCCGTGACGGCAAGGTCAAGATCCATCCGCAGGAGATGGAGAAGCGGTACTTCGACTGGGTCGACAACCTCCACGACTGGTGCATCTCGCGTCAGCTGTGGTGGGGCCACCGCATCCCGGTCTGGTACGGCCCGGAGGGCGAGGTCGTCTGCGTCGGCCCCGACGAGGAGCCGCCGTCCGGCGAGGGCTGGCACCAGGACACCGACGTCCTCGACACCTGGTTCTCCTCCGGCCTGTGGCCCTTCTCCACGATGGGCTGGCCGGCGCAGACCGAGAGCCTCGCGAAGTTCTATCCGAACTCCGTCCTGGTCACCGGCTACGACATCCTCTTCTTCTGGGTCGCCCGGATGATGATGTTCGGCCTGTACGCGATGGAGGGTACCCCGCCGTTCCACACCATCGCCCTGCACGGGATGGTCCGCGACCAGTTCGGCAAGAAGATGTCGAAGTCCTTCGGCAACGCGGTCAACCCGCTGGACTGGATGGACAAGTACGGCTCCGACGCGCTGCGGTTCACCCTGGCCCGCGGCGCCAACCCGGGTGTCGACGTCCCGATCGGCGAGGACTGGGTCCAGGGCTCGCGCAACTTCGCCAACAAGATCTGGAACGCGACCCGCTTCGCGCTGATGAACGGCGCCACGGTCGAGGGCTCGATGCCGTCGCCCGAGCAGATGTCGGCGACGGACCGCTGGATCCTGTCGCGGCTGAACAGGGTGGTCGCCGAGGTCGACGCGTACTACGAGGACTACCAGTTCGCGAAGCTGTCCGACACGCTGTTCCACTTCGCGTGGGACGAGGTCTTCGACTGGTACGTCGAGCTGTCCAAGACCACGTTCATGGCCGGTGGCGAGCCCGCGAAGGTCTCCGCCCGCGTTCTGGGCGAGGTCCTCGACGTCACGCTGCGTCTGCTGCACCCGGTGGTCCCCTTCGTCACCGAGACGCTGTGGACCACGCTCACGGGCGGTGAGTCGCTCGTCATCGCCGACTGGCCCGGGGACTCCGGCTTCCGCGACGAGGCGGCGGAGAAGGAGATCGAGCTCGTCCAGCGGGTCGTCACCGAGGTCCGCCGGTTCCGCTCCGACCAGGGGCTGCAGCCCGGTCAGAAGGTCCCGGCCCGCCTCACCCTCGACGGCACCGCCCTGGCGCCGCACGAGGGCGCCATCCGACAGCTGCTGCGGCTGCAGCCGGAGGGCGAGTCGTTCCACGCGACGGCGACGCTGCCGGTCGCGGGTGCGGAGGTCGTGCTGGACCTGTCCGGGGCGATCGACGTCGCCGCGGAGCGCAAGCGGCTCGCGAAGGACCTGGCCGCTGCCGAGAAGGAGAAGGCCCAGGCCACGGCGAAGCTCGGCAACGAGGCGTTCCTGGCGAAGGCTCCGGACAATGTGGTCGAAAAGATCCGTGGCCGCCTCGCCAAGGCCGAGGAGGACATCGCGCGCATCGGCGCCCAGCTGGCGAACCTGCCGCAGGCCTGATCCGCTTCAGGGCGGGGCGGCCCGGGCGGGCCCGACGGTCGCCGGGCCCGCGCCTGTGACCGGTCCGCCGACCGGGACCGTTCCGTTCGCACAGCAGACCCCCGGAGCCACGCCGGCCCCGGGGGTCTGCGCATCTGCACCCCCATGTCCCCCGGACGGCAGGGGGACATACCGCGGAGGAACGGCGCACACCACGTTTCGGCCCTGCTCCCGTCGGGACCCCGGCGGGGCCTCCGTAGACTGGCAGCGTGAGTGAGCAGCAGCCGCGCCCCTTCGATGAGCCCGATGAGTTCGACGAGATCGTCGACGCAGAGACCGATCGTGACCCCGACCTGGCGGTGATCGAGGCCGGCAGCCGTACGCTGCGCACCCAGGCCGGACCGCCCCAGGGCGACCAGGTGCCGTCCCGTCCGGCCGACCCCGAGGTGGACAAGGCCTTGCGCGAGGTCGAGGCGGATCTCGCCACCCGCTGGGGCGAGACGAAGCTCGAGCCGTCGGTCGGCCGTATCGCCGCGCTGATGGACGTGCTCGGTGAGCCTCAGCGGGCCTACCCCTCGATCCACATCACCGGCACCAACGGCAAGACCTCCACGGCCCGGATGATCGAGGCGCTGCTCGGCGCCTTCGAACTGCGCACCGGGCGGTACACCTCACCGCACGTCCAGTCGATCACCGAGCGGATCAGCCTGGACGGCGCGCCGATCGAGGCCGAGCGTTTCATCGCCACCTACGACGACATCAAGCCCTACGTCGAGATGGTCGACGCTTCCCAGGAGTTCAGGCTCTCGTTCTTCGAAGTGCTGACCGGTATGGCGTACGCCGCCTTCGCGGACGCACCGGTGGACGTGGCCGTCGTCGAGGTCGGGATGGGCGGGAGCTGGGACGCGACCAATGTCATCGACGGTTCGGTTGCCGTGGTCACTCCGATCGACCTGGACCACACCGACCGGCTCGGCACCACCGCGGGTGAGATCGCGGGCGAGAAGGCGGGCGTCATCAAGCAGGGCGCGACGGTGATCCTGGCGCAGCAGCCGGTGGACGCCGCTCAGGTCATGCTGAAGAAGGCCGTCGAGGTGGACGCGACAGTGGCCCGCGAGGGCATGGAGTTCGGTGTCGTGTCGCGTGAGGTCGCGGTCGGCGGGCAGCTGCTGACGCTGCGCGGGCTCGGCGGGGAGTACGAGGAGATCTTCCTTCCTCTGTACGGCGCCCACCAGGCGCACAACGCGGCGGTGGCGCTGGCCGCGGTCGAGGCGTTCTTCGGCATCGGGGAGCAGCACGCGAGCACGCTCGATGCGGACACGGTGCGTTCCGCGTTCGCGTCCGTCGTCTCGCCGGGCCGCCTTGAGGTCGTGCGCCGGAGCCCGACCGTCGTCCTGGACGCCGCGCACAATCCCGCGGGAGCGCGGGCGGCCGCCGAGGGCATCACGGAGGCGTTCGGGTTCTCACGTCTCATCGGTGTGGTCGGGGCGAGCGGGGACAAGGACGTGAAGGCCGTCCTCGAGGCGTTCGAGCCGGTCTTCACGGAGATCGTCGTCACACAGAATTCCAGCCATCGGGCGATGAACGCCGACGAGCTGGCAGCGATCGCCGTGGAGGTCTTCGGCGACGAGCGCGTAGTCGTCGAGCCACGCCTGGACGACGCGCTGGAGGCGGCGATCACGCTGGCCGAGGAGGAGGCGGAGTACTCGGGCGCGGGCGTCCTGGTGACCGGCTCCGTGATCACGGTCGGCGAGGCCCGGCTGCTGCTGGGGAGGGGCTGAATCCCATGCGTACGCTCTGTGCGTCCACTCTGATCGGTGAGTTCTTCGTGATCGGCTTCGCCGGGCTGGTGGCGATGAAGGAACCCGGCCTGACCATGACCACGGTCTGGACGGTCTGCGGCGTCGCGATGCTGCTGTCCGTGCTGCTGTGCGGAATGATCACCCGTCCCGGCGGGGTGCAGCTCGGCTGGGCGCTGCAGCTGGGGCTCGTGGCCAGCGGATTCGTCGTCCCGATGATGTTCATCCTGGGTGCGGTGTTCGCCGGTCTGTGGTGGGCCTCGGTGCACTACGGGCGGAAGATCGACGAGGCCAAGGCCCGGTGGGCGGCGCAGGAGGCAGCCGGGGCATCCCCAGGGCCTGACGCTGCGTGACGGGTCACCCCTGCCGCCCTGTAGCCTCTGAAGTGCAGCAAGACCCATTTCCCGTATGACCCTCATTCCGGGACTCGTCCGGGATGCCATCTGAACCCGTCTCCGGACTCGTCCATGGACTCGCCCTGAGACCCGCACTCGAAGGAGCCCGCCCGTGAGCCAGCGCACGCTCGTCCTGCTCAAGCCCGACGCCGTACGCCGCGGCCTGATCGGCGAGATCATCGGCCGCATCGAGCGGAAGGCCGGCTGGCAGATCACCGCGCTGGAGCTGCGTGAGCTGGACCAGGAGACCCTGGAGCAGCACTACGGCGAGCACAAGGGCAAGCCCTTCTACGAGCCGCTGGTCGCCTTCATGTCCTCCGGCCCGGTCGTCGCCGTGGTCGTCGAGGGCGAGCGTGTCATCGAGGGCGTGCGCGCCCTGGCCGGCCCGACCGACCCGATCGCGGCCGCACCGGGCTCCATCCGGGGCGACTACGGCACGATCGTCCGGGAGAACCTGATCCACGCCTCGGACTCCGAGGAGTCCGCCATCCGGGAACTGAAGATTTTCTTTCCGGGTCTTTCCTGATTGATCGTCAGCCATCCAGCGCTCGTACCTGGGGCGACCGAAGGAATTTCGGTCGCCCTTCGGCATACGTGCCGCGATTGCGGGAACGCATCGCTCCGACTCGGCGTCACCCTTATTGAGGTGGGCCCAGCGCGCGGTGTCCGTGAAGGCGGCACTACGATGGAAGCCTTCACGCCGCAGCACCCTCCTCGCCGACCTAATAAGCCATCAAAGCTCGATTTGGGAAGGCCCGACGCATCCTCATGGGAAACAAGGGGAACTCAATGTCGTTCATCGGCCGTGACATGGCTGTCGACCTCGGGACCGCCAACACGCTGGTGTACGTCAGGGGTCGTGGGATCGTCCTCAACGAGCCGTCCGTCGTCGCCATCAACACCAACACCGGCGGCATCCTCGCGGTGGGCTCCGAAGCCAAGAAGATGATCGGCCGCACGCCCGGGAACATCGTGGCGGTGCGCCCGTTGAAGGACGGCGTGATCGCCGACTTCGAGATCACGGAGCGGATGCTCCGCTATTTCATTCTCAAGATCCACAAGCGGCGCTGGGCGGCCCGCCCGCGCATTGTCGTCTGCGTGCCCTCCGGTATTACCGGTGTTGAGCGCCGCGCCGTCATCGAGGCGTCCACCCAGGCCGGTGCCCGCCAGGTGCACATCATCGAGGAGCCGATGGCCGCTGCCATCGGAGCCGGTCTCCCCGTCCACGAGGCCACCGGCAACATGGTGGTGGACATCGGCGGCGGCACCACCGAGGTCGCCGTGATCTCGCTCGGGGGAATCGTCACGGCACAGTCCATCCGGGTCGCCGGTGACGAGCTCGACAATGCGATCATCCAGCACGTCAAGAAGGAGTACAGCCTCCTTCTCGGTGAGCGGACCGCCGAGAGCATCAAGATCACCATCGGTTCGGCGTACGACCTCGACAAGGACGAGCACACCGAGATCCGCGGCCGCGACCTGGTCTCCGGTCTGCCCAAGACGGTGGTCATCTCGGCCGCGGAGGTGCGCAAGGCCATCGAGGAACCGGTCAACGCGATCGTCGACGCGGTGAAGACCACGCTCGACAAGTGCCCGCCGGAGCTGTCCGGCGACGTCATGGACCGCGGGATCGTCCTCACCGGCGGCGGCGCCCTGCTGCGCGGCCTCGACGAGCGGCTGCGTCACGAGACCGGCATGCCGATCCACATCGCCGAGGATCCCCTGGACTCCGTCGCGCTCGGGTCGGGCAAGTGCGTCGAGGAGTTCGAGGCGCTCCAGCAGGTGCTGGACGCCCAGCCGCGCAGATAGCGGCACAAGCGGATCCTTCCCCCGGGCCGGGTCCGGTCCGGGGGACGCCCCGTATGGGCGCTGCCGACCCATACGGACGATCGTTGGTATAACGGCACAAAGCAACGGCACGCACACACATTCCGACGAGGAAGGCACGGCCGCCGCACGTGAGGGACACGAAAGAGAGCCGGCTGCTCCTGGTCCTGCTGATCGCCATCGCGTTCGCGCTGATCACGGTGGATATCCGCGGCGGCCAGGAGTCACCGGTGGACGGCGCCCGGCAGGCAGCCGCCGCAGCCTTCGGACCGGTCGAGAACGGCGTGGCGGCCGCAGTCGATCCGATCGGCAACGCCATAGGCGCGATCCGGGACTCGGGGGAGCGCCACGACCGCATCGCCGTTCTGGAGCGGGAGAACACGGCCCTCAAGGCACGGCTCGGCAGCGACGACCGCAACCGCAGCCGGATCCGCCAGCTCGACGACATGCTGAAGAAGGCGGCCAACGGGCAGTACGGCATCAAGGCCGCGGAGGTCATCGCCATAGGAGCAGCCCAGGGCTTCTCCTGGACCGTCACCATCGACATCGGTTCCCGGGACGGCATCCAGCGCGACATGACCGTGCTCAACGGTGACGGGTTGGTCGGCCGGGTCACCACCGTCGGCCCGGACACCGCGACCGTACTCCTCGCCAACGACCCGGACTTCACGGTCGGTACCCGCATGGAGCGCACCGACGAGCTCGGCTTCGCCACCGGCCAGGGCGACCGGCCGCTCTCCGTTCAGCTCCTCAACGGCAAGGCGAAGGTGCACAAGGGCGACCGGCTGGTCACCTTCGGATCGCAGGCCGGCAAACCGTTCGTGCCCGGGGTGCCGGTGGGCGAGGTCGTCCGCGTCGACCCCTCGAGGGGCGACCTGACGCGCAACGTCTTCGTCCGCCCCTACGCCGCCTTCTCCAAGCTCGACATCGTGGGAGTGGTGGTCCAGGCGCCGCGCACCGACCCGCGCGACTCCGTGCTCCCGGCCAAGCCGAAGCCGACCCCCACGCCCACCGTCACCGTGACGGTGACCCCGTCGCCGAACGGCAGGGGCGCGGACGAAGGCCCGGGCGCCGGCACGGACGTGGGCACCGGCACGGACACCGGCACAGGCACCGGCGCGGGCCGGGACGACGAGTAGCAGGAGGAGTGAACACCATGCGCTTCAACCGGATGCTGCTCTCCACCACCCTCGTCGTGGTCGCACTCGTCGTCCAGGTCACCGTCCTCGCCCGCCTCCAGCTCCCCGGGGCCGTCCCGGACCTGCTGCTGCTCGTGGTCCTGGCCCTTGCGCTCGTGTACGGACACACCAGCGGCGCGCTCATCGGCTTCGGTGCGGGCCTGCTCGCCGACCTGGCCCCGCCGGCCGACCACGCCGTGGGGCGCTATGCCCTCGTGCTGTGCGTCATCGGCTATCTGGCGGGTCTCGTCAGGCCGGAGAGCGGCAGGCTCACCTCGGCCACGGCACCGATGCTCGTGGTCGTGGGTGCCGCCATCGGGTCCACCCTGCTCTACGCCGGCGTCGGAGCCCTGGTGGGCGACACCGCCGCCCGCCATGTCGGCCTCGGCTCATTGCTGTTCACCGCGGCCGTGTACGACCTGCTGCTCGCGCCGTTCACCGTGCCGCTGATCATGGCGCTCGCCAGACGCGCCGAGAACGACCCGCTCGCCGACAGCCAGTCCGGCGCCTCGGACGTGTCGGGCGGCTGGACCTCGTTCGGCACCGGACTGCGCATCGGAGGCCAGCGCGGCGGCGGACTTCGGGTGAAGGCGGCCAGGAACAGAGCGTCCAGGGCCGGACGCATCAAGGGAATCAAGCGACTGTGACCGAGGGGGCATCGCCAGCGTGACCAACATCCCCGAAACCGGGCGGACACCCCGGGTCCAGATCCGGCTCGTCGTCATCCAGATCCTGGTCTTCTCCCTCCTCGCCACCCTCGGCGGCCGTCTCTGGTACATCCAGATCCGCAACGGTGAGGAGTACGCGAAGGAGGCGTCGGGCAACGGCGTCCAGCAGGTCGTCCAGCCTGCCGTCCGCGGCTCGATCCTCGATGCACGCGGTGTTCCGCTCGCCGACAACGAGACCCGCCTCGTCGTCTCCGCGTCCCGCACCGAGCTGATGAAGATGAAGGACGACGGCAAGGGCGTCCTCACCAGGCTCGCAGCGGTCCTCGGCCTGAAGCCGAAGGACGTCATGGACAAGGTCCGGCTCTGCGACGCCAAGACCCCGCAGCCCTGCTGGAACGGTTCGCCTTATCAGCCGATCCCGGTCACCGACGAAGCCACCACCCAGCAGGCCCTGCAGATCCGGGAGCGCGCGGAGGACTTTCCCGGCATCACCGCGGAGCCCACCGCCGTACGCCGTTACGGTGCGCCCGGCAAGGCCAACACCGCGCAGGTGCTCGGCTATCTCTCGCCCGTGACCGACGAGGAGATCGAGAAGGCCAAGGACACCGACTCGCCGTTCCTCCGTTCCGACCAGGTCGGCCGCTCGGGGCTCGAGCGCAGCTACGACAAGGAGCTGCGCGGCAAGGCCGGCGTCACCCGCTACGAGGTCGACAACCTCGGCCGGGTCATGGGCCAGGCCAAGGCGGACCCCGCCGAGCCCGGAGCCAACGTCGTCACCTCCATCGACGCCCGCGTCCAGGCGGTCGCCGAGTGGGAGCTGAACCACGCGATGAAGGAAGCCCGCAAGGTCTTCGACGACAACACCAACGAGAACTACAAGGCGGACTCCGGCGCCGTGGTCGTCATGGAGGCCAAGACCGGCCGTGTGGTGGCGATGGCCTCGCTGCCCCACTACGACCCCAACGCCTGGGTCGGCGGCATCTCGGCCAAGGACTACGCCAGGCTCACCGGCAAGAAGTCCAACTTCCCGCTGCTCAACCGGGCCATCCAGGGACAGGCGGCTCCGGGCTCCATCTTCAAGGTCATCCCGACCACCGCCGCCGTCAACGCAGGCTACGACTTCAACGGCCGTTACCCCTGCCCGAGCTCGTACTCGATCGGCAACCAGGTCTTCAAGAACTTCGAGTCGCAGGGCCACGGCAGCATCACCCTCGGCCAGGCCCTCGAGGTCTCCTGCGACACCGTCTACTACGCCCTCTCCCACGAGCAGTGGAAGAAGGACGGCGGTATGAAGCCCAAGAAGAACGCGAACGACTGGTTCTACAAGACCGCCCACCAGTTCGGCCTCGGCGCCGAGACCGGCATCGATCTGCCCAACGAGGAGACCGGCCGGGTCCCCGACCGCCGCTGGAAGCAGAAGTTCTGGGAGGCCAACAAGGACTACTGGTGCAAGATCGGAAAGAAGGGCGGCAGCTACGTCCAGCAGCTCTCCTACGAGAACTGCCTCGAAGGCAATCTGATGCGCGCCGGTGACTCCGTCAACTACTCCATCGGCCAGGGCGACACGCTCGTCACCCCGATCCAGATGGCCGCGATCTATGCGGCCATCTCCAACGGTGGCACCCTCTACGACCCGACCGTCGGCAAGGCGGTCGTCAGCGCGGACGGCAAGCGGGTGCGGCAGATCAAGCCCACGCCGCACGGCAAGCTGCCGATGAACGCGAAGACGCGCGACCTGATAGACGAAGCCCTCGCGGGAGTCGCGACCCGCGGTACCGCCGCCTGGCGATTCGGCGGCTGGCCGCAGGACAAGATCCCGATGCACGCCAAGACTGGCACGGCCGAGGTCCACGGCAAGCAGACGACCTCGTGGTTCGCCACGTACACCAAGGACTACTCGATCGTCATGACGATCTCCCAGGGTGGTACCGGCTCCGGGGCATCGGGCCCCGCCGTGCGCAACATCTACAACGCGCTGTACGGGCTCGACATGGAGGGCAACCAGGACCTGAAGAAGGCCCTGCTGCCGAAGCCGCAGAAGACGCTGCCGAAGATCCAGCCGGACGGCTCGATCGACGCCCCGAAGATCAAGCCCTACGCCCCTCAGAAGCCCAAGCCGGAGGATCCGGTGCTCGCAGGTCCGCCCGCCACGGGACGGAGGGACTGAGCCGTGTCCGGAACCCTTCGTTTCTCGGTCTCGCGCTACGGGCCCGAGCGCGGCCCCTGGGCCAGGCTCACCGCCCGCGACTCGATGCTGCGCCGGCTCGACTGGCCGATGCTGCTCTCGGCCCTCGCGCTGTCGTTCATCGGCGCCCTGCTCGTGTGGTCGGCGACCCGCAACCGCACCGAGCTCAACCAGGGCGACCCGTACTACTTCCTGTTCCGCCACGCGCTGAACACCGGAATCGGTGTGGCCCTGATGGTCGGCACCATCTGGCTCGGCCACCGCACACTGCGCGGCGCCGTGCCCGTGCTGTACGGCATCTCCGTCCTGCTGGTCCTGCTGGTCCTCACCCCGCTCGGTGCGACGATCAACGGCGCGCATGCCTGGATCGTCATCGGCGGCGGCTTCTCGCTGCAACCCTCCGAGTTCGTGAAGATCACGATCATCCTGGGCATGGCGATGATGCTGGCGGCGCAGGTCGACGCGGGCGACCACGACCATCCCGACCACAGCATCGTCGCCAAGTCGCTCGTCCTTGCGGCCGTCCCCATGGCGATCGTGATGCTGATGCCGGACCTCGGCTCGGTCATGGTGATGGCCGTGATCGTGCTCGGGGTGCTGCTCGCCTCCGGCGCCTCCAACCGATGGGTTCTCGGGCTGATCGGCACCGGTGTCGTGGGCGCCGTCCTGGTCACGATGCTCGGACTGCTCGACGAGTACCAGATCAACCGCTTCGCGGCCTTCGCCAACCCCGATCTCGACCCGGCCGGCGTCGGCTACAACACCAACCAGGCACGCATCGCGATCGGCTCGGGCGGACTGCTCGGCACCGGCCTCTTCAAGGGCTCGCAGACGACCGGTCAGTTCGTGCCGGAGCAGCAGACGGACTTCGTCTTCACCGTGGCGGGGGAGGAACTCGGCTTCGTGGGAGCGGGCTTCATCCTCGTTCTGCTGGGTGTGGTGATGTGGCGGGCCTGCCGGATCGCCCGCGAGACAACCGAGCTGTACGGCACGATCGTCGCGGCCGGCATCATCGCCTGGTTCGCCTTCCAGTCCTTCGAGAACATCGGCATGACGCTCGGCATCATGCCGGTCGCCGGGCTGCCGCTGCCGTTCGTGTCGTACGGCGGCTCGTCCATGTTCGCGGTGTGGGTGGCCGTCGGACTGCTCCAGTCGATCCGGGTCCAACGGCCGCTGACGGCCTAGGGCCTCTCGTTCGGACCTTGCCGGGCTCGCGTGCCCCGGCACGCACGTCGTCGGTCGCCCACGCTCCGCGTGGGCTCCTTCCTCCGCCTTGCGATCGCACGCACCGGACCCGCTCACCGATCCAGCCCGATCCAGCCCGATCCAGACGAAAGACCCTGGGACTGGTCCGCAGAACAGCGTCGTCCGCCCGAAGGGCGGGGCCTGAGGCGTTCCGTGCGTCCGGCGCGCGGGGCGCCGGGCCGAGGGGGCGCCCCGCACCCGGACGTACTCGGTCGGGCCCGGCACACGGCGGGGCACCGAGGACGGCGTCGACATATCCTGACCCGCCGTTCAAAGGCGCGGGTCAGCAGGTGTGTGAGGACCGGCAGCGACGGAGTCCGACGGACGACCGACCGGGGGCAAGGGGCGGTGACGGCCGGGGCGTACTGCCGTACCCGCGTCCGGGCGACTAGATTCGGTTCATGGCGGACACGAAGCGAGAGATAGAACGCAAGTATGAAGCCGAGGCCGGGATCCGGCTGCCGGACCTGACCGGTGCGGGCGGGGTGTCGGCCGTCACCGGCAAGGGCGTCGTGGAGCTGGATGCCGTCTACTACGACACCGCGGAGCTGCGCCTCGCGGCCGACGACATCACACTGCGCCGGCGCACCGGCGGGGACGACGAGGGCTGGCACCTGAAGTTCCCGGTGTCCACCGGCATTCGGGACGAGATCCGGGCGCCCCTGGCCGACACCCTGCCGCGTGCCCTCGCGGGCCTCGTCCGCTCCCGTACGCGCGACGCCGCAGTCTCCCCGGTCGTGCGCCTGCTGTCCTCCCGTGACGTCAGCCATCTGGTCGACGAGGACGGTGAACTCCTCGCCGAACTGTCCGTCGACACCGTGCGCGCGGAACGCCTCACGGCAGGCGGCGGCACGACGTCCTGGACCGAGATCGAGGTCGAACTCGCCGACGACACCGATCCGGCGGTGCTCGACGCAGTGGACAAGCGCCTTCGCAAGGGAGGTGTCCGTCCGTCGTCCTCGAAGTCCAAGCTGGCCCGCGCCCTCTCGGAGACGGAGCCGACGGAGCCCGTCCCCGCCGCGGCAGCCGCCGCCTCGGCGGCGAGGAGCGCGGCGGAGCGAGGCGCCAAGGCCTCCGCCGGTACGGCGGACACGGGGAGCACGGAGCTGCAGTCGTCCCGCGACGCCGACGCCACACCACGGCCGGACGCCAGGTCGCACAAGGCCCCCAAGGCTCGCGACGCCGCGGCGAGCGTCCGGGACCGCGGCGCACGGCTCGGCTCCAAGGACGCCGGGGAGCACGTCCTCGCGTATCTCCGGGAGCAGCGCGACGCGATCGTCGCCCTCGACCCCGCCGTGCGGCGCGACCTCCCCGACTCCGTGCACCAGATGCGGGTCGCCACACGCCGGATGCGCAGCGCCTTCAAGACGTTCCGGAAGATCGTCGACCGCGGGGTCACCGACCCGATCGGGGACGAGCTCAAGTGGCTCGCCGGTGAACTGGGCGTCGCCCGGGACCAGGAGGTGCTCGCCGAGCGGATGCGCGGGCGGATCGGCGAACTGCCGAAGACGCTGGTGCTCGGCCCGGTCCGCGCCAGGCTGCGGATCTGGGGCACCGCGCATCGCGCCGATGCGCGACGCCGCTCCGTCGCCGTGCTGGACACCAAGCGCTATCTCGCCCTCCTGGGCACCCTGGACGCCCTGCTCGACGAGCCGCCGCTGCTCAAGGCGGCCACTGCCAGGCCCGGCGACGCCCTGCCCAAAGCCGTCCTCAAGGACTACCGGCGCCTGGCGGGGCGAGTGGCGCACGCACTGGGTCTCCCAGCCGGTCATGACCGCGATCTCGCCATGCACGACGCACGCAAGGCCGCCAAGCGTGCCCGGTATGCCGCCGAGGCCGTGACTCCCGCGCTCGGAAAACCGGCGAAGAAGTTCGCCGCACGCATGAAGGCCGTACAGACGGTGCTCGGGGATCACCAGGACAGCGTCGTCGCCCGCGGAACCCTCCGCGACCTCGCGATCCAGGCCCACGCGGCCGGCGAATCCGCGTTCACCTGGGGACTTCTCCACGGCAGGGAGGAGGCTGCGGCCGCCGAACGGGAGCGGGAGCTGCCGGGCGTGTGGGAGGAAGCCTCCCGGCCCGGGCTGCGCAAGGCGCTCCGGACCTGACGTCGCTCCGCGCGGCGGCCCGACGGTGCGGGCCGCCGCGCGGACAGGAGGGCCCTGCGATCGGGTTACGCTTGAGAGTCGCTCCCTCTGTCAGCCACGAAGGTTCCTGATGTCTGCCGAGTCGGTCTTCCCACAGCTCGAAGCTCTGCTCCCGCATGTGCAGAAGCCCATCCAGTACGTCGGTGGTGAGCTGAACTCCACCGTCAAGCCGTGGGAGAGCTGCGACGTGCGCTGGGCGCTCATGTACCCCGACGCCTACGAGGTCGGCCTGCCCAACCAGGGCGTCATGATCCTCTACGAGGTGCTCAACGAGCGCGAGGGCGTCCTCGCCGAGCGCACGTACAGCGTCTGGCCGGACCTCGAGGAGCTGATGCGGGAGCACGGCGTCCCGCAGTTCACCGTCGACAGCCACCGACCGGTGAAGGCCTTCGACGTCCTGGGCCTGAGCTTTTCCACCGAGCTCGGTTACACCAACATGCTCACGGCCCTGGACCTCGCCGGTATCCCGCTGGAGGCCAAGGACCGCACGATCGACGACCCGATCGTCCTCGCGGGCGGCCACGCGGCCTTCAACCCCGAGCCGATCGCGGACTTCATCGACTGCGCGGTCATCGGCGACGGCGAGCAGGCCGTTCTGGAGATCACCGAGATCATCAGGGCCTGGAAGGCCGAGGGCCGGCCCGGCGGCCGCGAGGAGTTGCTGTTCCGGCTCGCCAGGACCGGCGGGGTGTACGTCCCCGGGTTCTACGACGTCGAGTACCTGCCCGACGGCCGCATCGGCCGCGTCGTACCGAAGAAGTCGGGCGTCCCGTGGCGCGTGTCCAAGCACACCGTCATGGACCTCGACGAGTGGCCGTACCCCAAGCAGCCGCTCGTCCCCCTCGCGGAGACGGTCCACGAGCGGATGTCCGTGGAGATCTTCCGGGGCTGTACGCGTGGCTGTCGCTTCTGCCAGGCCGGCATGATCACGCGCCCCGTGCGGGAGCGGAGCATCACCGGTATCGGCGACATGGTCGACAAGGGGCTCAAGGCGACCGGCTTCGAGGAGGTCGGGCTGCTGTCGCTGTCCTCTGCCGACCACAGCGAGATCGGCGACATCGCCAAGGGCCTGGCCGACCGGTACGAGGCGGACAAGATCGGGTTGTCCCTCCCGTCCACCCGCGTGGACGCGTTCAACGTCGACCTGGCCAACGAGCTGACCCGCAACGGCCGTCGCTCCGGCCTCACCTTCGCCCCCGAGGGCGGCTCCGAGCGCATGCGCAAGGTCATCAACAAGATGGTCTCGGAGGAGGACCTGATCCGCACCGTTGCCACCGCGTACGGCAACGGCTGGCGCCAGGTGAAGCTGTACTTCATGTGCGGTCTGCCCACCGAGACCGACGACGACGTGCTCCAGATCGGGGACATGGCGGTCAACGTCATCGCCAAGGGGCGGGAGGTCTCCGGCTCGAACGACATCCGCTGCACGGTGTCGATCGGCGGATTCGTGCCCAAGCCGCACACCCCGTTCCAGTGGGCGCCGCAGCTCTCCGCCGAGGAGACCGACGCCCGACTGGAGAAGCTCCGCGACAAGATCCGCGGCGACAAGAAGTACGGCCGCTCCATCGGCTTCCGCTACCACGACGGCAAGCCCGGCATCGTCGAGGGCCTGCTCTCCCGTGGCGACCGCCGCGTCGGGGCCGTCATCCGTGCGGTCTACGAGGACGGCGGCCGCTTCGACGGCTGGCGCGAGCACTTCTCGTACGACCGCTGGATGGACTGCGCGGGCAAGACGCTGCCCGCGTTCGGCGTCGACGTCGACTGGTACACCACCCGCGAGCGCACCTACGAGGAAGTCCTGCCCTGGGACCACCTGGACTCCGGTCTCGACAAGGACTGGCTGTGGGAGGACTGGCAGGACGCGCTCGACGAGACCGAGGTCGAGGACTGCCGGTGGACGCCGTGCTTCGACTGCGGTGTCTGCCCGCAGCTCGGCCTCGACATCCAGATCGGCCCGACCGGCAAGAAGCTGCTGCCACTCAGCGTGGTGAACGGCGGCAGCTGACCGACGGGCCCCCTCAGAACCACTCCGGAAGTGGGTGGTTCCGAGGGGCGGGGCATTGTCGGTACGAACGCCCGTGAAACCCATGCCCATGGTTTCCGGGCGATTCCTGCCGCATTCGGCCCGTGCAACTGACCGTGCCCGGCGGATTCACGGACGGCCTCAGCGGTGGCGCACATTCCGCCGCCGTCGGCATGCTGATGCTCCTTGACTGCGTTGATCACCCGGAGCGGCCCCCGGCGTGCGGTCGCTCGGCTCCCGGCGCCCTCGACGGCGGTGCGGGCCCATGGGACGACCGGTCCGAAACGTTCGCCGGCTCCGTCATGAAGACGATCACCGGCGACACTCCGGCGAAGGCCCGCCCGTGTGGAAACGGCTGCCGGCCGCGCACTGAAGTGGCTCGGCCGGAATCTCCTCGGCCGGCCGGCGGCCTGGACCTACCGCAACGTCTGCACTCCGCTCGGCCACTTCGTGCGCGATCAGCTCTGGACACCCGCACGGCGGACCGCCGCCGAGGCCGGACGAGTCGTCCGGGGGGCGCTCGCAGCGGCCCGCGAAACCGTGCGGCAGGCCCGTCGTGAGGCCTGGCGGGTACTGGTCGGCGGACCGCGCCCGCCCGAGGCCGTGGAACCGGCACGGGCCCGCGAGCGTAATCTGGGAGGTAGGCAACACACACAGACCGTCCCCGGCGCGGCGCCCGGACCCGAGATCTCCCTGCACAAGCGGGTGTGAGCCGGGCGGGCCCCACGGGGACACCGCAAGCCACAGAAGGGCGGCGCCCCACCGCGCACGCCCCGCACCGAGGAGAAGAACCACTGGGCAAGCGACAGCCCGAAGGCCCGCCGCCCGCACCCGCGGTGCAGCGCATCCGACTGCGCTACACCAAGCGCGGCCGCCTCCGGTTCACCAGCCACCGCGACTTCCAGCGCGCCTTCGAGCGTGCGCTGCGCCGGGCCGAGGTGCCCATGGCGTACTCGGCCGGCTTCACCCCGCATCCGAAGGTGTCGTACGCGAACGCCGCGCCGACCGGCACGGGCTCCGAGGCCGAGTACCTGGAGATCGCACTCACCGAGGCCCGGGACCCCGAGAAACTCAGGGCCCTGCTCGACGAGTCACTGCCCGCCGGGCTCGACATCACCGACGCGGTCGAGGCACGCACGTCGGGCCTCGCGGACCGGCTGACCGCCTCCGTCTGGGAACTGCGGCTCGACGGCGTCGGTGTCGAGGACGCCGAGCGTGCCGTGGAGTCGTTCCTCGCCGCCGAGACGGTGGAGGTGCAGCGCAAGACCAAGAACGGCATCCGGACGTTCGACGCACGGGGTGCCGTGGCCGGGCTGAGGGCGGACTCTCCACAGGCTGATAGGCCGGGAGAGGGGCCCTGTGCGATACTGCGGCTGGTTGTGCGGCACGTGACACCTGCCGTGCGACCCGACGACGTCCTGTCCGGTCTCCGAGCTGTGGCCGACCTGGCGCCGCCGGTCCCCGCAGCGGTGACCAGGCTGGCGCAGGGGCTCTTCGACGAGGAGTCCGGCACGGTGACCGACCCGCTCGCGCCCGACCGCGAGGCAGTCACGGCCGCCCCAGCCGATCGCTCAGGGGTCGCCGGACTCGCCTCCCCCTAGCTCCGCTGGGGGGATCCCCAGCGACGGCGCCTGCAGGTGCCGGTCCCGCGTAGGGGCAGTCGTCGAAGCGCCGCCCTCGTACTCGGGAGCCACCTGGGTCGGGCAGCGCGCAGACCAGGAGACTTTCGCCAGGCCGTGCGTACATCGCGTACGGAACCGGCGAGCCAGACATACAGCTCCCGTGCGGCGCCCGCGCCCCGGACAGCGGCCTCCGCGCATCACGCGGACGTGCCGCCGGACCGGAACCAGACGCGGCGCCCGGGAGCGTGACGGGAGAACCGCCCGCATGCTCGAGCAGAACGTCCCCGGTACGACCGGGGACAACACAGAAGACAACGAGAACTCCACCCCCAGCGACACGCTGCCGCCGCGCCGCCGTCGCCGCGCCGCTTCGCGCCCGGCGGGCCCTCCGACGGGTGCCGCCACGGTGGAGAACGTCACCGATGTGACCGCGTCCGTCGCCGCGGCCATACCGGCCGCGCCCGCGGAGGAGACAGCCTCCGCGGAGGGCGCCGCGACCGTGGCCGCCGAGGCGCCCGCGCCGCGTACGCGTCGTCGGGCTGCTCGTAAGGCGACCGCGCCTGCG
>NZ_JBWKDP010000002.1:0-496054 GCF_056435905.1 Streptomyces sp. NPDC043861 | reverse complement strand
CTGCGGGTTCGCCGGCCCCTGTCGAGGTTGTGGCCGAGTCCGCTGCTGTGCCGGCCGGTGAGGCTGTCGTGGCTGGGCAGGCTCCGGCCGCTGAGGAGGAGGCGCCCGCGCCGCGTACGCGTCGTCGGGCTGCTCGTAAGGCGACCGCGCCTGCGGGTTCGCCGGCCCCTGTCGAGGTTGTGGCCGAGTCCGCTGCTGTGCCGGCCGGTGAGGCTGTCGTGGCTGGGCAGGCTCCGGCCGCTGAGGAAGAGGCGCCCGCGCCGCGTACGCGTCGTCGGGCTGCTCGTAAGGCGACCGCGCCCGCGGGTTCGCCGGCCCCTGTGGAGGCGGCCGAGGCCGTGACCACCGCCGAGCCGGTGACCGTCGGTGCCGACGAAGACATTGAGGAAGGTGCCGTGAGCGAGACCGCCGCGGAGACCGAGAACGCCGCCGAGGAGCGCGCACCGCGTACCCGGCGTCGTGCCACCCGACGGGCCACCGCCCCTGCCGGTGCACCGCAGACCGCCGAGGGCGCCGTTGCCGAGACCCCGGCAGTGGCCGATGAGGAGACCGCCCCCACCGGGGACACCGAGGAGGCACCGCGCGGGCGTACCCGGCGTCGTGCCACCCGACGGGCCACCGCTCCGGCCGGTGCGCCGGAGGCCGCTGAACCGGCCGCCGAGGCCGAGGCCGAGGCCGAATCCGCGCCCGTGCCCGAGGAGGCCCCCACCGGCGGGCGTACCCGCCGGCGCGCCACCCGACGGGCCAGCGCGCCCGCCGGTGCACCGAAGGGTGCCCCGGAGGACGAGACCACGGCGGGCGAGGGCCTGCCCGCGGACACTGTCGCGCAGATCGCCGCGGAGGAGGCCGGGGTCGAGGCCGCCGAGCGCGCGGCCTCCCGCGGCCGTGCACCCCGCCGGACCGCCGCGCCGAAGTTCACCGCCGAGCCCGAGCAGCCCGAGCGCGGCCGCCGGGCCGCCAGGCCGGCCGTGGCCGTGTTCCAGGCACCGGTGTTCACCGAGCCGATGTTCCAGACGCCGGAGACCGCTGCGGCCGCGGCCGCAGCCGAGGCTGCGGGGCTTGCCGAGGAGGAAGAGGCCGAGCGCCCCGCGCCCGCCGAGGAGACCGGCTCGCGCCGCCGTCGCCGTCGCCGCGGCGAGGCCCCGGAGGCGGCCCCCGAAGTCGCTGAGGTCGCCGAGGCTCCCGAGGCCGCGGTCGAGGAGCCGGCGGAGGAGGCCGAGACCGAGGCCGAGGAGGCCGACGAGTACGGCGAGGACCGGCCTTCGCGCCGCCGTCGCCGTGGTGGCCGCCGTCGTCGTCGTGGTGAGGCCGCCGAGGCGGAGGAGGCCGAGGCTGCCGACGAGGCCGAGCAGGCCGCGGACGAGGCGGAGGAGGAGCCCGAGGACGAGGAGGAGTCCGAGGGCGGTACGCCGTCCGCCGCCGGCACCAGCAGCAGCCGCCGTCGTCGTCGGCGGCGCCGCCGCAGCGGTGAGGGCGCCGATGTCGAGCCCGACGCCGACGAGCCGGAGCGCACGGTCGTCAAGATCCGCGAGCCCAGGGAACGGCGTGCGAAGGAGGCGGAGCCGTCCGACGAGGTGCAGTCCATCAAGGGCTCGACCCGTCTCGAGGCGAAGAAGCAGCGGCGCCGTGAGGGCCGTGAGCAGGGCCGCCGCCGGGTGCCGATCATCACCGAGGCGGAGTTCCTGGCGCGCCGCGAGGCCGTCGAGCGTGTGATGGTCGTCCGGCAGAACGGCGACCGCACCCAGATCGGCGTCCTCGAGGACAACGTGCTCGTCGAGCACTACGTCAACAAGGAGCAGTCGAGTTCGTACGTCGGCAACGTCTACCTGGGCAAGGTGCAGAACGTCCTGCCGTCCATGGAGGCCGCCTTCGTCGACATCGGCAAGGGCCGCAACGCCGTCCTGTACGCCGGTGAGGTCAACTTCGAGGCGCTCGGCCTGGCCAACGGCCCGCGCCGCATCGAGTCCGCCCTGAAGTCCGGCCAGTCCGTTCTCGTCCAGGTCACCAAGGACCCGATCGGCCACAAGGGTGCCCGGCTGACCAGCCAGGTCTCCCTCCCCGGCCGTTACCTGGTGTACGTGCCCGAGGGCTCGATGACCGGAATCAGCCGCAAGCTGCCCGACACCGAGCGTGCCCGGCTGAAGACCATCCTCAAGAAGATCGTCCCCGAGGACGCGGGCGTCATCGTGCGCACCGCGGCGGAGGGCGCGAGCGAGGACGAGCTGCGCCGTGATGTCGAGAGGCTCCAGGCGCAGTGGGAGGAGATCCAGAAGAAGGCGAAGAACGGGAACGCCCCGACCCTTCTCTACGGCGAGCCGGACATGACCGTCCGAGTGGTGCGCGACATCTTCAACGAGGACTTCTCGAAGGTCATCGTCAGCGGTGACGAGGCATGGGAGACCATCCACGGCTACGTCTCGCACGTCGCACCCGATCTGGCGGACCGGCTGAACCGCTGGACCTCCGAGACCGATGTCTTCGCGACGTACCGGATCGACGAGCAGCTGATGAAGGCGCTGGACCGCAAGGTCTGGCTGCCGTCCGGCGGTTCGCTGGTGATCGACAAGACCGAGGCGATGATCGTCGTCGACGTCAACACCGGCAAGTTCACCGGCCAGGGCGGCAACCTCGAGGAGACCGTCACCAGGAACAACCTGGAGGCGGCCGAGGAGATCGTCCGTCAGCTGCGACTGCGTGACCTGGGCGGCATCGTCGTCATCGACTTCATCGACATGGTGCTCGAGTCCAACCGGGACCTGGTGCTGCGGCGGCTGCTGGAGTGCCTGGGCCGAGACCGCACGAAGCACCAGGTCGCCGAGGTCACCTCGCTGGGACTGGTGCAGATGACCCGCAAGCGGGTCGGCCAGGGTCTGCTGGAGTCGTTCTCGGAGACCTGTGTCCACTGCAACGGCCGTGGCGTGATCGTGCACATGGAACAGCCCGCGACCGTCGGCGGCGGCGGTGGCGGCAAGCGCGGCAAGAAGCGTGGCCGCGGCGGCGCCGAGCACATCCACGAGCATGAGGCGGTGACCGAGGAGACCGAGGCCGAGGTCGCGGCGGAGGCCGCGGCGCCCACCGCCCTGCCCGAGCCCGCCTTCGCCCCGGACGAGGAGCTGTACGGCAGCGCCGCGGAGGCCGAGGCCGCCGCGACGCGGGGTCGTGGCCGCCGCCGGGCCACCCGTAAGGCGACCGCCCCGGCGGGTGCGCCGAAGCAGGCCGCCGAGCCGGTGCAGGCCGAGCCCGTACAGGCCGAGCCGGAGCCGGTGAGGGCAGCCGTCGAGGCCCCGGCCGCCGTGGCCGACACCGAGCCGGCCGAGGCCGAGGCCGCCCCGAAGGGCCGCACCCGCCGCCGGGCCACCCGTAAGGCGACGGCCCCGGCCGGCTCGCCGAAGGGGACGGAGGCCGCGGAAGCGGCCGCCGAGATCGTGGCCCCCGCTGCTGCGGCTCCGGAGCCCGAGGCTCCCGCCGTCGAGGCCCCGGCCGCCGCGCCGGAGGAGTCCGTCGCCGCTCCGGCACGGCCCCGCCGGCGGGTGACCCGCAAGGTCACCGCCCCCGCGGGCTCGCCGTCGGGCGCGGAGGACGCCGCGGTCGTCGTGGTCAGTGCCCCGGCTTCCGTCACGGACGAGGCGCAGGCCGAGCCCGAGACGGCCGAGGCCCCGGCCAAGAAGGCGGCCCGCAAGACCGCCAAGAAGGCCACGGCGAAGAAGGCCGCCACCAAGAAGACGGCGGCCAAGAAGACCGTGGCGAAGAAGACGACCGCCAAGAAGGCCACCAAGGCGGCCGCCAAGAAGACCGTCGCCGCGGAACAGCAGACGCTGCCCTCCGTGACGGCGTCGGCGGACGCTTCGGTGGAAAGCTGAACAGCTGATGACTGATGGCTAAACGTTCGCGTCCCGTCGCTCATGATCGAGTGACGGGACGCGGCGTTTGTAGCGCAATTGATGCCTGGCGCCGTTAACGGCCCAGAAATTGACTAGGAAATCCCTGATAATGTGACGGCGGTCGTTGCCGTGTCGGGGCCCCGCCCAGAGACTACGGTCGGTGACCGGCCCGGTTAAGGGACAGACCGGTCCCAGCAATTCCTCGGTAGGGCGTCGGCCATCGCGCCGGAGGGGTACGCGCGGCCCACAGGACGCCCGCAGCCCCGGACCTCTGCCACATAGAGCTCTTGCGGTGTTCAAGGAGGACGTCCATGCCGAGCAGCAACGAGCAGCCCATCCCCGCTGCCCGCCCGGTCATCGGTGAAGAAGAGATCGAAGCAGCCGTACGCGTACTGCGCAGCGGCCGGGTCGTGCAGGGCCCCGAGGTGGCCGCTTTCGAGGAGGGCTTCTCGGAGCTCGTGGAGGGGCGCCACTGCGTGGCCGTCAACTCCGGTACCTCCGCGCTGCACCTCCTTCTGATGGCTTTGAACATCGGCCCGGGTGACGAGGTGATCGTCCCCTCGTTCTCCTTCGCAGCCTCCGCCAACGCGGTCCGCCTGGTCGGTGCCGACGTCGTCTTCGCCGACATCGAGGCGGACACCTTCTGCCTCGACCCGGCCGCCGTCGAGGCAGCGATCACTCCGCGGACCGCCGCGATCATGCCGGTGCATCTGTACGGCCACCCGGCCGCGATGGACAAGATCATGGCCATCGCCGACAAGCACAAGCTCGCCGTCGTGGAGGACGCCTGCCAGGCGCACGCGGCCGCGCTGAACGGCACCCCGGTCGGCGCCTTCGGCGCCGGTGGCACGTTCAGCTTCTACCCGACCAAGAACATGCACAGCCTCGAGGGCGGCATGATCTCCGCGGCCGACGCCGAGGTCGCCCGCACCCTGCGCCTGCTGCGCAACCAGGGCATGGAGCAGCGCTACGCGAACGAGATCGTCGGCGCCAACATGCGCATGACGGACGTCGCCGCGGCCGTCGGCCGGGTGCAGCTGGCCAAGCTGGGCGGCTGGACCGAGCAGCGCATCGCGAACGCCGCGTACCTGACGCAGAACATCACCACGGACAGCGTGGTCACCCCGGTCGTCGCCGAGGGCGCGCGCCACATCTACCACCAGTACACGATCCGCGTCCGCGGTGACCGTGACGCCGCCATGGCGAAGCTCACCGAGGCGGGCATCGGCAACGCCGTCTACTACCCGACCCCCATCCACCGGCTCAAGCCGTACTGGGAGCCGGACCAGAAGGCCGGCCGTGACTGGGACCTGCCGGAGACCGAGCGTGCGGCGGCCGAGGTCGTCTCGCTCCCCGTCCACCCCTCGCTGACCGAGAATGACCTTGAGCGCATCGTCACCGCTGTGAACGCGCTGGGAGAGAACCTGTGACTGCTGCTGGACTGCGGGCCGGGCTGATCGGCCTGGGCTCCATGGGACGCCACCACGCCCGCGTGCTGGCCGGGCTCGACGGCATCGAGCTCGTCGGCGTCGTCGACCCGATGGGGGACAAGAACGGCTGGGCGCAGGGTGCCCCCGTGCTGTCCACCGTCGAGGAGCTGATCGCGCTCGGCATCGACTACGCAGTCGTCGCCTGCCCGACCGCTCTGCACGAGGAGGTCGGTCTGCAGCTGGCCGAGGCCGGGATCGGCGCGCTCATCGAGAAGCCGGTCGCGGACACGGTCGCGGGCGCCCGCCGCCTCGTCGATGCCTTCGAGTCGCGCGGCCTGGTGGCCGGCGTCGGCCACATCGAGCGCTGCAACCCGGCGCTGCGGTCCCTGCGTGCACGCCTGGAGTCGGGCGAGCTGGGCGACGTCTTCCAGGTCGTCACCCGCCGCCAGGGTCCCTTCCCGCACCGCATCGCGGACGTCGGCGTGGTCAAGGACCTCGCCACCCACGACATCGACCTCACGGCCTGGGTCACCGGCCGTGAGTACACGTCGATCGCGGCGCACACGGTCTCCAAGTCCGGCCGCCCGCACGAGGACATGGTCTCCGCCATCGGCCAGCTCTCCGACGGCACGATGGTCAGCCACCTCGTGAACTGGCTGAGCCCGCTCAAGGAGCGCTTCACCTCGGTGACCGGCGAGCGCGGCTGCTTCATCGCCGACACGCTCACCGCCGACCTCACCTTCTACTCGAACGCCGCCGTGGCCACCGAGTGGGAGGCCCTCCAGGCGTTCCGCGGTGTCTCCGAGGGCGACATGATCCGCTACGCCATCCCGAAGCGGGAGCCGCTCCTCGTCGAGCACGAGCTGTTCCGGGACGCCGTCCTCGGCAAGTCGCAGGACATCTGCACGCTGCGCCAGGGGCTGCGGACCGTAGAGGTCGCCGCGGCCGTCATCGAATCCGCGAACACCGGCACCACGGTGAAGCTCGAGAGCGGGGAACGCACGAGCTCATGACCGCCGTCAACACCGCCTGGCCCGGCCGCGGTACGCGCGGCCGGATCGTGATGCTCGTCGACAACAGCGTCCACGGTGACTCGCGCGTCCAGAAGGCCGCGGCGTCCGCCGCCGCGGCCGGCTGGGACGTGATCCTGCTCGGCAAGTACTCGGGCAAGGGCGAGGACACCTGGACGCTCGGTGATGCCGAGGTCCGGCTGATCCGTATGAATGCCAAGCTGTCCGTCAAGCCGAGGGATCTGCGGGGTGCGCCGCTGCGCCGTCCGCTCGCGTACAACTCGGACCGTACCCACGCCTTCCGGGTGCAGCAGGTCAAGGCGTGGCGCGCGGATCTGCGGGTCCGTACCGACGAGCTGCGGGCTGCCGGCAGCTCCGGGATCGGCGCCCAGGTCACCAAGGGCTGGCTGACCGTCCCCAAGGCCGCGTCCAGGGCGACGTCCAAGTGGGTGTCCCTGCGCGGCCGGGAGACCAGGAAGCTGGCGAAGATCAGGCGGACCCGCTCCGCGCCGCTGGACAAGCTCACCACGCGGTTCTGGCTCACCACCATGGGTGACCGGGCCTGGCGGCGGCTGGACCCGGGCGTGTGGGACTTCGAGCTGAACTTCGGGCCGGTGATCGACGCCCTCAAGCCCGATCTGATTCACGCCAACGACTTCCGGATGCTCGGCGTCGGCGCCCGCGCCATGCTGCGTGCCCGGGCCGCCGGGCGGAAGACCAAGCTGGTGTGGGACGCCCATGAGTTCCTGCCCGGCGTCCGCTCCTGGGCGAACCAGCGCAAGCTGCCCGCGATGGTGGGGTACGAGCGCGAGCACTCCAGGTACGCGGACGCGGTGATGACGGTCTCCGGCGGACTCGCCGATCTGCTCCAGAGGACGCACGGTCTGGCCGAGCGTCCGGCCGTCGTCCTCAACGCACCGGACGCCGAGGCGACCCAGAAGGTCATCGACGAGCCGGTGCCGGACATCCGCGAGCTGTGCGGCATCGGCCCGGATGTCCCGCTGCTGGTCTACAGCGGTCTGGCCGCCGCCCAGCGGGGCCTCGGCATCATGGTCGAGGGCCTTCCTCGGCTTCCGGACGCCCACGCGGTGTTCGTGTGCGGGGACCCGCAGGCCGCCTATGTCCGCGGGCTGCTCAAGCGTGCGGACGAGCTCGGCGTGGGCGACCGCGTCCACGCGGTGCCGTACGTGCCGCACTGGCAGGTCGTGCCGTTCCTGTCGGGTGCCGATGTCGGTGTCATCCCGATCCACCACTGGCCGAACCACGAGATTGCGCTGATCACCAAGTTCTTCGAGTACTCGCACGCGGGCCTGCCGCTCGTGGTGAGCGATGTGAAGACGATGGCGGAGGTCACCCGCGAGACCGGCCAGGGCGAGGTGTTCACCGCACAGGACACCGACGACTACGTACGCGCGGTCAAGGCCGTGCTCGCGGACCCGAAGAAGTACACCAAGGCGTACGAGAAGGAAGGCCTGCTCGAAGGCTGGACCTGGGAGGCCCAGGCCAAGGTTCTCGACGGCGTCTACACGAGACTTCTTCAGGGAGCAGGGGATGACCAGAACCCCTGATGTCACCGTCGTCGTCGCCGTCTACAACACGATGCCGTACCTCACCGAGTGCCTGAACTCCCTGGTGGGACAGACCATCGGACTGGACCGGCTCGAGGTCGTGGCCGTCGACGACGGCTCGACCGACGACAGCGGCCGGGAGCTCGACCGCTTCGCCGAGCGCTACCCCGGCACCGTGAAGGTGATCCACCAGGCCAACTCCGGCGGCCCGGCCGCGCCCAGCAACCGGGCCCTCGAGGTGGCCACGGGCCGTTACGTCTACTTCATCGGCTCCGACGACTACCTCGGCACGGAGGCGCTGGAGCGGCTGGTGGCCTGTGCCGACAAGCACGGCTCGGACGTCGTCGTCGGCAAGATGGTCGGCACGAACGGCCGCTACGTCCACCAGGCGCTCTACAAGAAGAGCGACCCGGACGTCAGCCTGTACGACTCGGCCCTGCCGTTCACGCTGGCCAACACCAAGCTGTTCCGCCGCGAGCTGGTCGAGCGATACAAACTGCGCTTCCCCGAGGACGTGCCGGTCGGCAGCGACCAGCCGTTCACCATCGAGGCGTGCGTACGGGCGGAGAAGATCTCGGTCCTCGCGGACTACACGTACTACTACGCGGTGAAGCGCGGCGACGCGAGCAACATCACCTACCGCGCCAACCATCTCTCCCGGCTGCACTGCACCGCCGAGATCATGAAGTTCACGGCCGGGCTCATCGAGGCGGGCCCCCAGCGCGACGCGGTCTTCAAACGCCACTTCACCTGGGAGCTCGCCAAGCTGGTCCAGGACGACTTCCCGGCCCTCGACCGCCGGACGCAGACCGAGGTCTGCGCCGGGATCGCCGCTCTCGCCGACGACTACTTCACCGAGCCGCTGCGCGACTCGATGGACGTCAAGCGGCGGGTCCGGATCGCGCTCGCGCAGCGCGGCGCCGTCACCGAGCTCGTCCGGGCCATCGAGGACGAGGCCGCCCACGGAGCGCCCCCGCTGCTGCTGGAGGACGGCCGCGCGTTCGTCCGCTACCCCGGCTTCCGGGATCCCGTCCTCGGCCTGCCCGACCGGCTCTACGAGGTCATCGGCGAGGCCGTGCCCAAGCAGCTCGCCGACGGCACCGGACTGGTCTCGGCCCAGTGGGAGCAGCTCGGCCAGGACCTGACGCTGGCCCTCGAGGTCCGCGTCCCCGTCACCGGCGAGACGGACCACGCTGTCATCCGGCTCGCGCCCAAGGCCATGCCGAAGAGCGCCGACAAGCCGGGGGCCCGCCGGTTGCCCGTCGGCACCGAACTCCCCGCCCCGGCAGGGGAACTGAGCCGCACCACGACCGACGACGGTACGGGGACGGTGCTCGCCGCGCGGATCCCCCTCAAGCCCGTCCGTGCCAAGCTCGGCGTCCGCGCCTATCTGGACGTGGCAGGCTCGACGTACGAGGTCCCGGTGCAAACCCTGGGCCTGCCGCTTCCCCTGGCGCGGCGCTGGCGCGAGAAGGTCCCGTACCGTGTCTCCGCCAACGCGAACGCCAAGGGACGGCTGGTGATCACCACGGCTCCGCTCTGGGAGTCCTCGTCCGGCGAGGGCAGCCGGCTGCGCCACTTGATGTCCCGTGTGAAGAGGAAACTGACCCGATGAATATCTGTGTAGTCGCGCTCGGCAAGATCGGGCTTCCGCTCGCCGTGCAGTTCGCCGCCAAGGGCCACAAGGTCATCGGCGCCGATGTGAACGAGAAGGTCGTGGAGCTGGTCAATGCCGGCACCGAGCCCTTCCCCGGCGAGCACGACCTGGACGTCAAGCTGAAGCAGGCCGTCGACGCCGGGCTGCTGTCCGCCACCACCGACACCGCCGCGGCCGTCGCCCGGTCCGAGGCCGTCGTGGTCGTCGTCCCGCTGTTCGTGGACGCCGAGGGCACCCCGGACTTCGGCTGGATGGACTCCGCCACCAAGGCGATCGCCAAGGGCCTCAAGCCGGGCACCCTCGTCTCGTACGAGACCACCCTGCCGGTCGGCACCACCCGTACCCGCTGGGCGCCGATGCTGGAGGAGGGCTCCGGCCTCACCGCCGGTGAGGACTTCCACCTGGTGTTCTCCCCGGAGCGCGTCCTCACCGGCCGTGTCTTCGCGGACCTGCGCCGCTACCCGAAGCTCGTCGGCGGCATCGACGAGGCCTCGGCGAAGCACGGTGTGGAGTTCTACGAGCAGGTCCTCGACTTCGACGAGCGCACCGACCTGCCCCGCCCCAACGGCGTCTGGGACCTGGGCACCGCCGAGGCGTCCGAGCTCGCCAAGCTCGCCGAGACGACCTACCGCGATGTCAACATCGGCCTGGCGAACCAGTTCGCGCGGTTCGCCGACAAGAACGACATCGACGTCAAGAAGGTCATCGAGGCCTGCAACTCGCAGCCCTACAGCCACATCCACCAGCCCGGCATCGCCGTCGGCGGCCACTGCATCCCGATCTACCCGCGGATGTACCTGTGGAACGACCCGGAGGCGACCGTCGTGAGGTCCGCCCGCGAGGCCAACGCCGCCATGCCGGAGTACGCCGTCGACCTGCTGGCCGCCGCCTACGGTGACCTCAAGGACGTGAACGTGCTGGTGCTGGGCGCGGCCTACCGCGGTGGTGTCAAGGAGACCGCCTTCTCCGGCGTGTTCCCGACCGTCGAGGCGCTGAAGGCGCGCGGCGCTGTGCCCTTCGTCTCGGACCCGATGTACACGGCCGAGGAGCTGGCCGCCCACGGCCTCACCCCCCACCAGGGCGAGAAGGTCACCGCGGCGATCCTCCAGGCCGATCACGCCGAGTACCGCGAGCTCGCGGCCTCCGATCTGCCGGACGTGACCGTGCTGGTCGACGGCCGCCGCACCACGGACCCGGCCCGCTGGGAGGGCGTCCGCCGCGTCGTCATCGGCGGCTGACGTAACGCAGCTCACGCGTGGGCGTCCCCGGGGTTCCGGGGGCGCCCACAGCCGTGCCGGAACCCTCGTCCGGCGGGACCGGCCGGAGCCGGGACTGGCGCCGCGTCATGCTAGCGTTCTGGGGTGTCTCCCACCCCTGCTACCCAGCACACAGAGGTCCGCCGTAACGACGGCGCACGCAGGCATGTGATCTACCTGGCAATCGGCTTTCCGCCGGCCGCGAAGAGCTGTGCCTATCGGATGACCGAGACGGCCAACCAGTTCATCGCCCAGGGCTGGGACGTCACTGTGGTGACCATCCAGCAGGAGTCCTGGGAGCGTGACTTCGGTCTCGACCACACCCTCTCCGAGCGGGTCGACCCGCGTGTTCGTGTGGTCGAACTGCCGCTCGTGCGCGAGGACCTCGAGACGGACCTCAGGAAGTTCTCCGAGAGCCGTGCGCTGAACCCCGGGAAGTGGATCGCGGACTACCGCCAGGCGGGCATGAGGGCGTTCCCCGAGCCGATCTACGGCGGCTGGCGCCACGACCTGGAGAAGGCCGTCCAGCGACTGCACAGGGAGAAGCGGGCCGACCTGGTGCTCGCCACCTGTGTCCCGTACGTGAACATGGCCGCCGCGCTCAAGCTCTGGGAGACCGAGCGCGTGCCGTACGCCATCGACTTCCGTGACGGCTGGTCGGTCGACGTCATCGACGGCGGTGAGGCCTTCGCCGCCGACTCGGTGTCCGGGAAGTGGGAGCGCAAGGTCCTCACCCACGCCGTGTCGCACTGGCTGGTCAACGACCCCATTGCCGACTGGTACCGCGAGCGCTACCCCGACCTCGCCCACAAGATCCATGTCGTCCGCAACGGGTACGACGAGGCCAGCGTGCCCGCCGGGACCCGTGTCCCGGACCCCGAGAAGGGCCTGGTCTTCGGTCACCTCGGAGTGGTGACCTCGCCCCCCAGGATCCTCAGGGCCGTGCTCGACGGCTGGCGCATCGCCCGCGAGCGGGACCCCATCGTGGCCCGCTCCAGTCTGGAGATCCGCGGCCAGATCGGCTCCGGCGCGCACCGCGAGGCGAACGCCCACATGGAGCTGATCCGGCAGTCCGCCGAGGACGCGGTGTTCTTCGGAGGCCCCGCGCCCAAGGCCGAGGTGCCCGAGATCTTCGCCTCCTGGGACGTGCTCCTCCTGATGATCATGGGCGGCAAGTACATGACATCGGGCAAGGTCTACGAGTACATGGCCACCGGCCTTCCGGTGATGTCCGCGCACAAGGTCGAGCACGACGCCACGACCGTGATGAACGGACACCCCCTGTGGACCGGCGCCTGCGGCTTCGAGCCCGAGAAGCTCGCCGATCTCTACTCCACCGCCGCGCGTATCGCGTTCGAGGCGACGGATGACGAGCGGGCCGCGGCGAAGGCGCACGCCGCTCAGTACGCACGAGCGGCCCAGATGGGCCCCGCAGTCCGCAAACTGACGGAACTGGTGACGTCCGGACACACGTCCCCTTCCTCGCGGACCAATGATGTGGAGGGGCTCCCCGCATGACCGACGTTCTCCTGATCGCGGGCGGTGTGCCGCAGCCCGCGATCCTGAAGGCATCGCTGGACAAGTTCCGTGAGGCCGGCGCCACCGTCCGGCTGGCCGGTTTGTTCGAGACCGCGGACATCGACACCGACGGTCTCGACATCGCCGGCCTGCACTCCCTGCCCGAGGCGGGCGAGGCGCATGGCGAGAGGTTCGTGAAGGGCGCCCAGAAGGGCTCCGCGCTCAGCCGGACCTGGAAGTTCGTCCAGCGGGACCGGTGGGTGCGCTCCCAGGCGCGCAAGGCGGACGTACTCGTCGCCCTGGACCAGCCCGCGGTCTACTCCGTGTGGCGGCTTGCCCAGCGCAACCGGCGCGCCGACGCCGTCTTCGGCATCGCCCCCGCGCTCAAGGCGGTCGCGGACCGGCACGAGCGCCCCGGGCACTACGCGCTGCGCAACGTCTACCGCACCCTTCCGTCGCCCACCGTGGCCGCCCGGAGCGTCTCGCGCACGGCACGCCGCGGAGCGAACGGCGTCTACCAGAAGGCGACGTCGCCGCGCATCCTGCGCACTGCGGTCGGCGCCAAGGCATGGCGGGCCGTCGTGTCGGCCCCCCGCGTGCCCGACGGCGCCCGTGCCGTGCTGGCACACCGCGTCAGCCACAGCATGTCCAAGGGCGGCCGCAAGTCCGGTGCCTCGATCGTGCTGAACTCCGCCGCCGCCCGGGTCGCCGACAAGGCGCTCAAGGCGGATCTCCTCGCCGAGGCAGCCCGCAAGGACATCGCCCGCGGCCATGAGGACCCGAAGGCCCGGACCCAGGCCATCAGGGCACTGCTCGCCCTCGCCGACCAGCGTTACGCGAGCCACGACGCCAAGAACGCGGCGCACGCCCTGTCGTCGGCGCTGACGCTGGCCTTCCACCGGGCGCTGCACTTCGACGACCTGTCGTCACCGCTGAGCACGGACACCGCCGGCTTCATGGCGCCGTTCCGCGCGAGCAAGGCCTTCGCCGCGCTCTCGGAGCCCCGCGGCCGGGAACTGCCGGCCGCGACCGCGGTGCCGGCCGACCGGCCGCTGCGACTGCTGGTCACCACGTACTCCAACGCGAACTTCCTCCAGCCGATCATGGACCGGTACGCCGACCATCCCGGCGTCGAGGTCCGTTTCCTCGACCTCAAGGAGGACGAGGAGCTGCGCCCGCTCGCCAAGGGCGGCCAGCGGATGATGGAGTACCTGCTCGGCGGCCAGCGTGGCTTCGGCAACAAGGTCGAGGAGGCGCTCAGGCCCCACCTGGACTGGGCGGACACCGTCTTCGTCGACTGGGCCACCAACGCGGCCGCGCTGTTCACCATGATCGACCCGGGTACGACCCGGATCATCGTCCGGCTGCACAGCTACGAGGCCTGGACCTTCTGGCCGCACCTCGTCGACCGTACCCGCATCGACGACCTGGTCTTCGTCGGCGACCATCTGCGCGACCTGGCGACGGACATACTCCCGGACCTGCGCGAGCCCGGCGCCCCCCGGCTGCACGTGATCGCCAATGCGATGGACCTGGAGCGCTACCAGCGCCCCAAGACGAGCCAGGACGCCCGCTTCACGCTCGGTCTCGTCGGCGTGAGCGCCGTGGCGAAGGACCCGCGCTGGGCCCTGGATGTGCTGCGGGAGCTGCGTCGGCACGACAGCCGCTACCGCATGGTGATCGTGGGCGACGGACTCGACCGCAAGGCCAGTGCCGCCGCCCGCCGCTACGACAGCCTGCTCCGCGAGGACCTCGAGGAGCTGGAGGCCGAGGGCGCGGTCGAGCTGTACGGCCGGACGGAGGACGTGCCGGGCGCGCTCACCGGGATCGGCGTCATCCTCAGCAGCTCGGTTCGCGAGAGCTTCCACTGCGCCCTGGTCGAGGGCACGGTCAGCGGTGCGCTTCCGGTCGTCCGGGACTGGCCCTTCTTCGCGGGCAAGGAGAACGGCGCCCGGACGCTGTACCCGGCGGACTGGATCGTCACGACGCCCACGGAGGCGGCGGAGCGGATCCTCGAGTGGACCGGTTCGGAGGAGCGCTGGCGCGAGGCCGCCGCAGGTGCGGCCAAGCTGTCGCTCTCGACATGGGACTGGTCGGTCGTGAGCGCTGGGTTCGACAAGCTGCTGCTCGGCGACGCCTGAGCGTTCCGCCTGAGGAAAACATTCGGCCCCGCTCCACCCGTCGGTGGTGCGGGGCCGTGTCGTGGTCCGTGTCCGGGTGGCGACGTCGTGCCACCGGGCGGAACTACGCGGTGCGCTCGACGAGGATGCCGTCCTTCTCGTCGTGGAGGGTGCCGGTCTTCGGGCACTCCCACACACCGGGCTCGCCCTCGCGCTCGGTCAGACGGACGCCCGACCGGCCGACCCAGCCGATCTGCCGGGCCGGAACACCGACGACCAGCGCGAAGTCCGGTACGTCCTTGGTGACGACGGCACCCGCGGCGACCATCGCCCAGCGCCCGATACGCACCGGGGCGACGCACACCGAGCGCGCTCCGACGGAGGCACCGTCGGCGATCCTCACCCCGACCGCCTCCCAGTCGCCGCCGCGCTTCTGCTTGCCCTCGGGGTCGACGGAGCGCGGGTTGTGGTCGTTGGTGAGGACCACGGCGGGGCCGATGAAGACGCCGTCGCCGAGCTCGGCCGGCTCGTAGACCAGGGCGTAGTTCTGCAGCTTGCAGTTGTCTCCCATACGCACACCGGTACCGACGTAGGCGCCGCGGCCGATGACACAGCCCTCGCCGAGACGGGCACCCTCGCGGATCTGGGCGAGCTCCCACACGCTGCTGCCGTCACCGATCTCGGCGGTCTCGTCGACCTGGGCGGTGGGCTGGACCCTGTAGTTCACTTCTCTGCCTTCCGGTGTGTGGCTACGCCTCGCGAGCATACTGCCGGTCGCCGCTCCGGGGTCAGCCGCGCCGACGGCGGATGCGCTGCCTGCGCAGGCGCCGCTCCCGGCGGGCCGACGCGAGCTGGGCGCCGAAGTACAGGGCCACGAACGACACCAGGACGGACCGGAGTATGCCCTGCTGGGGGGACCGCCAGGCGAAGAACGCAGCCGAGGCGAAGAAGACGAACGCCACGATGCGCAGTGCCCACCAACGCCCGGGACGCGGGTCCGGGCCGGGGCCGGACTCGGACGTGAGCAGCCGGTCCGGGTCGTCGGCCATGGTGTCGCGCATGCCCGCGAGGAAGCCGCGGCGCTCCAGCAGCCGCACGCCCGGGACTCCGGCGAGCACGTCCGGGCGTTGACCGAAGCCGTCCGGGAGCGGGGGGAGGCCGAGCGCGGCGACGAGCTCCGCCTGACGGCGGGCCGCCGCTTCGCCGGAGCGCAGCAGACCGGTGAGCGGGCGCGGATCCTCGATCGCGAAGACCCGGGCGAGCCCGGCGGCGGTCGCGGCAGCGGCGTCGTGGTCGCCGACCGGGGCCGCCGGGTCCCACTCGTGCGCGACGACCTGTCTGCCCTTGTGGAGCAGGGTGAATCCGGCGCGCTCGCCGGTGCGGCGCAGCACCAGTGCGGACCATTTCTCGCCGGTGGTGAAGGTGTCCGCGGCTCCCGTGAGCCGGTCCCCGCCGATCAGCGTGGCCCGCTTTCCGGGGGACTCGTCGGGCGCGAGCGCCACATAGCTGGCCGAGCCTCCCGCCGGGGCGATCCATAGAGGGACGCCGCACATCAAGGCGGCCTCCGCGACCTTCGGGGGCGGGGCCGTCGCAATCGCCAGAAGGTGGACCGAGGGCCCGGCGGGCAGGGCGGACGAGGTACCGGTCACCGACTCCGGTGGCGTGGAGAAGAACGGGACACGGCTCGCTATCTGCATCCGTACACCCGTGCGGAACTCGAGGAACTCCGCGCGTGCGTCCCCGAAGTAGCCCCAGGGGGACGAGGTGGCATGCACGCCGATCGCCCGGAAGACGTCCAGGGCCTCCTCGTGGCGGCCGCCGAGAACCAGCATCAGGGCCAGCTTGTTGCGGAAGCCGGCGGCCTCCGGGTCCCCGTGCTCGTAGAACGAGGACAGTCCCAGGGCGCGGTCCACGGCGGCGGCGATCCGCGACCTGTCGATCGGCCCGTCCTCGGTGCCGTCGGCGACGATGTCGTACTCGACGGCGGCCTCGAGCGGCAGTGCGCGCAGCCGGGAGCCGGGCAGCGCCGCATCGGCCGCGAGCTCGGCGAACGCGAACATCTCCTCGTGCGAGCCGTACCACTTGTCGCAGAGGTACTGCAGCGCCGTCGCGTGGCATCCGTAGTGGTGCGGGGAGCGGGCCGTGGCCTCGGCCCAGTACGCGTCGAAGACCTCGCGCGGTGCCTGGATGCCGCGGGCGTGGGTCAGGGCGATCTGCCAGGGCACCGGGTCGGCGGGGTTCAGTTCGGCCGCGGCCGAGATCACCGGCACGGCGTCCTCGAGCAGTGTGAAGAACGCCTGGAACTGGTCGCGGGACACATGCTTGGCGCGTGCCCCTGTGCGTATCGCCCACGCCCGGTCGATGCAGAGGTCGGCCTTGACCAGCATGGCGTCCGGATCGTCGGGGGACTCGGCGAGCCACGCGTCCAGCCAGCCCGGACTGTGCAGAGCGGACTCCGCGAGCACGCCCACCCAGGAGCTGCGGCGCTCCCACTCGGCGCCGAGCCGGGTTCCGGCGAGGAGTTCACGGGCGGGCCCGTGGTCACCGGTGGCCGCCGCGGCCACTGCCGCACGCAGCGGTGCGGGCCGGTCGTCGAGGAGCACGGCCTCGTCAGGGGGCAGGTCGCGGCCCACGACGGAACCGTGGCGCAGCAGGCGGGGCATGGTGATCAGGGAGCGCAGAGACACGAGCGCACATTCAACAGGCGGTGGCGGGCTTCCACCAGAGCGATCGGGCCGCCATGGGGAGGAAGCCGCGGCCCGATGCCGCCCCGGGGGAGGGGCGGGGCCCGGTTTGACCCCCTGAGGTCCGCCCCGTACCCTTGACCGTCGGCGTGTTTCCATGCGCGCCAGCTTCTGAGCACCTCCCTCCGGGTCCTCGACCCGGAGAGGCCGTCCATCCATTCGGACAGTTCGGGCCCCGGCCCGTGCGGACGGCTGGCATCAGGGGTTCCCGTTCCGAGCGAGAGAGAGATCCGCGTGTACGCCATCGTGCGCAGCGGTGGTCGCCAGCACAAGGTTGCTGTTGGTGACATCGTTGAGGTTGACAAGATTTCCACTGCCAAGGTTGGCGACACGGTCGAGCTCTCGACCCTGCTCGTTGTCGACGGCGACGCTGTGACCAGCGACCCGTGGGTGCTGGCCGGGATCAAGGTCCAGGCCGAGATCGTGGACCACCACAAGGGTGCCAAGATCGACATCCTGCGCTACAAGAACAAGACCGGCTACCGCCGTCGTCAGGGCCACCGCCAGCAGTACACGGCGATCAAGGTCACGGCGATCCCCACGGCTGCGAAGTAAGGGACTGAGGAGAGATGGCACACAAGAAGGGCGCATCGTCCACTCGGAACGGTCGCGACTCCAACGCTCAGCGGCTCGGCGTGAAGCGCTTCGGCGGTCAGGTCGTCAACGCCGGTGAGATCCTGGTCCGTCAGCGCGGCACCCACTTCCACCCGGGCGCGGGCGTCGGCCGTGGCGGCGACGACACGCTGTTCGCGCTGCAGGCCGGTGCGGTGCAGTTCGGCACCCACCGTGGCCGCAAGGTCGTGAACGTCGTTCCGGTCGCCTGATCCAGGTCCCGAAGAACGGTTCTTTCGCGAGGGCGGACCTCTCTTCCCCTTACGGGAAGCGGGTCCGCCCTTCGCGTGTTACGCAGTAGACATTCCGTACGTACTGGAGGCACAACCATGACCACCTTCGTGGACCGCGTCGAGCTGCATGTCGCCGCGGGTAACGGAGGCCACGGCTGCGCCTCCGTACACCGTGAGAAGTTCAAGCCCCTCGGCGGTCCCGACGGGGGCAACGGCGGCCGTGGCGGTGACGTCATCCTCACCGTCGACCAGTCGGTGACGACCCTGCTCGAGTACCACCACTCGCCGCACCGCAAGGCCACCAACGGCAAGCCGGGCGAGGGCGGGAACCGGTCCGGCAAGGACGGTCAGGATCTGGTGCTGGCGGTGCCGGACGGCACGGTCGTGCTGGACAAGCAGGGCAATGTGCTTGCCGACCTGGTCGGCCAGGGCACGACGTACGTCGCCGCGGACGGGGGCCGCGGTGGCCTCGGCAATGCGGCGCTCGCCTCGGCCCGCCGTAAGGCGCCCGGCTTCGCGCTGCTCGGTGAGCCCGGCCGTACGGGCGACATCGTGCTGGAGCTCAAGACCGTCGCGGACGTGGCCCTGGTCGGCTACCCGAGTGCGGGCAAGTCCTCCCTCATCTCCGTCCTGTCGGCAGCCAAGCCCAAGATCGCCGACTACCCCTTCACCACACTCGTGCCGAACCTGGGCGTCGTCACCGCGGGTTCCACGGTCTACACGATCGCCGACGTACCGGGTCTGATCCCGGGCGCCAGTCAGGGGCGGGGGCTCGGCCTCGAGTTCCTGCGGCATGTCGAGCGCTGCTCGGTGCTGGTGCATGTGCTGGACACGGCGACGCTGGAGTCCGACCGCGACCCGGCCTCCGACCTCGACATCATCGAGGAGGAGCTGAAGCAGTACGGCGGCCTGGACGACCGTCCTCGCGTCGTCGTCCTCAACAAGATCGACATTCCTGACGGCAAGGATCTCGCGGACATGATCCGCCCGGACCTGGAGGAGCGCGGCTATCGCGTCTTCGAGGTCTCGGCGGTCGCGCGCACGGGTCTGAAGGAGCTCTCCTTCGCCCTGGCCGACATCGTCGCCAAGGCGCGTGCGGCCAAGCCGAAGGAGGAGGCGACCCGGATCGTCATCCGTCCGAAGGCGGTCGACGACGCGGGCTTCACCGTCACCCAGGAGGAGGACGGCCTCTTCCGCGTGCGCGGCGAGAAGCCGGAGCGCTGGGTGCGCCAGACGGACTTCAACAACGACGAGGCCGTCGGCTATCTGGCGGACCGTCTGAACCGCCTCGGTGTCGAGGAGCAGCTGATGAAGGCGGGCGCCCGGGCGGGCGACGGCGTGGCCATCGGCCCGGAGGACAATGCGGTCGTCTTCGACTGGGAGCCCACGATGATGGCCGGTGCCGAGATGCTCGGACGCCGCGGTGAGGACCACCGCCTGGAGGCTCCGCGCCCCGCGGCCCAGCGCCGCAAGGACCGTGAGGCCGAGCGGGACGAGGCGCAGCGCGAGTTCGACGACTTCGACCCGTTCTAGGCCGGGCGGCGCACGAGCCGGAGACAACCGAAGAGCCTGGACAAAACGATCCGTTCAGATCCGTGTGGGGCACAACCTGTTACCCGCATTTCCCGTCTTCCACGCGGGGGTGGGGCTGCAAGGTGCCCCAGCAGAACTGAACGGAGCGTTGATGAAGGTCTCCTTCCTCATCCACACCATCTACGGCATCGGCGGCACCATCCGCACCACGCTCAACCTTGCGGAGGAACTCGCCGCCCGGCACGAGGTGGAGATCGTCTCCGTCTTCCGGCACCGCGACGAGCCGCTTTTCGCGATCGACCCCCGCATCACCGTCGTACCGCTCGTCGACACCCGTCCGTCCTCGCTGACGAACGAGAAGGAGCACCCGCTCGCGCTCAGGCCGGCCGGGCAATTCCCGGCCCACGAGGCTCGTTTCAAGGAGTACAGCGAGCTCACCGACGAGCGGGTGCGCGACCACTACGCCGCCTCCGACGCCGACGTGGTCATCGGAACCCGGCCAGGGCTGGTCGCCTATGCTGCCCGGTTTGCGCCGGATCGCGCCGTGCTCATCGGTCAGGAGCACATGACGCACAATCACCACAGGCCCGCGCTGCGCGCCGAGATGCGGGAACACCTCGCCGCCATGGACGCGTTCGTGACCGTCTCGGAGGGCGATGCGGCGGTGTGGCGGGAGCGGATGCCGCTGCCGGACACCCGGGTGCTGGCCATTCCCAACAGCGTGCCGGAGCCCACTGTTGCCCCGTCCGACCTCGGTGGGACGACGATCGTCGCGGCGGGGCGGCTGGCTTCGGAGAAGCAGTACGAGGTACTGATCGAGGCGTTCGGCAGGATCGCCCGCGAACGGCCCGAGTGGACCCTGCGCATCTGCGGCTGGGGAAAGCAGAAGGAACGCCTCCGCAGACGCATCGAGGAACTCGGTCTCCACAACCGCATCCAGCTCATGGGCCCGCGCTCGCCGATCGAGCCGGAATGGGTGAAGGGCGCGATCGCCGTGTCCACTTCCCGTCATGAGTCGTTCGGCATGACCCTCGTCGAAGCGATGCGCTGCGGGCTGCCCGTCATCAGCACCGACTGCGACTACGGGCCACGCGAGATCCTGGCGGACGGTGTCGACGGACTGCTGGTACCGGTGGGCGACACCGACGCCATCGCGGAGGCGCTGCTGCGTCTGATCGATGACGAGGGACTGCGCCGCCGGATGGGAGCCGCCGCACGCACGAACGCCCGGCGCTTCGACCCGGGGCCGGTGGCCAAGCAGTACGAGGAGCTCTTCGCCGAGCTGGGCGCGGGGTCCCGGCCGGGCGCCACGGCACACGGCGCGCCGCGGTCCGGCCGGACACCGGAGCCCGAGGAGGCCGCCCCGCTCGCGGACTGCGTCGCCGAGCCCGACGGCAGTGTGACCGTCACCCTGGTCACCCCTGGCGCGGCGGCCCTCGACCGGTCGGGACTGCGGCTGGTGTGCGAGCACGCCGGAGGAACCGCCGACGACCGGGTCTTCCCCTTTCGCGCCGACGGTACGGCCACCATCCCTGCGGACGCGGACTTCGCCGACGGCGGCTGGATCTGCCACACGGAGCAGCCCTCGTCGGGGCTCCGCACCGGCATCCTCGCCCGTGCGGTCGACCAGCGGGGTTCGATGACCGCCTCCGGCCGGATCCTGCCCGGCAGCGGTGTCCGTCATCTGGTCCCCTATATCCGTACGCCCACGAATCTGCTTGCGCTGCGCTCATGGGTGAGGCCCGTCCACGCCGAGGCCGGGGACATCGGCATCGCCGAGGGCGACATCACCGTCTCCGGGCGGTACTACGGGCCGGCGGAGGCCGGGGGCCCGGCCGGGCGGCCCGTCCTGCTGCTCCGCCGCCGGGGCGCGGAGCCGGCGGAGCTGGAGTTCACCGGTGACCGTGAGGGGACGCACGGATTCCGCTGCACCCTCAGCTGCCCCACCGTGGTCGAGCAGCGGCACGACGGGAAGGAACGCTGGGAGCTCTGGCTGCGGTACGCACCGGGGCGGGAGCCCGTCAGGATCGCCCGTGTCATCGACGATGTGGTGGTGAAGACCTCGGTCTTCACGTATCCGCCCGTGCTGCTCCAACGCCCCCGGTCGCTGCTGTTCCTGCGCCGGGCCCTGCGCAGGCTCCGCGGCCGCCAACAGCTGCTGATCTCCGCGAAGCTCGGGTACGACCAGCAGAACGCCCTGGTGCTCGACGTGGCGGACCGCTGATCCGCTGCGCCGCTGACCGCGTGGAACCGCGCCATTCCGTCGACCGCCGGAGGGGTGGGTTTTGCGGCCGCAGGACCGGGCGGGCCGCGGGAGCAGGATTCCGGCCGGAGCAGGCGGTACGGATGTGTGGCATCGATCACTCCGAAGGACCGGCGAACGGTAGCCAACACCCCTGGCCACTGGGTGAACGGACGGTTTCGGGACGGTGCGGACGCTGCCGTGACCGCCTTGCGGGACGGTCACGCAGAGTGCGACCATCACACCGTCCCCCAGTCAACGCAAGGTAGAGGTCGTCTGTGTCCGTGCCGCACCAAGCCAAGCCCCGCACCACAGCAGTCGTGCTCGCCGGTGGTACCGGCCAGCGCGTGGGACTTGCGATCCCGAAGCAGCTGCTGAAGATCGCCGGCAAGGCTGTCATCGAGCACACCCTGACGATCTTCGAGCAGGCCGAAGCCATCGACGATGTGATCGTGCTGATGGCGCCGGGTTTTGTACCCGACGTGGAGAAGATCGTCGCCAAGGCCGGGCTGACCAAGGTGACCAAGGTCATCGAGGGCGGCGCGACCCGGAACGAGACGACCGAGCGTGCCATCGCCGCCCTTGGCGAGGGCCTCGCGGACGGGGAGGACGCCAACGTTCTCTTCCATGACGCGGTGCGTCCGCTTCTGTCACAGCGAGTGATCGCCGACTGTGTGGAGGCCCTCGAGCGCTACCAGGCCGTCGATGTAGCCATCCCCTCCGCCGACACGATCATCGTGACCCGCACCCACGGCGAGGACGGCGAGTTCATCACCGACGTCCCGGACCGCTCCCGGCTCCGGCGCGGCCAGACCCCGCAGGCCTTCAAGCTCTCCACGATCCGCCGGGCGTACGAGATCGCCGCCGGCGACCCCAACTTCCAGGCCACGGACGACTGCAGCGTCGTGCTCAAATACCTGCCCGACGTGCCGATCTACGTCGTCGCGGGTGACGAGTACAACATGAAGGTCACCCAACCGGTCGACGTCTTCATCGCCGACAAGCTCTTCCAGCTGGCCTCCACGGCCGCCCCGCGCCAGGCCGACGAGGCCGCCTATCGCGAGCTGCTGGCCGGCAAGACCCTGGTCGTCTTCGGCGGCTCGTACGGCATCGGCGCGGACATCGCCGCCCTGGCCGAGCAGTACGGGGCCAAGGTCTACGCCCTGGGGCGCTCCACGACCGGCACCCACGTCGAGAACCCGGAGCACGTGGACGACGCGCTGTCGAAGGCGTACGCCGAGAGCGGCCGTATCGACTACGTCATCAACACGGCGGGCGTGCTGCGCATCGGCAAGCTCGCCGAGACCGACAATGCGACCATTCAGGAAGCGCTGAACGTCAATTACCTGGCACCCGTCCAGATTGCGCGTGCATCGTACAAGTATCTGGCCGAGACAAAGGGGCAGCTGCTCCTCTACACCTCTTCCAGCTACACCCGTGGGCGCGCCGAGTACAGCCTTTACTCGTCCACCAAGGCGGCCATGGTGAATCTCACCCAGGCTCTCGCCGACGAATGGGCGGCCGAGGGAATCCGTGTGAATTGCGTCAACCCGGAGCGCACCGCGACCCCCATGCGTACCAAGGCGTTCGGCCAGGAGCCGGCGGGCTCGCTGCTGTCCTCCGAGGCCGTGGCCCGGACCTCGCTGGACGTGCTGCTCTCCGAGCTGACCGGCCATGTCATCGACGTGCGGCAGCAGGACCCGACCCGCGAGGCCAGCGAGGCCTCCGGGTTCGAGCAGGCGCTGGCGTCCGTTCTTGACCGCCAGGAGGATGTGTAATAATTCTCGATCAATCGACAATTCGGGCCTCTGGAATCGCGTCGCGATACAGAGGCCCGAGTTCGTGAAGGCCAGCCTTCACAATTTCTTGCAAACGTGAACCAACCGGCACCTTTGGAGCAGGTTCTTCGTGATTTCGACCGCCATTCGCCTGGCACGCGTGGGCAGCCGGTCAGAACTGGCCGCAGCAGTCCTGATGGGACTGGGCTACCCGTGTGTGATGATCGCCGCGCTGATCCCGAGCATCTGGATGTTCGCGGCGGCCGCAGCCGTGACCTATGCCGCCGACTGGTACCTGCATCAGCGTGGCAGCTATCTGGTCAACCGGCTCAACAAGGTCCGGGCCGGTCTGCCGATCCGCTTCCTGCTCCGCCAGCTTCTCCTCATCCTTCTGCTGGCCCGCGAAGGCCTCGCCGAGCAGCCACTGTTCTATGCAGCGGTCGCCTGCTTCCTGCTCTTCTACGGCCTCCAGGCCCCGCACGGCGCACTGACCACCCTGATCCGTCTGCGCCGGGTCATGCCGGTCGTCACGCGCAACGTCGACCTCCATGCCGTACGCATCCCGGACGCCCCGCCGCGCGCGCTGCTGCGCCGCTCCGGCGAGAAGATGCTGCACCTCGACATCCCGGCGACGGCGGGCGTCCTGATCGCCGCCGCCACCGGTCAGTACCTCGTCGGGTACATCGGCACCGCCGTCAGCATCGGACTCGGCCTGCTCTACACGGCCGCTCTGGTGCCGTATCTGCGCCGCACGCGACGCGTGCCGTCCGCCCCCGCCGTGCTCAAGGCGGTGCAGAAGTGGCTGGGCGAGTACCAGCCCACCGTCGCCCTGTACTTCTCCGGCTCCGAGGACTCGGCGTACCAGGTCAACATGTGGCTGGAGACGATGGAGCAGCTCGAGGGCCGGCCGGTCGTCATCATGCGTGAGCGCGGTCTCGTCGCGAAGCTCAACGAGACCTCCGTGCCCGTGCTCTGTGTCCCGGGCGGCCAGCACCTGATGGCGATGAAACTCGACACGATCCGGGTCACGCTCTATCCGGCCAACGTCGGCAAGAACATCCACATGCTGCGCGTGCCGACCATGAAGCACGTCTTCATCGGCCACGGCGACAGCGACAAGCTCGCCAGCGTCAACCCCTACTCCAAGGTGTACGACGAGGTGTGGACCGCGGGCCGGGCCGGCCGCGACCGGTATGCGCTCGCCGATGTCGGTGTCCGTGACGAGGACATCGTCGAGGTGGGCCGTCCCCAGCTCGCACCCATCGAGACCTGGACCGGGGCGCCCAAGAACCCCATCCCGACCATTCTGTACGCCCCGACCTGGGAGGGCTGGGACAACAACCCCGGCAACACCTCTCTGCTGCTCGCCGGCGAGAACATCGTCCGGCTTCTCCTCGAGGCCGAGCGGCCGGTGCGGGTCATCTACAAACCGCACCCCTTCACCGGCATCCGCAACAAGAAGGCCCTGGCCGTCCACGAGCGGATCACCGCGATGGTGCGGAAGGCCGCCGCCGAGCGGGCCGCAGATCCCCGCTGGGCCGCGGATGCCGGTGCCGAGGAGGCCGGGCACGCCGCCGCACGTGCCGAGCTGGTCCGTATCGAGGCACGGCTCGCCGAGCTGACCAAGCCCGGTCGCGCCGGCGGCGACGAGTCGGAGGAGTCGCGGGTCTCGCTCGCCGACCCCCAGCGGCTCGCCGAGATCAAGGCGCTGCGGGCGTCGTGGAACGACGCGTACTGGCGTTCCTCGGGCTGGTGGCAGCACAAGATCGTCACGGGCTCCGAGCCCAAGCTCTACGACTGCTTCAACGAGTCCGACGCCATGGTCTCCGACATCTCCAGCGTCGTCTCGGACTTCATCGCGAGCGGTAAGCCGTACGCCGTGACGGACTCCGCGGAGCTGGGCGTGGAGGAGTTCAAGCGCCAGAACACGGCCGTACGGGCCGCGGTCATCCTCTCCAACAGCGCCGAGGAGCTCGACCGGCTCCTCGCCGCCGTCGCCGACCCGGCCGCCGACACCCTGTCGAACGCGCGTGCCGAGCTGAAGAAGTATCTGCTCGGGCCCGACGAGCCCACGTCCATCGAGCAGTTCGACGCGGCCGTACAGACGCTGGCGGCCAAGGCCGAGTTCCGCAACGCCGGTGTGCAGCAGCGCATCGGGGAGCAGGCGATCGGGGAGCTCGACCGGGAGTCGGACGCCGACAACGGTGGCCTCGAGGCCAATGGCGCCGAGGACAAGGGCAGGGAGACGAACGGCGCGGAGGCGACGACCACGGCCTCCCGCTGACCACCTGCGCAGCACGGCCCGTAAGTGCCTCCGACCGGGGCTCGCTTACGGGCCGTTGCGCGTGCCGCCCCCTCCGCCGACAGATCCGATGCGCACGATATGCGAATGTCGGACAGCCTCGCCGGGACACCGCCCTGCCCCGACGTCAGCGTGATCATCGGCGCCTACGAGGCGATGCCCTATCTCGTGAAGTGCCTCGATTCGGTCGCGGCCCAGACACTGGTGCCCGGGCGGATCGAGATCATCGCCGTCGACGACGGCTCGACGGACGGGACGGCGAAACACCTGGAGGACTTCGCGGCCCGGACCCGGATCCCCATGCGCGTGGTGCACCAGCCCAACTCCGGCGGAGCCGGCGGCCCCCGCAACACCGGTCTCGCCATGGCCCGCGGCCGCTATGTCTTCTTCCTCGATGCCGACGACTTCCTGGGCGAGGAAGCGCTGGAGCTGATGGTCGCCATGGGCGACCGGGCCGGCACGGACGTCGTCCTCGGCAAGGTCGCCGGCGTCAACCGCAACGTCGCCCAGTCGATGTTCGCGCGCACCGTGGAACGGGCCGACATCTACACCTCCAACGTCAGATTCACGCTGAGCGCGCAGAAACTCTTCCGGCGCGCACTGCTCGTACGGCACGGCATGAGGTTCGACGAGTCCCTGCGCACCGGCGAGGACGCGCTGTTCACCATGGAGGCGTATCTGCGGGGAGCGGGGGTGTCGGTCGTCGCCGACCGCACCTGCTACTACCTCGTGGGCCGGGAGGACGGCAAACACCTGACGAAAACCGTCGGCTACGAACCCCGCTTCGAGTCGGCGGGCGCCCTGATGCGGCTGATCGCCGCGCATGTGCGGCCGGGCAGACGCCGCGACCTGCTGATGGTCAGGCCGTTCAGAGTCACCCTGCTGCCGCAGTTCGGCCCGATCGTCCTGCGCCAGCCGGAGAAGTGTCTGAAGCACAAGATGGACCTGGTGGCCCCGCTGATGGCCGCGTACTGGACTCCCGGAGTGGCGCGCAGGCTCAAGGCGGAGGAGCGGCTGCGGCTCATCTGCGCCTGGCTCGGCCGCCCCGATCTGCTGCGCAGCGTGCTCGACTTCGCCAGCGCCGGGGGCGAGCCGGAGCTCGTGCGCCGCCGCGGGCGGACCTACCTCGCGTATCCGCACTTCGACGACCCGGAGGCCGGCGTTCCCGTCTCGGCGTACGAGGTGACCGTGACGGAGCGGATCGGCGGGCGGTGGATCGAGCCGCGTGTGCCGTTCCCGAGGCGGGTCGCGCGCAGGGTGCTCCGGGCGGCCGGAACCATGTCCAGCGGTTGAAATGACCGAGCACGGAGGACATGGCCTGACATAGATTCGCCCATGTGACAGGTGCAAGGCAGACAGTGGCAAGGTCGTACGTGACGCAGGCCCGCAGGATCGTCGTCAAGGTGGGCTCGTCCTCGCTCACCACGGCCGCCGGAGGTCTCGACGCGGACCGCGTGGACGCCCTCGTCGACGTACTCGCCAAGGTCCGCAGCGGTGGCGAGAAGGAGATAGTGCTGGTCTCCAGCGGCGCCATCGCCGCCGGGCTCGCACCGCTCGGACTTGCCCGCAGACCCAAGGACCTGGCCCGTCAGCAGGCCGCCGCCAGCGTCGGCCAGGGGCTTCTCGTCGCCCGCTACACCGCCTCCTTCGCCCGCTACGGCATCAGGGTCGGCCAGGTGCTTCTCACCTCCGACGACACCAGCCGCCGCGCCCACTACCGCAATGCGTACCGCACCCTCGACCAGCTTCTCGCCATGGGCGCGGTTCCCGTCGTCAACGAGAACGACACCGTCGCCACGGACGAGATCCGCTTCGGCGACAACGACCGGCTCGCCGCCCTCGTCGCCCATCTGGTGCGGGCCGATCTGCTGGTCCTCCTCTCCGACGTGGACGGCCTCTACGACGGGGACCCGAGCAGGCCCGGCACCTCCCGGATCGCGGAGGTCAGCGGTCCCGCCGACCTGGAGGGCGTTTCGATCGGCTCGGCGGGCAAGGCCGGTGTCGGCACGGGCGGGATGGTCACCAAGGTGGAAGCGGCCCGGATCGCCGCGGCCGCGGGAGTTCCCGTCGTCCTCACCTCCGCCAGCAGGGCCGCCGACGCCCTCGCCGGACGGGACACCGGCACCTATTTCCGACGCACGGGCCGACGCTCCGCCGACCGGCTGCTGTGGCTGGCACACGCCTCGACACCGCAGGGATCGCTCACGCTCGACGACGGCGCCGTGCACGCCGTCGTCGAGGGGCGGAAGTCGCTGCTGCCCGCCGGAATCGCCGCCGTGGAGGGCGAGTTCAGCGCAGGTGACCCGGTCGAACTGCGCGACTCCGAGGGCCGGCCCGTCGCGCGCGGACTCGTCAACTTCGACGCAAAGGAGATCCCCCTGCTGCTCGGCCGCTCCACCCGGGAGCTGGCCAAGGAGCTCGGCCCCGCCTATGAGCGAGAGGTCGTACACAGGGACGACCTCGTCGTCCTGCATCCCTGACCCCACCCCTGAAACGGCTGAAACTCCCGCCCTCCGGCAAGGACCTTCACCAAAACCGCCCCACGTCCCGTCCGGGACTGGTCAACTTTGTGGGGGGGACTTTGTCACGGGGACAAGGCGGGGTTCGGCACCACAACGCATCAACAGGAGGCCGCCGGTGAGACGAGCGCGCCCAGGGGCGGCGCCCCGAGGGACAGGGGGCACTACCCGCACCCGCAGGGCCGTGGGGGACCAACGCGCCCTCACCAGCGTGGACGCGGGCGCCCACGTCGAGGACGACTTCGACGAGGAAGGCGGCGACGGCCGGACCGGTGTGTCCGGAACGTCGGACGCGCACAGGCCGGACGTGGACGCCGACTCCTACGGCAGGGACCGCGTGGTCTCCAGACTCTGGCACATCACCCTGTGCGTCTCCGGCGCGGAGGCCCCGCTGAAGGAGGTCAGGCGCGGGCTGGAACAGCTCGCCCACGACCACCCGTTCCTGCTGACCAGCCGGTATGCGAACGACCACGCCGAGATCCGCTACTGGGAAGAGGCCAGGGACCTGCACGACGCCGCCGCGGTCGCCCTGCGCCTGTGGGGTGAGCACCGCTCCAGCGCCAAGCTGCCGCCGTGGGAGATCGTCGGTCTCGAGGTCATCGACCGCGAGACCTACCACCAGCGCATCGCGGAGGGCTACGGTCCGCCGCCGGCCGCGCCCGTCGGCGTTCACCCGTTCTGAGGCCTGCGCCTGCGCTCGGAGAGCGCAACGGACCCTCCGGGCGAGCCGTTCCGGGTCTCGCGCCGGGGCCCGGCCCGTCTCGCAGTGCGGAATACGTGCGGGATGCGCGCAGACCGGGCATTACCCTGCGGGCATGACCTCGCTCTCGCCGTACGACAACCTCACCCCGGTCACCCGCGCCGCCTACCGGTCCCGCGCCGCCGCCGCCGAGATCGCGCCACTTCCGCGCTCGGTGAAGGACGACGCCCTGCTGGCGATCGCGGACGCCCTGGAGGTCCGCACGGCGGAGATCGTCAAGGCAAACGCCGAGGACGTGGCCCGGGCCCGCGAGGCCGGCACCAGCGAGTCCGTCATCGACCGGCTCACCCTCACGCCGGAGCGGGTCCGCGCCATCGCCGCCGATGTCCGCGACGTCGCCGCGCTGCCCGACCCCGTCGGCGAGGTCGTCCGTGGCTCGACCCTGCCCAACGGCATCGACCTGCGTCAGGTCCGCGTGCCCCTGGGCGTCGTCGGCATCATCTACGAGGCCCGCCCGAACGTCACCGTGGACGCCGCCGCGCTCTGCCTGAAGTCCGGGAACGCCGTTCTGCTCCGTGGATCCTCCTCGGCGTACTCGTCCAACACCGCCCTGGTGACCGTCCTGCGCGACGCCGTGGGAGGCGCGGGGCTCCCCGCGGACGCCGTGCAGCTCGTCCCCGGCGAGAGCCGCGACTCGGTCCGCGAGCTGATGCGCGCCCGCGGCCTGGTCGACGTCCTCATCCCGCGCGGTGGTGCCTCACTCATCCGGACCGTCGTCGAGGAGTCCACCGTCCCGGTCATCGAGACCGGCACCGGCAACTGCCATGTCTACGTCGATGCCCAGGCTGACCTCGACATGGCCATCGACATTCTGATCAACTCGAAGGCCCAGCGACCCAGCGTCTGCAACGCCGCCGAGACCCTCCTCGTCCACCAGGACATCGCCGCCGCCTTCCTGCCCAGGGCCCTGGACGCCCTCGCCGAGGCCGGTGTGACCGTCCATGCCGACGACAGGATCCTGGCCCTCGCCGAGGGCACCCAGGCCGTGGTGGTCGAGGCGACGGCCGAGGACTGGGAGACCGAGTACCTCTCCTACGACATTGCCGCCGCCGTCGTCGACTCCCTCGACAAGGCCGTCGAACACATCCGCCTCTGGTCCTCCGGCCACACCGAGGCCATCGTCACCACCTCCCAGGCGGCGGCCCGGAGATTCACCCAGTTGGTCGACTCCACGACCGTCGCCGTGAACGCGTCCACCCGTTTCACCGACGGTGGTCAGTTCGGTTTCGGCGCGGAGATCGGCATCTCCACGCAGAAGCTGCACGCCCGTGGCCCGATGGGCCTGCCCGAGCTGACCTCGACGAAGTACATCGTCACCGGCGACGGTCACACCCGGTGACCGAGGAGTGCGGGCAGTTGCCCGTACTCCCTGCCCAAAACCCCCGCCCAGGTCTACCCTGAAGACGTGCCGGACGACGTGGGGGGCAGGCCGTTCCCGGACGGCTGGGAGCCTGACGACGACCGCGGAGGCGCGGACCAGGACTTCGCCTCCGTGGTGTTCGACGAGGACTTCGTACGGGCCGCCGAGATCCATGAGCCGAGCGCCGTGGAACGCCTGCTGGCCGCCGCGCAGGCGCGCGCCGAGGCCGAGGCGGCCCGCGCCCGGGCAGGAGCGGGCCCCGCGGACGACGAGCTCTACGACGACGGCTACGGCCCGGGCAGCGCTTTCGGGCACGGGCACCACGACGCGTACGACCCGGTCGACCGCGCCGCACGGGACCTGGACCCCTACGGCCCGCACGGCGGCACTTTGCGCCCCTACCGCGGAGCTGCCCGCTGGCACCGTCCCGTCGCCTGGATACTTGCCCTCCTGATGGGCATCGGGATGGTCGCTCTCGCCTTCACAGCCGTCTACCGGGGCGCCGCGGCCAACCGCCAGGACCGTGTCCCTCCACCGGCCACCACCGGCGTCGACGGCCCCGCCGAGACCGCCGCCCCGGACCGGGTGGCCAGTCCTTCCGCCTCCGCGGAGTACTCCGCACCCCCTGCCTCCGCGGCGCCCCGCACCCCTTGAGGGAAAGCGTGAGCGCTTGTCAGAACTTGTCGCCCGGCCCCGCGTTTACGTCTGCTGCCACAGACCTACTCTGAAGATATGGCAGGGCGTGGAGACCCACCTGAGGGGACACCCGAGGGGCTCCCCGGCGGAGGTGAGGACGAATACCGGTCCGTCGTCTTTGACGAATCGTTCATCCGTGCTGCCCGCCTCCAGGAGTTCTCCGCCCAGGAGCGGATGGGCGACCACGCCCCGGCCGTCCGGAGCCGTCCGGGCTGGCGGGCCAGGGCCGGGTCCAAGCCGTTCCTGCTGGTCCTGCTGATCGCCCTCGCCTTCGGCACCGCGATCTACATGGGCGTCCGCCACCCGTATCAGCCCTCGGCCCGGCCGGCCGAGCCGCTGCGGACCACCCTGATCCCCCTCGCCCCCAAGGACCCCGTGCCCGGTGGGGATCCAGCCGGGCTGTACGCACGCAGCCCAGCCGCCGAATTCCGGATCGGGGCCGCCGGAATCACTCTCCCGGCCGCCCACCGGACCAGAAATTTCTCCGAGGGCCAGGTCATGACCGCGCTGACCATCGCCAAGGACTACCTCGTGGAGTCCTCGCTCGATCCCGACGTACTCAGCGGCGCCACGGTACGGCCGGTGCGGGTGCTGCTCGATCCGGACCAGCTGGAACAGTTCAACCGGTCCATGAGCGACTCCGCGGACGACGGGCAGCACGCGGCGACGGGCTGGCTGGTGCGCTTCGACCCGGCGCGAGTGGCCCTCGCCGACCCGGAGGTGCGGGTCCAGGGCACACTCCGCGTCATTGACGCCGGCCCCGACGCCCTCGAAGTGATCTCGGACCACACCTTCGCCTATGCGCTGCGACCAGCGACAGCAGCCGGATCGGGACAGCAGACCGGTGCGGGGGCCGCCGCCTCGGCCGACGGGCAGAGCGCCGACGACGCCTCCCTGTTCACCGTCCGTCGTGAGCTGCACTTCCGCTTCGACCGCGACGATCTGCGCACCCACCGCGCCGAGCTGGTCGTCAGCTCACTGCAGGCCGGGCCCATGGCCTGCTCGGCCGATGCATCCGGCGCCCTCCAGCCGCTGCTGGCCGGCCGGCGGGCGGCCGACGACGGCCCGGCCGGCACCGACCCGTACGAGACGGGGCGGGCCGCCGCCGCTCTCTGCGGTGTTCTCGCGCCCAGCGCTCAGCCGTCCCCGGCTCAGCCCGGGCCCTGAGCTCCGGCGTCCTTCCCGCCGCCTTCGGACGGTCGGCTGCCGTTGCCTCCGGAGCCACCCGTACCGGTGGCGCCCGTGAACTTGTCGCGCAGCCGGCCGCCCAGGTCGCCCGCGCCTCCGGCTATGTCGCCGACCAGCTTCATCAACGGATCCTTGCTGGTCCGCACGGACTCGGCGTAGTGCGAGGCCGACTCGCGGAAGGAGTCCGTGACCGAGGTGTCCTTGTCCTCCGTGCGGCGGGGGTAGTGACCGTCCATGATCCGCTGGTAGTCGCGGCTCTCGGCCCACTTCTTCAGCTCGGCCGCCCGCACCGTGGTGAAGGGGTGCGTGCGCGGAAGTACATTCAGGATCTTCAGCACGGAGTCACGGAGGTCGCCCCCGGCCTCGTACTCCTCGGCCTGCTCCAGGAACGCGTCCACGTTCATCTCGTGCAGATGGTTGCCACCGGCAATCTTCATCAGTCCGCGCATCGACGCCTGCAGATCCTGGCCCACCAGCAGCCCCGCCCTGTCGGCCGAGAGTTCCGACTTCCGGAACCACTCGCGCAGTGCGGTCACGATCGCCATGATCGCGACGTTGCCGAGGGGGATCCAGGCGACCTTGAGCGCCAGATTGGTGAGGAAGAGAAGAATCGTGCGGTAGACCGAGTGGCCCGAGAGGGCGTGCCCCACCTCGTGTCCGACGACCGCCCGCATCTCCTCCTCGTCGAGCAGCTCCACCAGTCCGGTGGTCACGACGATGATCGGCTCGTCGAGGCCGATGCACATGGCATTGGGCTTCGGGTCCTGCGTGACGTACATCGGCGGGACCTTCTCCAGGTCCAGGATGTAACAGGCGTCTCGCAGCATGGCGTTGAGGTGGGCGAACTGGGCATCGCTCACCCGCACGGAATCGGAGAGGAAGAGCAGCCGCAGACTTCGCTCGGGCAGCAGCCCGCTCAGCGCCTTGAAGACGGTGTCGAAGCCGGTGAGCTTGCGCAGGGCGACCAGCGCGGAGCGGTCCGCGGGGTGTTCGTACGCCCGCGAGGAGATGCCCGGGAAGCGCGTTCGCTCCCTGCTCGGTACCTTCTCGGAACTGCTGTCGGCCATCGGAAGCCCCCTGTTTCTACGAGTTCTGACCCGTCCCCCTGACAGACCCCAGACTAGGCGCTGGGGTTGCGGCGTCGTGGGGCCTGTGGACAACTGTGCCGGTGCTGCCGCCGCGCCCGGCGTGGCGCGCACCGCGACCGCCGCGGACAGCGGCGACGAAAGCGACAACGACTGAGTCGGCGTGAGCGTGCCCGCACCTCCCGCATACGATGTGCGCGAAGTCTCCCTCCGACTCCGATCGAGAAGGTCCTGCAGAAGATGAGTCTCGCCAGCACCGCCGCCAACCTGGTCACTCTCGCCGAGGGCGCCGAGCACGGTGGCAACCACGAAAGCCTCAGCCCCTACCTCACCGGTTTCGGCGCATTCGGTGCGCTGCTTCTGCTGCTGTGGATCACCACCCGCTTCAACCGCGACCGCTGATACCGGGCCGGACGGCCGTGCCAGTAGGCTCTGCACGCATGGGTATGGGACAGCAGGAACTGCCTACCAGGGGCGGCAAGCGCCGACTCGGCGTCATGGGCGGGACATTCGACCCGATCCACCATGGACACCTGGTGGCGGCCAGTGAGGTGGCCGCCCTGTTCCACCTCGACGAGGTGGTGTTCGTGCCGACCGGGCAGCCGTGGCAGAAGAGCCACAAGGTGGTCTCCCCGGCCGAGGACCGCTATCTGATGACGGTCATCGCCACGGCGTCCAACCCGCAGTTCTCCGTCAGCCGCATCGACATCGACCGCGGTGGTCCCACCTACACGATCGACACGCTGCGGGACCTCCGGGCTCTCAACAGCGACTCGGATCTCTTCTTCATCACCGGGGCCGACGCGCTCGCGCAGATCCTCACCTGGCGGGATGCAGAGGAGCTCTTCTCGCTCGCCCACTTCATCGGTGTCACCCGGCCCGGCCATGACCTGACCGACGACGGACTGCCCAAGGGCGGCGTCTCCCTGGTGGAGGTGCCGGCCCTGGCCATCTCGTCCACCGACTGCCGGGCGAGGGTCGCGCAGGGAGACCCCGTCTGGTACCTGGTGCCGGACGGTGTGGTGCGCTACATCGACAAGCGCCAGTTGTACCGCGGCGAATGAGCCACGGAGAGGGGCACCGGTGAACGACCAGCAGAACCCGTACGACCCGTACTACTCGCAGCAGCCGCAGATCATCGGCTACGACGAGTACGGGCAGCCGGTCTACCAGCAGCCTCAGCACTCCCAGCAGCCGAACGACCACGATCCGTACGTTCAGCAGCAGCAGTTCCAGCAGCAGCAGTTCCAGCAACAGGCCCATCAGCAGGGATACGGATACGACCCGTACGCCCAGCCGCAGGAGCCCCAGGGCTACGGCTCCTACCCGCAGCAGAGCCCCCAGCCCCAGCAGCCTCCGCAGGCCCAGCAGCCCCCTCAGGCACCGCAGGGCTACGGCTACGAGGGCTACGACGGCTACGGCTACGACACGGGCCGGCAAGCCGCCGTCGACACCACCGGGCAATGGAGCATCCCCGCACAGCAGACCGCGCCCGAGGAGGCGACTCAGGCTCCGGGCGCCCCGCGCACCGAGTCCGAGCGGGCCGCCGTGCCGGGGCAGCGGCGCGCCGCCCCGGAGGCCCCGGACCGTCGCGAGGGCGGACCGCGGACCGGCACCGACCGCGAGTACCGGACCGAGCAGTTCTCGTTCATCGAAGAGCCGGACGAGGACTCAGAGGACGTCATCGACTGGCTCAAGTTCACCGAGAGCCGCTCCGAGCGTCGTGAGGAGGCCAAGCGCCGGGGCCGCAACAGGCTGGTCGCGTTCGTCGTCGTCCTGGCCCTCGCAGCCGTGGGCGGTGTCGGCTACCTCTGGTACACCGGCAAACTCCCCGGCACCTCGAGCTCCGGCAGCACCCAGAACACCGCCTCGGGGCCGCAGAAGCGCGACATCATCGTGCTGCACCTGCACAACACCAAGAAGAGCGGTACCTCCACCGCTCTCCTCGTCGACAACGAGACCACCGGGCAGGGCACCACCGTCCTCCTCCCGAACTCGCTGTCCGTCGCCAATGACGAAGGCGTCGCCACCACACTCGGAAAGTCCGTCGACGAGGACGGCTCCACCGGGACCCGTGAGTCGATCGGCACACTGCTCGGAGCCAGGATCACCGGCACCTGGCGGCTCGACACCCCCTATCTGGAGAACCTCGTCGAGCTCGTCGGCGGTGTCGACATCAACACCAACGCCGACGTACCCGGTGCCAAGAAGGGCGAGGCGCCGCTGGTGAAGAAGGGCGAGAACCAGACCCTCAACGGCCGGATGGCCGTCGGCTACGCCACCCACCGGGGCACCGGTGAGGCCGAGGCGGAGCAGCTCCAGCGTTTCGGCCAGGTGATGTACGGGGTGCTGCGGAAGATCTCGAGTGATCCCAAGGGCGCCACGGTGACCGTGGAGACGCTGGCTCAGATCCTGGACCCCTCGCTGCCCGAGAAGGACCTGGGAGCCTCGCTCGCCAAGCTCTCGGAGCATGCCAAGGGCGGTGACTACAAGACCGCCCTGCTGCCCGTCCAGCAGGACGGAACGCTCAGCCAGGCGGCGAGCGACAGTGTCGTCAAGGACATCCTCGGCGGCAAGATCAGCGCTCCCGAGCAGGGCGCGGCGGTGCGGGTGGGCGTGCGCAACGCCTCCGGTAACGCCGACGCCACGGAAGCGGCCCGGATCGTCCTGGTCAACGGCGGCTACGCGTTCGTCGACGCGGGCAAGGCCGATACGGCCTCGTCCTCGCAGGTCATCTATGGTGACGCGGCTCAGAAGGCAAAGGCCGTGGAGGTCGCCAAGACCCTGGGGCTGCCGGACAGCGCGGTCAAGAAGGGCAAGGCCGCGGCGAATGCCGACGTCACGGTCCTGCTCGGCAGCGATTACAAGATCAAGAGGTAGTGCCCCGCTCCGCCGCGGGACCGGGCAGCGACCGCGCGGACCGGGTGGCGACTGCCGGTGCCGGGCCGGTGCCTCGGACGCGGTGTCCGTGGTGCCGGCGCAGGAAGTCCGGTGCGGTGATCGCCTGCTCCGCGGCGCCCGGTGGCGGGCGCCGGGCGGTGCGTCGCGCAGTCGATCCGGCGCTGCGGGTGCGGACCCTTGAGCACGGGCACGGCATGCCACGGCCGGGTCCACGCGGTCCGCGCCGGGCGGGATCCACAGGGTCCGCTCCGCACGCCGTTCCCGGTGCCGAGGCGCCGGGAATCAATGCCTGCGTGTGCTGTCGGCGGTCCGTGAGACCCTGGAGGGGTCTTGACCGCCGACGAAAGCCTGCTTGTGACCGCTACGGACCGCTCCCTCGAGCTCGTCAACGCCGCCGCCCAGGCGGCCGCCGACCGACTCGCGCACGACATCATCGCTTACGACGTCAGCGATGTGCTCTCGATCACCGACGCTTTTCTGCTCGCCTCCGCCCCCAATGACCGCCAGGTCAAGTCGATCGTCGACGAGATCGAGGAGCGGCTTCTCAAGGAGCTCGGCGCCAAGCCCGTGCGCCGCGAGGGCGACCGCGACGCGCGCTGGATCCTCCTCGACTACGTCGACATCGTCGTGCACGTCCAGCACAGCGAGGAGCGGGTCTTCTACGCGCTCGAGCGGCTGTGGAAGGACTGCCCCGAGCTCCCGCTCCCCGAGGACGCCGTCAAGACCCGCGGCAAGGCCGAGGAGCACGCAAGGCTCGTCGGCGACGGCATCGGGACGGACGGTGAGCTGAGCTGAGCGGCACTGACACGCGCAAGGGCAGGGACCGTCGCATCGTCCTGTGGCGGCACGGCCAGACCGCCTGGAATCTGGAGCGCCGCTTCCAGGGCTCGACGGACATAGAACTGACCGAGGACGGCCTCGGTCAGGCCCGCAGGGCCGCCCGCCTCCTCGCCTCGCTGAAGCCGGACGCGATCATCGCCTCCGATCTGAAGCGGGCGGTCGTCACGGCACACCAGCTCTCGTCGATCACCGGCCATGAGGTCGCCTTCGACTCCGCGCTGCGTGAGACCTATGCCGGCGTCTGGCAGGGCCTCACGCACGACGAGATCGTCGAGCGGTACGGCGAGGAGTACGCCGCGTGGAAGCGGGGCGAGCCCGTGCGTCGTGGCGGGGGCGAACTCGAGACCGAGGTCGCAGACCGGGCCGCTCCCGTCGTGCTGGACCATGCCGAGAAGCTGCCCGTCGGCGGCACGCTCGTCGTGGTGAGCCACGGCGGCACGATCCGGACCACGATCGGCCGGCTGCTCGGCCTCGAGGCGCACCACTGGGAGGGCCTGGGCGGGCTCTCCAACTGCTGCTGGTCCGTGCTCGGCGAAGGCGCCCGCGGCTGGCGGCTGCTCGAGCACAATGCGGGCACCCTTCCCGAGCCGGTCCTCGGCGACGACGACTGACGACCGCTGCAGCGAGAGGCCGACGGGCATCCGTCCGGCGGCCCCGCCTGTGCTGCGGACCTCCGGAGCATCGCAGGAGCGGCAGGTGATCCCTTCCCGACCGCGCCCGGCGGCCGCGGACCGGCCGGATTTCACTTTCCGGCTGGTCACAGGCTAAGGTTCTTCTTGTTCGCAGCGCGGAGCGCGAAGGACACAAGGGGCTATAGCTCAGTTGGTAGAGCGCTTGCATGGCATGCAAGAGGTCAGGAGTTCAATTCTCCTTAGCTCCACAGGTTTCACACCAGGATCCCGTCCCCCACCAGGGGCGGGATTTCTGCGTTTCCGCCGGTCCGGTGCGCCGACGGCACTGACCCTCTTGCGGCGTCATGGCAGAATCGGGACGGCCGGAGGGGGACGACGGCCCGGACGGGAGGGAGAGGCGATGCCCGGAAGCAGCATCGAGGAGGGTGATGACCTGCTCGCCGCTGCGGAGGCAAACGTTCGCCTCAACTGTCCCTCCTGCGGTTCGGCGCATGTTGCCCAAGTGCTCGGCGACAACGGAGGTATCTCGTACGTGTGCACGGCCTGCGGCCACAGCTGGAGCTGAATGATGGGTGCACACAGGCGGAAGTGCGACTGGTGCGGCAGCGGTACGCCGATCGTCCGCGACATGGACCCCGTCAACCCTGAGTACCAGTACTGGTGCGAGGAGTGCGCTCGGGCGCTGATCATAAAGGGCGACCCCATCGAGACGTACCGCGAACTCGAAGGGGAGCCGATCTACGGTCGGCTGCTCGACGAGCACTGCACTCTCAAACGCTTCTACTCGTTCGCGACGGCCTGAGCAGCCGCCACGTATCTGTCCGTTCACGGACTGAGCGCCGCCCTGTATGCACCTGTATGTCCGCCCGTCGATCCGCCCGCACATCCGCTCGCTCTCCTGACCTGAAACGGGCTCTACGGGGCGAGTCGGTGCAGACCGAAAACGATTTGGTGAACCACCGGGGGGACCGTGTAATGTTCCTTCTGTCGCCGCGGGGGGAACCCGAACGGGGCGACACACAGCAAGGGGCTATAGCTCAGTTGGTAGAGCGCTTGCATGGCATGCAAGAGGTCAGGAGTTCAATTCTCCTTAGCTCCACAGCAGCTCGGTAAGAGCACACGAAAGAGGGCCATCCGATCCGGATGGCCCTCTTTCGTGTCTCCGTCAACCCCGGCCGCTGCCAAGGGCCTTGCGGTCCCCGCCCGGGGGCAGTGCCGGACGGCTTCGCTCGGCGGGCGCCTGCTCGAGACGGATCGCGAGCGCCGGGCAACGGCGCACGGTTCGCTCGGCCCGCCCACGCAGGTGCTGCGGCACCGCCGCCTCCGCCACCGACGGGAAGCCGTCGGCGCCCATGCGGATCAGCTCGGGCACGATCTCCGCGCAGATGCCGTGGCCCTGGCAGAGCGTCCAGTCGATGGCGAGCTTCTCGCCGCTCGGGATCGACTCCTGCGTGTCCTCGTAGCCGGCGAGGGGCAGCGGCAGCACACCGGTCGTCTCGCGGCCGCAGCCGCCGTGCAGGACGTGCGCCGCCAGGTCGTCGGTGAACGCCGACAGGGTCGATGCGAAGAATTTCGCGGAGCCGTCCGGGTGCTTGCACGCACCCCGCCCCTTGACCGCCTGTGTGACCTCCCGGAGGGCCTCCAGGGCGGCCGGTCCGCCGCCGTTGATCACGTCAGACAGTCCGCCGGCCGCGGCGGGCAGCCCCAGCTTGCAGGGACCGCACTGGCCGGCCGTCTCGGCCGCGAGCCAGTTGGCCACCCGCTGGGCCTCACCGAGGGGGCAGGTCTCCGGACCGATCGGGAGGATCGCTCCCGCGCCGAGCGATCCGCCCACATTCGCCAGCGACTCCCGCGAGATCACGGCGTCGTGCGTGGCGGCGGCGTCGATCCAGTTGCCGTGGTAGCCGCCGGTCAGCACTCCCTGGGGGACCGGCGGAGCGCCCGCCAGCTGGAGCACGTACCGCATCGGCACACCCGTCGGCACCTCGAGCACCATGGGGCGCGCGACCGCGCCGGAGACCGTCAGCATCACCGTGCCCGGCTCCTTCTCCAGGCCCGAGTTGCAGTAGCGGCGGGCTCCGATCCGGGCCGCGACCGCCAGCTGCGCGAACGTCTCCGCGTTGGACAGCAGTGTCGGCGCTCCCGCCACGCCGGACTCGGCAGCGCGCTCACGCCGGCCGGGAGGCAGTGCGGGACCACCGTTGATCGCCCGGATGATCGCCGACGCCTCACCGGAGACCATGCGCTCGGGGTTGCGCTGCACCCGCGCCCGCATCTGCTGACCGCGCCGGTCGGACAGCCCCCGCTCGGCGAGGGCGGCGCGCATCGAGACCTCGGTGGAGTTGCGGGTCACCGCGACGACCAGGGTGCGTGCGCCGAGCGCCTCCGCGGCGAGCAGCGCGCCGTCAAGGATGAGGTGGGGCGCCCGGTTGACCATCACGGTGTCCTTGCGGCACGCCGGCTCGTCCTCGCTGGCGTTGATCACGACGACGGGCCGCACCCCGCGCCGAATCGCCGCCTTGGCCACGGCTCGCAGCTTCTGGTGGAACGGGAAGCCCGCACCGCCTCGGCCCCGCAGGGATATGTTCTCGGCGAGCTGGGCCAGCCGCTCCCCGGTCATGGGCTCGAGCGGCCCGTGCACCTTCAGATGCATCGAGAGATCGAGGCGCTCGACCAGGTCGAAGCCCTGGGTCAGCTGGGGGAGGCCGACGACGCGGACTTCGGGGACATCGGGGAGAGGGGCGTTCACGGTCGTTCTCCTGCGGGTGCGTTCCAGGGTTCCCCGGCCTGGGGTGGATAGAGGGGGCCGGGGGAGAGTTGCGTGTCGTCCAGGGACGAGCGGTTGGTCGGGGCCTCATAGCCGCCGGTGCCGCCGTAGGCGGAAGCCGAGGCCGGGTCGTACGCGGACGAGGGGTCGTACGAGGCTGTGTACGCCGGCATGGCACCGGTCTCGTAGACAGATGCGGATCCCGTTTCGTAAAGGGAGGTGGCGCCGGTCTCGTACACGGGTGTGGCGCCGGTCTCGTACGGGGAAGCGACGCCCGTCTCGTACATGGGCGTGGCGCCGGTCTCGTACGGGGAAGCGGCGCCCGTCTCGTACCGCGACGTTGCGGGCGGCGGCGGAAACGCCTGTGCGGGCGGCGGCGGGGAGGGCGCCGGCCACAGATCGGAGCGGGGGCCGGATTCGTCGACCACCGGGATCTCCTCGGTCATGGGAATGCGCTGGGCGACGGGGATGTCGCCGAGGGATCCGGATGTCGCGGTGTCCGCCGTGCGCGGGGTGTCGCCGGCCAGGGAGACGGCGCGGTAGGCGGCCGAGATGCCCGTCCCGGGACCATCGCCCGGGAGCGTCCCGCCGGACAGCGTCTCGGCTCCGGGGAAGGGCCCCGCTGCCGTGAGCGGCTCGGAGGATGCGGACGGAGTCGCTTCGTACAGCGGCGGGGCGGGAGCGGGTATGCGCCTGGGCTCTCCGCGCGGCGGGGCGAGCGGCTGCCCCAGGGGGGCTCCGAGCGGCCTGCCCAGGGGTTCGTCCGGGCCGCTCCCTGCACGGCGGCGCGGGAACTCGCGCTCGAACTCGGCGGTCGCCGAGGAACTGCCGGAGGTCCCCGGCAGCGGGGTCACCGACATGTCACGCCTGGACTGCTCGGGAGTCTCGGCCGCCTGGCCGCCACCGCCGGACCCGATCAGGGCCATGAGGTTCTCGGCGAGCCTGCGCTGCGTCTGGCGCGGCAGCAGCCGGAGCGAGACGGCCGCTGCGACACCGGCCAGAGCGAGGCAGTACATCGTGGTCACCCATGTGGCGGCGGGTCGACCCGTGTAGAGCCCGTGCATGAGTGCGAAGCACCACGCGGGGTAGGCCAGCATGTGCATCGCCCGCCAGCGCCCGGCGATCCGGACGTTGCCCGCGAGCGCGCTTCGAGCGGCACCGGTCGATGCGGCCACCACCATCAGCAACCCGGCGAGCGAACCGAGGCCGATGAGCGCGGAGGTACCGGTGAGACCGAGGCTGAACGGGATGAGTGCGCCGATCAGTTCGACGTGGCCCAGCGAGACCTTGACCGTGGCGTGCAGGAGCAGGAAGCCGAGCGAAGCGGTCGCAGTGGCCCGGTGGATGCCCTGGGCGAGCAGGCGGTGCCGGATCGACAACAGCAGCCGGTCGGTGGCTATCAGGCCCCAGGCGACCGAGGCCGTGAGCGAGAGCAGCGAGAGGACACCGCTGGTGAAATCGAGCGCTGCTCGGAAGTCGTCACTGCCGCCGACGGCGAGCAGGGGGAGGAACACGAGAGCGGCGATGCTCAGCCCGCCTTGCACTTGGCGACGGCTCAGGCCCGGATTCGGACCGGGGGACGAACGGATCTTGCGACGAGGGTTCATGGGGGCGACTCCGAATGGTGCGGGAAAGCGGTCCCGTGTTCGCATGCTAGGTCGAGCCATACCAAGCAGTACGAGTTTTCTGCCTTTAGTGGTCAGCCTGACCGGCAACTGACCCTGGGGTTGCCCCGGATAGGCCCGATACGCCGAGTAACTTTCCGGGGTGTGTTGCCTGCACGGCGCGTAAACAAGTGGCCGAATCGTGATCACGCCTGTCGCATGGACGCTCGATGCGGCCCGGAGCGGCCCTGCGGTACCCTGACGCCATGCGTGCCGTACGCCTTCTGCTTAGCGGGCCGCGCTGATCAGTCCCGACCGGTGAATCGTCCGGTCGGAATCGGCGCGGCGTCCCCTCCTGTGCGAGGGGTCCTTTTGTTTGTGGGCAAAGCCCGTTCCGGGGGAACGCCGGCAGAGACGATCGATGGAGCTTTAGGGATCATGAGCGAGACGAATTCTGCTGCCGCAGAGGTGGCCGCACCGCACCGCTACACGGCTGCCATGGCCGCCGACATCGAGGCACGCTGGCAGGACTTCTGGGACGCCGACGGCACCTACGAGGCGCCCGGTCCGAGCGGCGACCTGGCCGGCGACGCGGCCACCGTCGCCCGCCCCAAGAAGTTCATCATGGACATGTTCCCGTACCCCTCCGGTGCGGGCCTGCACGTCGGACATCCGCTGGGCTACATCGCGACGGATGTCTACGCCCGCCATCAGCGCATGACCGGCCACAACGTCCTGCACACCCTGGGCTTCGACGCCTTCGGCCTGCCCGCGGAGCAGTACGCCGTCCAGACCGGCACGCACCCGCGGGTCTCCACCGAGGCCAACATCGAGAACATGAAGGTCCAGCTGCGCAGGCTGGGTCTGGGCCACGACAAGCGGCGGTCGTTCGCGACGATCGACCCGGACTACTACAAGTGGACCCAGTGGATCTTCCTGCGGATCTTCAACTCCTGGTACGACGACGAGGCGAAGAAGGCCCGTCCGATCGCGGACCTGGTGGCGCAGTTCGAGAGTGGGGAGCGCGCCACTGCGTCCGGGCGCCCCTGGAGCGAGCTGAGCGCCGTCGAGCGCGCCGAAGTGCTGGGTGAGTACCGCCTGGCGTACGCCTCCGACGCCCCCGTCAACTGGTGCCCCGGGCTGGGCACCGTGCTGGCCAACGAGGAAGTCACTGCCGACGGCCGTTCCGAGCGCGGCAACTTCCCGGTCTTCAAGGCCAATCTGCGCCAGTGGAACATGCGCATCACCGCCTACGCCGACCGGCTGCTGGACGACCTGGACGCGCTGGACTGGCCCGAGGCGATCAAACTGCAGCAGCGCAACTGGATCGGCCGCAGCGAGGGCGCGCGTGTCAACTTCACGGTCGACGGCCACGAAGGTGAGCCGGTCACGGTGTTCACCACCCGCCCCGACACGCTGTTCGGCGCGACCTACATGGTCCTGGCACCCGAGCACGGCCTGATCGACTCGATCCTGCCCGCCGAGTGGCCCCAGGACATTCCGCAGGACGTCAGGGAAGCCTGGACGGGCGGCGCCGCGACCCCCGCCGACGCGGTCGCCGCGTACCGCAAGCAGGCGCAGACCAAGAGCGACGTCGAACGGCAGACCGAGCACAAGGACAAGACCGGCGTCTTCACCGGCTCGTACGCGGTCAACCCCGTCACCGGCGCCCGGGTCCCGGTCTTCGTCGCCGACTATGTGCTGATGGGGTACGGCACCGGCGCCATCATGGCCGTCCCCGGCCAGGACGAGCGCGACTGGGAGTTCGCCGAGGCCTTCGGCCTGCCCATCGTCCGGACCGTCCAGCCGCCCGAGGGCTGGGAGGGCGAGGCCTTCACCGGACAGGGCCCGGCGATCAACTCGTCCAACGACGAGATCTCGCTGGACGGTCTGGGCGTCGCCGAGGCCAAGTCGAGGATCATCGAGTGGCTGACCGGCCGCGGCATCGGTGAAGGGACCATCAACTTCCGTCTGCGCGACTGGCTGTTCAGCCGGCAGCGCTACTGGGGCGAGCCGTTCCCGATCGTCTACGACGAGGACGGCGTCGCTCACGCGCTGCCCGACTCGATGCTGCCCCTGGAGCTGCCCGAGGTCGACGACTACTCGCCGCGCACCTTCGACCCGGACGACGCCGACACCCAGCCCGAGACCCCGCTGTCGCGGAACGAGGAGTGGGTGAACGTCGAGCTGGACCTGGGCCGCGGCGACGGCGTCAAGCGCTACCGGCGCGAGACCAACACCATGCCGAACTGGGCAGGTTCCTGCTGGTACGAACTGCGCTACCTGGACCCGCACAACCCGGACAAGCTGGTCGACCCCAACATCGAGCAGTACTGGATGGGCCCGCGCGAGGGGCAGCCGCACGGCGGCGTCGACCTGTACGTGGGCGGTGCCGAGCACGCCGTGCTGCACCTGCTGTACGCCCGCTTCTGGTCCAAGGTGCTGTTCGACCTGGGACACGTCTCGTCCGTCGAGCCGTTCCACAAGCTGTACAACCAGGGCATGATCCAGGCGTACGTGTACCGGGACAGCCGGGGCTTCCCCGTCCCGGCCACCGAGGTCGAGGAGCGGGACGGCAGCTTCTTCTTCGCCGGCGAGCCGGTCAAGCGCGAGCTGGGCAAGATGGGCAAGTCCCTGAAGAACGCAGTCACTCCTGACGAGATCGCCGCCGAGTACGGTGCCGACACGCTGCGTCTGTACGAGATGGCCATGGGTCCGCTGGACGTCTCCCGGCCGTGGGACACGCGCGCGGTCGTCGGTCAGTACCGCCTGCTGCAGCGTCTGTGGCGCAACGTCGTCGACGAGGCGACCGGCGAGGTCACGGTCGTGGACGGCGAGCCGGACGAGGCGACGCTGCGTGCACTGCACAAAGCCATCGACGGCGTCGGACAGGACATGGCCGCGATGCGCTTCAACACCGCCATCGCCAAGATCACCGAGCTGAACAACCACCTGACGAAGGCGGGCGGCCCGGTGGCGCGGTCGGTCGCGGAGCGGCTGGTCCTGCTGGTCGCGCCCCTGGCGCCGCACATCGCGGAGGAACTGTGGCGCCGGCTGGGGCACACGGACTCCGTGGTGCACCAGGACTTCCCGGTGGCCGACCCGGCCTACGTGGTGGACGAGACGGTCACCTGTGTCGTGCAGATCAAGGGCAAGGTCAAGGCCCGCCTGGAGGTCTCGCCGTCCATCACCGACGCGGAGCTGGAGTCGCTGGCCCTGGGCGACGCGGCAGTCGTCGCGGCGCTGGGCGGTGCGGGGATTCGGAAGGTGATCGTGCGGGCGCCGAAGCTGGTGAACGTCGTCACCGCCTGACGGCCGACCGGATGAGGGCCGGGCACCGGGGCCGACCCGGGGTTCGGCCCTCGGACCCGGACCTGGCGGGGCCGCCGGGGCCCGAGAGGGCCTCTCGGGGGCAGCCCTGGTTCTTCCCCTACGGGCAGGTTGGGGGTTCCGCTGGAACCCTCGGCCTGCCCGTTGCGTTTACGGTGGGAGGACCACATTGCTCGGGCCGAGGCCCGCGACCCCGGAGGGCGCCCCCCATGGACGTAATCCTCATCCTGGTGCTGCTCTTCGTCGCCTTTGTGGCGCTCGGGGCATACGCGAGCGTCAAGGTGATCGGTGCGGCCAAGCGCGGCGTGGACCGCACGATCACCCAGGCCAGGCGCACCGTCGAGGACACCACGCTGCGGGCCAGGAGTCTCGGGCAGGGTGGGGTGCCGGGGGACCTGGCACAGTTGCGACTGCAGCTGCGTACGTCGATGAAGGCCACGCAGGAAGCGCTCCACGCGGGCGTGGCCGAGGACGCGTCGCTGAAGGAATCGATCGGGCTGTTCCAGCGGCTGAGCGTGCACGGGCGCGACCTCGACGACGAGCTGAAGCGGCTCGAGCGGGAGCCTGACAGGAGCCGGGTCATGGAGAGGCTGCCGGAGCTGCGCGAGCGCGTGGAGCGGATCAAGCACTCGGCGGAGTCGCTGCGATGGGCGGCCAGGGACCGGGCCCGGTCGTTCGCGGAGGACGACTTGACGGCGCTGAGCGCACAGATCGACGTGGAGGCGGGGGCCCTGCGGGACTGGTCACGGACGGAGCCGGACTGGGCGGCGGATGCGGCTTCCGGGCCGCTCTCCGGGGCCCGGGCTGCTGAAGCGGGGACGGCAAACGGATCCGCTGCCGGCACGGCGGACACGGCGCGGGCGCCGGACCCCGAGGCCGGTGCGCAGCAGCCGCAGGCGATCACGGCGCGCGACCCGCGGGAGCCGTCCACCTACTCCTGGCAGAAGACGGCGCGCCCGGAGACGACGAACTAGACGCCCGGAGACGACGAACTGGAGACGACCAACCGGACGGGCGGCGAATCAGAGTCCCGAAGAACCGGATGGCCGACCGCCCGGACGAGCGACAACCGCACCGAAACGGTGGGCCGGGCAGGCGGTGGGCCTGCCGACAGCGGATCAGCAGGCCGACGAGGCTGCACCCGATGCGGGGCGAGGCGAAACACGGCTCCCACATGCAGTGGAACGATCGGCCGCGCGGGCGCCGGACGGTGGAACCGGAATCAGTTTCTCGTGGCGGTCGGAGAGCACATGCGGGGCGCGTACCCCGCTCGAGCCGGGCTCGGCGGACGCTCCGGATCGTCCGGAGGGTCAGGTCTGCGCTGAGCGGAACCGACCGGCAGGGCGGGGTCGGGCTGCCGTGCGGCGTCCCCTGCGGGTAACCTCCCGCTCATGTCCCGCCATGTCGCGATCGTCACCGATTCAACGGCCTACTTGCCGCCGCAGACGATGGAGCGGCACGGCATCACCGCGGTGCCGCTGACCGTCGTGCTCGGCGACCAGGCGCTGGAAGAAGGCACGGAGATCTCGGCCCGCTCGCTCGCCGTTGCCCTGCAGAAAAGGCGATCGGTCACGACCTCCCGGCCGAGCCCCGAAACCTTTGCCGCTGCCTACCGGGCGACGGCGGAGACCGGCGCGACCGGAATCGTTTCACTCCATCTGTCCTCCGAGTTCTCCGGGACCTACGACGCCGCCGTGCTCGCGGCACGTGAAGCACCCGTCCCGGTCCGCGTCGTGGACACCGGCATGGTCGCCATGGCCCTGGGCTTCTGTGCCCTCGCCGCGGCGAAGGCCGCCGACGCGGGCGGCTCGCTGGACGAGGCGGTGGCCGCGGCGGAGAAGAGGGCCGCGGGGACGTCCGCGTTCTTCTATGTCGACACGCTCGACTATCTGCGCCGCGGTGGACGTATTGGTGCGGCACAGGCCCTGCTCGGGTCCGCACTCGCAGTGAAGCCGCTGCTGCAACTCGACGGCGGCCGGATCGAAATGCTGGAGAAGGTCCGCACGGCATCGAGGGCGATCGCCCGGCTCGAGGAGATCGTCACCGAGCGGGCGGGCACCGGACGCGTCGACATCGCGGTGCATCATCTCGCCGCACAGGACAGGGCGTCGGCGCTGGCGGAGCGGCTGCGGGAGCGGGTGCCCGGCCTTGCCGAACTGCATGTCAGCGAGGTCGGCGCGGTGATCGGCGCGCACACCGGGCCCGGGCTGCTCGGGGCTGTGGTCTCACCGTGGTGAGTCACCCCTGCGGGTGACGGAGTTATTCACAACGGGTCGGTCATCCACCGGAATTGATGCTGCTCAGCGGGCAGGCCCGGAGCTGCCTACCGTCGTGTGACATGACGTACCGATCACGCTCCGCGACGAGTGGCCCGGGCCGGAACCCGGCCTCGGACGGCCGGGTCCGCGAAGGCAGACGGCGATTGCGGGCAGGGCGCCGGGTGACCGCCCCTTCCCTCGCGACGGCAAGGCCATCGCCACCCTCGCCGGTCGATGCGACGACGACCGAAGTGACTCCGCGGCGGCGCGCGGACGCGTTGTTCCTGCCTGCGGGTGCGGGAGGGGACATGACCGCCGTGCCACGGCGCGGTGCCATGGCGGAGGACGCGGCCATGGCCGATCACATGGACGTCGTCCGGCACGGGGCAGTGGCCGGCGCACGCGGGCCGGTTGCGCCGGTCGACGGCGGGCCGTCCTCATCCGGGCTCTCCGTGTGGGTGCGTGGGCGACTTCTGCTGAGAGAGCGGCTGCCGCTGTGGATCCAGCTCCGGTGCGGGCTGGCGCCGAGGACACTGGCCGCGCTGGCCGTCGTCCTCGTGGTGGGGGTGGGCTTCGCCCTCCAGCACTTCTGGGCCGGCCGGCCGGAACCTGTGCGTGCGCCGGAACTGGTCGGCGAGGGCCGCCCGTCGTCGGCCGCGCCCGCCGGACAAGGGCCGGGCCCCGAGCCGGCGCCATCGCCGGGGCATTCGCCCGCAACCGGCCCGGCCGCGCGCATCGTGGTCGATGTGAGCGGCAAGGTGATGCGGCCGGGCGTGCTCCGGTTGCCCGTGGGGTCACGGGTTGCCGATGCCCTGCGCGCGGCAGGCGGAGTCAAGGCAGGGACGGACCTCACCGGGCTCAACAGGGCGAGGGTGCTCATGGACGGCGAGCAGGTGGTCGTGGGCATCGCGCCGCCGGGTGGGGCCGCGGTGATGCCACCGGGCGGAGTCGTGGCGGGTCCGGCTGCCGGACCACTGAGCCTCAACTCCGCAAACGCGGAGCAGCTCGACACCCTCCCCGGCGTCGGCCCTGTCCTCGCCCAGCACATCGTCGACTACCGCACAGAGCACGGCGGTTTCCGTTCGGTGGACGAGCTCCGCGAGGTCAGAGGGATCGGGGACCGCCGCTTTGCGGAGCTCCAGGACCTGGTCCGGCCATGACCGGGCGCCCATTTCAGCTCCCGGCCGGCCACGCACACGGCATGCACGACCATCTGCGGGAGGGCCCGCTCGACCTCCGTCTGGCGCTCCCGGCACTGGCCGCGTGGGGTGCGGCCGCCTTCGCTCTCACCGCGAGGCCGCCCTGGCCGACAGCAGTGGCCGTGGGGAGCCTCGCCCTGGCCGCCCTTGTGCTCGCACCCCTGCTCGTGGCCGCCGCTCAAGGGCGTTCACGGCCCCCGGGAAGCCGGGCGGCCGCCGCCGCCATGCTGGTCTGCGCCGCCGCGGGGGCGGGGGCAGGCGGGCTGCGCGGCGCGGACCTGTACCGGGGACCGGTGCCGGAAGCGGCACGGCAGTACGGCCGGATGACTGCGGAGATCGTGGTCACGGGCGATCCGCGCATGCTCAGGCCGCGCATCCGTGGCCATTACACGACGGGAACGGCCGTGACGCTGACCGCGGAGGTCGTCCGGGTGCTCGGGGACGACGGGTTGGCCGTGGCCACGCGCACACCGGTCCTGGTGATCGCCAGAACAGGCGATTCGGCCGGCGAGTGGTTACAGCTGCTGCCCTCGACGCGGCTGCGGCTCCACGCCGGAGCCGAGCCGCCGGCGGAGGGGGACGGTCGGTTCGCCGCGGTCCTGAGAGCGCACGGCGCCGGGCCGCCCCGCATCACTGGGCCGCCGAGCGCGATGCAGAGGAGCGCCGGAGAACTGCGTGCCGGACTGCGCCGGGCGACCGACGGTCTCGGATCCGATGCCCGCGCCCTGCTCCCGGGCCTGGTCGTCGGTGACACCTCCAGGATCGGGACCGAGCTCCATGACGCCTTCCAGGCAACCGACCTCACGCATTTGCTCGCCGTCTCGGGCAGCAACCTCACCTTGGTGTTGTTCCTGCTCATCGGGACCCCAGCCAGAGCACTGCAGGCGGAGCGCGGGGGACTGGCACCCCGGTTGGGGATCACACTGCGAACGACGGCGCTGCTCGGCGGGGCCCTCACGATCGCCTTCGTCCTGGTGTGCCGGCCGGATCCCAGCGTGATGAGGGCGGCGGCCTGCGGGCTGATCACCCTGCTCGCCATCGGCACCGGCCGTCGCAGATCGCTGATTCCCGCGCTGGCCGGTGCGGTGCTGCTGCTGGTGCTGTACGACCCGTGGCTGTCGCGCACCTATGGCTTTCTGCTCTCGGTGCTGGCCACGGTGGCCCTGCTGACCGTCGCTCCGCGATGGAGTGAAGCACTGCGGCGGCGCGGTGTTCCGGGGCGAGTTGCCGAGGCACTGGCCGCTGCGGGAGCCGCGCAGATGCTGTGTGCCCCGGTGGTGGCGGTCTTCGCTGCGCGTGTCAGCCTGGTGGCGATCCCCTGCAACCTCTTCGCCGAACTCGCCGTCGCACCGGCCACGGTCCTGGGCTTCGCGGCGCTCGCCACGGCTCCCGTGGCGATGCCCGTCGCCGAATTGCTGGCCCGCTGCGCGGGCTGGCCGGCCGAATGGATCGCCGGTGTCGCTCGGACCGGAGCGGCGCTGCCGGGTGCTCAGACGGACTGGCCCGACGGCTGGCGCGGCGGGCTGCTGCTCGCCGTGGTCGGAGCCCTCGCGGTCCTGGCCGTCCGTGCACTGACCCGACATCCATGTTCCGCTGCCGTCTGCGCCCTGTTGTTCCTGGTGGCGGTGGTGCGCCCCGTGCCACTGACCTGGGTCCTCACCGGATGGCCACCACCCGGCTGGGCGTTCGCGATGTGCGACGTGGGCCAGGGCGATGCCACGGTGCTCGCGGCCGGTGACGGCACGGCGGTGGTGGTGGACGCCGGACCGGACCCCGTGCTCGCCGACCGGTGTCTGCGAGAACTGGGCGTGACCCGGATCCCGCTTCTGCTGCTGACGCACTTTCATGCCGACCATGTGGCCGGGCTGTCCGGTGTGCTGCGCGGCAGGGCGGTCGGGGCGGTGCAGACGACGACGCTCGAAGAGCCGCGTGATCAGGCGGCGTTCGTGCGTCGCACGGTGGCGGAGGCCGGGGTGCCGCTGGTCCCTGCGGTGGCGGGGGAGCGGCGCCGTCTTGGACGGCTGGACTGGAGGGTGCTGTGGCCGGCGTCAGGGCCCGGGCTGCGGCCGGAGGGGCCGAACGACGCGAGCGTCGCACTTCATGTTGCGGTCGCGGGTGGTCCCTCACTGCTTCTTCTCGGAGACCTCGAGCCGCCCGCCCAGCGGCGACTGATACGGATCCACCCGGCGCTCCCGCACGTGGACGTCCTCAAGGTCGCCCACCACGGCTCGGCGTTCCAGCACCCCGGTCTGCTGGCGGGCGCCCGGCCACGGCTGGCCCTGATCTCCTGCGGGCGTGACAACCCCTACGGCCATCCGTCGCCCCGTACCGTCGGCGCGTTGCGGGCCCAGGGGGCGGCCGTGCTCCGTACGGATGAGGACGGAGCAATCGCCGTGTCAGGCGCGGGCAGGGAGCTCCGCGCAGTGTCCCGTGGCGCGTCTCAGGCCAGCCATTGACCGTTGCGCATGAGCAGCCGGTCAGCCAGTTCGTTCTCCTCACGCCATGCCTTCACCACGACAGGAGTGACCCTGATGTACACCCATGGCTCTCGTTCCCGCGGGTCCCAGCCGAGCTTCGCCGCAAATGCGTCGGCGGACTCCTTCCTCAGGGCGGAGCCCTCGACGAGCTCGGCCGTTGCCTCGATGTGCACCACGTCCCGTGTGTGGCCGACGGTCACCACGGCCTCACCGCGGCGCTGCACATTGCGCGCGGTCGGGTTCGTACGCCGCGTGCACATCAGCAGCGCCCCGCCGTCCCAGACGAACGACAGCGGCACAAGGCAGGGCGCACCGGACGGAGAGGCCGTGGCGACCCAGGCGTCGTCGTCCTTGTCGAGGCGGCTCAGGACATCCTGCTTGCGCCGTTCCCGGCCACGGGCCGGCTCTGGAGTCGTCATGCCCGGAACGCTAGGCGACCTCGGTGGTGCCGCACGTCCGACGGCAGGCGGACCTGACTCCCCCGATCGTCCTAGGACCAGTGGTGCATGGCGCGCCGCGGACTGCACGACGAGACTGCAGTCATGGACACCCCGCCTCCGCCGACAACGACCGTCGATGCCTACCTTCGCCGTATCGGAGCCGCACGCCCCGAGCGGGCGGACGCCGGGGCATTGCGCGAGCTGCAGTTGTTGCATCTTCGTTCCGTACCTTTCGAGAACCTCTCGATCCACATGGGTGGCAACCCTGCACTGGCGGACCAGCCGCTTCTCGACAAGGTCGTGGGCGCGCACCGCGGCGGCTTCTGCTACGAACTCAACGGTGCCTTCGCCGCGTTGCTGCGCGGTCTGGGCTTCGGCGTCACCCTTCTGCAGGCACGGACGTTCGGCAAGGACGGCCGGCTCGGCATCCCGTACGACCACCTCACGCTGCGGGTCGAAACCGAGGACGCCACCGGTCCATGGCTGGCCGATGTCGGGTTCGGCGACCACAGCAGCCATCCCCTTCTGCTGGAGGAGCGGGGTGAGCAGAGCGACCCGGCCGGGAAGTTCTGCATCGTCGAGGCGCCGGACGGGGATCTGGACGTCCTGCGCGACGGCAAGCCGCAGTTCCGGGTGGACCGGCGCCCGCGGGTGCTGGCGGACTTCGAGGCCGGCGCCTGGTACCACCGGACCTCGCCCGCCTCCCACTTCACCCAGTCCCTCGTCTGCTCCAGGCTCACCGAGGACGGGCGTATCACCTTGACGGGCCGGAAGCTGGTCACGACTGTGCACGGCGAACGGGAGGAGCGGCTGCTCGGGGAGGATGCGGAGGTACTGGCTGCATACCGGGACCACTTCGGGGTCGTTCTGGACCGGGTACCGGAGGTCCGTCGGCCGGTCGGCGTGTGAGCTTGCACAATGTGGCGGTGGACGATGTGAGACATGTGCTGGTGCTGCCCGACCGCGACGCTGCGGAAGAGGTCGCCGAGGCGGTGGGGGGCCGCTTCGGCGTGACCGACGAGCCCCGACTGGTCAGGGACGCGCTGGCCGGCGAGGACGACGCCGAGGACGCCCAGTGGCTGGTGGTCGTCGAGGACCCGGAGGGCGTGCTGGACGCGGCCGAGCTGGACGAGTTCGTGGCGGACTGGGACGGCTGGCGCGAGGCACCTTAGCGTTCGGGGACCTGGACCTGGACCTGGACCGGGACCGGGACCTGGGCCGGGATCTGGATCTGGATCTGGACCGGGACCTGGATCTGAGCCCGGCCCCGGGCAGGTGGTGTGTCCCGGCCCCGGGCTCGGCAGCCGTGCCTGGGCTCGAGTGCCGGGCAGCTTCTGGACCCCGGTCCCGATTTCCCCGGGCCCACCGCGAGCGCCGGTCCCGAGCTCCGCGGACCCGTGCCCGATCGCGGCCCAGGCTCCCGGGTACCCCCGCCGGAAGCGCTCGACCGTCGGCCCGGCCCCCCCCGTAGTCCGGTCCCGGGCATACGAGCGTGGTGTGCGGGGCCGCTCCCGGACCCTGCCCGGGGTCCGGACCTGGACGGGGACCTCTCGGCAGTGACCGGGGTCGACGGATCCGTCCGGCCACCGGCGGGCCCCGGGGTGTCGGTGCTCCGTGCGATGCTGGTGCGCGATGGCCACCAGGAAGAACACGAACGACAATTCCCTCGCCCCCCTCACCCTCGCCGTGGGCCAGGAGGACCTGCTGCTGGACCGCGCCGTTCAGCAGGTCGTGGCGGCGGCCCGGGCCGCCGACGCCGACACGGACGTGCGCGACCTCACCTCGGACCAGCTCCAGCCCGGGACCCTCGCCGAATTGACGAGCCCGTCGCTCTTCGCGGAGCGCAAGGTGGTCGTCGTGCGAAACGCTCAGGACCTGTCCGCCGACACGATCAAGGACGTCAAGGCGTATCTCGACTCGCCCGCCGAGGAAATCACCCTGGTCCTGCTGCACGCGGGCGGTGCCAAGGGGAAGGGCCTCCTGGACGCGGCGCGCAAGGCGGGCGCGCGTGAGGTGGCGTGCCCCAAGACGACGAAACCGGCGGAGCGGCTGACGTTCGTGCGGTCCGAGTTCCGTGCGCTGGGGCGCTCCGCCACCCCCGAGGCGTGCCAGGCACTGGTCGACTCCATCGGCAGCGATCTGCGGGAACTGGCGAGCGCGGTGTCGCAACTCGTCGCGGATGTCGAGGGCACGATCGACGAGGCAGTCGTCGGGCGCTACTACACGGGGCGTGCTGAGGCCTCCAGCTTCACGGTCGCCGACCGGGCGGTCGAGGGGCGTACGGCGGAGGCCCTCGAGGCTCTGCGGTGGTCCCTGTCGACCGGCGTCGCTCCCGTGCTGATCACCAGTGCGCTGGCGCAGGGGGTGCGGGCGATCGGCAAGCTGTCGTCCGCCCGGGGCGGACGTCCGGCGGACCTTGCGCGCGAGCTGGGAATGCCGCCGTGGAAGATCGACCGGGTGCGCCAGCAGATGCGTGGCTGGACTCCCGACGGAGTGGCGGTTGCCCTGCGTGCGGTGGCGGAGGCGGACGCCGGCGTCAAGGGAGGCGGCGACGACCCGGAGTACGCGCTGGAGAAGGCCGTCGTGACGGTGGCGAGGGCAGCGCGGATGCGTCGCTGAAAGCGGCCCTGCGCCCGCGACTCCTGTGCGCCGCGAGCGGGCGGCGCCCACCCCTCACCACCGCACGAGGCGCCTTTCCCGCGTCGGCGCCTTCGCAGCCCCCGCCGCAGCAGGCCGGCGCCCCCGGCCGCCCTCGCTTCGCGAGCGTGGCTCGACGGGCTTCCCCTGCCGACCCCGGGATGGCGACCCACCCCGCGGCCGACGCGGTGCGGTGGCTTGTTCCTCGGCAGTTCCGGAGAGGCGTCCTGGTCCCTCGGCCCGGCCCGGTCGCGTACGGCCGGCCCGTGCCGGATCTCCGGGCGGGATCTCGGGCCGATCTCCTGGCCGGCACGGGGCCGGCGAGCACGAACGGGCCCCCGGAGCGGGAGCTGGCCCTTGGGCCGTACGCCGCAGGCACGCCGCCGAGCACCGCCCGGCCGGGCTACGCCGCAGGCCATGTCGCCGAGCTACGCGCACGTGGCCGGGGAGTTCTGCTTGACCGGGGCCGTACCCTCGCTCCGGCCGACCGCCCGGACGACGGGGCACGGCCGAAGAGCCGCGCCGACCCGGCCGGCCCTGCCAGCGGTGTCGAGCTCGAAGGACAGGCCTCCATGGCCATGCTTACCGGGGCCTCTCCCCGGGAAACGGCGATCCCCGGAAACGGCGATCCCCGGGAAACGGCGATCCCCGGAAACGGCGATCCCGGAAACGGTGACCCCCGGGAAACGGTGACCCCCGGAGACGGGGATCCCCGAAGACGCGGCGTTCCCCGTGGCGATCGGCGTTCCCCTGGAGCGACCGATCGCCACGGGGGACGCCGTTTCCGGAGGGTGCGCACGCCAGAAGCCCCGGCTTCACGTCCTGGGGAAGGACAGAAAACCGGGGCTTCTGGGTCCGGCCGGGGCCGGGAAGTGCTGGTCTCGCACCCGCGTGGCGAACGCAGGCCGCGTGCGAGTCCGGGGTGCCGGGCGGGAGCGGAAGAGAGAGGGCCCGCTTGATCCGTTCCGGCGATCAAGTCGCCCGGCGTGTCACCCCGAGGGGTTCCTGCCGGGTTCCGGGGGTCGCCCCCCGGGGGTGGAGCAGGAGACTCAGCCCTGGAGGGTGGCAACCTGGGACGCCAGCGCCGACTTCTTGTTGGCGGCGGCGTTCTTGTGGATGACACCCTTCGAGACGGCCTTGTCGAGCTTGCGGGACGCCTCGCGAGCGGCCACGGTGGCCTTCTCGACGTCACCCGCAGCGGCAGCCTCGCGGGCCTTGCGGATCGCGGTCTTCAGCGACGACTTGACGGCCTTGTTGCGCAGGCGCGCCTTCTCGTTCGTCTTGTTCCGCTTGATCTGGGACTTGATGTTCGCCACGAAAGAGCCTTTTCAGGTTCGATGATCTATCAGAGAAGCGTCTCGTAGCTGAGAGGGTGCACGAGACACAGCTGCCCAGGCTACCAGCCGCCGACCGACCGGCCCAAACCGGGCGCAGGGCCCCGGCCGTGGGACCATGGAGGCTGCGTATCGATCCGACATCGACCCGAGACGAGCGCTCGGCGCTCAAGAATCAGGACCCTGCGTGCCCGCGACCCCTCTCCATGTGCCCGAGCCGAGCCGTACCGACCCGGCGCTGATCCGCAACTTCTGCATCATCGCGCACATCGACCACGGCAAGTCGACCCTTGCCGACCGGATGCTCCAGCTGACCGGTGTGGTCGAGCAGCGGCAGATGCGCGCTCAGTACCTCGACCGTATGGACATCGAGCGTGAGCGTGGCATCACGATCAAGTCCCAGGCGGTGCGTCTGCCCTGGGCGCCGACCACGGGCGACGGTCAGGGCAAGTCCCACATCCTCAACATGATCGACACCCCCGGCCACGTGGACTTCACGTACGAGGTGTCCCGTTCGCTCGCCGCCTGCGAGGGCACGGTCCTTCTGGTGGACGCCGCCCAGGGCATCGAGGCGCAGACCCTCGCCAACCTCTATCTGGCGATGGAGAACGACCTCACCATCGTCCCGGTCCTCAACAAGATCGACCTGCCGGCCGCGCAGCCCGAGAAGTTCTCCGAGGAGCTCGCGAACCTCATCGGCTGCGACCCGTCGGACGTCCTGAAGGTCTCCGCCAAGACGGGTGTCGGCGTCGACGCCCTGCTCGACCGCGTGGTGCAGGACGTCCCCGCCCCGGTCGGCGTCGCGGACGCTCCTGCCCGGGCGATGATCTTCGACTCCGTCTACGACTCCTACCGTGGCGTCGTCACGTATGTGCGAGTAGTCGACGGCCAGCTCAACAAGCGCGAGCGCATCCGGATGATGTCCACCGGTGCGACGCACGAGCTGCTGGAGATCGGCACCAACTCCCCGGAGATGCTCGCCGCAGACGGTCTCGGCGTCGGCGAGGTCGGCTACCTCATCACCGGTGTGAAGGACGTCCGCCAGTCCAAGGTGGGTGACACGATCACCCAGCAGAGCAAGGGCGCCACCGAGGCGCTCGGCGGCTACAAGGACCCCAAGCCGATGGTGTTCTCCGGCCTCTACCCGCTGGACGGCTCGGACTACCCGGACCTGCGCGAGGCCCTGGACAAGCTGCAGCTCAACGATGCCGCGCTGGTGTACGAGCCGGAGACCTCCGCGGCCCTCGGCTTCGGCTTCCGCGTCGGCTTCCTCGGTCTGCTGCACCTGGACGTGATCCGTGAGCGGCTCGAGCGCGAGTTCGGCCTCGACCTGATCGCCACGGCACCGAACGTGGTCTACCGCGTGGTCATGGAGGACGGCAGCGAGCACACCGTCACCAACCCGAGCGAGTTCCCCGAGGGGAAGATCTCGGAGGTGTACGAGCCGGTCGTGCGGGCCACGATCCTCGCCCCGAGCGAGTTCATCGGGTCGATCATGGAGCTCTGCCAGAACCGCCGCGGCGTGCTGCTCGGGATGGACTACCTCTCCGAGGACCGGGTCGAGATCCGCTACACCCTCCCCCTCGCCGAGATCGTCTTCGACTTCTTCGACCAGCTGAAGTCCAAGACCCGTGGTTACGCCTCGCTCGACTACGAGCCCACCGGTGAGCAGGACGCCTCGCTGGTCAAGGTCGACATCCTGCTGCACGGCGACAAGGTGGACGCCTTTTCCGCGATCACCCACAAGGACCAGGCGTACGCGTACGGTGTCCGGCTCGTCGCCAAGCTGAAGGAGCTCATCCCGCGGCAGGCGTTCGAGGTGCCGGTCCAGGCGGCCATCGGCTCCCGGGTCATCGCCCGCGAGACGATCCGCGCCATCCGCAAGGACGTCCTCGCCAAGTGCTACGGCGGTGACATCTCCCGGAAGCGGAAGCTGCTGGAGAAGCAGAAGGAGGGCAAGAAGCGGATGAAGATGGTCGGTTCCGTGGAGGTTCCGCAGGAGGCCTTCATCGCGGTTCTGTCCAGCGACGACTCCGCCGGCGGCAAGACGAAGAAGTAGTGAAGAAGCAGTACGGCAGTCGGCCGGGCAGGACGGGCATGACGGGGCGGAGAAGCTTCGCAGAAAGTGACGAAGCGCCGGCCCCGGCGTAGCCCGGAAGCACCAAGCGTCCCTGTTGAGCCGATCTGCCCCACAGGCCCCCATGCCTTCGGCACGGGGGCCTGTTCGTTATGAAGCGGCAGCCTGCAGCCTCTTACGTGGGGGAGCCCGGACCTCTACCCTGACAACGCCCGGCGGGTTACTCGTGAGTTAAACAAACGTGACGAGCCGGGCAATCAGCCAGTCATGCAGCAACGCCGCAGCAGCAGGCCCGGAGGATGTCGTGAGCGACACACAGACCCAGATCGAGAACCGACCGCCCTCCGTGGCGACGCTCTTTGTCCAGCGCGTGGCGGCGACTCCCGATGCGGAGGCCTACCGCTATCCGGTGCCGTCGGCGACCGGCCAGGGCCCCGACGACTGGAAGTCGCTGAGCTGGGGCGATGCAGCCGACCGCGTGTATGCGATCGCGGCCGGACTGATCGAGCTCGGTGTGCAGTCCGAGGAGCGCGTGGCGCTCGCGTCCGCCACGCGGGTGGAGTGGATCCTCGCCGACCTCGGCATCCTGTGTGCAGGAGCGGCCACGACGACCGTGTACCCGCAGACCAACGCCGAGGAGTCCGCGTACATCCTCGCCGACTCCGAGAGCCGGGTCCTCGTCGCCGAGGACGCCGCCCAGCTGGCGAAGGCCCGTGAGCGGCGTGCCGAGCTGCCGAACCTCCGGCATGTCGTCGTGATCGACTCCGCCGGAGTCGAGCCGGCCGAGGGGGACCCCGAGGGCTGGGTCGTCACCCTCGCCGATCTGGAGGCCCGCGGCGCCGAGTACCTCGCCAAGCACCCGGGCGCGGTCAAGGAGCGCGTCGAGGCGATCACCTCCGAGCAGCTCGCCACCCTCATCTACACCTCGGGCACCACGGGCCGCCCCAAGGGTGTCCGGTTGCCCCACGACAACTGGTCGTACATGGCGAAGGCCATCGCCTCGACCGGCCTGGTGACGCAGGACGACGTCCAGTACCTGTGGCTGCCGCTCGCGCACGTCTTCGGCAAGGTGCTGACCTCCGGCCAGATCGAGGTCGGGCACGTCACGGCGGTCGACGGCCGCGTCGACAAGATCATCGAGAATCTGCCGGTCGTGCAGCCGACGTACATGGCGGCCGTACCCCGCATCTTCGAGAAGGTCTACAACGGAGTGGCGGCCAAGGCGCGGGCCGGCGGCCCCGCCAAGTACAAGATCTTCCAGTGGGCGGCCGGGGTCTCGCGCGCCTACGCCAAGGAGACCCAGGACAACTTCCGCCGCACCGGCACCGCATCGGCCTCCTTCGGCCTCACGGCCAAGCACAAGGTCGCCGACGTCCTCGTCTACTCCAAGCTCCGGGAGGCCTTCGGCGGCCGGCTGCGCGCCGCCGTCTCCGGCTCTGCAGCCCTCTCGCCCGAGATCGGCTTCTTCTTCGCGGGCGCGGGGATCCACATCCTCGAGGGCTACGGCCTCACCGAGTCCAGCGCCGCCTCCTTCGTCAACCCGGGAGAGGCGTACCGCACCGGCACCGTGGGTAAGCCGCTGCCCGGCACCGAGGTCCGCATCGCCGACGACGGCGAGATCCTGCTGCGCGGCCCGGGCATCATGGAGGGCTACCACGGGCTTCCGGACAAGACCGCCGAGGTCCTCGAGTCCGACGGCTGGTTCCACACCGGCGACATCGGCGAGCTCTCCGCCGACGGGTATCTGCGGATCACCGACCGCAAGAAGGACCTGATCAAGACGTCGGGCGGCAAGTACATCGCCCCGGCCGAGGTCGAGGGCCAGTTCAAGGCGGTCTGTCCCTTCGTGTCCAACATCCTGGTCCACGGCGCCGACCGGAACTTCTGCACCGCCCTGATCGCCCTCGACGAGGCAGCGATCCTCGGCTGGGCCAAGGAGAACGGCCTCGAAGGCAAGTCGTACGCCGAGGTCGTCGCCGCCCCGGCGACCCAGGAGTTCATCGAGGGCTATGTGAAGCGGCTCAACGAGGGACTGCAGCGCTGGCAGACCATCAAGAAGTTCCGTCTGCTGCCGCGCGACCTGGATATCGAGCACGGCGAGCTGACGCCCAGCCTGAAGCTGAAGCGACCGGTCGTCGAGCGTGAGTACAAGGACCTCATCGAGTCCATGTACGAGGGATCGCGGGAGGCGTAGCCGGCCTGGCCCGGCGCCGCCGGATGCCCTGACCGGAAGCCGCGGGCGCGACGAGGACTCCTCGTCGCGCCCGCGGCGCGTTGCGCGCCCCTCCGGCACAGAATTCCTTCCTCCGGGTGTGGTCATATCGGGCACTTCGATGACTCCACGCTTATGTGTGAGCTCGTTCTGTCACTCTGTCCGTGTCGTCAGTCGTCCACGGGGCGACACCAGAGCCGGACAGGAGCCGCAACGTGGGGTCCGTTCCGATGCAGCAGGAGACCACTCACCGGTCGGTGCACCTGCTCTCTCAGCGCGGCAGCACCCGGGTCACGGCACGCACCGGCCTGCCCGGGAACCCCCTGGCCGCCTCGGCCGCGCGGCGGTTTCTGAGGGCGGCGCTCGCCGAGTGGACGCGGCTGGGAATGGTGGCCACGCGCGGGGCGGACCGGCTGGCGGACGATGCGGTGCTTGTCGTGAGCGAGCTCGTGACCAACGCCGTCGTGCACGCGGGAACCAGCGTGGAGGTGCTCGTACGGCTGGATTCCGCGAGCGACGACGATCCGGCGTCGCTGGTCGTCGAGGTTTCCGACCGCCACCCCGCAAGGGCGGTGCGCAACGAGGCGCCGGACCCCGAGGCCCCGTCCAGCGAGCCGGAATACGGCAGGGGACTGCAGCTCGTCACTGCGCTGGCGGCTTCCTGGGGGATCACGTACCGGCCCGGGCTGAAGGCGGTGTGGGCGCGGCTCGCGCTCGACGACTGCGTGCCGGGGGGTGTGGGGGCGATGCAGCGCGGGCTCGGCCCTGCCGAGGTCCTCGCCCCCGCACCGCACGGGGTGGTGCGTGGTGACCGGGACTGGACCGGACGCGGGGCGCTGTCGTTCCTGGCCGAGGCGTCCGACCTCCTCGCCGGGCAGCTCGACGAGGACATGGTGACGGCGCTGGCCGGACAGCTGCTGGTGCCGAGGCTCGCCGACTGGTGCGCGGTGTGGCTGGACGGCGAGACGGGGCCCGCGCCGCGGCTCGCCGGGGTCTGGCACGCCGACGAGTCCGCGATCGAGAGTCTCCACGCCGCCCTGGTGAAGGAGCCTCCACCGCGGTTACCGCACGACGTCCGCAGCGCAGCGGTGACCGTCCCGGTCCCATGGTCCACGGACGGCGGACGGCTCGAAGGCGGCGCACGCGGCGCCGACGGCGACGGCCCGGAGCGCGCCCGGAAAACGGAGGGCGGCAGGGAGACCGGCGACCGTCCCGAACCGGAGGGCGGCAGGGAGACCGGCGACCGTCCCGCACCTGCCGGCGACCGGGAAAGGCACGACCGTCACAAGAGTGAAGGGAAAGGCCACTCCGGAACCGGAACCGGAACCGCAGCCACCGCCCACGCCGTCGGCTTCCGGCTGACCGCCGGCGCACGCCCCCTCGGCACCCTGCTGCTCGGCCGCTGCGGACCGCCGGGTTCGGGCCCGGCCGGACGGGACGTCCCCGGCGAAGTGACCGCGCTGATCGAGGACTTCGCCCGCCGCGTCGGCCTCGCCATCGGTGCCGCCCGTGCGTACGCCCGGCAGGCCACCATCAGCAGGGTGCTCCAGCGCGGGCTGCTGCCCGCGCAGGTCGCGCGGATTCCTGGCGTCGACAGCTCCCTCGTCTACGAACCCAGCGACGAGGGTCTCGCCGGCGGCGACTTCTACGACATCTTCCCGGCCGGGAACGGCGGCCGCTGGTGCTTCATGCTCGGTGATGTCCAGGGAAGCGGTCCCGAAGCAGCCGTCGTGACCGGCCTCGCCCGTCCCTGGCTGCGTCTGCTCGCGCGCGAGGGGTACCAGGTGGGCGAGGTGCTCGACCGTCTCAACGGCCTGCTGCTCGACGACGCCATGGAAGCGGCCGAAGCGGCCGCGCTCATGGCCGCGGGGCCCGGGGCAGGCCCTGTGGACGGCACCCACGACGGCCCGCAGTCGCGTTTCCTGTCCCTCCTGTACGGGGAGATCACCCCGCTTGCCGGCAGTGGCGGAGTCCGCTGCACCCTCGCCTGCGCCGGACATCCGCTCCCCCTGCTCCTGCGCCCCGACGGCACGGTCCGCCCGGCGGCCGCCTCCCAGCTGCTCCTGGGGGTCGTCGACGACGCCTCGTACGGGAGCCAGACCTTCGACCTGGCGCCGGGGGACACCCTGCTCTGCGTCACCGACGGGGTCACGGAGCGACGGTCCGGAAGCCGTATGTTCGACGACTCCGACGGGCTGGCCAGGGCACTCGCCGACTGCACCGGGCTGACCGCCCAGGGTGTCGCGGACCGCATAAGGCAGGCCGTGCACGCCTTCGCCGAGGCCCCGCCCGGCGACGATCTGGCGCTGCTGGTGCTCCAGGCACGCTGACGGTCCGGCCGGCGCGGCGGGTGGCGGACAATGGTCCGTATGCCTTCCGTACTGCCTGATGGTGAGCCCATGCCCCTGGACGGGGCCCTGCCCCCGGCCGCCCTCGCGGGCGCGGGTGACCGGCCCCTCGGGTTCTACCTCCACGTTCCGTACTGCGCCACGCGCTGCGGCTACTGCGACTTCAACACGTACACGGCGACCGAGCTGCGCGGCAGCGGGGGGGTGCTGGCCTCCCGTGACAACTACGCCGACACCCTGATCGAGGAGATCCGGCTCGCCCGCAAGGTCCTCGGCGACGATCCGCGCCCGGTCAGGACGGTCTTCGTCGGCGGCGGCACGCCGACCCTGCTCGCCGCAGCCGATCTCGTACGGATGCTCGGGGCGGTGCGTGAGGAGTTCGGCCTGGCGGACGACGCGGAGGTCACGACGGAGGCGAACCCGGAGTCCGTGGACCCCGCCTACCTGGCGGAGCTGCGGGCGGGAGGCTTCAACAGGGTGTCCTTCGGGATGCAGAGCGCGCGGCAGCACGTGCTGAAGGTTCTCGACCGTACGCACACGTCGGGGCGGCCCGAGGCATGCGTCGCCGAGGCGAGGGCGGCAGGCTTCGGGCATGTGAACCTCGACCTGATCTACGGCACCCCGGGGGAGAGCGACGACGACTGGCGGGCCTCGCTGGACGCGGCGATCGGGGCGGGGCCGGACCATGTGAGCGCGTATGCCCTGATCGTCGAGGAGGGTACGCAGCTGGCCCGGCGGATCCGGCGCGGTGAGGTGCCGATGACCGACGACGACGTGCACGCCGACCGGTACCTGATCGCGGAGGAGGTGCTGTCGGGTGCCGGCTACGAGTGGTACGAGGTCTCCAACTGGGCGACGTCGGAGGCGGGCCGGTGTCTGCACAACGAGCTGTACTGGCGCGGCGCGGACTGGTGGGGCGCGGGACCCGGCGCGCACAGCCATGTGGGGGGTGTGCGCTGGTGGAACGTGAAGCACCCGGGCGCGTATGCGGGGGCTCTTGCCGGGAACCGCTCGCCCGGTGCAGGGCGGGAGGTCCTGCCTGACGAGGACCGGCGGGTGGAGCGGGTGCTGCTGGAGCTGAGGCTTCGGGAGGGGTGCCCGCTGGACCTGCTGCGCCCCACGGGCCTCGCGGCGGCCGGGCGGGCGCTGGCGGACGGGCTGCTCGAGCCCGGGCCGTACGAGCAGGGACGCGCGGTCCTGACGCTGCGGGGCAGGCTCCTGGCGGATGCCGTGGTGCGCGATCTCGTCGACTGACGGGGCTGCCCCCAGGGTCTTTCGTTCGGATCGGGCTGGATCGGTGAGCGGGGTCCGGTGCGTGCGATCGCAAGGCGCGGAGCGTGGGCGACCGACGACAACGCGGCGAGCATGCGTGCCGGGGCACGCGAGCCCGGCAAGATCAAACGAGAGGCCCTAGTGAAGCGGCCCCTCCCCCACTGCGGTGACATGGTCGATCAGCTCCTCCACCCGCCCCAGGAGTGCCGGTTCCAGGTCCTTGTAGCTCGTCACTTTCGAGAGGATGTGCTGCCATGCCGCGCCCGTGTTCAAAGGCCAGCCCAGGGCACGGCAGACGCCCGTCTTCCAGTCCTGGCCGTGGGGCACGGACGGCCAGGCGGCGATGCCGAGCGATGACGGCTTCACCGCCTCCCAGACGTCGATGTACGGGTGACCGACCACCAGCACATGCGGGTCCGTGGCGGACGCGGCGATACGGGACTCCTTGGAGCCCGGCACGAGATGGTCGACCAGCACACCCAGGCGGGCATCGGCGGTCGGTGCGAAGTCCGCCACGACGGCCGGGAGGTCGTCGATGCCCTCCAGGTACTCGACGACCACACCCTCGATGCGGAGGTCGTCGCCCCAGACCTTCTCGACCAGCTCCGCGTCGTGGCGGCCCTCCACGTAGATGCGGCCCGCCCGGGCGACCCGGGCGCGTGCGCCGGGCACCGCGACCGAGCCGGAGGCCGTGCGCGTGGGCCGAACCGGAGCCGCCGAGGGACGGACCAGGGTGACGACCCTGCCCTCCAGCAGGAAGCCGCGCGGCTCGAGCGGGAACACCCGGTGCTTGCCGAAGCGGTCCTCCAGCGTCACCGTTCCCGCCTCGCAGCGGATCACCGCTCCGCAGAAGCCCGTGGTGACCTCCTCGACGACCAGCTCGGGCTCGGCCGGTACCTCCGGCGCCGGGGCCGGCTTCTTCCAGGGAGGGGTCAGGTCAGGGCTGTAGCTGCGCATTGGGCAGACGCTACGACACCCCGAACCGCCGGGCCAGCTCATCGCGTTGGGCGCGTACGAAAGCGGCGTCCACCGTCGCGCCGTGCCCGGGCACGTACACCGCGTCGTCCCCGCCCAGCGCGAGCAGCCGGTCCAGGGCGGCCGGCCAGCGGGAGGGGATCGCGTCCCGGCCGGCCTGGGGGTCGCCCGACTCCTCGACCAGGTCGCCGCAGAAGACGATCTCCGGCTCCGAGGCCGTCCGGGGCACCAGGACGGCCAGGTCGTGCCCCGAGTGGCCGGGTCCGACATTGGCCAGCAGGACCTGGCGGCCACCGAGATCCAGGGTCCACTCGCCGCTGACGACATGCTGCGGCGGCACCAGCACATCCGTTGCCTGTGCGGCGTCGGAGGGCGTCACGCCGTGGGCGACGGCACTGTCCCGCAGCGCGTCCCGGGCCTGCACGAGCAGCTGGTCGACGCCCACCGCGCCGTACACACGTACTCCCGAGAACGCAGCCGTGCCGAGAACGTGGTCGAAGTGCGGATGGCTGAGAGCGATATGCGTCACACGCCGGCCACCGAGGAGGGACTGGACCTGGGTGCGGATCTCGGCCCCCTCGCGCAGCGTGGCGCCCGTGTCGTACAGGAGCACCGAGTCGTCACCGGCCACCACCCCGACCGTGGCGTCCCAAACGGGCAGCCGCCGGCGCCCCACTCCGTCCGCGAGCCGCTCCCACCCGAAGTCTTCCCAACCGACGTCCATACGGCGACGCTATCCCCGATGGACCAGGACGTCCCGCCGGTTCCCGGGGCGGCACCGTGACCGGTTCGCCGTCCGGCCGCCCTTGCTAGTGGCGTACCCACCGGCCGTACACTGGCCGGGAGACCGCTGGCACTCCGACGTGGTGAGTGCCAGGCCACACCGACGGACCCGCCGATGAACCACAGCTGGAGGTGCGCACGATGCTCAGCGAACGCAGGCTCGAGGTCCTGCGCGCCATCGTCCAGGACTATGTGGGCACGGAGGAACCCGTCGGTTCCAAGGCCCTCACCGAGCGGCACAAGCTCGGCGTCTCGCCGGCCACCGTGCGCAACGACATGGCGGTGCTGGAGGAGGAGGGGTTCATCGCCCAGCCCCACACCAGCGCCGGCCGGATCCCGACGGACAAGGGCTATCGCCTGTTCGTCGACAGGCTGGCCGGCGTCAAGCCGCTGTCGTCGCCCGAGCGGCGTGCGATCCAGAACTTCCTCGACGGTGCGGTCGACCTCGACGACGTGGTGGCCCGCACGGTGCGGCTGCTCGCGCAGCTGACCCGGCAGGTGGCTGTCGTCCAGTACCCGTCGCTGACCCGTTCGACCGTGCGGCACGTGGAGCTGCTGGCACTCGCCCCGGCGAGGCTGATGCTCGTGCTGATCACGGACACCGGGCGGGTCGAGCAGCGGCACGTGGACTGCCCGGCACCGTTCGGCGAGACCTCACTGGCCGACCTGCGCGCCCGGCTGAACAGCCGGGTGGTGGGCCGGCGCTTCGCGGATGTGCCGCAGCTGGTGCAGGACCTTCCCGAGTCGTTCGAGCCGGACGACCGGGGCACGGTCTCGACGGTGCTCTCGACCCTCCTCGAGACGCTCGTGGAGGAGACCGAGGAGCGGCTGATGATCGGCGGCACCGCAAATCTGACGCGCTTCGGCCATGACTTCCCTCTGACGATCCGGCCCGTGCTGGAGGCGCTGGAGGAGCAGGTCGTGCTGCTGAAGCTGCTCGGCGAGGCCAAGGACTCGGGCATGACCGTGCGCATCGGGCACGAGAACGCCCACGAGGGCCTCAACTCCACGTCCGTGGTCGCTGTCGGCTACGGTTCGGGCGGCGAGGCAGTCGCCAAACTCGGCGTGGTCGGACCGACCCGCATGGACTACCCCGGAACGATGGGAGCGGTACGCGCAGTGGCACGTTACGTCGGACAGATCCTGGCGGAGTCGTAAGTGGCCACGGACTACTACGCCGTACTCGGCGTACGCCGCGACGCATCTCAGGACGAGATCAAGAAGGCTTTCCGGCGGCTGGCGCGGGAGCTTCACCCGGACGTGAATCCGGACCCGAAGACGCAGGAGCGCTTCAAGGAGATCAACGCCGCCTACGAGGTGCTGTCGGACCCGCAGAAGAAGCAGGTCTACGACCTCGGTGGCGACCCGCTGTCCTCGTCCGGCGGCGGTGCCGGCGGCTTCGGCGCGGGCGGCTTCGGGAACTTCTCGGACATCATGGACGCCTTCTTCGGTACGGCGTCCCAGCGCGGGCCCAGGTCGCGGACGCGGCGTGGGCAGGACGCGATGATCCGGCTGGAGATCGAGCTCAGCGAGGCGGCCTTCGGTACGACGAAGGACATCCAGGTCGACACGGCCGTCGTGTGTACGACGTGTTCGGGCGAGGGTGCCGCGCCGGGTACGTCCGCCCAGACGTGCGACATGTGCCGCGGCCGCGGTGAGGTGTCGCAGGTCACCAGGTCCTTCCTCGGCCAGGTCATGACCTCGCGTCCGTGCCCGCAGTGTCAGGGCTTCGGGACCGTGGTCCCGACCCCGTGCCCGGAGTGCGCGGGCGACGGTCGTGTGCGTTCCCGCCGGACCCTGACCGTGAAGATCCCCGCCGGTGTCGACAACGGCACCCGCATCCAGCTCGCGGGCGAGGGCGAGGTCGGGCCCGGCGGCGGTCCCGCCGGTGACCTGTACGTCGAGATCCACGAGCTGCCGCACCCGGTGTTCCAGCGGCGCGGCGACGATCTGCACTGCACGGTGACGATCCCCATGACGGCGGGAGCACTCGGCACGAAGGTGCCGCTGGAGACGCTGGACGGGGTGGAAGAGGTCGACATCCGGCCCGGTACGCAGTCGGGCCAGTCGATTCCGCTGCACGGCCGCGGTGTCACGCATCTGCGGGGCGGCGGCCGGGGCGACCTCATCGTCCACGTCGAGGTCCAGACACCGTCGAAGCTGGATCCGGAGCAGGAGAGGCTGCTTCGGGAGCTGGCGAAGCTGCGCGGTGAGGAGCGGCCGGTGGGGCAGTTCCAGCCGGGACAGCAGGGCCTGTTCTCCCGTCTGAAGGACGCGTTCAACGGCAGGTGAGGGATCACCACCGGGCCCGAAGGACCCGGGCCGCGGTGTGAGCAGGGCGGGGTTCACCCCGCCCTGCCGGCATGAGGGGCCGGTGCCGGAGCCGCACGGCAGGCTCGTGTGCCGAGCCGTCAGCGATGGCCCAGCACATCGACCAGCCTCCGCACACGTTTTCGCCATGTGTCCGGGTCCCCTGTGCGCATCCCCGCGCGGAAGGGGGGATTCGGCCGGGGCGCCGGGACATGGCACCATGCGGGCATGTCCTCCGCGCTGACCGATCTCTGTCGTCACCCGATCGTGCAGGCCCCCATGGCCGGCGGCGCTTCCTGCCCGGACCTGGCCGCCGCCGTGTGCGAAGCCGGTGGGCTCGGGTTCCTGGCCGCGGGGTACAAGACCGCGGACGGGATGTACCAGGAGATCAAACAGGTCCGCGCGCTCACCGGGCGGCCCTTCGGCGTGAACCTCTTCATGCCGCAGCCGAAGTACGCCGACCCGGCCGCCGTCGACGTGTACCGGGACCAGCTCGCCGGTGAGGCGACCTGGTACGACACCCCGCTCGGCGACCCGGACAGCGGACGGGACGACGGGTATGAGGCCAAGCTGGCCATCCTGCGCGAAGACCCCGTACCCCTGGTGTCGTTCACCTTCGGCTGCCCGACCCGTAACACGGTCGCCGCTCTCAGGCGCGCCGGAACGCTCACCGTCGTCACCGTCACCACGCCCGAAGAGGCGCAGGCCGCCCAGCACGCGGGCGCCGACGCCATCTGCGTCCAGGGCGTCGAGGCCGGCGGTCACCAGGGCACGCACCGGGACGACCCCGCCGCCGACGGGTCCGGCATCGGTCTGCTCGCTCTGATCGCGCAGATCCGCGAGACGGTGCAACTCCCCGTCGTCGCCGCCGGAGGCCTGATGCGCGGCAGCCAGATCGCCGCCGTCCTCGCCGCCGGAGCCGATGCCGCCCAGTTCGGCACCGCGTTCCTCGTCTGCCCCGAATCCGGGGCCAACGTCCTGCACAAACAGGCCCTGACCGATCCGATGTTCACCAGGACGGAGCTGACCCGCGCCTTCTCCGGCCGCCCCGCCCGCGGGCTCGTCAACCGTTTCATGAGCGAGCACGGACCGTACGCCCCGGCCGCCTACCCCGAGGTGCACCACCTCACCACCGGTCTGCGCAAGGCCGCTGCCACGGCGGGCGACCCGCAGGGCATGGCCCTGTGGGCCGGCCAGGGCCACCGTCTGGCCCGCGAGCTGCCCGCCGGGCAGCTGGTCCAGGTCCTCGCCGCCGAGATGAGTGCCGCGAGTGCCGCCCTCGCCCTGCGGAACGCGTCATGACCGCCCCCGTCTTCGTCGTCGACCACGTCCACGCGGGCACGGTGACCCTCGACGGGCCGGAGGGCCGCCACGCCGTCTCCGTACGCCGTCTGCGTGTCGGCGAGGAGATCGTGCTGACCGACGGCCGTGGCACCGGCGGCTACGGCACCGTCGCTGCCGTCGAGGGCAAGGACCGGCTCGAGGTCACCGTCACGGAGCTGCGCGAGGATGCGGAACCCGCGCCGCGGATCACGGTCGTGCAGGCACTCCCCAAGGGCGACCGCGGTGAACTGGCCGTCGAGACCATGACCGAGACGGGTGTCGACGGGATCGTGCCGTGGGCCGCCGCCCGCTGCATCACCCAGTGGAAGGGCGACCGCGGCGCCAAGTCCCTCGCCAAGTGGCGTGCCACCGCCCGCGAGGCGGGCAAGCAGTCCCGCCGCCTCCGCTTCCCCGAGGTGGCGGACTCCGCGACGACGAAGCAGGTCGCCCAGCTCCTCGCCGACGCCGACTTCGCCGCCGTCCTCCACGAGGAGGGCGCCGAGCCGCTGGCCACCGCCCCGCTCCCGGCGGCCGGCCGCATCGTCCTCGTGGTGGGGCCCGAAGGGGGAGTCTCGCCCGAGGAGTTGGCGGCATTCGCGGATGCGGGCGCAAGGCCCTATCGCCTCGGCCGGAGCGTGCTGCGCACGTCCACCGCGGGCACGGCGGCCGCGGCGCTGCTACTGGGCCGTACCGGCCGCTGGTCCTGACCCGCTGTTCCCGACGACCGCGTCGAAGAGCGGCCGGCCGTCGGTCTCCCGTATGCCATGGGTGTCCGGGAGCAGCCCGCGCACGCCGGCCTCGTCGAGCAACCGGCGTACGGCACCGGGCTCGTGCAGGTTGAGGGTGTTGCCGTGCGCGTCGCCGAGCAGACCGGACGACCAGTACGCACCGGCCACGACACGGCCCCGTCCGTGGGGGAACACCAACCGCAGCTGGGCATGCCGGGCGTCGGCGCGACGCACGGTCAGGATCTCGCGGCAGTCCGGGTGCAGATGCCCGACCGACCAGAGCCAGACCGTGCCGCCCACGGTCAGCCGCCGCGGTACGCGATCCCGTCTCATGGGCCCACCCTACGCGGCGCGTTGTGGCCGCACGCGGTCTACCGCGACCGGGGACGCGGTGGCACATTGCCGGTATGGGCGCCCACGGACGTGTACTGGCGGCGATAGGACTGACCGGTGCGGCAGCCCTCGGAGCCGTCGCCTGCGACCCCCTCACCGGCGGGCTGAGCGCGACCGCGGTGTCCGTGACCACGGAGACCACCGGCACGCATGCCCTCGAGCGCGCCGGTGTGGACGTGCGCCGGCTGAGCTGTACGGCCACGCTCAACGCCACGACCGGGAGCTCCCCTTCGCCGGGGGGCGTTGCCATCGTCGACTGCCGCGGCGAGAGCGACGGAGGCCGGAAGATCACCATCACGGGCACGGTCACCCAGGAGATCGGCGGCCGCTGTGTCCGCGGTGACCTCACCGCGAAGGTCGCCGAACGCACGGTGGTGCGCGCCCATGTCCTCGGCGACTGCACCACCACCACGTCCCCCGCTCCCGGGGGCGACGGACCCCGCCCGACCGTCACCGTCACCGTGACCGTCACGGAAACCCGGGCGCCCGGCAAGTAGCCGCGGACGCGGGTCCACCGCACGGCGATAGCATGCGCTCGTACTGATCGTCGAGTCGTGAAGGGGCCGGGACCATGGCGGGAGAACCGCAGGCCGACTGCCTGTTCTGCAAGATCGTCGCGGGGGAGGTGCCCGCCACCGTCGTCCGCGAGTCCGAGACGACCGTCGCCTTCCGCGACATCAACCCGCAGGCACCGACCCATGTGCTCGTCATCCCCAAGGTGCACTACCCGGATGCCGCCACGCTCGCCGCCGCCGAGCCCTCCGTCGCGGCCGACATACTGCGCGAGGCGGCCGAGGTCGCGGCCGAGGACAAGGTCGACGCGACCGGCTTCCGCATCGTCTTCAACACGGGCAGCGGCGCCGGCCAGACCGTCTTCCACGCGCACGCCCATGTCCTCGGCGGCCGCGGCCTCAACTGGCCGCCCGGATAGCGGTCGTCATGTCCGTACGAGAACTGGTCGTGCTCGGCACCGCCAGCCAGGTCCCCACCCGGCACCGCAACCACAACGGCTATCTGCTGCGCTGGGACGGCGAGGGCATCCTCTTCGACCCGGGTGAGGGCACCCAGCGGCAGATGCTGCGCGCGGGCGTCGCCGCGCACGACATCAACCGGATCTGCGTGACGCACTTCCACGGCGACCACTCCCTCGGACTCGCCGGGGTGATCCAGCGCATCAATCTCGACCAGGTGCCGCACCCGGTCGTCGCGCACTACCCCGCCAGCGGACAGCGGTTCTTCGAGCGGCTGCGCTACGCCACCGCGTACCGGGAGTCCGTCAGGCTCACCGAGCGCCCGGTCGCCGACGGCGGCGTACTCGACACCACGCCCTCCTACACGCTCGAGGCGCGCAGGCTCTCCCACCCCGTCGAGTCCTTCGGCTACCGGCTCACCGAGCCCGACGGACGCCGGATGCTGCCCGAACGCCTCGCCGCGCACGGCATCAAGGGCCCCGACGTCGGCCGCATCCAGCGGGAGGGCGTCCTCGGCGGGATCGCCCTCGAAGACGTCAGCGAGATACGCCGGGGACAGCGCTTCGCCTTCGTCATGGACACCCGTCTGTGCGACGGCGCCCATGAACTCGCCGACGGCTGCGACATGCTGGTCATCGAGTCGACCTTCCTCGACGAGGACCACCGCCTCGCCACCGACCACGGACACCTCACCGCCGGCCAGGCGGCTCGCGTGGCGCGTGATGCGGGCGTACGGCACCTCGTGCTGACACACTTCTCGCAGCGCTACAGCGAGCCCGAGGAGTTCGAGCGTCAGGCCCGGGCTGCCGGATTCGACGGCGAACTCTCCGTGGCCCAGGACCTCGTCCGGGTCCCCGTACCCAAACGCGAACCCTGAGCGAGCACCGATGTCACTCCCCAAGGCCGAACTGCACATCCACATCGAGGGCACCCTCGAGCCCGAACTCGCCTTCGCCCTCGCCGAGCGCAACGGGGTGGAACTCCCCTACGCCGGCACCGAGGACCTCCGCAAGGCGTACCTCTTCACCGATCTGCAGTCCTTCCTCGACCTCTACTACGGCCTGATGGCGGTCCTGCACACCACCGACGACTTCGCCGAACTCGCCGACGCCTACCTCGCCCGGGCCGCCGCCCAGGGCGTGCGCCACGCCGAGATCTTCTTCGACCCGCAGGCGCACACCGCCCGGGGCATTCCCATCGGCACCGTGATCGAGGGGCTCGCACACGCGCTGGACCGGGCCGAGGAGCGGCACGGCATCTCCACGCAGCTGATCATGTGCTTCCTGCGGGACCGGTCCGCCGAGTCGGCGATGGCCACGCTCGACGCCGCGAAGCCGTACCTGCACCACATCAGCGGGGTCGGCCTGGACTCGGCCGAGGTCGGCCATCCGCCGGCCAAGTTCCGGGAGGTGTACGCGGCCGCCGAGTCACTGGGCCTGCGCAAGGTCGCCCACGCCGGTGAGGAGGGCCCGCCCGCGTACATCACGGAGGCCCTGGACGTCCTCGGCGTCGAACGCATCGACCATGGGCTGCGGGCGATGGAGGACCCCGAGCTGGTGGAGCGGCTGGTACGGGAGCGGGTGCCGCTCACCCTGTGCCCGCTGTCGAACGTACGGCTGCGCGCCGTCGACACCCTGGAGGACCACCCGCTCCGCTCGATGATGGACGCCGGTCTCCTGGTGACGGTCAACTCCGACGACCCGGCGTACTTCGGCGGCTACGTCGGGGACACCTTCCACGCGGTCCGCGAGGCCCTCGGGCTAGGCCAGGAGCAGCTGCGGGAGCTGGCGAGGAACTCCTTCGAGGCGGCGTTCCTCGACCACGACGAGCCGCGGCGGTCGCGTTACCTCGCGGAGGTCGCTTCCCACGACTTCGACACGGACTGAGCCCCGGTCGCCGCGGACCGAGGCCCCGTCGCGCGTTGTTCCCGGCGTCGTGCGCGTCGTCCGTCTGCTTGGGCCGGACCCGTCAGGACGCGAGGGCCTTCGACGCCCGGTCCCGCAGGAGGAGCCGGCGCCGGCCCCGCACCGGTGGTGCGATCTCCGTGACCGTCTGCTCGGGTGCGCCGATCTGCGGCACACGCGCACCCGACCCCGACGGGGCGGCGCCCACGACGACCGCAGCCGGGGTGCCGCCGCGGCGGCGTACGGCGCCGGGGACCAGCGGACGGCCTGAGGTGTGCAGTGCCACGGCGGTCATCGGGACCGCCACCGTCAGCAGCAGCGTGCACAGCACCAGGCCCATCCCCGGGTACCCCGCGTGCTCCGACAGGAGGCTTCCGGTCACCGGCCCGCAGGCCACCCCCAGGGAGGACGCCGAACCGACCAGCACCGCCCACCGGCCGCGCGGGTCCAGGGAGGCGGCCAGGCCGATCAGATACGACAGGACCACCGGGTAGAGGACGTTCCAGAGGATCTCGCCCACGGCGAAGCCCACCAGCCCCCGTGCGGACGAACTGACCACGATGCAGACGCCGATCAGTGCGGTACCGGCCCCGATCGGCACGGCCCGGCCCAGCCGTGAGCCCAGTGCGCCCGCACCGATCACACCCGCGAGACCCGCGCCGAGCCCCACCGCGAAGACCGCCCCCACGGTGACCTCGCTCAGCCCGGCCTGGGTGGTGCCGATCCGCCCGCTGACGCCCCAGAGGGCGTTCTGCGCCATCGACCAGCAGAGCAGTGCGCCGGCGAGCACGGCACCGGAGCGCCGCCGGGGCAGCGGCGTCCGGGGCCCGGCCGGGGCCGCGGCGGAGCCCCCCGGCACCGCCGCCGCCCCCGGCAGCCGTCCGGTCGCCGGCCACACGGCCACCGCGGCCAGGGCCAGCGCGGCGAACGGCAGCACATGTCCGCCTCCGAGCTGCGGGATCGTCAGGTACAGCGCTCCTGCGGTGGCCGACACCGCCAGCAGACCGAGCGCGGACGCCCGGTGCGGATCGCGCTGTGTCGCGATCCCCGCCGCGGCGACCGCCGTCGCCGTGCCCGAGCCCAGGCCGCCGGCTGCCGCCCCCGCGACCACCAGCGGCACGTACGAGGTCAGGGCGGCGGCGCCGTAGCCGCCGAGCGCCAGCAGCAGCCCCAGTCTGGACAGCCGCCGAGAGCCGTACCGCTCGACCCGCGAAGCCAGCAGAAAACCGGCGACGGCCGAATGGAACAGCAGCGTGGACCCGACGAGTCCGGCCTCGGACGAGGTGAGTCCGAGTCCGGAGGAGAGGCGGCCGACGACGGTCGGCAGAAGGTAGGCGGCGAGGTAGCCGGCGGCGAAGACGGCGACCAGCGGCCACGCGGCGCGAGGGCGCGAAGGCATGAGCGTTCCCGGGAACAGGGCAGGGCGAAAGAAGGGGGCAAAGAGGGGAGGGGCGCCCGGTGTTGCACAGGAACGCGGGCCAATTTGTATCAAGCGTCCCGGGGCCCGGAGAAGACAGGATGGAGTGATGCGGGACACATTCGGTTTGTGCGGGAATCCTGGGGGTAAACACTCGCGATTTTCACGCGGGACGCCACCCGTGGAGCGTGGCCGCATCAGGCACACTGGCCAGATCCGTACCGCTCCGCACCCATCCCGGGAGCCGCCGTGATCACACCCGACGGAGATCCTCAACGTGCCGCGGACGCCCGCCCGTTGGGCGAGGACGTCGACCCGCTGGGAGCCCTGCGCGCGGACGGCGATCCCGAGTGCGACGTCTTCCTCACCGGCACGGTCTTCCTCGACATCATTTTCACCGGCCTCGACAGCGCCCCGGTCCGCGGCACCGAGTCCTGGGCCCGCGGCATGGGCTCCAGTCCCGGCGGTGTCGCCAACATGGCCACCGCGCTCGCCCGCCTCGGCCTGCACACGTCCCTCTCCGCAGCCTTCGGCGACGACCACTACGGCGAGTACTGCTGGGACGCGCTCGAACAGGGCGAGGGCATCGACCTCTCGCTGTCCCGCACCATCGCCGGCTGGCATTCCCCGGTCACCGTGTCCATGGCCTACGAGGGCGAGCGGACGATGGTCTCGCACGGCCACGAGGCACCCCCGCCCGAGGACCCGGGGCACAGCGGTGCCCTCGTGACGCACTCGATGCCGCCGAGGTCACGAGCCGCGGTGGCATCCCTCGTGCCGGGGCGCCGTGAGGGCTGGATCGCGGACGCGGCCGCCCGTGGCGCCCGGATCTTCGCCGACGTCGGCTGGGACGAGACCGGCCGCTGGGACCTGGACGCCCTCCCCGGGCTCGAGCTGTGCGAGGCGTTCCTGCCGAACGCCGAGGAGGCGATGCGCTACACCCGCACCGACTGCCCGCGGGCCGCGGCCCGGGCGCTGGCCGAGAAGGTGCCGGTCGCCGTCGTCACCCTCGGTGCGGAGGGTGCCTACGCCGTCGACGGCGGGACCTGCGAGACCGCCGAGGTCCCGGCGATCGAGGTGGAGGCGCTGGACCCGACCGGAGCGGGCGATGTGTTCGTGGCGGGATTCGTCACGGGTACGCTCGCGGGCTGGCCGCTCGCCGACCGGTTGGCCTTCGCCGGGCTGACGGCCGCGCTGTCGGTCCAGGAGTTCGGCGGGTCGCTCTCCGCACCCGGCTGGCTGGAGGTGGCGGCCTGGTGGCAGCGGGTCCAGGCGTACGCCGACCAGGCCCCGGAAGCGCTGGCCAGGTATGCGTTCCTGGACCGGCTGCTGCCCGCCACCTGCCGTCCCTGGCCACTGGCGCGTGCGGTCCCGACCATCGGCTTCCGCCGTTCCGCATGAAAAACACTTCGGGACTGTCCGTGCGGGGTCGTACGCTTGGTATCCCAGAGGTTGTCGAGCAGCGAGAACCCTGCAACGGGAGGTATGTGCAGGCCACAGAGCCGGCCCATGACTCAGACACCCACAGCCCAGAACACCCCCCGACGCCCCGACGGCGGCGAGGGGGCCCCCGCGCCGGGACAGGCACGAGCCCAGTTCACCGTCCCCGCCAAGCATCCGATGGTGACCGTTCTCGGTTCGGGTGACGCCCTGCTGCGCGTGATCGAGAACGCCTTCCCTGCGGCCGACATCCATGTACGGGGCAATGAGGTCAGCGCGGTCGGTGACGAGCGGGAAGTCGCTCTGATCCAGCGCCTGTTCGACGAGATGATGCTGGTGCTCCGCACCGGGCAGCCGATGACGGAGGACGCGGTGGAACGCTCGATCGCCATGCTCAGGGCGAGCGAGAACGGCAATGGACCGGACGAGACCCCGGCCGAGGTCCTCACACAGAACATCCTCTCCAGCCGCGGCCGCACCATCCGCCCCAAGACCCTCAACCAGAAGCGCTACGTCGACGCGATCGACAAGCACACGGTCGTCTTCGGTATCGGCCCCGCCGGCACCGGCAAGACGTATCTGGCGATGGCCAAGGCGGTCCAGGCCCTGCAGTCCAAGCAGGTCAACCGGATCATCCTGACGCGGCCTGCAGTCGAGGCGGGCGAGCGGCTCGGCTTCCTGCCCGGCACGCTCTACGAGAAGATCGATCCGTATCTGCGGCCGCTGTACGACGCGCTGCACGACATGATCGACCCGGACTCGATCCCGCGCCTGATGGCCGCGGGCACGATCGAGGTCGCTCCGCTGGCGTACATGCGAGGCCGCACGCTCAACGACGCGTTCATCATCCTCGACGAGGCGCAGAACACGAATCCGGAACAGATGAAGATGTTCCTGACACGGCTGGGCTTCGAATCGAAGATCGTCATCACCGGTGACATCACCCAGGTCGACCTGCCGGGCGGGACCAAGAGCGGTCTGCGCCAGGTCCGGGACATCCTGGACGGCGTCCCGGATGTGCACTTCTCGATGCTGACGTCGCAGGATGTCGTCCGGCACAAGCTCGTCGGCCGTATCGTCGACGCGTACGAGCTGTACGACAGCCGTAACGGAAACACCGGCACCCACGGGAAGTGAACCGATCAGCACCATGTCGATCGATGTCAACAACGAGTCCGGCACTGAGGTCGACGAGCAGGCGATTCTCGACATCGCCCGCTATGCGCTCGCGCGGATGCGTATCCACCCGCTCTCCGAGCTCTCGGTGATCGTCGTGGACGAGGACGCCATGGAGCAGCTCCACATCCAGTGGATGGATCTGCCGGGCCCGACGGATGTCATGTCCTTCCCGATGGACGAGCTGCGTCCGCCGGTGAAGGACGTCGACGAGCCCCCGCAGGGGCTCCTCGGCGACATCGTGCTCTGTCCTGAGGTCGCCCGTAAGCAGGGTGAGGAAGCTCCGACGCAGCACTCCATGGACGAGGAGCTCCAGCTCCTCACCGTCCACGGAGTGCTGCACCTCCTCGGCTACGACCACGAGGAGCCGGACGAGCGCGCCGAGATGTTCGGCCTGCAGGCGGCGATCGTCGACGGCTGGCGGTCGGAGAAGGGCCTGACCGGCCCGTCGCCGGCGCCGACCGTCTCATGAGGGCAGGCCCTCCCATGAGTGCTGCCCGCACCCGGAGCACGACCGCCTCATGAGCGTCCAGTTGATCATCGGTGCGGTCCTGCTCGTCGTCGTCGCCTGGCTCGCGGCCTGCGCCGAGGCGGGGATCGCCCGGGTCTCCAGCTTCCGCGCGGCCGAGGCCCAGCGTGCGGGGCGGCGCGGCGCCGACCGCCTCGTCCAGGTGGCCTCCGACCCCACCCGCTATCTCAATGTGGCCCTCCTGGTGCGGGTCCTGTGCGAGATGGCCGCCGGGGTCCTCGTCACCTATGCCTGTCTGCAGGAGTTCTCCGAGACCTGGGAGGCACTGACCGTCGCCATCGGCGTCATGGTCCTTGTCTCCTTCGTCGCCGTCGGTGTCTCCCCGCGCACCATCGGCCGTCAGCACCCGCTGAACACCGCGACCGCGGCCGCGTACGTGCTCCTGCCGCTCGCCCGGGTCATGGGCCCGGTTCCCCAGCTGCTGATCCTCATCGGCAACGCGCTGACGCCCGGCAAGGGCTTTCGCAAGGGTCCGTTCGCGAGCGAGGCGGAACTGCGCGCCATGGTCGACCTCGCCGAGCAGGAGTCGCTGATCGAGGACGAGGAGCGCCGGATGGTGCACTCGGTCTTCGAGCTGGGCGACACCCTCGTACGCGAGGTCATGGTCCCGCGCACGGACCTGGTCTGCATCGAGCGCTACAAGACCATCCGCCAGGCGCTGACCCTGGCCCTGCGCTCCGGGTTCTCCCGCATCCCGGTGACCGGCGAGAACGAGGACGACATCGTCGGGATCGTGTATCTGAAGGACCTCGTCCGCAAGACGCACATCAAGCGGGACGCGGAGTCCGAGCTGGTCTCCACCGCGATGCGGCCCGCCGCGTTCGTACCGGACACCAAGAACGCGGGGGATCTGCTGCGAGAGATGCAGCAGGAGCGCAACCATGTCGCCGTCGTCATCGACGAGTACGGCGGCACGGCCGGCATCGTGACGATCGAGGACATCCTGGAGGAGATCGTCGGCGAGATCACCGACGAGTACGACCGGGAGCTGCCGCCCGTCGAGGAGCTGGGGGACTCCCGCTACCGGGTGACCGCACGGCTCGACATCGGGGATCTCGGTGAGCTGTTCGGCCTCGACGAATTCGACGACGAGGACGTCGAGACGGTCGGCGGGCTGCTGGCCAAGTCCCTCGGGCGTGTTCCGATCGCCGGCGCGACCGCGGTGGTGGACCTCCCGGACGGTCGCGCGCTGCGGCTGACGGCCGAGTCCCCCGCCGGGCGCCGGAACAAGATCGTCACGGTACTGGTGGAGCCGGCGTGACGGACCGGTTGAACGCACAGCAGCTGAAGGCCTGCTGCCTGGAGCAGAACGCCGCGGTGGAGGACTTCCCCTTCGGCCCGGAGTGGTCGGTCTTCAAGGTGGCGGGGAAGATGTTCGCCATCACCGACCTCGATGCGACGCCGCTGAAGGTCGGCCTCAAGTGCGATCCCGATGAGGCGGTACGGCTGCGCGCCGAGCAGCCCGCGATCGTGCCCGGCTGGCACCTCAACAAGCGCCACTGGAACACGGTGACGGTGGACGAGCTCCCGGCCCGCATGGTCCGCGAGCTGGTCGAGGACTCCTACGACCTCGTCGTCGCGGGCCTGCCGAAGGCGGAGCGCCTCCGCCTGGACCGGCCCTGACGGTCCCGGACGGTCGCGCCGAGGGTGCGCGGGGGAGCCCGCCCGGGCCCGCCTTATGCTCGGCTCATGACTGAGAGCACCGAACTCGCCCCCGAGGACCGCAAGATCATCACGCTGGCCCGCAGCGCACGCGCCCGCAACGGCGTACCGGAGGGTGCGGCGGTCCGGGACGAGACGGGGCGTACGTATGTGGCGGGGACCGTGGAGCTGGCGTCGCTGAAACTCAGCGCGCTGCAGACCGCGGTGGCGATGGCGGTGGCGAGCGGGGCGAAGTCGCTTGAGGCGGCGGCGGTGGTCAGCGAGGGCGACATGGTGGCCGACGCGGACCGTTCGGCCGTCCGCGACCTGGGCGGCGCGGGGACACCGGTGTTTCTGGCCGGGCCCGACGGTGCGCTCCGGGAGACGCTGACAGCGGGCTGAGGCCCCGGGCGTACCGATGCGGGCTGCCTTCCGTTGGGGCGCGTGTGCCGTACGAGTGCCTCCGACCGGGGGATCCCTCGCCACCGGCGGCCCTCGCAATCGGGCCCGCGCAGCGGCACCGGGTGGGCGCCCGGCGCCGCGCTGGTGCTGTGACCGGATGGGTTCACCGGCTCGCGACGTCCTGCACGACGCTCCCCTTGGCTTCGCCTGGAGGTGCCCCCACGCTGCGGTGTCGAATCTCCCGAGTACATCGAGTACGAGGGTGATCTCCCCCAGCCTCCGGCCGGTGGGGGTACCCCCGGGGGAGCCAGGGGGAGCACCCCCACCGGCCTTGCGATACGTCCCCTCGGCCCCGAGGGGCCGGGGGAGACCCCATGCCCTCGGCCGCGAGGGGCCGGGGGAGACCCCATGCACCGGACGCCGCGAGCTTCCCGGCAAACGTATCCGGTCACAGCACTAGCAGCGGAGCGCTAGGCTCCACTCTGACCTGCGAAAACGGCGATCTTGACAGTATCTGATGGGTCATCAGTCGGTGCATTTCGATTCCATTGACTTCTTCCCCCCTCAACCCGTCAATGGCGGCCACCCACTGAAGGGGGAATCACATGGCATCCCAACGACCCATCATGCGAAGACGCCGCTGGGCAGCCGTCCTGGGGGCGACCGCCCTCGCGGTCTCCGGCGGCGGGTTCGTCGCCGCACCTGCCGCGAACGCCCAGGTGACGGCATCGCAGGCGGTGGACTTCCCGACCCACTGCATCCCGCCGCCCATCGCCGGAATCCCGCCGATCGACGGCACCACCACCGCCGAGATCACCGTCGACAACGCCGCGCCCAAGGTGGGTGACACGGTCACCGTCACCTACACGGTGACCAAGCCCGCCGCAGGCAACCCCGTCGACCTCGCACTGCCCGCCGACATCATGACGCCCACCGGCAAGGTCGCCCTCGGCGGAGCCCAGAGCGGCGCCGTCACCGTCGCCGGTCCCAAGAAGAACCCACCGGTGCCGGGCAAGGGCACCTTCCCGCCGTTCTCGATGACCGGCACGTTCACGGTCACCGCGCCCGGCTCGATCACGCTCTCGCCGGGCGACTACAACATCCACACCAGCTACATCATGGAGCTGGACACCCCCTGCACGGTGACGAACCCGCCCGCACCCGTCTCCCAGACGATCGTCGCCTCGCCGCAGCCGGGGGCCAACGAGCGCTCCATCCAGCTCGGGACGGCATCCGGCAAGCCGGGCGACAACGTGACCGTCACCGGCGCCAAGTTCACCCCGCTCGCCGACATCACCGTCGTCGGCCGCACGGGCGCCGCGGAGACGGCCGACAGGACCACCGTCAAGGCGAGCGCGACGGGAACGTTCAGCGCGAGCCTCAAGGTCAACGACAAGGGAACCACCGGGATCGTGGCGTACGAGGGCGCGGCCTGGAACGCGGACAAGGGGGCCGGCCCGGCGGCGTACACCGTCATCGACGACACCCCGATTCCGGCGAACAGCCAGAAGCTGAACGCCTCGGTCGCGGCCGGCACCCTGTCCATGACCCAGGGCGGTGACACGGTCCAGCTGACGTCCGTCGACTTCGGCAAGGGCGGCGCCTCCACCGGGGACCTGAATGCGGTGACGGTCAAGGACTTCCGCGGCGGCCCCGCGGGCTGGTCCCTGACCGGCAAGGTCACCGACTTCACCGGCCCCGGCGGAAAGATCGACGCCGGCAAGCTCTCCTGGACCCCGTCCTGCACCACGAAGGCGGGCAGCCCCAGCACCTGTGCGGCGGGCTCCGCGGGTGTCGTGGGCAGTGCCGGAGCGACCCTGGCGTCCACTCCCAACGGGACGCTCACCGGCGGTGAGTTCACCGCGGGCGCGAAGGTGTCGCTGGACGTTCCGGCCTTCACGGCCCCCGGCGCGTACTCCGGCGTGCTGACGCTCACCCTCACGTAACCACCCGGCGGGCCGGGCGCGCACCCGGTCGGCCCGCCCCGACCCCGGGGGTTCCGCATCGTGCGAAGGCTGTCCGCACTCCTCCTGACCCTGGCCGCGCTCCTGTACGGCGCCCCTGCCGCCCGGGCAGCGGACAACGGCGAGTGGTCCGTCGAACCGGCCGCGTCCGGTCTCGGCAAACGCCCCTACTTCTATCTGTCCGCCGACCCCGGATCGACCCTCACCGACCGGGTCACCGTCAGCAACAGGACCGCGGCCCCGCTGACGTTCCGGCTGTACGGCGCCGACGCGTACAACACGGAACGGGACGGCGGCTTCGCCGTACGCACCCGCAACGAGCGGCAGCGGGCCGTCGGCGCCTGGGCGAAGCCGGAGCGGGACCGGGTGACCGTTCCCCCGCGTTCGTCGGTGACCGTGCCGTACACCCTCACCGTCCCGGAGAACGCCGAACCCGGCGACCACCCGGGCGCGCTCGTCGCCCTCGACGAGCGCATCGCCGCGGGGGCCGGGGGAGCGGTCGCGGTCGGTGTCCAGCGGGCCGTGGGCGCCAGGATCTATCTCCGTGTGAACGGCCCGACGATGGCCGCGCTGTCCGTCGAGGACGTCGGATACGCGCCCGACAAGCCCCTGGTGCCCGGCACCGGCGAGAGCCGCGCCCTCATCTCCTACACCCTCCACAACCGGGGGAACGTCACGCTCAACCCCAAGGTCGCCCTCCGTGCCGAGGGACTCTTCGGCCGTACGCTCCTGGCCCGCGATCTGACGAAGGTTCCCAGTGAGCTGCTGCCGCGCCAGAAGATCCGGCTGACCGAGCGGTGGACGGGGGCACCCCAGCTCGACTGGGGCGAGGTCACGCTGACCGCGAGCGCGCGCGAGGTGCGTGAGTCGGCGGCGGTGTCCTTCCTCGCCCTGCCGTGGCTGGTCGCCGCGGCCCTGCTGTCGGCGGCCGCCGGTGTTCTGGTCCGGCTGCGGACGCGGCAGCGGCGGGTGCGCGGTACGTGAGGGCTCCGCGGATCGGGGAGAATGGCCCGCATGAGCGTTCACACCCCTGGATCCGCAGCCCCGCACCGTGCCGGCTTCGCCTGTTTCGTCGGCCGCCCCAACGCGGGCAAGTCCACCCTCACGAACGCTCTGGTCGGCCAGAAGGTGGCCATCACCTCCAACCGGCCGCAGACGACCCGCCACACCGTTCGCGGCATCGTGCACCGCCCCGATCTGAACGCGCAGCTCGTACTCGTGGACACGCCCGGTCTGCACAAGCCGCGCACGCTGCTGGGCGAGCGGCTCAACGACGTCGTGCGCACGACCTGGGCCGAGGTCGACGTGATCGGCTTCTGTCTGCCGGCCAACGAGAAGCTCGGTCCGGGGGACCGCTTCATCGCCAAGGAACTGGCGGGCATCAAGAAGACACCGAAGGTCGCCATCGTCACCAAGACCGACCTGGTCGACTCCAAGACGCTGGCCGAACAGCTGATCGCCATCGACCAGCTCGGCCGGGAGCTCGGCATCGAGTGGGCCGAGATCGTCCCCGTCTCGGCGGTCGGCGACAAGCAGGTCTCCCTCCTGGGCGACCTGCTCGTCCCGCTCATGCCCGAGAGCCCCCCGCTCTACCCGGAGGGCGACCTCACCGACGAGCCCGAACAGGTGATGGTCGCGGAACTGATTCGCGAAGCAGCGCTGGAGGGCGTGCGGGACGAGCTGCCGCACTCGATCGCGGTGGTCGTCGAGGAGATGTTGCCCCGTGAGGACCGCCCCGCGGACAAGCCGCTGCTCGACATCCACGCGAACGTCTACATCGAGCGCCCCAGTCAGAAGGGCATCATCATCGGCCCGAAGGGCAGCCGTCTGAAGGAGGTCGGCATCAAGTCCCGCAAGCACATCGAGGCGCTGCTGGGCACGCCGGTCTTCCTCGATCTGCATGTGAAGGTCGCGAAGGACTGGCAGCGGGACCCGAAGCAGCTGCGGAAACTGGGCTTCTAGGGCCTCTCGTTCGGATCTTGCCGGGCTCGCGTGCTCCGCCTTGCGAGCGCACGCACCGGACCCCGTTTACCGATCCAGCCCGATCCCAACGAAAGACCCCTGGGCGTCCCGTCCCCGCCCCGAGGACCCGAGCCCGTTGCCCGGAGTCCCCGGGGCGCAGGACCCGGCCGCTCGGGGCGGCGGAACGACACTCCTACGAGCCCTCCTTCAGCACCCACGAGATCAGCTTGCGCTGCGGCTCGGTCAGCCTCGGATCCGCGCAGTAGACCGTCTTCCCGTCCACCGTGAGCTGGTACTGGAACCCGTCCGGCACCCCGACGGGCGGTGTGTCCCGGCCGTCGCCCACGGCCTGTTCGGCCAGGGCGTGCCACTCCTCGGCGTCGGGCCGTCCCGAGGTGTCCACCTCGGCGACCCGCTCGATCCCGGCGAAACCGCCTGTACGTCGCACTTGGATACGCATGGGTCCTGTCTAGTACGGATCCGACTCAGTTGGCAGGCACACCGACCTGGGACCAGGCCTTCACGACCGCCTCGTGCTCCTCGTGCTCGCCGTACCGGGCGCGCGCCGCCGCGACCGTCGCCCTGGCGAAATCCGTGAACGAGGCGTCGACCTCGAGGGTTCCCCCTGTCAGGACGTCGTACCAGATCTGTCCGGCCCGTTCCCACGCCTTGCCGCCGAGCTGTGTCGCCAGCAGGTAGAAGGCGTGGTTGGGGATTCCGGAGTTGATGTGCACACCTCCATTGTCCCGGCCGGTGCGGACGTAGTCGTCCATCGTCGCGGGCTGCGGGTCCTTGCCGAGCACATCGTCGTCGTACGCCGAACCCGGCTCCTTCATCGACCGCAGGGCCACTCCCGTGACGCGCGGCGCCAGCAGGCCGGCACCGATCAGCCAGTCGGCCCGGTCGGCGGTCTGGTCGAGGGTGTACTGCTTCACGAGCGAGCCGAACACGTCCGACACGGACTCGTTGAGCGCGCCCGGCTGGCCGAAGTAGGTGAGGTTCGCCGTGTACTGCGTGAGACCGTGCGCCAGCTCATGGGCGATGACGTCGACCGGCACGGTGAAGTCGAGGAAGATCTCGCCGTCACCGTCGCCGAACACCATCTGCTCGCCGTTCCAGAAGGCGTTCCCGTAGTTCTCGTCGTAGTGGACGGTCGCGATCAGCGGCAGGCCGTCGCCGTCGATGGAGTTGCGGCCGTACGCGGACAGCAGCAGCTCGAAGGTCGCTCCGAGCCCGGCGTACGCGCGGTTGACCGTCGCGTCCCGGCCCGGCTCGTCACCCTCGTCACGCACCTTGGTGCCGGGCAGCTCGGTGCCGTGCCCGGCGTCGTGGACCGTGCGCCGGGGTGTCGCGCTGCCGTCCGCGCCGGGACCGGCCACAGCGCCGATGACGGTGGTCAGCCGGCGGCCGGTGCGCTGGGCGGCGTCGGCGATCAGGGTGCGGCGGGCCGCCGCGGAGACCGCCGGGTCGTCGGCGCGGGCGAGCTTGTCGAGGAGGTGGGGAGGCACGATCCCGCAGAACACGGGCCTGCGGCAGGCGGCGGTGGGGATACAGGAGTCCATGTGCCGCAATGTGGCACTGGGTCATGCAACTGTCACTAGTAGCGACGATGATTAGTGAAATGGAGTGACAGATCACTTTTGCCCGTTACTCATCGGTCGTCCCGCATACTGGAACGGAGCCCGCGCTCCCGGCGAAGCTCGGTTACGCTTCTACGCATCATGCGTTTTGGGCTGCTTCTCCTTAGCTGCCGCGGCGAGGGCCTGTAGTCGTAGGCCGACCCCCTCCCCGCGGAGTCCGGTGCTGCTTCTTCGACCCAGTCGGCCATTCCCCGCAGGATTCCGAGGAGCCCAACGCAATGTCCCAGTCGCAGTGGATCGGCCGACCCACGCCGGTCACCAACACGACGCACACCCAGAAGCCCTCCGGTATGCCGATCCACAAGTACGGCCAGTACGACGCCGTGGACATCCCGGACCGCACCTGGCCCGAGAAGCGGATCACCAAGGCACCGCGCTGGCTGTCCACCGACCTGCGCGACGGGAACCAGGCCCTCATCGACCCCATGTCGCCGGCCCGCAAGCGCGAGATGTTCGATCTGCTGGTCCGCATGGGCTACAAGGAGATCGAGGTCGGGTTCCCCTCCTCGGGCGACACGGACTTCGCGTTCGTACGCTCGATCATCGAGGAGGGCGCGATCCCCGAGGACGTGACCATCTCCGTGCTGACCCAGGCCCGCGAGGACCTGATCGAGCGCACCGTCGAGTCCCTGGTCGGCGCCCACCGCGCGACCGTCCATCTGTACAACGCGACGGCACCGACGTTCCGCAGGGTCGTCTTCCGCGGCTCCAAGGACGACATCAAGCAGATCGCCGTCGACGGCACCCGCCTGGTGATGGAGTACGCCGACAAGATCCTGGGCCCCGAGACCACCTTCGGCTACCAGTACAGCCCCGAGATCTTCACCGACACCGAGCTGGACTTCGCCCTGGAGGTCTGCGAGGCCGTCTGTGACGTCTGGCAGCCCGAGGCGGGGCGCGAGATCATCCTGAACCTGCCCGCCACCGTGGAGCGTTCGACGCCGTCCACCCACGCGGACCGCTTCGAGTGGATGTCGCGCAATCTGTCCCGCCGCGAGTTCGTGTGTCTGTCCGTCCACCCGCACAACGACCGCGGTACGGCCGTCGCCGCCGCCGAGCTGGCGATCATGGCCGGCGCGGACCGGATCGAGGGCTGTCTGTTCGGGCAGGGCGAGCGGACCGGCAACGTCGACCTGGTCACCCTGGGCATGAACCTGTTCTCGCAGGGTGTCGACCCGCAGATCGACTTCTCGCAGATCGACGAGATCCGCCGCACGTCCGAGTACTGCAACCAGATGGAGATCCACCCGCGCCACCCCTACGCGGGAGACCTGGTCTACACCGCCTTCTCCGGCTCCCACCAGGACGCCATCAAGAAGGGCTTCGACGCCATGGAGGCCGACGCGGCCGCCCGGCGCGTGACCGTCGACGACATCGAGTGGGCGGTGCCCTACCTGCCGATCGACCCCAAGGACGTCGGCCGCTCCTACGAGGCGGTCATCCGCGTCAACTCGCAGTCGGGCAAGGGCGGCATCGCGTACGTCCTGAAGAACGACCACAAGCTGGACCTGCCGCGCCGGATGCAGATCGAGTTCTCCCGCATCATTCAGGCCAAGACCGATGCCGAGGGCGGCGAGGTCACGCCGAAGGAGATCTGGTCGGTCTTCCGGGACGAGTACCTGCCCAACCCGGACAACCGGTGGGGCCGCATCCAGCTGCGCAGCGGCCAGACCACCTCCGACACCGACGGCACCGACACCCTGACCGTCGACGCGGTCGTGGACGGTGCCGACACCGTGCTGTCCGGCACCGGAAACGGCCCGATCTCCGCGTTCATCGACGCGCTGAACGCGATCGGCGTCGACGCCCGTGTCCTGGACTACCAGGAGCACACGATGAGCGAGGGCGCCTCCGCGCAGGCCGCCTCGTACATCGAGTGCGCCATCGACGGAAAGGTCCTGTGGGGCATCGGCATCGATGCCAACACCACGCGTGCGTCGCTGAAGGCGGTCATCTCGGCGGTCAACCGCGCGGCCCGCTGACGACGCGCTCCGCTCCTTTCGGCAGGCCCTGGACCGCTCGGGCCGGTGCCTGCCCGAGCGGCCGCTGACGTCTCGTTCCGGCCGCACTCGTCATGAACCCCGCCCGCGTCACGTGGGCGGGGTTCGGCCATGTCCGGGTGATCTTGCTCCTGGGTGCTGACGCCACTTCGCCGATGTGGCTAACATCACGTCAACGCGGCGGCGTTGCCGTGGGGCATTCCCCGGCCTCCGCCGGGGGCCCTCACCCGTGCCGATGGGCTGCGGGGGAGTTACGGAGGTGCGATGTGCGGCAAACCCGGGGACGACACTGCCGGAAACCGGGCATCAACGGCATTCTGCTCGTGCGTGTCTTCGGAGTGCGCACGTCCTGGACGACCGTCGGTGACGGAGAGTTCTTCTGCCCCGACTGCGGAGGCGACCGCAACTACCGCCGCCGCACGGGCCGCCGCCGTTTCACCGTCCTCGGTGTCCCCGTCCTGCCGCGCGGCCTGACCGGGCCCGTCGTCGAATGTGCTGCCTGCCACGCCCACTACGGCATGGACGCCCTCGACCATCCGACCACCGCCCGCTTCTCCGCAATGCTCCGGGACGCCGTCCACACGGTCGCCCTGGCCGTGCTGGCCGCCGGCGGCACATCGTCCCGCACGGTCAGGGAGACCGCGGTCACCGCGGTCCGTGCGGCCGGGATCGCCGACTGCACCGAGGACCAGCTGACGACGCTCGTCGACGCCCTCGCCGCCGACACCGGCCGCTTCGTCACCGACGCCGGCCCGTGCGGCGCCGCACTCGCCATCGAACTCCATGAGGCCCTGGAGCCCCTGGCCCCGCATCTGGCCCCCGCGGGCCGCGAGTCGATCCTGCTCCAGGGGGCGAGGATCGCTCTCGCCGACGGCCCCTACAGCCCGGCCGAACGCGAGGTGCTGACGACGGCCGGCAATGCACTGCAGCTGTGCGCGGACGACACCACCCGACTGCTGGCGGCCGCGCGGGCCCCTTCGCCCTGAGCCGGTACCCCTCCGCCGCAGCACGGCCACTCCTTCCCAGGGGAGCAATGCCGCCCGCGGACCACCCCGGGCAGCACCCGCGAACTCGGCCGCAGGCGCGACGAATCGAGCCCTCCCCGACGGGAGTCCGGTGACGCAAACAGCCGCCGGACGCCCCTCGACCGGTGGCCCGGACGGACTGTCCGTCCGCGAACGACAGGCCCTCACCCTCGTCGCCCGCGGCCCCGACAACGCGGAGATCGCCGAAGCCCTCGGTCTCAGCCCCCTGACCGCGAAGACCCATGTCAACCGGATCGTGGGCGAGCTCGGCGCACGCGACCGGGCCCAACTCGTCATCGTCGCATACGAGTCGTTCCGGTCCTCCCAGGAGCCTGAGGTGCGGCCGGGGCACCCCGGACGTGCTCCGGCGGCATCAGGGCCGTCACCGGCCCCGGTGCGAGCGCGTCACAAGGCCGAGGGCAGCATCCGCGGCCACGGCCGGCCACGCCGTGCCGTACCGGGCACGGCCATGGGACCGCACCGCGCCCGGCCCGATCCACCCGGGCGCCGGCAGCGGCCAACCCGGCCGCCGGCCGCTGGGGACTTCACCGGACGGGCAGGCGCCGGCACCCGAGCGGATCGTGCCGTCGCCGATCCCTTGCCGATCCCGTCGCCGGCGGCAGGGGGCCGTACCGTGCGGCCCCCCGCCGAGCGGCCCGGCCGACGGCAGGGGGCCGCTCCGGTCGCGGACGTGGTGGTGCCGCCGCGCGGGCCTTCGGCTCCCCGACACGGACGCCGGACCGGTGAAGCACTGCGACGGGCGGTTCTCGGCGGGTGCGGCACCTCGGCTTGTGCGTGAGTTCCAGGTCCCGCCGGGTGTCGGCAAGTTGGCGGGAACCCGCCGTCAACGATCAGTGGATCCCGGGGTGTTGAACAGTCGGATGTGACGAACCGATGTGCGCATGGCATGCTTCCGCCGTCATTACTCGCGAGTAAAACCGCGGTTCACGACAGCCACCCCCCTCACCATCGCCGGAGGACCACCCGTGCGTGCCCTCACCAGGAGATTCCTGGTCCCCATCGCCCTGACAACGTTCGCCGTCGCGGCGAGCGGATGTTCGTCCCCGACCTCCGACACCGGCCCCACCACCGGTGCGACCCCCTCCGCCCAAGCCGCCGGCGCCGACACCCCCCAGCAGCTCGATGTCACCGCGGCGCCCACCGGCGCCCCCGCACCGACGGCCGTGGCCGGAGCCGGCAACAAGGGCAAGGGCGCGAAGAAGACCTCGCTGAAGGTCGCCTCCTTCGACAAGCGCACCGGACGCGCCGTCATATCCAAGCCGCAGAGGAGCGCCCCCAGCACCGCGCCCACGGCCACGCCGTCCGGACGCCCGTCCACCACCCCGTCGGCCGCACCGAGGGACGAACCCCCCGTCAGGACCGGCGACATCATCGCCAGCGCGCCTGCGCCCGGCGCCCCCGACGGACTCCTCGCCCAGGTCACCGATGTCGTCGGAGAGACCGGTCAGGGCACGCAGGTCGCCACCAAGCCGGCCACCCTCAGCGCGCTGCTCGCCGACGACAAGGCCGACGGCCAGGTCCCCGTCGACCCGTCGTCGGTCGACGTCGAACCCCTGGTGAAGGGCGTCAAGTTCTCCTGGGCCAAGCCCGACGGCATCACGTTCGGACCCAAGGGCGCCAAACTGCCCCTCGGCAACCTGCGCCTCGACGTCGGCACTTCCCTCGCCACCGCCGAGGACGCCCCCCTGTCCGCCGCCGCCTCCGTCTCCGGCTTCGTCCAGCTCGCCCCGCAGGTGGAGTTCTCCTACGACGGCAGCGCCAACGGCCAGGCCGGCAGCCCCTCACCCGGCTCCGCCTTCCTCGGTCTGACGGGCGACTGGACCGCCCAGTGGCAGCTCAAGGGCCGCGCCGCGGGCGGCGTCAAGCAGCGCATCCCGTTCGCCAAGCTCCACGCCGACCCGGTCATTCAGGTCGGCCCCGTCCCGGTCGTCGTGAACCTCGACCTGACGTGCTACATCCAGGTGGAGGCCGACGGCCGCATCACCCTGGACGTCGAGCAGAACGTCAAGGGGGACTTCCGCGTCGGCGGCAGCTACGCCCCCGCCGAGGGCTGGAAGCCGGTCAGCACCTCCAACGTCAAGAGCTCGCCCGTGAAGGCGACCCTCACCGCCGCCGGCCAGGCGAAGACCGCCCTCGGAGCGGAAGCGTCCATCGGCCTGTACGGCATGGTCGGCGTCACCGCGGACTTCGCCCCCTACCTGCGCGGTGAGGCATCCGCCACCGCCACCGGCTCCACGGACGGAAACGCCTCCGTCGTCGGCAGCTGGGCCCTCTACGGTGGATTCGACCTGAGCGGCAATCTCCAGCTCCAGCTCTCCATCTTCGGCACGCCCATCTTCAGCCACCGCATCCCGCTGGGCAGCCTCCACCGTGAATGGACGCTCCTGAGCGGCAAGGGCGGTGCCTCGACCCCGCCCGCCCCGCCGGCCTGAGTCCGGCACGTCCCGCCGGTCCCCGGCCCGCCCACCCCGCGGAGCCCGGGACCGGTCCGGGCCGGCCCGGCTCGTGACCCACAACGAGCCGGGCCGGCCCGCCCCTTGGACCACCGAACCGATGCTCCGGTACGTACGCCACAATGGGCGCACGCGCATACGCTGACGGGGGACGGGGGGACTGTGCGGCGCACGCATGCCACGGTCGTGCTGGCCACCGGGTCCAGTCTGCTGTCGGTGCTGCTCGCCGTCGCGGTGAACGTGGCGACCGGAGGCACACTTCCCGCCGCGATGGAACCCCTGGTCCCCCTGGCCTGGCCGACCGTGGGTGCTCTGACCGCCGTCACCGCCTTCGCCGCCGTACGCCAGTTGCACGCCCACCAGCCCCCGGAGGCACAGTCCGGCGCGCCGGGCCCCTTGCCCGGCGCCACCCCCGACCCGGCCGAACTCCCCGCCCCCATCCCGGACTTCTCGGGCCGCGCCGCCTCCATCGCCGAACTCGTCGGGCTCATCGACCAGGGCCACCGCGCCATCGCCGTCACGGGCGCTCCCGGCCTCGGCAAGTCCGCCCTCACGGTCCATCTCGCCCACCAACTGCGACACCGCTACCCGGACGGTCAGCTCTACGCCGACCTCGGCGCCGGCCGCAACGATCCCACGGCTCCCGCCGCCGTGCTGGCCCGCCTCCTCGAGGCTCTCGGCGCGCCCGTCGAAGAGCAGTCCGGCGAGACGTCAGCCCTCGCGGCCCGCCTGCGCAGCCGCACCGCGCCCCTCCGCATCCTCCTGCTTCTGGACGATGCAGCCGACGCGGCCCAGGTCCGCCCCCTGCTCCCCGGCGGAGACCGCTCCCTCGCCCTGATCACCAGCCGCAACGCCCTCGCCGGCCTTCCCGAGGCCATCCCCCACCCCTTGGGCACCCTCAGCGAACCCGACGCGCTCGCACTCCTCGCCGCCGTCGCGGGCCCAGACCGTATCGCCGCCGAGCACCGGGCCGCACTCAGAGTCGTCCACGCCTGCGGACTGCTGCCCCTCGCGCTCCGCATCGCCGCCGCCCGGCTGCGCGCCCGGCCCTCCTGGCCGGTGCACGAACTCGCCGCCCGCCTCGCCGACGAACGCAGCCGTCTCGACGAACTCCGCGTCGGCGACCTCGCCGTCCGCGCGGGCTTCGAAGCCGGATACGACACGCTCGACCCCGACGACCGCCACCTCTTCCGCAGCCTCGGCGCACACCCGGGCCCACGCGTCACCCTCCGGGTCGCCGCGGCGGCAGCAGGCTGGGAGGACCCCGCTGCCGGCGCGGGCCTGGAACGCCTCATCGACGCCCAGCTCCTCGCCCCCTCCGGCCCCGACGGCTACCGGCTGCACGACCTGATCCGTCTCTTCGCCGCCGAACGCCTCGAACGGGACACTCCTGCGGCGGAACGCACCGCCGCCCTCGCCCGGCTTCTCGCCGCCTACACCCAGGACGCCTCGGAGCACGGCAGCCACGCCTGGGGCGGCGCCGAGCAGGCCACGGTCTCCCTCCTCGTACGAGCAGGTGTCCGTGAGGGCCTGCACACCCCCGCGCATCAACTCGCGAAGACGGCGGACAGCTGGCTGTACGACCAGCCGGGCCAGCTCCCCCGCCTCGCCATGTGGACCACCCTGCTCGACGCCGCCCGGCGGGCGGGCAACGAAGCCCAGGCGGCGCACGCACTGCGCGGCATGGGCGCCGCCTATCTCTACGAGGGCCGCTTCGACCAGGCCATCGACCATCTGCGGATGGCGGTCGCGGTCCAGCAGCGCGTGGCCACCCGCGCGGAGCAGATCAAGACCCGTCGGCTGCTGGGCGACGCCCTGCGCCGGGCCGGCCGGTACGAACAGGCCCTACGGGAGTTCCGTGCGGCGCTGGACGACTATCGCGCCCTGGGCCACCACAGGGGGCAGGCGGAGGTGCTCAGCAGCCTCGGCGCCCTCCACCTCGACCGCCGCCGCCCCGACGAGGCGATCGCCTGCCTCGAACCCGCGGTCGCCGCACTCGCCCTGGACGGGGGGACCTCGGGCTATGTCGCGGACGCGGAACGCGTCCTGGGTGCGGCCTATGTCCAGGCCCGCGACCTCACCGAGGGCGAGCGGTTCCTCCGTTCCGCCCTCGCCCGGTACCGGCAGCACGACCGGACGGTGGGGGAGGGCTGGACCCTGCGCGAACTCGGCCACCTCGAGGAGGCCCGAGGCGCCTGTGCGCGCGGGGTCGAGCACCACCGCGCGGCGCTCGACGTGTTCGACCGTGTCGGCTACGGCACGGGCGTCGCCGCGGCCAGGGAGGCGATCGGCGACAACCTGCTCGCGCAGGGCGACGAGCCGGGCGCCGACGCGGAGTACCGTCGGGCGGCTTCGGTGTACGCGGACCTCGGCGAGCCGGTGCGGGCGGCCGAGGTCCGGCGCAAGCTCAGCACGCCGTGACGCCCCGTCGTCGAACACGGCGCAGGGCCTTCGACGATGTACGGATGCGCCGCCCGGCCGCGCCGTGACCCTCTCCTCCGTGGACTCCACTGTGACGAGCGAATCGACCGCGACCGTGACCGCCCGTGCATGCCGGCGGTCCGGAGCAGCCCGGGCACGGCCGTGCGGGCGAACGCGCAGATCTTCGTCGCGACGGCCTCCCATTCCGTCGCTGCCCGGAGATATTCCACGCAGGGTGGGTTGTCGACGGGCCTCGCCGTGTCCGCTCGGGGAAACCACCGGTTGCAGTGTCCCATCGAGCCGGATCCCCGCGTCCAACTGCCCTTTACGAATGGCCTGTTCGAATTGGCCCATGTGTTCCCCCGACGCGAATACCGGCCGCCCCGGTTCCGGCCTGCGCCGGGTCGGCCGGCTCGCGTCCGGGCATCGGCACCGCCGCGGCCGAGGAGGTCGGCGGGACGCCGAAGCACTCCCGGGCCACCTGCCTCGATCCCGCCTCACCCCTCAGTTCATGGTGGCCATGGATGAACTCCATTGCAATTCAGGGCAGTTGTCGCGCGCGTATGCCCGCCGATTTCAGTTCCGTGTCTCCGGAGTCGAGATGGGAAGAGACAAAAGGTGTCCGGATGCTTCGGGAGGCATGCGGAGTCCGTGAACAGAGGAGAGCCGTGGACGGAATGGACCATCTTCAGGAGGCCGAGGCGGCCGTGGCGGAATTGCGCGACGCCTTGGCCCGGGCCGGAGTGACATTGCCGTCGCTCGGGCTGGACCCGGTGTCGTCCGCCGGTGAGGGCACGAAGGTGCTCGTCGAACTCGGCCGCTGCACCGTCGAGACCGCGCGGCGGATGGCCGCGGCGCTGCCGGGGGCGGCGGAGGCGGGGCGATGACATTACCGGCTGTGGGCTCGTACGTGATCGACACGGGCAGCGGGCAGGTGGGGCAGGTCATGGGATACGAGGGCCCGTACGTCCAGCTGCGGCCGGTCGGCGGAGGCCGCGAATGGGACTGCGACCCGGAGGCGCTGCGCATCGCGACCCCGGCCGAGCGACTCAGCGCGGTGATGGCCCACGTGAACGCCCGGAGCCGGGGCGAAGTGCCCTGACCTCGCCGTTCCGATTGCCAGGACGGGACGCCGACCGTCGTCAACTCGTGGGGCGCCATGACGTTTTCCTCATCCGGGCATACCGGGATGCGACCTGGGGGCCACAGTCTCCAGGGTCTTTCGGATCGCGGGTGGTCAGGACGGCCGTCGCCAGGGCGGCCGATGGGCAACGAGCGAGGGTTGTCGGCGTCGCGGTCACCTGTCGCCCGCCGGATTCCTCAGCACCTCGATCAGGCTCGCGTAGCTGTCGGAACCATGGCCTGCGGCCTTGGCCCGCTGCATGGCGGCCTTCAGGAGCTCGGGCAGGGCGTTGTCGATGCCCCGGGACCCCGCTGCGTCGATGAGATGGTCGATGGCCGCGATCTGTACGTCGACGGTGGCGTCGTCGCCCGGGTAGCGGCCGGCGTCCACCTGGGGCGCGTACGTGGTCAGGAACCCGGCCACTGCGGTCAGCCAGCGGATCGCGAGGGGGGTGAAGGCCGTGGCCTTCGTCCTCTCCGCGGAGACCAGCGCGGTGCCGTGCAGCCAGCCGGTCATGGTGGACCACATCAGGCCGAGCAGCGCGGCGTCGTAGAGGGAGGCCAGGCCCGGGTCGGTGCCCAGGTGCAGGGGGTCGCCCAGGGCCGCCAGGGTCGGACGGTGGGCTTCGAGGACAGCGTGCGAACCGCTGTACAGGAACATCATCTCGGGGCTGCCGACGCCGGGCGGGGTGGTCATGATCGCGCCGTCGAGGTAGTCGGCGCCGTGGGACCGGGCCCATGCGGCGGCCTCGTGAGCCTGTTCCGGGGAGCCGGAGGTCAGATTGACCAGAGCCCTGCCCGCCAGGGCATCGGCGACAGGGGTGAGAACGGTGTACAGCGCCTCGTAGTCGAGCACGCAGGCGATGGTGAGCGGGCTTGCCGCGATCGCCTCCTCGGGCGTCGCGGCCAGGCGGGCGCCCCGGTCGACCAGTGGCAGGGCCTTGCGTTCCGAGCGGTTCCACACGGTGGTCGGGTGGCCCCGGTCCAGCAGCGCGGCGGCCAGCGCCGAGCCCATCGAGCCCAGTCCGATGACGGTGACGGCCTCGCGTTCAGCATTCATGTCACAGCTCCTTCGTACGTCCGCACACGGCGGTTGATCACGTACGGACCACGCTCGCAGCGTGCGACGGCCGGGAACAGTGACACTGATGACCAACGCCAACAAATTCCTGCCACACCTGCCCGTATTCTTCGGGGCATGAGCGCTGGTTCTGTCGCCGTGGTCGTGACCGAGGAGATCGGGGTCCCCTCATGGGACCTCTACGAGTTGAGCATCCCGTGCACCGTCTTCGGGAAGCCGCAGCCCGATCTGGCCGACCCCTGGTACGACCTGCGGCTGTGCGGAACCGGCGAGCAGCCGCAGGACGCACCGGCCGGCACCGGCCTCGCGCTGCGGACCCGCTACGGGCTCGACGATCTCGTCGGCGCCGACACGGTCATCGTGCCCTCGGTGCCCGACCCCTGCATCGACGAGGGCAGGCCGCTGCCACGGACGCTGATCACGGCCCTGCGCCGCGCCTACGACGCAGGTGCCCGCATGGTCTCCCTGTGCACCGGCGCCTTCGCACTGGCCGAGGCCGGGCTGCTCGACGGACGCCGGGCCACGGCCCACTGGATGCACACCGCTCAACTGGCCGAGCGTTACCCGAAGGTGCACGTCGACGACTCGGTGCTGTACGTCGACGACGGGGATGTGCTCACCAGCGCCGGGCTGACCGCCGGCCTCGACCTCTGCCTCCATCTGGTGCGCCGCGACCTCGGCGCGCACGTCGCCAACCAGTTGGCGCGCCGGATGGTGGTGCCCGCCCACCGGCCCGGCGGCCAGGCCCAGTTCATCGAACTGTCCGTGCCCACCACCGACGACAAGGGCCTGGGCCCCGTACTGGACTGGGCCCAGGCCCACCTGGAGCAACCGCTGACGGTCGAGGACCTGGCACAGCGAGCGGCGATGAGCCCGCGGACGTTCTACCGGCGGCTCCAGGCAGCCACCGGGACTACTCCGCTTCAGTGGCTCCTCAACCAACGTCTGGGACGGGCCCAGGCCCTGCTGGAATCGACAGATCTCCCGATCGAGAAGATCGGGGAGCTGAGCGGCCTCGGCACGGCGAACAACCTTCGCCACCACTTCCTCAAGCAGATCGGTGTATCGCCGAGTGACTACCGACGGGCCTTTCCCCGGACGATCTAGTGCTGTGACCGGAGGGTTCACCGGCTCGCGACGCCCTGCAAGGCGCTCCCCCTGGCTTCGCCGGGAGGTGCCCCCTCGCTGCGTTGTCGAATCACCCGAGTACATCCGGTACGAGGGCGATCTCCCGCTGGCTCCGGCCGGTGGGGGTACCCCCGGCGGAGCCAGGGGGAGCACCCCCACCGGCTTGCGATACGTCCCCTCGGCCCCGAGGGGCCGGGGGAGACCCCATGCCCGCGGCCGTAAGGGGCCGGGGGAGACCCCATGCCCTCGGCCGCAAGGGGCCGGGGGAGACCCCATGCCCTCGGCCGCAAGGGGCCGGGGGAGACCCCATGCCCTCGGCCCCGAGGGGCCGGGGGAGACCCCATGCCCGCGGCCGTAAGGGGCCGGGGGAGACCCCGTGCACCGGACGCCGTGAGCTTCCCGGCAAGCCCATCCGGTCACAGCACCAGGGCCTTCCGTCTCGGACGGGGTCGGCCGAGCCGGTTCTGTCGCTGTGGGCGGTGATCGTCCGCCGCCTGCGCACGGGCGGGAACCACCGGGAGCCGAGCCGATGCTCGGGTCGCACGCTCCCGGGCTCCTCGGGCGTGGGCCGTGACCAGCCCACCCTTAGGGTGGGTGCGACAGCAGACCGTGAACAGGAACGAGGAGCAGACGTGAGCGAGCCGGCGTCCATCGCCCTGCAGCAGGAGATCGCCCGGGAACTCCAGGTCACCGAGACCTTCGACGCCGAGCGGGAGATCGAACGCCGGGTGGCCTTCCTCGCCGAGCGGCTGACCTCCACCGGTCTGCGCTCCCTCGTGCTCGGCATCAGCGGCGGCGTCGACTCCACGACCACCGGCCGGCTGTGCCAACTCGCCGTCGAGCGGGCCCGGGGCGCCGGGCACGAGGCGCGGTTCTACGCGATGCGACTGCCCTACGGGGTGCAGGCGGACGAGCACGACGCACAGCTCGCGCTCTCCTTCATCCGGGCCGACCACGTGCTGACCGTGGACATCAGGCCCGCGAGCGACGCCGCGCTCGAGGCCTCGCTGGCCGCCGGAGTGAACGTCCGCGACGCCCACCACCAGGATTTCGTGCACGGCAACATCAAGGCCCGGCAGCGCATGATCGCCCAGTATGCGGTGGCAGGTGCGCACGACGGTCTGGTCGTGGGCACCGACCACGCCGCCGAGGCGGTCTCGGGCTTCTTCACCAAGTTCGGCGACGGCGCCGCCGACCTGGTCCCGCTGACCGGCCTGACCAAGCGCCGGGTCCGCGCGGTCGCGGACGTGCTGGGCGCGCCCGCCGAGCTGGTGTGGAAGACCCCGACGGCCGACCTGGAGAGCCTCGACCCGGGCAAGGCCGACGAGGACGCGCTCGGGGTCACCTACGACGACATCGACGACTTCCTGGAGGGCAAGCCGGTGGACGAGCGGGCCTTCGAAACGATCGTGCGCCGCTACCGCCTCACCGACCACAAGCGCAGGCTGCCCATCGCCCCCTAGGGCCTCTGGGCTCGTGTGCCCCGGCACGCACGCTCGCTTGTCGTCGGTCGCCCACGCTCCGCGTGGGCTCCTTCCTCCGCCTTGCGATCGCGCGCACCGGACCCCGCTCACCGATCCAGCCTGATCCAAACGAAAGACCCTGGTGCGGTGACCGGGGAGGTTCACCGGCCCGCGACGCCCTGCACGGCACTGCCCCGGCTGCCGCTGGGAGGTACCTCCGCGTGCGGCGCGTCGCATCACCCGAGCACGTCCGGTACGTGGGCGATCTCCCCGGCCTCCGGGCCGGGTGGGGGCATCCCCGGCGGAGCCAGGGGGCGCCCCCCGCCGCCTTGCGATGTTCTCCCCTCGGCCCGCCGGGCCCGGGGAGACCGCGAGCGAAGGACGTCGCGTTTGCCGCGAGGCTCCCGGCAGACCGGTCCGCTCACAGCACCGGCCGTGGGCCTCGCCGAGTTGTGCGGCGGTGACGCGGACAGCCCGGTGTGACGGCCCTCCTGCCTCCCGCAACTCGCGGAGCGCACCGCTTCGTTCGGCCACGGGAACCTTCGGGCCGATCCGAACAGATCCGGGCGACGCGACTCGGTCCTGAACCTGCGCTGGCCCTGTTCGACCTGTCGGCGCAGGCTCTCCGGCCGTGCGACGTGCGACCACCCCGCCGGGCGACCACCCCTGGCGGCCGCCCTGCGTGGTGATCCAGTCCTCACCGGGACCGCCGGGACTGCCGGGACTGCCGGGACTGCCGGACCGAGGCCTCCCGTCGAACCGGGGGCGCCGCCGCACCGTCGGGCTCAGCTCTTGAGGTAGGCAAGGACGGCCAGCACTCTGCGGTTGTCGTCCGCCGACGGGCTGATCCCGAGCTTGGTGAAGATGCCGGCGGTGTGCTTGGCGACGGCGCTCTCGCTGATGTGCAGACCGGTTGCGATGGCGGCGTTCGACCTGCCCTCCGCCATCAGTTCCAGAACGTCGCGCTCACGTGGCGTCAGGCCGTCGATCGTCCCGCGGGCGTCGCCGCGTGACAGCAGACGGGAGATGACCTGGGGGTCCATCACCGTGCCGCCGGCGGCGACGCGGCGGACCGCGTCGTGGAACTGCTCGGTGTTGGTGACCCGGTCCTTGAGCAGATACCCGACGGCTCCCTCTCCTCCGGCCAGCAACTCGTTGGCGTAGAGCTGCTCGACGTACTGGGAGAGGACGAGGACGGGCAGGCCGGGCCGCCGGCGACGGGCCTCCAGGGCCGCCTGCAGGCCCTCGTCGGTGAAGGTCGGCGGCAGCCGCACGTCCACCACCGCGACATCCGGTGCCGCGTCCCCCTCCTCGAGCAGCGCGCGCAGGAGGGACGGACCGTTGTCCACCGCCAGGACCTCGCAGCCGTGCTCCTGAAGTGTGCGGGTCAGCCCGTCCCTCAGCAGGAAGAGGTCTTCGGCGAGGACAACGCGCACGGTATCTCCATCGTCACGGTGGTCGGTCCGCCCTGCGGGCTGTGCAGGGCGAGGGTGCCGTCGAAGGTATCCAACCGCTGCTGCACGCCGGACAGTCCGGTGCCCCGGGAGAGGTCGGCGCCGCCGTGCCCGTCGTCGGTGACGGCGATGTGCAGCAGGCCGTCCTCGTGGATCAGGGCTATGCGGACCTCGCGGGCTCCGGAGTGCTTCGCGGCGTTCGTCAGCGCCTCGCTCACCGCGAAGTAGGCCGCGGACTCCACGGGGTCCGGGAGCCGGCCCGCCAACCGTGCATCGACGTGGACGTCGAGGAAGCTGTCGAGCGCCAGCGACCGGACCGCGTCACCGAGGCCCCGGTCGGCGAGGACCGGCGGGTGGATGCCGTGCACCAGGTCGCGCAGGTCCTGCAGGGACCGCTCGGCCGTGCTGCGGACGTCCAGCAGGAGCTCGCGTGCCGCCGGCGGATCCGTCTCCAGCAGACGGGTGGCCCGGTCCAGCGTCATCCCCAGGGCGACCAGCCGGGCCTGCGCGCCGTCGTGCAGGTCCCGTTCGATGCGCCGCAGTTCGGCCGCCAGGGAGTCCTGGGCACGGCTCCGCGTGTCGGTGAGCCGCTCGATCCGCCGGGTGAGCCGGGTGCTCCGCGGAGCGGCGAGCAGCGTCCGGCCAAGACGGGCGTGCAATCGGACCACGGCGGGGGCGGCGAGCAGGCCGGCGGCCATGAAGGCGAGCCCCAGCAGCAGCGCGGCGACCATCGTCGCGGTGGTGTGCACCGGGACGAACGCGTACCAGTTGCCGTCGTTGATGTACTGCCAGATGAACGGCTGCACCAGCGCGCCGAACGCCCCGTACTCGACCAGGGCGAGGGGGACGGCGACCAGCAGACCTCCTGCCACCGGCTCCAGCCACGCCCACGTCAGATCACGCCAGAACCCCTCATCGGCCAGGATCGCGCCCGACCTCTTGCGGGCGTTCCCACCACGATCCACGGGCAGCGGCTCGGGCCGGCTGATCCGGACATCCGTCCATGTCGCGGCGCGCGAGCGGGAGCGGTCGGACATCGTGCGCAGGGCCCGCGCGGCCGGCGGCAGCAGCCGGAGGCCGATGCCCACCGGCAGCAGCAGCACAGCGAGCACCACCAGCGAGCCCGCCGCCGGCACCGCGAGCGCATGCAGACTCGCCAGCTGGCATCGGCCGACGGCCACACAGGCACGCGCGAGGACCGTGCGCGGCCTATCGAACATCGTCCATGATCGGGGGGAGCCTATCCGGTGCCGCTGCCGTCGCCCACCCCCGGTCTGCGCGCAGCCACGTCCACAGGACTGCCGCCATCAGGCACGAAACACCGAACAGCACCATGGGGAGGACCGTGCCCGACTCCTCGTCCATGAACAGCAGCATGCCGAGGTTGACCAGCGCATGGAAGCCCCCCGCGAGCAGCAGCCGGTGAGCCCGCACCCCTTCGAGGGCCCAGCCCATCACCACCGACATGGACACCGCCGCCATCATGAACGCCCCGGTGTACACGGGGTGTTGCGCGAAGACCTGAACGTGCCAGACACCCCACGCCAGGCCGACCGCCGTCGAGGCCGCGAGGGGACCGAAGCGGGGGCGCAGCAGCGGCTGCAAGAGGCAGCGCCACCCGATCTCCTCGGCACACGCGCCGATCAGCTGCGCCGCGGCGATCAGCGCGAACGGGGCATCCGGACGCGTGAACCGCGCGTTCCCGCCGAGCGCCGCGTACGCGCCGGCACTCACCGCGATGATCAGCGGCGCCGTCACGATCAGGAGCGCCCCACGGCCGCCGCCGCCCGGCAGGCCGTCGGTGAACAGAGCCCGTACGCGCCGCGGCCACAGCATCGCGGCGACGCCCACCCCGAGGGCGGGCCCGAACTGCGTCAGCTGGATGATCTCGACGGGTATCCGTGTCACGGGCTGGGCCGCGCCCAGTACGCCCGCTGCCAGGAAGGTGACGGCCAGGAACGAGGCCATCACCCTGATGTCCACAGGTGTCATTCGCATGACATCGACGATGCCGCTGCGCAGGGCCACTGCCACGGGGCCTGAATGCCGGGCCGGGGTGTACCTGGGTACACCCCCGGCTGCCCCGGGTGTTCAGGACCTCGTCCGAAGGGCCGCCCCCGCGCCTGCGCCGCCCCGTGCCCAGGGCGTCGCGACCCGCCTGTCCGCAACAGGGCACGACGCCGACGCCCGTGAGCCGCTGCCGCAGTCCTGACGGTTCTGCGCATGCGCCCTCTCGGCGCGCACACGAGCACGTGTGCCGGACGACCCGGTCGATTTGCCCACCCTCCTGTGGTCCTGTGTCCCCCACGGCCCGGGGAGCCTTTCCTGTGCGGAAGAATGGACCCATGAGTCTGTTCCGCGACGACGGCATCGTGCTGCGCACCCAGAAGCTGGGTGAAGCGGACCGCATCATCACGATCCTCACCCGCGGACATGGACGCGTCCGCGCCGTCGCCCGCGGTGTACGGCGCACCAAGTCGAAGTTCGGCGCCCGGCTGGAGCCCTTCTCGCACGTGGACGTGCAGTTCTTCGCCCGCGGCAGCGAACTCGTCGGGCGCGGGCTCCCGCTGTGCACACAGAGCGAGACGATCGCTCCTTACGGTGGCGGGATCGTCACCGACTACGCCCGCTACACCGCGGGCACCGCCATGCTGGAGACGGCGGAACGGTTCACCGACCATGAGGGCGAGCCTGCGGTCCAGCAGTATCTGCTGCTCGTCGGGGGGCTGCGCTCGCTCTCCCGCGGCGAGCACGCCCCGCATCTCATCCTCGACGCGTTCCTGCTGCGCTCCCTCGCCGTCAACGGCTACGCGCCCAGCTTCGAGGACTGTGCGAAATGCGGCATGCACGGACCGAACCGCTTCTTCTCCGTCGCGGCGGGCGGAGTGATATGCGCCGACTGCCGGGTGCCCGGCAGCGTCGTACCCTCTGCGGAGGCGATCGGACTGCTCAGCGCGCTGCTCACCGGCGACTGGGACACGGCCGACGCCTGCGAGGCGCGCCACGTCCGGGAGGCGGGCGGACTGGTGTCCGCATATCTCCACTGGCATCTGGAGCGCGGCCTGCGATCCCTGCGGTACGTAGAGAAGAGCTAGGAAAACTAGGAGAGTGTGACCCCATGGCACGACGCGGAATCCTGGGACGTTCCCGCCGCGAGTACAAGGTCCCCGAACCGCACCCGTCCGGCGCGCGTCCCCCGAGGATCCCGGCCGAGCTGGTGCCGAACCATGTGGCGTGTGTCATGGACGGCAACGGCCGTTGGGCCAAGGAGCGCGGTCTGCCGCGTACCGAGGGGCACAAGGTCGGCGAGGGCGTCGTCCTCGACGTACTCAAGGGCTGCATCGAGATGGGTGTCAAGAACCTCTCGCTGTACGCCTTCTCCACCGAGAACTGGAAGCGCTCGCCCGAAGAGGTGCGCTTCCTCATGAACTTCAACCGGGACGTGATCCGGCGCCGACGGGACGAGATGGACGAACTCGGCATCCGTATCCGCTGGGTCGGGCGTATGCCCAAGATGTGGAAATCGGTCGTCCAGGAGCTCCAGATCGCGCAGGAGCAGACGAAGACGAACGACGCCATGACCCTGTACTTCTGCGTGAACTACGGTGGACGGGCCGAGGTCGCCGACGCCGCGAAGAAGATCGCCGAAGAGGTCGCGGCGGGCAGGCTCGACCCGTCGAAGGTCAACGAGAAGACGTTCCAGAAGTACCTCTACTACCCGGACATGCCGGACGTCGATCTCTTCCTCCGCCCGAGCGGTGAGCAACGTACCTCCAACTACCTGATCTGGCAGAGCAGTTACGCCGAGATGGTGTTCCAGGACGTGCTGTGGCCGGACTTCGACCGCCGCGACCTGTGGCGGGCCTGCCTGGAGTACGCCCAGCGCGACCGCCGCTTCGGTGGCGCGATCCCCAACGAGGAACTGCTCGCGATGCGAGGCAAGGATCCCTCCGCCGACGCATCCGGCTGATCCTGTCGCTACGCTCCTGTCCTTGATCAAAAGACGCCAACGGGGGGCTGGGGCATGAGCGGGGAACAACTCGTCGAGGGGCAGCCGGCCGAGGAACAGCGGCCCGCGGAGCGGGTGGAACTGGTCTACCGGCTGACGGCCGACGACTTGCGGGAGGCCATGCTGGCCCGCGCGCGGGCATCGGCCCCGTTGCGCCGGCTCCGCTGGGCTCTGTGCACCGGCGCGATCGTCATCATCGGCGTGCAGGTGATGTCCCTGATCACCGGGGACGGCCGGTTCGACCCGGTGCTGGCGGGGTTCGGGACACTGGGCGCCGTGGCCGCCCTCTGGTGGCTGCCGAGGGCGCAGGCGAAGCAGTTCGCCAAGGCGGTCGAGCAGCACGGCGAGACCCGTGCCCTCGTGGACGACTCGGGGGTGCGGGTCGTCACCGCTCACGCCACCTGTACGACCGACTGGCAGGCGAGCCCCCGCCATGTCGAGACGAAGCGTGTGTTCGTCCTGCTGAGCGGGGACAGGAGCGCCGTGAACGTCACTGTGCTGCCCAAGCGTGGAGCCAAGGTCGCCGGCGACATCGACCGGCTCCGGGCCATCCTCGAGCGGCACTCGGGCCGGGGCTGAACGGCACGAGCAGAAAGGCACGGGTCCGATACGGCACGGGCCCGCACACGGCCCGAGTCCGGTACGGCCTGTGTCCGCGATACGGCTACGGCTACGGCACGGGCCCGGGAAGCACGGGTCCGAAACCGCACGGTGCCTCCCGCCCATGGCGGGAGGCACCGCCGCAGTCACGTCCTGTGCGGCCGGGACACGGCCGACGCCGTGAACCCCGTCAGGCCTCCGGTGCAGCGGCCGCGCACTCCGCACACGTACCGAAGATCTCCACCGTGTGTGCGACGTTCACATAGCCGTGCTGTGCAGCAATGGTCTCCGCCCACTGCTCCACCGCAGGCCCCTCGACCTCCACCGCTTTGCCGCACATTCGGCAGACCAGATGGTGGTGGTGCTCACCGGACGCACAACGCCGGTACACCGCCTCGCCTTCGCTCGTGCGCAGTACATCCACCTCGCCGGCGTCGGCGAGGGACTGCAGCGTGCGGTAGACCGTCGTCAGGCCGACGGAATCGCCGCGGTGCTTGAGCATGTCGTGCAGCTCCTGCGCGCTGCGGAACTCGTCCACCTCGTCGAGCGCCGCCGCCACCGCGGCCCGCTGCCGGGTCGAGCGGCCTCGTACGGGGGGTCCAGCCGTCGCCACAGGTGCCTCCTTCGTTTCTGCCCGCTTCGTCCGGCTGGCCATTCTGCCAGGCCGGGGTCAGACCTTGACGTCGTCGGCAGGACGGGCGCCGGCCGGAACTTCCAGATCGCAACGGGACTCCGCGACGGCACGTGCCTCGGCCCGCCGCCGGGCCAGCGGCGTCGCGAGCATGGTCAGCAGCACGAACACGGCGATCGCCAGCACCACGATCGTCGCACCCGGCGGCACGTCCTGGTAGTACGAGGTGACCGTGCCCGACAGCGTCACCGCGACACCGATCGCCACCGCCACGGTGAAGGTCACGGCGAACGACCGGGTGATCTGCTGCGCCGCCGCCACCGGCACCACCATCAGCGCGCTCACCAGCAGCAGACCGACCACACGCATCGCCACCGTGACGGTGACCGCCGCCGTCACGGCGACGAGGAGATTCAGCGCCCGCACCGGAAGACCCGTGACCCGTGCGAACTCCTCGTCCTGGCTGATGGCGAACAGCTGCCGCCGCAGCCCCACCGTCACCAGCAGCACAAAGGCCGCCAGCAGGCAGATCGCGGTGATGTCCTCGTCGGAGACCGTCGACAGGGAACCGAAGAGGTACGAGGTGAGGTTGGCGTTCGACCCGGTGTCGCTGAGGTTCATCAGCATGACACCGCCCGCCATGCCGCCGTAGAAGAGCATCGCCAGCGCGATGTCGCCACGGGTGCGCCCGTAGGCACGGATCAGCTCCATCGCCACGGAGCCGACGATCGCCACCAGCGTCGCCATCCACACCGGGTTCGTGGAGAGCAGGAAGCCGAGACCGACGCCCGTCATGGCGACATGGCCGATGCCGTCGCCCATGAGCGCCTGCCGGCGCTGCACCAGATGAATACCGACGGCGGGCGCGGTGATGCCGACCAGTACGGCGGCCAGCAGCGCCCGCTGCATGAAGGGGTCCTGGAGGAATTCCATGATCAGGTCAGCAGTCCCGTGCGGAGCGGCTCGTCGGCCGCATGCGGATGTACGTGGTCGTGGCCCGGCAGCGCATGCTGGCCGACGGCCCGGGGCGGCGGACCGTCATGGACGACGCATCCGTCGCGCAGCACCACCGCGCGGCTGATCAGCGGCTCCAGCGGGCCGAGTTCATGCAGCACCAGAAGCACCGTCGTCCCCGCCGCCACCTGCTCGCGCAGAGTCCCGGCGAGGATCTCCTGGCTCGCCAGGTCCACACCGGCCATCGGCTCGTCCATGATCAGCAGTTCGGGATCGGCGGCGAGCGCGCGGGCGATCAGCACCCGCTGGTGCTGGCCCCCGGACAGGGCACCGACCGCGTCCTTCGCCCGGTCGGCGAGCCCCATGAGCTCGATGGCCCGCTGCACGGCCGCACGGTCGGCCCGGGAGGGCCACCTCAGCTTCGTGCGCGACAGCCTGCCGGAGGCGACCACCTCACGCACGGTCGCGGGAACTCCACTCGTCGCGGTGGTGCGCTGCGGTACGTAACCGACCCGCGACCACTCGCGGAAGCGCCGCAGCTCCGTACCGAACAGGGACACCGTGCCCTCCGTGAGCGGCACCTGGCCGATCACGGACCGCACCGCGGTCGACTTCCCCGAGCCGTTGGCACCGAGCAGTGCGACGACCTCACCGCGGCCGACGGTGAGATCGACGCCGCGCAGCACCGGGCGCGAGCCGAGGGTGGCCCGGGCACCGCGGACGGATATGACGGACTCCATGGTCTGTGTGCCGGGCTCCATGTTCTGCGCCTCCGATGCTGCCGCTGTCATTTCGCGCCGAGAGCCTTCTGCAGCGCGGCGAGGTTGGCTTCCATGACCTCGACGTAGTCGTCGCCCTTGGACCGGTCCGTGATGCCCTCCAGCGGGTCCAGGACGTCCGTCTTCAGTCCCGTGTCCTTGGCGAGGGTCTTCGCGGTCCTGTCGCTGGCGAGGGTCTCGAAGAAGACCGTGGTGACCTTGTCCTGCTCGGCTATGGTCCGCAGCTCCCTGACACGGGCGGGGCTCGGCTCCGCCTCGGGGTCGACACCCGCGATGCCCTGCTGCTCCAGGCCGTAGCGCTCGGCGAGGTAGCCGAAGGCGGAATGAGTGGTGACGAAGGTCCTGGTCCCCGTGTTCTTCAGCCCGTCGGTGAACCTGGTGTTCAGCGCGTTCAGCCTGGCGACCAGGGCGTCGGTGTTCTTCTTGTAGTCCGCCGCGTGGGCCGGGTCGGCCTTCTCCAGCGAGGCGCCGACGCCCTTGGCGACCTCGGCGTACTTGACCGGGTCCAGCCAGACATGCGGGTCGCCTGCGCCCTCGTGCCCGTCGCCCGCAGGCTCTTCGCCCTCATGGCCGTGATCATGATCGCCGCCGGTCGAGGTGCCGTGCGCCTCGAGCTCGGTGAGGGTGGCGGCGTCGACCGTGTGCTCGACACCGGCCTGCTCGACGGCCTCGTCCACGGCGGGCTGAATGCCCTTGAGATAGAGCACGTAGTCGGCCCGGCGGAGCTCGGACACCTGCCTGGGCTTCAGTTCCAGATCGTGCGGCTCGACGCCGGGCTTGGTCAGGGTCGTGACCTCTGTGTGCTCCCCGCCGATCTGCTCGGCGAGATACTGCATGGGGTAGAAGGACGCCACCACATCCAGCTTGCCGCCGTCGCCGCCGGCCGCGGAGGAGCCGGAGCATGCGGAGAGCGTGAGAAGGCTCAGCGCGGTCGCTCCGGCGACGGCGGTGGCGGGTATGAGGCGTCGTACGTTCATGACAGTCATTTTCAACAAGACTGGAAACGATTGTCAACAACGCTCGGTGCCGCCCACCCCCGATACCGATTTGATCCGAGGGGTGCGGCCGCCGGTAATCTGAAGCATTCGCCCAGCCCGTCTCCCGACCACCACCCCCTCATCGAGGCGCTTCGCGCCGCCCCCGTCCCATCCCGTCGTCGTAATGAAGAGAGCATCGTGGCCGCCGACAAGATCGACACGATCGTCAACCTGAGCAAGCGCCGTGGCTTTGTCTACCCGTGCAGCGAGATCTACGGTGGCCAGAAGGCCGCCTGGGACTACGGACCGCTGGGTGTCGAGCTCAAGGAGAACATCAAGCGCCAGTGGTGGCGCTACATGGTCACCGCGCGTGAGGACGTCGTCGGTCTCGACTCGTCGGTGATCCTGGCGACCGAGGTCTGGGAGGCCTCCGGCCATGTCGCCACCTTCACCGACCCGCTGACCGAATGCACCTCCTGCCACAAGCGGTTCCGCGCCGACCACCTGGAAGAGGCGTACGAGGAGAAGCACGGCCGCGCCCCCGCGAACGGCCTGGCCGACGTCAACTGCCCCAACTGCGGCAACAAGGGCCAGTTCACCGAGCCCAAGCAGTTCTCCGGCCTCCTCTCCACCCACCTCGGCCCCACCCAGGACACCGGCTCCGTCGCCTACCTGCGTCCCGAGACCGCCCAGGGCATCTTCACCAACTTCGCCCAGGTCCAGCAGACCTCGCGCCGCAAGCCGCCGTTCGGCATCGCCCAGATGGGCAAGTCGTTCCGCAACGAGATCACGCCCGGCAACTTCATCTTCCGCACCCGCGAGTTCGAGCAGATGGAGATGGAGTTCTTCGTCAAGCCGGGCGAGGACGAGACGTGGCACGAGTACTGGATGGAGCAGCGCTGGAACTGGTACACCGGCCTGGGCCTGCGTGAGGAGAACATGCGCTGGTACGAGCACCCGCAGGAGAAGCTCTCCCACTACTCCAAGCGCACCGCCGACATCGAGTACCGCTTCCAGTTCGGCGGCAGCGAATGGGGCGAGCTCGAGGGCGTCGCCAACCGCACCGACTACGACCTCTCCGCCCACTCCAAGGCATCCGGCCAGGACCTGTCGTACTTCGACCAGGAGGCCGGCGAGCGCTGGACCCCGTACGTCATCGAGCCCGCCGCCGGCGTCGGCCGCACCATGCTGGCCTTCCTCCTCGACGGCTACAACGAGGACGAGGCCCCCAACGCCAAGGGCGTCATGGAGAAGCGCACCGTCCTGCGCCTCGACCACCGCCTCGCCCCGGTCAAGGTCGCCGTCCTGCCGCTGTCCCGCAACGCGCAGCTCTCCCCGAAGGCCAAGGGCCTCGCGACCGACCTCCGGCAGAACTGGAACATCGAGTTCGACGACGCCGGCGCCATCGGCCGCCGCTACCGCCGCCAGGACGAGATCGGCACCCCGTTCTGCGTCACCGTCGACTTCGACACCCTCGACGACAACGCCGTGACCGTGCGCGAGCGCGACACCATGAAGCAGGAGCGCGTCTCCCTGGACCAGATCCAGGGCTATCTCGCCACCCGCCTCATCGGCTGCTGACACCAACCCCCGCAAAGGCCGGCCGGGCCCCAGCCCGGCCGGCCTTTGCGCGCCCGGACCCGCGGCCACGCCCAGGGCCCCCGCCCGAACCCACCCCCCTACCGCCAGGACCCCGCACACGGCCGCGAGAGGCAACCCCGCACCGACCGCCGGCACCACCGCCCCCGAGGATTCGCCGGCGTCACCGAAGCCGACGACGCCGAAGGACTCCTGGCCGCAGTCGCCGAACACCACCCCCGCATCGCCGTCGTCGACGACACCACCCCCGCATCGCCGTCATCGACGTACGCATGCCGCCCCGATTCACGGACGAAGGCGTACGCGCCGCACTGCACATCCGCCGCCAATGGCCCGACACAGCAGTCCTGATGCTGTCCCAATACGTCGAAGAGCGCTGTGCCACGGAGCTGATCCCGCCAGCACCAGCGGCATCGGCCACCTCCTCAACCAACGCGTCGCCGATGTGGAGGAGTTCATCCGCATGCTGCGCCACCTGGAAAGTGGCAGCTGAATATCGGGAAGGCAACGCACTGGACAACAGCAACACCGGGTAGTGCTGTTGATATTGGTCATGCTGCACACTGGGCGCACTCGTCACCAGGAGGAACGATGCCGTCCATGACCAGCAGCAAGGTCAGCAGATGGGATCAGCACGGGCGCGAACATGTCGTGCACGTGAAGAAGTCGGGCATACAGCGCACACTGACGTGCGACACCTGCGGCTGGCGCAAGGGCGCGCAGTTCCTGCCCTGGCTCAAGGCGGAGGAACACCTTGCAGAGGCCCACCAGGCCACCGTTGACCCTGCGGCCGGCAACCGGACCACCTGAGTTCCGGCGTTCCCGGCGTCCCACATCCACATCCGCAGGCGCGCGTCCCGCGTCCCGGGCCGTGAGGCATGGGCCCCGGCTCCTAGGCTCCCTGGCGACGAGTCCTGGATCCCGGCCCTGGCCCGGGCCCCGAGTCCTCAGCCCCGGAGAACTCAGCCCCGGGCGCGCAGCCCCCGCAGCAACAGCTCGCACACCGCACGGAATTCATCGTCGATCGCAGGTCGGAGCCACTCCGGCGCATGGACCGGATCATGGAAACGAGCGGTGGCGTCGAACACCGCCTGCGCCGCCGAGACCGGGGAGGAGGCCACGAACTCTCCGCTGCGGACGCCCTCTTCGACGATCCTCGTGAGCTGGCTGACCAGCACCACCAGATGCTCGTCCACCACCCCGCTGGCCTCGGTGATCAGCACACCGTACGTGGCGAAGAGCTCGGGATCGTCGCCCGCCTTGTGGCGCTTCGCCTCGAAGAGACCCGACAGCCACGCCCGCAACTTCTCGTCCGCCGAACGGGCCGGAGCCTCCGTGATCTCCGAGAGCAGCGCCTCGGTCCTGCCCAGCCAGCGCGCCGTCACGGCCTCGCGCAACGCCGCCTTCGTACGGAAATGCCGGTAGACACTCCCGTGGCTCACGCCGAGCACCCGCGCCACGTCGACGACCGTGGCCTTCGCCGGACCGTAGCGGCGCAGCACCTCCTCCGTGGCTTCGAGGATGCGCTCGCTCGTCAGGGTCTCGGTGGTCGGCATGCCACCGAAGGTACCCTCAGGCTTCCCGCTCACCGCAATCAGTGCTCGCTGTCCAGATGCGCCATCTGCGCCTCCGGGTAGCGGGCACCGGCCGCCGCATCCGCCGGGACGGCACGCTCGATCGCTTCCAGATCGTCCGAGTCGAGAACGACGTCGAGTGAGCCGAGCGCCTCGGAGAGCCGGTCGCGACGACGGGCACCGACGAGCGGAACGATGTCCTCACCGCGCGCGAGCACCCAGGCGATGGCGATCTGAGCGACCGAGACGCCCTTCTCCTCGGCGATCTTGCGGAGCTGCTCGACCAGGTCGAGGTTGTGCCTCAGGTTCTCGCCCTGGAAACGCGGGCTCATACCGCGGAAGTCGTTCGGCGCGAGCTCCCGGTCACGGGTGAAGTGGCCGCTGATCAGCCCCCTGGACAGCACACCGTAGGCCGTGATGCCGATGCCCAGCTCACGGGCGGTGGGCAGGATCTCCGCCTCGATGCCGCGCGAGATCAACGAGTACTCGATCTGGAGGTCGGAGATCGGTGCGACGGCGGCCGCGCGGCGCAGGGTCGCCGCGCCGACCTCCGACATACCGATGTGCCGCACATGGCCGGCCTCGACCAGTTCGGCGATGGCGCCGACCGTCTCCTCGACGGGGACGCCGGGGTCCACACGGGCGATCCGGTAGATGTCGATGTGGTCGGTGCCGAGTCGCTGCAGTGAGTACGCCACGAAATTCTTCACTGCGGCCGGTCGGCCGTCGTAGCCGGACCAGCCGCCGTCCGGGTCACGCAGAGCACCGAACTTCACGCTGGTGAGCGCCCTCTCGCGGGCCGCGGCCGGTGCTGTGCGCAGCGCCTCGTTGATCAGCAGTTCGTTGTGGCCCATTCCGTAGAAGTCGCCGGTGTCGATCAGCGTGACCCCGGCGTCGAGCGCGGCATGGATCGTCGCGATGGACTCGGCCCGGTCGGACTCTCCGTACAGCGCGGACATGCCCATGGCGCCGAGGCCGAGGGCGGAGACCCGGGGGCCGGTGGTGCCGAGGGAGCGGGTCGGGACGGTGTGGGGGGTGGGGGAAGTCATCGGGGACTCCTGGGGGTGAGGCGGTGGAGGGAGTAGGGGGAGGGGGTGCCGGGCAACAACTATGGCATGACGGCTGACAGATTTCAATATCTGTCAGTCATCGCTCGTCATCCCGCCTGTGTCAGTTGCTCGACAGCCTCCGGGCTCTCCTTCCATGCTTCCGTCCGTGTGCCGGCTCCGCAGCGAAGCATCCACGCCATCGCCCGGGTGTTTCCGGCACCCTTCTGCACAGCCCCCGCAATGCGTCTGCGCCCGGGGCCGGAGCGCATCGGACCCCTTTCGACACGTGGAAAACCGGATGCCGTGCTGGTCCGGGCGCTGTAGCCTCGCCGCATGTTCTCCTTCTTCCAGATCTACGAGTGAGCGAGCGGCGGCTTCGTACCGCCCTCACCAGCTGACATCCGGATCACTTCTCACCAGGACGGGAGAACCCCCGTGGCCAAGAGCCGAAACAACCTCCTTGGCGTGGGCGGGCAGCGCAAGAAGCTGTCCCACGCCGACCAGCACGGCAATGGACCGGTGCGCAACGCCGAGCGCAAGGCGTCCGCCGACCAGAAGCAGGAGCTGCTGCGCAAGATGCGCGAGCGAGCCCAGGGCAAGGAGGCCCAGCAGCCGAAAGCGCCCGCCGAGGGCGGCGCGCAGGGCTGACACCCACCACGCGGTATGACGATGGGTCCGAGTTCACTTCATGTGAACCGGACCCATCGGCTTTTCGCTAGACGCAGTCCCTGGGGCCCGCGCGGTGCTCTTGCCAGGCACTCAGTGCCTGGGTGTGCGAGCCCGAGGGGTGCTCGGCGTGCCAGGCGCGCAGATAGCGGTTGAACTCGAACTGTGTGCCGATCTCCTGCGGCCGGGCCGCCTCTTCGCGGGTGTCGTGCCAGTGCCGTACGGCTTCGGAGAGTGTTCTGCCCGCGCCTTCCGCGATGAATGTGCGCATGAACGCGTCGAAATGGAAGGCCGCCCCGATCTCCGTGGTGAAGAAGGCCCGCAGTACCTGACTGCACCGCTGGCCTTCGGGGATGACCGTGTCCCCGTCGACCGGTGCGGCAAGCTGTGATGCCGAGCGTCGTCGTCGCGTGGTCGTGGTCGGCGGGATGTCCGGGAGGGGGTCTCCGTCGAGCGCCGCGGCGAGCCGCACGGTCAGTGCGGCCTTGCCGCCTCCGGTCGGGAGGCCCATCGACCGGGCGAGGCCGGTGAGTTCGCTCAGGGTCCAGTACCAGCGCTCCAGTTCGCGCCCCGAGAGGCCAGTGGTCAGCGGTGGCCGGGCCTCGTTTATTTTCGCACTCACGTTCCCATTCTTGCTCAAGCCCACAGCCGCCGGGGACGCTGGTTCAGGCCGTGTGACGGCGGAACACGATCCACGGCCATGTGATGTGCAGGAATCACGATCTGCTTTCCGCGGGCACCCGTGACCGCGCCGACTCCAGCTCCTCCGCCGTCCGCCGGGCCGTCTCCCTGGCCCATCGACCACTGGTCGCCAGCCCGACGACCAGTACGGACAGTCCGCAGCCCATGATGATCCACCAGGCGGGCCGGCTCGCTTCCACGAAGCCGTCGGCGTGGCCGGCGGCGACGGTGCCCGCCGCCAGGACCGAGCCGATGACGGCGACACCGAGGGTGGCGCCGGTCTGGCGGCTGGTGGAGGCCACTGCGGCGGCGACGCCGGCCTGGGACCGGGGCATTCCGGAGACGGCGGTATTGGTGATGGGGGCGTTGACCATGCCGAAGCCGAGTCCGAAGAGGACGTAGCCGGTGAAGAGGAACGTGGTGTTCGTCTCGGCCTCGAACGCGGCGAAGAGCAGGCCGCATGCAGCCATGGCGATTCCGGCGACGGTCAGGGGCAGTCGTGGTCCACGACTGCCGACGAGGCGGCCCGAGAGTGGGGCGCAGACGAAGGTGAGTGCGGCCATGGGGAGCATGTGGAGCCCGGCGTCGAGTGCGGACAGTCCCCGTGCGTCCTGCAGATAGAGGGTGTTGAGGAAGAGGAAGCCGCTGAGGGCGGCGAACGAGCTGATCGCGATGATGACGGCGCCGCTGAACGGGGCCGAGTGGAAGAAGCGGAGATCGATGAGGGGCTCGTCGCGTCTGGGCTCGTACAGCAGCAGACCGGCCAGGGCGAGTACGGCGATTCCGGCGAACGGGAGCACGGCGTCGGCCCCCTCGCCGGGTGCCTCGATGATCGCGTAGGTGACGGAGCCGAGGAGGGCGATGACGAGGAGCTGGCCGATGGGGTCGGGGCGGCGGGGCTTGGGGGCGCGGGACTCGGGGACGTAGCGCCAGGTGAGGAGGAGTGCGGCGAGGCCGACCGGGACGTTGATCCAGAAGATGGAGCGCCAGCCGACGGTCTCGACGAGGAGGCCGCCGACGACAGGTCCTGTGGCCATCGAGATGCCGACGACGCCGCCCCAGGCGCCGATGGCGCGGGCGCGTTCGCGTGGATCGGTGAACGTGTTGGTGATGATCGACATGGCGACCGGGTTGAGCATGGACCCGCCCACCGCCTGGACCATGCGGAAGGCGATGAGCGACTCCTGATTGGGTGCGAGGGAGCAGAGGACCGAGCCGAGGGTGAAGAGGACCAGTCCGGTCTTGAAGACCTTCCGGCGCCCGATCCGGTCGGCGGTGGATCCGGCGAGGATCAGCAGTGAGGCGAGGACGAGGGTGTAGGCGTCGATCGTCCACTGCATTCCGGCGACGGACGCGCCGAGGTCTCTGCGGATGGAGGGCAGGGCGACGTTGAGGACGGTGTTGTCCAGGCTGACGATCAGCAGGCTCATGCAACAGATCGCCAGGATGAGGAGCCGTCGTCGGCGGCTCGGCTCGGACGCACACATGTATGCATAGTACGCCTAACTAATGAACTTGACAGTGCGCGACAATGGGCGAATGACCACGCTCGCCCAGCCCTCGACGCTGTCCATCGGCCCCCACGCCGTACAGCCCCCTGTGGTGCTCGCCCCCATGGCCGGCATCACCAACGCCCCGTTCCGCACCCTCTGCCGCGAATTCTCCGGCGGCAAGGGGCTGTTCGTCAGCGAGATGATCACGACGCGGGCGCTGGTCGAGCGCAATGACAAGACGATGCAGCTCATCCACTTCGACGAGACCGAGACGCCGCGCTCGATCCAGCTGTACGGCGTCGATCCGGTCACCGTCGGCAAGGCGGTGCGCATGATCGTGGACGAGGGTCTGGCCGACCACATCGATCTGAACTTCGGCTGCCCGGTCCCGAAGGTGACCCGCAAGGGCGGCGGCTCGGCCCTCCCGTACAAGCGGAATCTGCTGCGCGCGATCCTGAACGAGGCCGTGGGCAACGCCGGCGACCTGCCGGTGACCATGAAGATGCGCAAGGGCATCGACGACGATCACCCCACCTATCTGGACGCGGGCCGGATCGCGGTGCAGGAGGGCGTCACCGCGATCGCGCTGCACGGACGCACGGCGGCGCAGCACTACGGCGGCACGGCCGACTGGGATGCCATCGCGCGGCTCAAGGAGCATGTGCCGGAGATCCCGGTGCTCGGCAACGGCGACATCTGGTCCGCGGACGACGCCCTGCGGATGATGCGTGAGACCGGCTGTGACGGCGTGGTCGTCGGGCGCGGCTGTCTGGGACGGCCATGGCTCTTCGGGGATCTGGTCGCGGCCTTCGAGGGCGGGGGGACCTGTGCCCGTCCCGCGCTGCGCGAGGTCGCGGACGTCATGGTGCGCCATGCCCGGCTGCTGGGGGAGTGGATCGGTGACGAGTCGCGTGGAGTGGTCGACTTCCGAAAGCATGTGGCCTGGTATCTGAAGGGCTTCGCGGTCGGTTCCGAGATGCGGAAGAAGCTCGCGGTGACGTCGTCGCTGGAGGAGCTGCGCGCTCAGTTGAGCGAGCTCGATCTGGACCAGCCGTGGCCGGTGGGTGCCGACGGGCCTCGCGGGCGTACGTCCGGGAACAACCGGGTCGTGCTGCCCGATGGCTGGTTGAAGGACCCTTACGACTGTGCGGGTGTGAGTGAGGATGCGGAACTGGACACCTCGGGGGGCTGATCCGGACCCGGGTGGGACAGGGTCCGGATACTGGAATCCGACCGTGCGTACCGGCGTGATTCTCGCCACCCCTGATCAGGGGTGCGCTCAGATGAGCGTTTCCGGGGTGGCTGCAACCTTAGAAGGGGTGGCACTGAGTGCCACCCCTTCCGTGTTCAAGAGTTGAACTCAAATGCCTCGATGGACGCTCATGTGAGCGCGATGTATCCGCTTTGAGTCAAGCGCCTTTCGAGGGGTGAAGAAGACGGAGCGGAAGCGTTAACGCATCAGTAACCTGCGATCTACTGGCGGACGGGTGGTTAAGCCCGAATGACAGACAAGTGCACGTACCCAAACACCTTCGATCTGGGTATGTTCCTCGCCGTCAGGGCAGCCACCGAGTCCTCGAGGAGTCGAGACCCGTGTCGGAAAACAAAGATCAGAAGTTCGTCTACGACTTCACCGAGGGCAACAAGGACCTCAAGGACCTCCTCGGTGGCAAGGGCGCGAACCTCGCCGAGATGACCAACCTCGGTCTGCCCGTCCCCCCGGGCTTCACCATCACCACCGAGGCGTGCAAGGTCTACCTCGACAGCGGCGAGGAGCCCGCGGCACTGCGCGACGAGGTGAGTGCGCACCTCGACGCGCTGGAGCAGCGCATGGGGAAGAAGCTCGGCCAGGCCGACGACCCCCTTCTCGTATCCGTACGTTCCGGCGCCAAGTTCTCCATGCCCGGAATGATGGACACGGTCCTCAACATCGGTCTCTCCGACAAGTCGGTGGAGGGCCTGGCCAAGCAGGCCGGTGACGAGCGCTTCGCCTGGGACTCCTACCGGCGGCTCATCCAGATGTTCGGCAAGACCGTCCTCGGCGTCGACGGCGAGCTCTTCGAGGAGGCGCTCGACGAGGCCAAGCAGGCCAAGAAGGTCACGGTCGACACCGACCTCGACGCGGCCGACCTGAAGAAGCTGGTCAAGCAGTTCAAGAAGATCGTCAAGGCCGAGGCCGGACGGGACTTCCCGCTGGACCCGCGTGAGCAGATGGACCTCGCCATCCACGCGGTCTTCGACTCCTGGAACACCGACCGCGCCAAGCTCTACCGCCGTCAGGAGCGCATCCCCGGCGACCTGGGCACGGCCGTCAACGTCTGTTCCATGGTCTTCGGCAACCTCGGCCCCGACTCGGGCACCGGCGTCGCCTTCACCCGCGACCCCGCCTCCGGCCACCAGGGGGTCTACGGCGACTACCTCCAGAACGCGCAGGGCGAGGACGTCGTAGCCGGTATCCGCAACACCGTGCCGCTCGCCGAGCTCGAGGCGATCGACAAGAAGTCGTACGACCAGCTGATGCAGATCATGGAAACCCTCGAGACGCACTACAAGGACCTGTGCGACATCGAGTTCACCATCGAGCGCGGCCAGCTGTGGATGCTGCAGACCCGTGTCGGCAAGCGCACCGCCGGTGCCGCCTTCCGTATCGCCACCCAGCTCGTCGACCAGGGCCTGATCGACGAGGCCGAGGCACTGCAGCGCGTCAACGGCGCCCAGCTCGCGCAGCTGATGTTCCCCCGCTTCGACGACAAGGCGAAGACCGAGCTGCTGGGCCGCGGTATCGCCGCGTCACCCGGTGCCGCCGTCGGCAAGGCCGTCTTCGACTCGTACACGGCCGTCAAGTGGTCGCGCTCCGGCGAGAAGGTCATCCTCATCCGCCGTGAGACCAACCCCGACGACCTCGACGGCATGATCGCGGCCGAGGGCATCCTCACCAGCCGTGGCGGCAAGACCTCGCACGCCGCCGTCGTCGCCCGTGGCATGGGCAAGACCTGTGTCTGCGGAGCCGAGGACCTCGAGGTCGACACCAAGCGCCGCCGGATGACCGTGAACGGCACGGTCGTCGAGGAGGGCGACGTCGTCTCCATCGACGGCTCCACCGGCAAGGTCTACCTCGGCGAGGTTCCCGTCGTACCGTCCCCGGTCGTCGAGTACTTCGAGGGCCGGATGCATGCGGGCGCCGACGACGCCGACGAGCTCGTCCAGGCCGTGCACCGGATCATGGCGTACGCGGACCGGGTACGCCGCCTGCGGGTACGGGCCAACGCCGACAACGCCGAGGACGCGCTGCGCGCCCGTCGCTTCGGCGCCCAGGGCATCGGCCTGTGCCGGACCGAGCACATGTTCCTCGGCGAGCGCCGCGAGATGGTCGAGAAGCTGATCCTCGCCGACACCGACGACGAGCGCGAAGAGGCCCTGAAGAACCTGCTGCCGCTGCAGAAGAAGGACTTCGTCGAGCTCTTCGAGGCGATGGACGGGCTGCCGGTGACCGTGCGGCTGCTCGACCCGCCGCTGCACGAGTTCCTGCCGGACATCACCGAGCTGTCGGTGCGTGTCGCCCTCGCCGAGGCCCGCAAGGACCACAACGAGAACGACCTGCGCCTGCTCCAGGCCGTGCACCGGCTGCACGAGCAGAACCCGATGCTGGGTCTGCGCGGTGTCCGTCTCGGCCTGGTCATCCCCGGTCTGTTCACCATGCAGGTGCGGGCCATCGCCGAGGCCGCGGCCGAGCGCAAGAACGCCAAGGGCGACCCGCGCGCCGAGATCATGATTCCGCTGGTCGGCACCGTCCAGGAGCTGGAGATCGTCCGCGAGGAGGCCGAGCAGGTCATCGCCGAGGTCGAGGCGAAGACCGGCATCGAGCTGAAGCTGGCGCTCGGCACGATGATCGAGCTGCCCCGCGCCGCGCTGACGGCGGGGCAGATCGCCGAGGCCGCCGAGTTCTTCTCCTTCGGTACGAACGACCTCACCCAGACCGTGTGGGGCTTCAGCCGCGACGACGTGGAGGCCAGCTTCTTCACGGCGTACCTGGAGAAGGGCATCTTCGGCGTCAGCCCGTTCGAGACCATCGACAAGGACGGCGTCGGCTCGCTCGTCCGCAACGCCGTGGCCGCCGGCCGGGCCACCCGCCCGGACCTCAAGCTCGGTGTCTGCGGTGAGCACGGCGGCGACCCCGAGTCGGTGCACTTCTTCCACGAGGTGGGCCTCGACTACGTGTCCTGCTCGCCGTTCCGGATCCCGGTGGCGCGGCTGGAGGCGGGCCGCGCGGCGGCGCAGTCGACCGGCAGCGACAGCCGTTGATCCTTGCGGGGCCGCCTTTTCGGCCGCCCCGCATATGACCCGGAGCTGTCGGCGGTTCATCACGACCCTCACCGACCCGCCGGCGGCTCCGGTGCACCAGGAGACGGGCGGGGCAAGCACCTTGTGCGGAGGTGCTTGCCCCGCCCGTCGCTTTTTCCTGTGTGCGCCGCCTGCTGAACGGCGGAGCAGTAGCGGGCTTTAACGGAAGTTGGATTTCCGCCATTCATTGAGCAAAGAACAGGCGGGGCGCGGTCGGCGGATCCCCACCCGCCGGCCGCGCCCCATTACCAATGTCGGACACGGAGCCGCAACCTCCGCCGACCGCCGCCAGGCGTGGAAAGCCCCCCACGGTCTTTACCTCGCCCCTCGGTACCCGAAGGTTTCGTGCCCGACGTCGTACAGCTTTTCGGTTCGAGGTGGTTCTCCGCACTGCGTTTCAAGTGTGGCTGAAACTCCGTGGTGACGGCCTGTGATTGCGTGCATACTCAGTGGCTGGGACGATTGCGGATGCAACAGTGGGGGTTCCGTGCTGCGTATCCATTTCACCGGCGAGGACCTTGCGAGGGTACGAATGGCGGCCAGACCGGACGTTTTGTGGGAGACGATTCTGAGCTTCCACCGTTTACGGGACCGCCGGGGCGCCACGGTCTACGGAGAATGGCGCACCGAAACCCGGGCCCGGTTGAATGGTGAAACACGTCTGCTGGCGGCACTCGTGCCGTCGCGCGGATATTTCCCCGACTTCCTCACCCCGCCCGAGGGGTTGCACGGGCTCGACGACGGTCTTGAAGCGGTACGGGCCACCCCGGTGCGCCGACTGCGCGCCGAACTCGGCCTGCTCGCCGCCGACCGCCCGCAAGCGGGGCTGCCCGCCAGGCTCGCCGGACTCACGGAGGGCGCGAGCGAGGCCATGGCGCGGCTCATCGGGGCACTGCGCAGCTACCACAGGGCCGCCATCGAGCCGTACTGGACACAGATCCAGGCCGCTGTGGAGGCCGACCGCGCCGCCCGGGGCCGTGCCCTGCTCGACGGCGGTGCGGACGAGCTGCTCGCCTCGCTGCCGCCGATGCTGCGCTGGCGCGCGCCGGTGCTCGAGGCGGACTACCCGGTCGACCGGGAGATCCATCTGGAGGGACGTGGGCTGCTGCTGCAGCCTTCGTACTTCTGCCGGGGCGCTCCCGTCGTCCGTCGGGACCCGGAGCTTCCTCCCGCGCTCGTCTATCCCGTCACGCACACGGGCGGGCCGTCCGCCGTCGATGCCGAGCGGGACCGGGTCTCCCTCGGCCGGCTCGTCGGCCACACCCGTTCGGCCGTTCTGCGGTCCATCGGCAACGGTTGCACGACGAGCGAACTGGCCCGCAGGGCAGGGGTGTCGCTGGCCTCCGCCAGTCAGCACGCCTGCGTGCTGCGGGAGGCGGGTCTCGTGGTCACCCTGCGGAACGGCAACGCCGTGCTGCACACGATGACACCGCTGGGCACCGCTCTGCTGAGGGGCGGCACCCAGCGGGATCCGGTGGCTCCGGGGGGTGGTTACGCCCGGAACGGGCCGGTCACCTCGTAGGTGATGCCGCCCGACGAACTGCCGCTCGTGCCGCGCTGGCTGGAGAAGTACAGCCGTGTCCCGTCCGGCGAGAAGGCCGGTCCGGTGATCTCGGAGCCGGACTGGCCGTTGATCCGCAGGAAGGGTGCGACGACATCGTCCGGGGTGATGAGGCAGATCTCCATGTTTCCGCCGTCCTCGGCGACATACAGATCGCCGGAGGAGGCGCCGGTGACATTGTCGACGCCGGTGAGCGGAGCGGAGCCGCCGACGACCAGTGAGTCGTCGTACGCCAGCTCGTAGGTGCCCGCGGCCAGGTTGAGCTGCCAGAGCCGGTTGTCGCCCTTGGTGGTGAACCAGACGGTGTCGTCGGCGTAGTGGCAGCCCTCGCCGCCGTTGAACTTCTTGGCGCCGGACACCTGGCTGCGGGTCGCGGTGGGCGAACCGTCCGGGTCCGGGACGTTCGCCCAGCTGAACGAGCCCGACGAGGCGGTGCCGGCGACCAGCACCTGCAGGGTGCCGGAGGAAAGGCTGCCCCAGGTGCTGGGGATGAAGCGGTAGAAACAGCCGTTGGTCTCGTCCTCCGTCAGATAGACGACCCTGCGGACCGGGTCCGCGGCCGCCGCCTCGTGCTTGAACCGGCCCATGGCCGGCCGGGCGACGGCGGCGTTCACGCCCCACGGGTCGGTCTCGTAGACCAGACCGAGGCTGACCTCCTCACAGGACAGCCAGGTGTTCCACGGAGTGCTGCCGCCCGCGCAGTTCTGGCGGGTGCCGGACAGGATGCGGTACGCGCCGGTGATCGCACCGGCCGAGGAGAAGCGGACCGCGCTCGCCCCGCCGGACGGGTTGATCTCGGAGTTGGACACATAGATCCAGCCCGAGCCGTCGGCGAAGCAGGCGCCGCCGTCCGGGGCGCTGTGCCAGGTGTAGGAAGTGGAGGAGACCGTCTGCCCGGACCGGGCGATCACCCGGCTGGTGAACCCGGCGGGCAGCCGGATGCCGTTCGCGTCGGCCGTGCCGAGCGCCCCGTAGGGACCCGGGCCGGGCTGAGCCGGGGCCGCGGAGGCCGCGCCCTGCCACAGGGTGCCGCCGAAGGCGGCGGCGGAGGTGCCGATGACCGCTCCGCGCAGGAAGCTGCGTCGTTCCACTGTCACTCCATGAGGTCGTGACTGCCCCGCGCCGCCGGGCGGCGTGCGGGGTCGCGCGCCAACGGACGATAGAAGCGCGGAGTTGACGCACCTTCAACAGGCGGTGAAGCGGAAACGTCGGTATGCGGGGCGGCGGCCGACGGGCAGGGCGGCGGGCAGGGCGGCGGCGGGCGGCCGGCCCGGTCAGCCCTCCACCTGCTTCTTGAGCTCCGCCAGGCGCCCCTTCCAGAACGTCTTGTACGCCGCGACGGCATCGGCGTCCGCAAGCCTGGTGTGGCCGAGGCCGATCCGTGTCCTCCGCTCGCCCATCGGCGTCAGATGGACGGAGATCCGGCTGGTGCCGTCCCAGTCCGCGGTCAGGGACTTGCCCGGGCGGTGGGTGCGCAGGGCGAATGCGGTCCCGGGGAGCCACCGCGAGCGCAGGGTGTCGTCGACGAACCAGTCGGTGACCACCTCGGCCGGTGCGTAGACCGTCCTGCTGCCCGAGGCCTGCCAGTCCCCGTCGCAGGCCTGGCCCACGGCGCGCATGCCGCGCTCCTGCTCGTACCCGACGGCGATCGACTGGGCGTACCAGCCGGCCACGCCGTGGACGTCGACGAGATGACGGGCGATGGCGGTGTGGGAATGGGCGGTGGCACCCCAGGCGTCGAGGAGGGCGAACCAGCCGTCCCAGTCCCTGCCGGTGGACTCGCTCAGCGCCTCACCCGACATCTTCTCGGTGATCTTCTTGCCCGCACTGCCCATGGCACGACGGTACCGCGCAGGTGGCGAGCCCTGCGGGCGGGCGTCGGGGGCACGCCCCGCAGGCCCCACGGCGCGGCGGCGCTCCTTTCCCGCCCCGCCCGTGCCCCGCGGGCGGGGCTGCCATGGGACGGCACGCGGGGGAATTCCTTGCCGCGACTGCGATGAGTTCCGCGCGACGTACCGGTCCACCCCACGGAAAGCGACACCGCAGGGTGCGACGACGAGCGAAAGAGAACCGTGATGACCCGGATGATCTTTGTGAACCTGCCGGTGAGGGACCTCGAGAAGTCGAAGTCCTTCTGGAGGAGTCTCGGCTACTCCTTCAACGCGCAGTTCAGTGACGAGAACGCAGCCTGCCTGGTCCTCGGCGACACCATCTTCGCGATGCTCCTGACCGAGCCCCGCTTCAAGGACTTCACGACGAAGAGCATCGTCGACGCGACCGTCAGCACCGAGGTGATCCTCGCGCTCAGCGCCGAGAGCCGGGAGGAGGTCGACGAGCTGGCCGACGCGGCGCTCGCATCCGGGGGATCCCCGGCCAACGAGACCCAGGACCACGGCTTCATGTACGGACGCTCCTTCCAGGACCCCGATCACCACATCTGGGAGGTCGTGTGGATGGACCCGAAGGCGGTCGAAGGCGCATAGGGCGTGGCCCGCGCGAAGCCGGGGCCGGCCCGTGGAGCCGGGGGCCGGCCCGTGGAGCCGGCCGTGGAGCCGGCGCCCCGCAGCGTGGGGCTCAGCGCTTCAGACCCTCGTACGTCACGCCCGTGAGCTGCTCGGACGCCGCCCAGAGCAGCTCGCTCCTTGTGTCGTCCCGGGTGCGCCCGGCCCGCCACGACCTGGCCGGGGTGCCCCGCAGGCCCTGGATCCTCGGCCCGGTGAACGAGTCGGGCTCCACGCCCGGCGCGGTCGCGGCGTACAGCGTCGGCAGCGCGCCCGTCTCCGCGGGCTGGGCGAGGAGACGGTTGCCGAACTCGGCGAGCCGCTCGGCCGTGCGGCGGCCCTCCATCCGCGCCCCCGCGGTCTGGAGGTTGGTCGCCGCGTAGCCCGGATGTGCGGCAGCGGCGATGACGTCCGAGGCCGCCGCCGCCAGCCGTCGTGCCAGCTCGTGCACGAACAGCAGGTTCGCCGACTTGGAACGGCCGTATGCCACCCAGCGGCGGTACCGGCGCTCGCTGTTGAGATCGCCCAGGTCGACATCGGCGATTGCGTGCATCCCGCTCGACACGCTCACCACACGGGCGGCCGGTGTGTTCAGCAGCTTCGGCAGCAGCAGCCCGGTGAGGGCGAAGTGCCCCAGGTGATTGACCCCGAACTGGGTTTCGAAGCCGTCGGCGGTCCTGCCGAAAGGCAGGGCCATCACACCGGCGTTGTTGATGAGCAGGTCCAGGGTTTCCGGCTCGTACGAGTCCGCGAATAGCCTCACCGAGCTGAGGTCGGCCAGGTCCAGCGGCCCGAACTGCACGTCCGCACCCGGTACTTGCCGTTTGATGAGCGCCTCGGCCTCCTTGCCGCGGGCCTCGCTGCGGCACGCGAGGACCACGCGGGCTCCGCGGCGGGCGAGAGCCCGGGCGGTGACGAGCCCGATTCCGCTGTTGGCTCCGGTGACCACGGCCGTGCGGCCGCTCTGGTCGGGAATGTCGCGCGTGGTCCAGCCGGTCGTCGGCATGCGGTGCTCCTCCGGTACTCGGTCACTCGGTGGAACTCGTCGGTGGGTAGACCCGTGTCCTGCCAGGGTAACGGCCGACCGTACGTCTGCGTATGGTCAAGTCCGTTGCGTCCGTTGCGTCCGTTGCGTCCGTTGCGTCCGAGCCGAGTCGGTCACCACCTCCGTGCCGACGACGGAGCCCGTGAGCGGAGAGGCCGGATGGAGGACGGCCGCCGCGACCTCCTCCGCCGAGGCTGTCCGGCCCGGCGGATTCCGACCGATCCGCGCGGCCGCTCGGCCCGCTCGGCCTCGGTCTCCCCGCACGCAACGACATGGGCCCGTCGGCGGCGCCCGGGCCGACGGCGTTGATGCGTACTCCCTCGAGCATGTGGTCGCGGCAGCGGCCCGGGTCAGCGCGCAGACCGCAGCCCCGGCGGCGATCCATGCGGTGACGTGGGGGGACGCGCAGGCATACGGTCGTGCGGTGTCGCGGTGGCGCGCTGATACGCCCCTGGCGTCACCCCGTAGCACCGTACGAACCACCGGTGGAAGTGCGGCTGGTCCACGAAGCCCGCGCGCACCGCCGCATCCGCGGCCGTGACTCCCTCCGCCAGCAGCTCACGCCCGCGCCGCAGCCGCAGCAGCCGCTGATAGCCGCCGGGTGTCATCCCGTACTCGGCGTGGAACGCCCGGTACAGCGCGAACCGGCTCAGCCCCGCCGTATCCGCCAGCCACTGGGCGGGGATCTGCTCGTCGTACCGCTCCCGCAGCAGTTCGCGGACCCTGCGCGCCGCCCGTGACCGGGCGCCGCCTGCCACCTCGCTCATCCGGATCCGCCCGGAGGCACCCCGTCGCACCATCGCCGTCACCGCTGCCGTCAGCCGCTCGTCGCGCACCAGCGGATCCGCCCCGCCGGCCAGCGCCGTGTGCAGCCGCAGCAGCGTGGCGCGCAGCGCCGGATCGTGGAGTACCGGCGCCGTGAACAGGGGCATCGGTGCCCGCCCGGCGGTCGCGTCACCCAGCACCTCCCGCACCACATCGGGTCCGAGGTGCACGATCCGGTACTGATAGCCGGACTCCGACGCCGCATGCCCGTCGTGCGGATCGTCCGGGTTGAACGCCATCACCAGACCCTCGCCGCTGGTGTGCGCCCCGCCCCGGCACGTGAAGGCCTGCGCGCCCGCCTCGGTCAGCCCGAAGGAGTAGGCGTCATGACTGTGCCGCGCGTACACGTGCTCCGAGTAGCGCGCGTGCATGGCCTCCAGCGGACGGTCCGGGTCACGCCAGTAGCGGACCCAGTCATCCGTCCCTTCCGCGCAGGGAGCGGTCACCGTGCTCATCCCGCCATTGTCCCTCCCCCGAGGCGGAGCCGGTCAGGGCTCGACGCGTCCTGCGGACCGGGCGTCGCGGTCGGGGGAGGGTCACGGGGTTCACGGTGTCAGCCCGTGCGGACCGTGAACGTGCTCACCGACACCGCCTCGTCGTCCAGGCACCGGCCCGTCTCCAGGTCGAACCGCTGCTTGAGCAGAGGCGATGCCACGAAGGGCCGGCCGTCCGCGGAGCCGATCAGACCTCGGGAGAGGACCTGGGCGCCGGTGAAGGGGTCACGATTGTCGATCGCGTACGCCCGGCCCGAGCGGTCCAGGAAGAGGGCGGCCTGGCGCCCGTCGGGCAGCAGCGCGGCCATGCCCCGGCCCGGGGTGAGGCGGGCGAGCTCGCAGACCGGGAACCAGTCTTCTTCCAGCTGGAGTTGGAGCGTCATCGGGTGAGGGTCCCTTCCAGGGTCAGAATGGTCAGGTCGGGCTTCGTCTGGTCGCGCTCCGGGACGAACTTCACCGAGGGGTCCGGCGTGTCCGGTGCGTTCACGAACGACACGAAGCGGCGCAGCCGGTCCGGGTCGTCCAGGGTCTCGGCCCACTCGTCGCGGTAGCCGGCGACATGCTCGGCCATCAGGGCCTCCAACTCGTCGCACAGTCCGAGGGAGTCGTGCACGACGACGTCCCGGAGGTGGTCCAGGCCGCCCTCCAGGCGCTCCAGCCAGGTGGAGGTGCGCTCGAGCCGGTCGGCGGTGCGGATGTAGAACATCAGGAACCGGTCGATGAGCCGGACGAGTTCGGCGTCGGACAGATCCTGGGCGAGCAGATCGGCGTGGCGCGGCGTGGCGCCGCCGTTGCCGCCGACGTACAGGTTCCAGCCGCTGGCGGTGGCGATCACACCGAAGTCCTTCGACTGGGCCTCGGCGCATTCGCGGGCGCATCCCGACACGGCCGACTTCAGCTTGTGCGGGGCGCGCAGCCCCCGGTAGCGCAGTTCCAGGTCGATGGCCATGCGAACGCTGTCCTGGACGCCGTAGCGGCACCAGGTCTGCCCGACGCAGGACTTGACGGTGCGCAGAGCCTTTCCGTACGCGTGTCCCGACTCGAAGCCGGCGTCGACGAGACGGGTCCAGATCGCCGGGAGCTGATCCACGCGTGCACCGAACATGTCGATCCGCTGCCCGCCCGTGATCTTCGTGTAGAGGCCGAAGTCCCGTGCCACCTCACCGATCACGATCAGCTTGTCGGGGGTGATCTCGCCGCCCGGGATACGCGGCACGATCGAGTACGAGCCGTTGCGCTGCATATTGGCGAGGAAGTGGTCGTTGGTGTCCTGGAGGGCGGACTGTTCCCCGTCGAGGATGTAGCCGCCGCCGAGCGACGCCAGGATGGACGCGACCGCGGGCTTGCAGATCTCGCAGCCGTTGCTGCCGCGGGCCTCCTCGCGGCCGTGGGAGTCCAGCAGGGCATCGTACGAGGTGAGGCGCAGGGTGCGGACGATCTCGTACAGCTCGCTGCGCGTGTGCGGGAAACAGCCGCACAGCCCCTTGTCCGTGGACTGCGGCAGCAGCTGGCCGATGACCTTGACGCAACTCCCGCAGCCCGTGCCCGCCTTGGTGCACTTCTTCACCTCGGGCAGCGAGGTGTGGGCGCAGATCTCGCCCTTGGTGACGTTGTGGCAGGAGCAGATGACGGCGTCGTCGGGGAGTGCGGAAGGGCCCAGGGCCACCGGCGCTCCCGCACCTGCCGGCAGCACCAACTGCTCGGGCGCAACGGGCGGGACACTGCCGGTGAGCGGGCGGAGCATGCCGTACGAGTCGGCGTCACCGACGAGTACACCACCGAGCAGCTCACCGTCCCGGCCGATCACCAGCTTCTTGTAGACACCGGAGCGGGAGTCGGAGTACACGACGTCCAGGCAGCCGTCGGTCGTGCCGTGTGCGTCACCGAACGACGCCACGTCCACACCGAGGAGCTTCAGCTTCGTCGACATGTCGGCACCGGTGAATCCGCCCTCCTCGCCGCAGACGACGTCGGCGACGGTCTTGGCCATCTCGTAGCCGGGTGCGACCAGTCCGTAGACCCGGCCGTCCGAGGCCAGCGCGCACTCTCCGATCGCGAACACGTCGGGGTCCGAGGTACGGCACTGCTCGTCGACGACGATGCCGCCGCGCTCGCCGACGGCCAGACCCATGTCGCGGGCGAGCTGGTCACGGGGGCGCACGCCCGCCGAGAAGACGACCAGGTCGGTGTCGAGCGTGGATCCGTCGGAGAGGCTCATGCCGGTGGCGACGCCGTCGGCGGTCACGATCTCCTGGGTGCCGACACCCGTGTGCACGGTCAGCCCCATGCCCTCGATGGTCCGCAGCAGGGCGGCGCCGCCGCCCTCGTCGACCTGTACCGGCATCAGACGCGGTGCGAACTCGACGACATGGGTGTCCAGGCCCAGGCCGCTCAGCGCACCCGCCGCCTCCAGCCCGAGCAGGCCGCCGCCCACGACGACACCCGTGCGGGCGGTCTTCGCATACTCCTCGATCGCGAGGAGGTCCTCGATGGTGCGGTACACGAAGCAGCCTTCGGCGTCCCGACCGGGGACGGGCGGCACGAACGGGTACGAGCCGGTGGCCAGCACGAGGGTGTCGTACGTGAACGTCCGCCCGGCGCGTGAGGTCACCGTGCGTGATGCGCGATCGATGTGCTCGGCCGGGTCGTCGAGGTGGAGCTCGATCCCGTGCCGGTCCATGAAGCCGTCCTCGACGAGGGACAGTTCGTCGGGGGTACGGCCGGAGAAGTACGAGGTGAGCTGGACGCGGTCGTATGCCGGCCGCGGCTCCTCGCACAGCACGACGACCCGCGCCCGCCCGGTGACGCCCCGCTCGGCGAGGGCCTCCAGGAAGCGCTGGCCGACCATCCCGTGGCCGACGAGCACGATCGTGGGCGTGGTCATCTCAGAGTCCTCCATCGGTGGTGAGCAGGTGGAGCAGCGGGGCGTCGGGGAGGGGGTCGTCGCCCTCCCAGGCCCTGGCGAGCGCGCCGACACCGGCGAGATCCCCGAGCAGTACGCCGCCGACCAGGCGGTCGCCACGGACGACGACCTTCCGGTAGGCCCCGCGGGTGGCGTCGGCCAGTTGCACGACGTCATCGCCGGGCCGCGGGGACGGTTCCCCGAACGCGGCGAGCTCGAAGCTGCCGGTGCTGCCCAGCGTGAGCCGGGTGAGAGCGCGGGTGCCGGTGTAGCGGGGAGACCGGCTACCGGGTCCCTCCGGCTGGGGGGCTGGCGGGTGACCGTCCGCCCGGTCGGGCGACGCGGTGGCAGTGCTGGGGGCGTCGGTGCGCCCCGCCCGGGGCACGTCCGTGAGGCCGTGCCGGGGTTCGTCGTCGTGGCCTGCCCGAGCCGTGGCGTACGGTCCGTCCGGTCCCTCCGGGGGGCCGGCGTCGCCGGACCCGGCCACGAGCCCGCCGGGCCCGGGGGCGCACTCGTGGACCAGCAGGGCCGCCAGGGCATCCGCCTGCTCCAGCGCCGCGGTCGCCAGCCCGTAGACCGTCCCTGCGTGTTCGGCACAGTCGCCGATGGCGTGGACGGACGGGTCCGACGTGCGCAGACCGTCGTCGACGACGATTCCCTGCCGCACCTCCAGGCCCGAATCGAGGGCCAGGCCGGTGCGCGGCCGGACACCGCAGGCAAGGACCACGCACTCGGCGTCGAGGACGAATCCGTCGGCGAGCTCGACCCCCGACACACCGGCCCCGGAGCTGCGCAGTCCACGGGCGTGGCACTCCGTGTGGACCTCCACGCCCAGGCCCTCCAGGTGGTCCCGGACCAGGGCGCCCGCCGCCGGGTCGAGATGGCGGTCCATCAGTGAGTCGCCCTGGTGGACCAGGACCACGTCCGCGCCGCGCTCGGCCAGGGCCCGGGCGGCGGAGACGCCGAGCAGGCCGCCGCCGATGACCACGGCACGGGTCCCGGTGCGGGCAGTCGCCGCCAGCGCCACACAGTCGTCGAGCGTGCGGAACGGATGGACACCTTCCGGCAGTCGCCCTCCGCCCAGGCCGCGCAGCGGTGGCAGCACCGGATTGGAGCCCGTCGCCAGGACCAGCCGGTCGTACGGCACCGCCGAGCCGTCGGCGCAGTGCACCGTACGGGTCGCGCGGTCGATGCGTACCGCCCGAACCCCGCGCCGGACCGTGTCCGGACCGCCGGGCACCGGCGGCAGGGCGATCACCTCGGGGCCGTACCTCCCGGCGAGAACCTCGGCGAGCAGAACCCGGTTGTACGGGGCGTGCGGCTCCTCGCCGAGGAGCGTGACGCTGCACGCGGGCGCGAGCAGCCGCGCCAGCCGCGCTCCCGCCATCCCTGCGCCGATCACCACGATCCTCGAAATCATGTACGCAGCATGCGGTGCCGCTGTTACCTGCCCGCATCCCGTCTGTTTCCCCCGCGGAACGCTGCCCTCAGCGCGGGCCCGGCCCGCATGTGAGGCAGCGGTGACCGGACCCGGACCGGGGCGTGGCTGCGCGCGGGGGAGCGAACCTCAGAGTTGGCTCAACAATCCGGAGAAAGATGGACCACGCACTTATCTCCTCCATAGGGTCACAGGCATGCCCGACATATCGCTGACCACCCTGGTCCTCCTCTGCATCGCCGCCGCCGCGGCCGGATGGATCGACGCGGTCGTGGGCGGTGGCGGGCTGTTGCTGCTGCCCGCCCTGCTGATCGGGATGCCGAGCGTGCCCGCGGTGCACATCCTCGGGACGAACAAGGCCGTGGCCATCGTCGGAACCAGCGGTGCGGCCGTGACATACGTCCGCAAGGCCCGGGTGCAGGTGGGGACGGCCGTGCGGATCGGGCTCGCCGCACTCGCGGGCTCCATGGTCGGAGCCTTCTTCGCGGGGGGACTCAGCAGCGATGTGCTGCGCCCCCTGATCATGGTGGTGCTGCTGGGCGTCGCCGCGTTCGTGATGCTCCGCCCGTCGTTCGGCACCGCAGAGGACCGCGGCCCGGCCACCCGCGCCCGGGTCATCGCCGCGATCGTCCTCGTCGGCGGTGGAATCGGCTTCTACGACGGCCTCTTCGGGCCGGGCACCGGTACCTTCCTGGTCCTCGCGCTCACCGCGCTCCTCCATCTCGACCTGGTCACGGCATCCGCCACCGCCAAGATCGTCAACGTCGGCACCAATGCGGGCGCTCTCGCGATGTTCGCCTACCAGGGCAATGTCCTGTGGCAGCTGGCCGCAGTGATGGCGGTGTTCAACCTGGCGGGCGGCATGCTCGGTGCGCGCATGGCGCTGCGCAAGGGCGCGGAGTTCGTCCGCGGAGTCCTGCTCGTGGTCGTGTTCTCGCTGGTCGCCAAGCTCGCCTTCGACCAGTGGTCTGGCTGAGGGCCGTCCCGTGGTCCGCGGCGGCGCGACCCCGACCGTCCGATGGCGGGACCCCGGCCGTCCGATGGCCGCGTGCCGACCCACCGGGAGTTGCGGGACGGACCCACGGATCGATCCTCAAGCCGTGTGCCGGGCGTACCCGGGTGTCTCCGGCAAAGCGGCGGGAGGACCTGCGGGGCGCCGCGAGCCGGTGTCCCCTCCGGTCAGGGCACCGGGCCGGAGGCCGGGGGACGGGCCCGTTCCCGGGGCGGGGCGGGGCGGGCCGGCGGGCCTGCCGGACCGCGGGCGCCGATGAGATGTGCGTACGCCACCACATTGCCCCGGTAGCCGGATCTGCTGTCGAATCCGCCGCCGCAGGTGATCACACGGAGCTCCGCCCGGGACGAGGGCCCGTACACCTTTCCGTCCGGGAAGTCCTCGTTCTCGTACACCTCCACCGCGTCGACCGTGAACACCGCCGTGCGGCCGTCCTCGCGGAGGACCTCGATCCGGTGGCCCTTCCTCAGAGTGCCGAGGTGGTAGAAGACGGCCGGGCCCCGGGCGTTGTCCACATGACCGGCGACGATCGCGGTGCCCCGGGCGCCCGGCGCGGTGCCGTCCTCGTACCAGCCGGCCAGATTGCCGATCCCCGGAGGCGGTATTTCGAGGCTGTTGTCGGCGGCCAGGCCGAGCCCGGTCACCGGGGCGTCGACCCGTATCCGCGGTATACGGAAGCGGACGGGCGGGGACGGCGTCAGCGGGGCCGCCGCCGCTTCCGTGTGCCGGCCTGCGGCGAACGCCTCGGCGGCGGAAGGCGCGGGCGGTGTGATGTTCCTGGAACCGTTCTGCACCAGCCACAGGCCCGTGCATACGGCGACGGCCATCAGCAGTCCCCTGCCCCTGCTCCCGCCCCGGCTCCTGCCTCCGGGTGTGCCCTGCATCAGTGGTCCTCCGCAAGCCGGGGAATGGCTCCCCGCCCCCGTCAGCCGAACGCATGACGGGGGCGGGGACGGCGGTACGAGGACGGTGGAGGCCGAGCCCCGTCAGCTGTCCTGCGCGCCGCTCGCCCGACGGCGCAGGAACGACGCCCCGCCGGCGGCGGCCGCGGCCAGAACGGCCACTCCCGCCGCGATCTGGGTGGTGTCGGGCCCGACGCTGCCGCCGACGCCCGTCTTCACATGGCCGCTCGGCTGCTGCCCGTGGGACCGGACGATCAGGTCCCCGGTTGCCTCCTTGCCGTTGTCGCACAACAGGGCGATGCCGTAGTTCCCCGGCCTCGCCTTCTCCGGCACCTTGAAGCGGCCGGCCACGACTCCCTTGTCCTTGGACGGCGACACCTTGAAGTCCCCCGCTCCTATCGACTGTGCGTCACCCGTGGCGTGGGCGCCGTTGCCGCAGGCGGTGGACTTCACGGTGACGGTGGCACCGGGGGACACGGTCGAAGGCGTGATCTCCAGCGCCCCGATCTCCTCCGCGTGCGCCGACGGGACGGTGGTGAACGCTCCCAGACACACCGCGGCCGCCAGCGCATGGCCGGACCTGCCGGTCAGCAGGCAGCGGGCTGTGGTGTGCATGGTGTGTCCTCCGGGGGCGATGTCGTGCTCCTCACCTCAGAGATAAGAGCCAGTCCGTCGCACACGCCTGCTGATGGGCGATCAGATATTTCCCCGACGGGGGGCGCGATGCCCGGGCTGCGCCACGTCATCGCAGGTCACGGGGGGTGGGCTGGGCCTTCGGGTGTGGCATGCCGCCGGACGTGCCGATCGGGTGATGTTCCGTCCGGACGCGGCGTGTCGGTGCCTGTTCCGGCGGATCGCGTCGTACACGGGCTCCCGTTCCGGAGCGGCGCGTCCATCCGATTGCCAAGCCACCCGATTCCCGCCCGTGCACCCGACTTGCTCGACCGGCTCGCACGGCGGGGCACGGCGCTGCGGGAGGCAGAGGCCAGGTGCCCGTGCACGGGCCGATCGCCGCCCGCGTGGGCGCAGCCCTTAGGTTATGGACCGTACGAGTGAGGTCCCCAGTGAGGAGTGCTCATGACCGAGGCGACCCGGGCCCTGACGGTCCTGACCACCACCGACAGCGCTGCCAAGGCCGAGGCGCTGGCGCGGGGAGCGGTGGAGGCGCGACTGGTGGCGTGCGCACAGATCTCCGCGCCCGTCACCTCCGTGTACCACTGGCAGAACGCGATCGAGACGAGCCAGGAATGGCAGATCCTCTTCAAGACCACCGAGGCCTGCTACGACGCGCTGGAGGCGCACCTCCTGGCCCGCCACGACTACGAGACCCCGGAGATCATCGCGACACCGGTGGTGCGTGGGAGTGCCGGATACCTCGACTGGATCGCTGCCGCGACGACGGCACCGGCGAGTCCATGAGCGGGGCGGAAACCAGGCAGTTGCCGTTCTTCGTCTACGGCACCCTGCGCGCGGGGGAGCACAACCACGACCTGTTCCTGCGCGGGCGCACCTCCGCCGAGGAGCCGGCCCGGCTGCGGGGCGCGGTGCTGTACGACGGCCCGGGGTACCCGTACGCGGTCGAGGGCGACGGCACCGTGACCGGTGAACTCGTCACCGCGGCGCCGGGGCACTACCGCGAATTGACAGCGGTGCTGGACCACCTGGAGGAGTACTTCGGCCCGGGCGACCCGCGGAATCTGTACGTACGGGTGGCCCGGGAGGTCCACACGGCGAAGGGGGACGTGACGGCCTGGGTCTACGTGGCGGCGGAGACGAAGGCCGGGGAGCTGAGGGCGCGGGGAACGGTCATTGCCGGGGGCGACTGGTCGGCCGCCGGGTGAGGGGCATCAGCTCCCGGTGGCCTCCAGGCGCACCGCGCACACCTTGAACTCCGGCATGCGCGAGGTCGGATCGAGCGCCGGGTTGGTGAGGGTGTTGGCCCGTCCCTCACCCGGCCAGTGGAACGGCATGAAGACGGTGTCCGGCCGGATCGCGCTGGTCACCCGCGCCGGCGCGACCGCCCGCCCCCGCCGTGAGACGACGGCGACCTGCTCCCCGTCCGCCACACCGATCTGTGCTGCGAGACGCGGATGCAGCTCGACGAACGGCCCGGGCGCGGCGGCGTTCAGCTCGGGGACCCTGCGGGTCTGTGCCCCGGACTGGTACTGGGCCACGACCCGACCCGTCGTCAGCAGGACCGGGTACTCCGCTTCGGTCTCCTCGGCGGCCGGCCGGTGCACGACGGGCACGAACCGTGCCCGGCCGTCCGGAGTGGCGAACCGGTCCAGGAACAGCCGCGGTGTCCCGGGGTGTGCGACAGGCACGGGGCCGGTCCGGGTTCCGCTTCCCTCTCCTGGCGCGGAACCGGACTCCACCGCGGAACCGGACTCCACCGCGGAACCGGACTCCACCGCGGAACCGGAACCTGCCGTGGACGCCGCGGAACCGGACTCCGTCGCGGCCTCCTTCCCCCCGGCCGTTTCCGGGCACGGCCAGAAGACGCCGTTCTCCTCCTCCAGCCGCCGGTAGCTGATCCCCGAATAGTCCGCGGCCCCGCCCGCGGATGCCCGGCGCAGTTCCTCGAAGACCTCCTCCGGATCGGTCGGGAACCCCTTCTCGTGGCCCAGCAGTGCGGCAAGCCCGTGCAGGACCTGCAGATCGCTCCGCACCCCCTCCGGAGGGGTGATCGCGCGCCGCCGCAGCAGCACCCGGCCCTCCAGATTCGTCGTCGTTCCCGTCTCCTCCGCCCACTGGGTCACCGGGAACACCACATCCGCCAGCGCCGCCGTCTCGGACAGCACCACGTCGGCGACGGCGAGGAAGTCCAGGGCCCGGATCCGCTCCTCCACATGCGCGGCACGAGGCGCCGAGACCACCGGGTTGGACCCCATCAGCAGCAGGGCCTTCACATCCCGGCCGAGCGCGTCGAGCAGTTCGTACGCACTGCGGCCCGGCCCGGGCAGCGTGCCGGGGTCGATCCCCCACACCCCGGCCACATGTGCCCGGGCCGCCGGGTCGTCGAGCTTGCGGTAGCCGGGCAGCTGGTCGGCCTTCTGCCCGTGCTCCCTTCCGCCCTGCCCGTTGCCCTGACCGGTGAGGCATCCGTATCCGGACAGCGGCCGGCCGGCCTTCCCGGTCGCCAGGGCGAGGTTGATCCAGGCGCCGACCGTGTCCGTGCCCTTCGAGTGCTGCTCGGGTCCGCGGGCCGTGAGGACCATCGCGGAGGGCGCGTCGCAGAACATGCTCACCGCGGTGCGCAGCTGGGGCACACCGACCCCGGTGATCCGCTCGACCAGCTCGGGCCAGTGGGCCATCGCCGCGGCCCTGGTCTCCTCCCACCCGTTCGTGCGTTCCCGGATGAACTCCTCGTCCGTACGGCCCTGGGCCACCACGAGATGCAGCATCCCGAGCGCGAGTGCGAGGTCCGTCCCCGGCCGGGGTGCGAGATGCAGATCGGCCTGCTCGGCGGTCCTGGTACGGCGCGGGTCGACGACGATCAGAGTGCCGCCGTTCTCCTTCAGCTCGGTCAGATAGCGCAGCGCGGGCGGCATCGTCTCGGCGAGGTTCGATCCGACGAGGACGACGCACCCGGTGCGGGGAATGTCCTCCAGCGGGAAGGGCAGTCCCCGGTCGAGCCCGAAGGCCCTGTTGTGTGCGGCGGCGGCGGACGACATGCAGAAGCGGCCGTTGTAGTCGATCTGCGAGGTGCCGAGCACGACCCGGGCGAACTTCCCGAGCGCGTACGCCTTCTCGTTCGTCAGACCTCCGCCGCCGAACACCCCGACCGCGTCGGCGCCGTGGCCGGCCCGGACCCGCCCGAGCCCCTCGGCCGTGGCGCGGAGGGCCTCCTCCCAGGTGGCCGGTTCGAGCCTGCCTGTGGCGGGGCGCCGGACCAGGGGCCCGGTCAGCCGCACCTGGGAGGAGAGCACCGCGGGTGCCGTGCGGCCCTTGCCGCACAGGGCGCCCCGGTTCACGGGGAAGTCCGGACGCTCGACGACCTCGACGGATTCCGGTCCCCGGGCGCGCAGGTTCATGCCGCACTGCAGTGAGCAGTACGGGCAGTGGGTCGGAACGAGCGCGTCGGCCGGTGCAGGGGACATGGTGCCAGCGTGCACGGTCCGTGTTACGGCGACCGGCCCCCGGCATTACAGCCCCGGTACACCGGCCTCCCAGCGGCCCCCGGCCCGCGGTGAGCCGTTCAGGGCGTCGTGGTCGAGGCCAGCGCCTCGGTGACGCCGGGTTCCTGGCGCCCGAGGAACTGCGGGTCCGGTTCGAACGCCGCGTCCAGAGCGGCCTTCCCCGCGGCGAGGATCTCCCGCGTTCCGCCGTAGTACCAGGTCGCGTCGAGAGGCTCGGCGACCCCGACGCCGTACGACTCCACGTCGGCCGCGTCGCACAGCGCGACCGCGCGCTTGATGTGGAATCCCTGCGTCACCAGGACGGCCCGGTCGACCCCGAAGATCTTCTTCGCGCGTACGCACGAGTCCCAGGTGTCGAAACCGGCGTAGTCGCTGACGATGCGCCCGTCCGGCACCCCGCGTTCGGTGAGATACGTGCGCATCGCGTCCGGTTCGTCGTACTCGGCCCGGCTGTTGTCCCCGGTCACGAGCACGACCTTGACCTTGCCGGACCGGTACAGCTCGGCGGCCGTGTCGAGCCGATGCGCGAGGTACGGGGTCGGCCTGCCCTTCCACAGCCCGGCGCCGAAGACGATGGCGACGTCCTGCGCCGGGACGTCGGCGACGGTACGGACCCGGCTGTCGGCGGCGGCATGCATCCATGTCGCCGGCGCCAGCGCCAGTACGGATCCGAGCATCACGGCCTGCACGGCGCGGCGCCGCCCGCGCCGGGTTCTGGGCAGGAGCGTGAGCTTGCGCATGGGAATGAGTCCCCCTGATCCCTTGTGTCGTGCCCCGTGTCGTGCCCGACTCACCTCATGCGACGCCGATGGGGCGGAGTTGGTTCACTGGACCCTGCGGATGTGACCAGGAAGACTGTGCGCGGTACGGACGGGCCGCCGCCGGACTCCGGCCGGACCAAGGCCGTACGGGCGGGGCGGACGAGGCGTGCGTGCCGGTGGTGGCGTCCGACGGCCCCGGGCCCCGGAATTGGTGCGACTCCGGCCGACGGCTTCCGGCATGATTGGCTCATGATCGCTGAGTCTGCGCGGAACAATGCCGAATGGTGCGACACGATGTGCCGCGCGCACGGGATCCCCGGAGTGTTCGGCGAACGTGCCTGGACCAGCGAACGGCGCACCCCGCTGCTCTACCCGGACGCCGTCACCCTGTCCCCGGCCGCGACCGCGCGCGACGTGCTGGACGAGGTCGACCGCGCGGGCGGCTGCTCGGTCAAGGACAGCTTCGGGCACCTCGACCTCTCGGCGGACGGTTTCGACGTGCTCTTCGAGGCGCGCTGGATCCACCGCCCGGCCACCCTCGCGGCACCCGTCGCGCCCGACGACGTCGTCTGGCGGCCGGTCCGCACGGCCGGGAACCTCGCCGCCTGGGAGGCGGCCTGGTCCGACAGCGACGAGGACCTCGCCGGTATCTTCCGGCCCGAACTGCTCACCGAGCGTGCCACGACCGTCCTCGCAGGTACGACCGAGGACGGCACCCGCACGGTCGCCGGGGCAGTGGTGAGCCGCAGCGCCGCCGTCGTCGGCATCTCCAACCTCTTCGGTGCCGACGGTGACCTCGACAGCGCCTGGTCCGGCTGCCTCGCCGCGGTCGCCCGCCTCTGGCCCGGCATCCCGGTCGTCGGCTACGAGCACGGCGACTCCCTCACCGCGGCAGCGCACCTGGGCTGTGTGCCCGGCCCGGAGCTGCGCGTCTGGCTGGCGAGCTGACGCTCCCCCCGGGCCTGGGGGTCCGGGGCACGTGCGGCGCCCGGCACCAGTGAGCGGGCGTCGGCGGGCGGGGGCGGTGCGCCGGCCGCGGAGGGGGAGCCCGGGGCCCGCCCACGGCCGGAGACCATGGAGCCCCCCGCAGGCCCGGCCACGGTCGGCAGGCAGCGGTCGGAGCGGCGCGGGCCTCCTGCATCCGGGCCGCAAACCGGCGGCCACGGGGCCCGGCAGGGTGAGCGAGGAGCCGCCGGAGCGGTACACGGGGCGCGGCGTCCGGGCAACCCGACGGCTCTGTCCGGTCCGACCCGGTGAGCAGGGCCCCGGGCCGCAGCGGCCGGTGGGCCCGTCCGGTGCGCCACCCCGGTCGACCGGCTGACATCGCCCCCGGCGCACTGGTGAGGCGCTGGAAAACACCTGTCACCCCGGCGCAACGACATGGCAATCTCCGCCCGCCAGGATCGGTCCATGACGGCGTCGGCACACCCTCGCGAGTCCACGGCCCCGAACACGCTGCCCCTCGGCACCACCGCGGAGCTGCTCACGCGGATCACCGCGCAGCTCGGGGCGCAGCTCAGTCACGTCCAGCTCAACGGAGTGCGCAGGCCTATGAGTTCTCCCGCCACGACCACCGCAGGCCCGTCCCCGCACAGGACCGGGGGCCCCGCCACACCCGCATCGGTGCCCGCCCCGGCCCTGGTCGCCGTCGCGCACGGCAGCCGGGACCCGCGTGCCGTGCGCACCGTCGTCCGGCTGCTCGACCGGGTCCGGGAACTGCGTCCCTGCCTGGACGTGCGCCTCGGTCACATCGAGCTCGACGCGCCCCTGCTGCCCGACACCCTCGCCGGACTCGCCGGCCCCACGGCTCCGGGCGGGCACGACGCCGTCCTCGTGCCGCTTCTGCTCGGCCGTGGGTATCACGTCAAGCGGGACATACCGGCCGCCGTCGACGGTACGCCGGGGCTGCGGGCCCGGATCGCGAAGCCGCTCGGGCCGCATCCGCTGCTCGTCGAGGCGCTGTACGCACGGCTCGCCGAGGCCGGATGGCGCCCCGCGGACCACGGCAGCCGCAGCGCGGGCGTGGTGCTCGCTGCGGCCGGGTCGCGCGACCCGGATTCGGCCGCCGACGCCCGGCGTACCGCCGACATGCTGAGCGAACGGCTGGGCGGGGTGCCGGTCGTCCCGGCGTACACCTCCGCGGTCTCGCCCGGCGTGCCCGAGGCGGTGCGCGCGCTCTCGGCCCGTGGGAGGCACCGGGTGGCCGTCGCCTCGTACTTCACCGCGCCGGGGCGGTTCGCCTCCGCGGCCTCGGCCGCCGCTCCCTGGCTCGCGGCCGCCCCGCTCGGTGCGCACCCCGCGCTCGCACGGCTCGTTCTGCAGCGTTACGACGAGACGGTGGCCATGACGGCACGCGCGACCGTGGACCCGCGCCGGCTGATCACCGCCTGAGAGCCCGCCCGGGAATCCCGCGGAACCCCGCCGGGGAACCGCCCGAGAGGCACCCGAGAACTGTCGGAGAGCTGCCCGGGCACTGTTCGGGATCACCGCCTGAGCCACGCTGTAGGCGCCAGCGGTTACCGTCGGGGGCATGGAAGGCACCACTGGCACCACCATCGACCTCGGCGACTACGACGACGCGGCCACCGCGCGCTGGGCCGCCGAGCCCGACAAGCGCCCGGGCCGCACGGCCTTCCAGCGCGACCGCGCGCGCGTGCTGCACTCCGCCGCACTGCGCCGTCTCGCCGGCAAGACACAGGTAGTGACCCCCGGCTCGCGCAGCGCGGCCTGGGACCCCAGCCCGCGTACCCGGCTGACCCACTCCCTGGAGTGCGCCCAGGTGGGCCGTGAGCTGGGCGCGGCTCTCGGCTGTGACCCCGATCTGGTGGAAGCGGCTTGCCTCGCCCACGACATGGGCCATCCGCCCTTCGGCCACAACGGCGAGCAGGCCCTCAACGACGTCGCCAAGGACTGCGGGGGCTTCGAGGGCAATGCCCAGTCGCTGCGGCTGCTCACCCGCATCGAGCCCAAGCGGTTCGTCCATGCCCACGCCGTGGCCCCGGCCGCCGCCGGGGCGGGCGGCGAACTGGTCAGCGTCGGCCTCAACCTCACCCGGGCGACCCTCGACGCCGCGACCAAGTACCCCTGGGCACGCGGCGGTCACCCCACCGAGCCCGGCTCGCCCAAGTTCGGGGTGTACGAGGACGACCTCCCGGTCTTCGCCTGGGTCAGGGAAGGCGCCCCCGCCCATCGCAAGTGCTTCGAGGCACAGGTCATGGATTGGTCGGACGACGTGGCGTACTCGGTCCACGACTTCGAGGACGGACTCCACGCCGGTCACATCGACCCGAACGCGCTCCTGTCCGAGCACGAGCGCCAGGAGATCTGGAAGGTTGCCATCGGCCGCTACGTCCCCGAGGACACCGATCCGGGCGCACTCTCGGAGGCCCTCGACCGCCTCGTGGACGAGGAGTGGTGGCCGCACGGCTACGACGGCACCGCCGTCGCGCAGGCGCGTCTCAAGGACGCGACGAGCCAGCTCATCGGCCGGTTCTGTCTGGCCGCCGAGGCGGCGACACGGCAGGCCTACGGCACCGGCCGGCTCACCCGGTACGCCGCCGAGCTCGTCGTCCCGGACGAGGCCCACCTCGAATGCGCGGTTCTCAAGGCGGTCGCCGACCGCTATGTGATGCAGCGGGCCGAGCAGGAGGCACTCCGCGCCGAGCAGCGCATCGTCGTGGCCGAGCTCGCCGAGGCCCTGGCCGCGCGCGCCCCCGAGGGCCTGGACCCGCAGTTCCGCGCGCTGTTCGAAGCAGCGGCCGACGACCGGTCGCGCAAGCGCGTGATCATCGACCAGATCTCCTCGCTCACGGACGCCTCGGCCCGCACCCTGCACGCCCGCCTCACCGCGCGGCAGCGCTGAGCGGGCGTACGGCATGGCCTGATCCGACACGCCCACCGGGTCACCCCCTCTTCCCCCATCACGCTCCGTGCGGGACGCTCGCAGAAGGCGGCGTAGCGTGCTGTGTTGTCCGGGGGGACAACCCCCGGGTCCCCGGCAGTGAACAAGGAGGAGCGAAGTGGTCGACGCGCATCGGACATTCGTCATCGTGGGCGGGGGGCTCGCCGGGGCCAAGGCGGCGGAAACCCTCCGCGCCGAGGGATTCACCGGCAGGGTCATCCTGATCGGCGACGAACGCGACCACCCGTACGAACGCCCCCCGCTGTCCAAGGGCTATCTGTCAGGCAAGGAGGAGCGCGACAGCGTCTTCGTCCACGAGCCGGCCTGGTACGCCCAGAACGACGTCGAGCTGCACCTTGGCCAGCCCGTCACCTCCGTCGACCGCGCGGGGCGGTCCGTACGCCTCGGTGACGGCACCACCGTCCACTACGACAAGCTGCTGCTCGCCACCGGCGCCGAGCCGCGCCGGCTCGACATCCCCGGGACCGGACTGGCCGGTGTGCACCATCTGCGCCGGCTCGCCCATTCCGACCGGCTGCGGCAGGTCCTGGCCGGACTCGGTCGGGACAACGGCCACCTGGTGATCGCCGGAGCGGGCTGGATCGGCCTGGAGGTCGCCGCCGTCGCCCGCGGCTACGGTGCCGAGGTCACCGTCGTCGAGCCCGAGCCCACCCCGCTGCACCAGGTCATCGGCCCGGAACTCGGCCAGATCTTCGCCGATCTGCACCGTGAGCACGGCGTACGGTTCCACTTCGGCGCCCGCCTCACCGAGATCACCGGCCAGGACGGCATGGTCCTCGCCGCACGGACCGACGACGGCGAGGAGCACCCCGCCCACAGCGTCCTCGCGGCGATCGGCGCAGCCCCGCGCAGCGGGCTCGCCGAGGCGGCAGGGCTCGCCCTCGTCGACCGGGCCCACGGCGGGGGCGTCGCCGTCGACGCCTCGCTGCGCACCTCCGACCCCGACATCTACGCGGCCGGGGACGTGGCCGCGGTGCACCACCCGCTCCTCGACATCCGGCTCCGCGTCGAGCACTGGGCGAACGCGTTGAACGGCGGACCCGCCGCGGCCCGCGCCATGCTCGGCCAGGACGTCTCCTACGACCGCGTCCCGTACTTCTTCTCGGACCAGTACGACCTCGGCATGGAGTACTCGGGCTGGGCGCCGCCCGGCTCGTACGACCAGGTCGTCCTCCGCGGCGATGTGGGAAAGCGGCAGTTCATCGCGTTCTGGCTGAAGGAGCGGAAGGTTCTCGCCGGAATGAACGTCAATGTGTGGGACGTCACCGAGCCGATCCAGGAGCTGATCCGCTCCGGGGCCCCCGTGGACACCGACGCGCTCGCCGACCCCGCGACTCCGCTCGGCGCTGTCACCCGGGCACCTTAGGATTCACGTGTGGCAGGCAGGATCAATGACGACGACGTGAAGGCGGTACGGGACGCGGTCCCGATCGACTCCGTCGTGTCCGAGTACCTGCAGCTGCGCAATGCGGGCGGCGGCAACCTCAAGGGCCTGTGCCCCTTCCACGACGAGAAGTCCCCCTCCTTCCAGGTCAGTCCGGCCAAGGGACTCTTCCACTGCTTCGGCTGCCAGGAGGGCGGGGACACCCTCACCTTCGTGATGAAGGTCGACCACCTGTCCTTCTCCGAAGCGGTGGAGCGGCTCGCCGCCAAGGCCGGCATCACCCTGCGGTACGAGGAGGGCGGGTACAACCCGAGCCATCAGCGCGGTGAGCGCATCCGCCTGGTCGAGGCCCATCAGATCGCCGCGCGGTTCTACGCCGACCAGCTGGAGTCCGGCGCGGAGGCCGAGATCGGCCGCACGTTCCTCGCCGAGCGCGGCTTCGACCAGGCCGCCGCGCAGCACTTCGGCGTGGGGTACAGCCCGGCGGGCTGGGACCACCTCACCCGCTTTCTGCGCGGAAAGGGCTTCTCCGACAAGGAGCTCGTCCTCTCCGGGCTCTCCCAGGAGGGCCGCCGCGGCCCCATCGACCGGTTCCGTGGCCGGCTGATGTGGCCCATTCGCGATATATCTGGCGATGTCGTCGGCTTCGGTGCGCGCAGGCTCCGCGACGACGACAACGGCCCGAAGTATCTGAACACCCCCGATACGGCGATCTACAAGAAGTCCCAGGTGCTCTACGGGATCGACCTGGCGAAGAAGGAGATCGCCAAGTCGAGCCGGGCCGTGGTCGTCGAGGGCTACACGGATGTGATGGCCTGCCATCTCGCCGGGGTGCCGACGGCCATCGCCACCTGCGGCACGGCCTTCGGCGGCGAGCACATCAAGATCCTCAGGCGGCTGCTGATGGACAACGGAAGCGCCAGGGTGATCTTCACCTTCGACGGTGACGCAGCCGGACAGAAGGCCGCACTGCGGGCCTTCGAGGACGACCAGAAGTTCGCCGCCGAGACGTTCATCGCGATCGCGCCGGACGGGATGGACCCGTGCGAACTGCGCCTCGCGAAGGGCGACGAGGCGGTGCGCGAGCTGGCCGAGCCGCGCAACCAGCTCTTCGAGTTCGCGATCCGGCAGATCGTGAAGAACTACGACCTGGAAACCCCTGTCGGCCGGGCCGCCGCCCTCGACGAGGCCGCCCCGATCGTCGCCCGGATCAAGAACAGCGCGTCGCAGCACGAGGTCGCCGTCCAGCTCGCGGGCCTGCTCGGCATCCTCGACACACAGTTCGTGGTGAAGCGCGTCGCCCAGCTCGCGCGGTGGGCACGGGACCGGGGGAGCGGTGGCCAGGGCCAGGGCGGTCCCGGCCAGGGGCGTGCCCAGGGCCGTCAGGCGCCGTCGTATGACTCCCGGCCTCCTGCGGCTCCCAGCGGCCCCGCGCTCAACCTCCGCAGCCCCGCCCACCGCACCGAGCGCGAGCTGCTCAAGCTGGCCCTCCAGCACCCGGAGCTGGTCTCCCCGGCCTTCGACGCCTACGGCGCGGACGAGTTCACCGCCCCGCCCTACGCCGCCGTGCGCCAGGCCATCGTGGATGCGGGCGGCGCCGAGCAGGGTGTCCCCGACGGACCCGGCTATCTCGCCCGGGTGCGCGAGGCTGCTCCCGACGACACCGTCCGCGCGATGGTCACCGAACTCGCGGTGGAGGCCGTCCATGCCCGCACGGTGGACGAGACCTATGCGGGCGTACAGCTCGTCCAGGTCCGCCTCCGGGCGGTCGACCGCCGCATCCGGGAGGTCCAGGGCACCCTCGCCCGCCTCGGCTCCCACGGCGACCCGGAGCACCTCGCCGCAGTGCAGAACGAACTGTGGGTGCTCCAGCAGTACGGGCAGTCGCTGCGCAACAGGGGCATGGACGCGCTCTAGGACGTATCCGCGCAGCGTCGTCCGCCCGAAGGCCGGAGCCCGGTCCAAGCGGCGCCGCCGGCGCTCCCTCCCCGGCTCGCCCGGGGCCCTGGCGGGCACCGGCCCGAGCACCCGCGTGTCCGGCCCGCCTGACCGGACCCCGGGAGCCGAGTCGGGCTCCCGGATCCCCTCCGGCTCCGGTCCCGTAACCGCACGGACTCAAAAAGTCACCGCACGCCCCTCGTGGCAGTGATGTGTCGTACCCCACACTGGGGTGCGGTGCCTGAGTCCTCGGAGCGCGGCCGGCCCACGGAAACTGGGCCACTCACCCCCGCGGATCCGCTCAATGTGTACGGGACGGACAGCGGCCCGGCCGCCGTCCCCGTCCCGCTGCCGCCTGCCCCCCAACCGGCAGTGCCCACCCTGGAGGCCGCCACCGTGCAGACCCAGACCCTGACAGAGGCAGATCCGGTCACGGCCGTACCACCGCAGAGCCGGGCCGCTCACCACCCCGAGAACGAGCCGCCGCCGGCCGCGAAGCCGGAGGCGTACGAGATTCCCGAGCCACCCGAGCCGCCTGCGCGGATCGACCAGCAGAGCGGCGTGCCTTCCTCCGACCTCTTCCGGCAGTACCTCCGGGAGATCGGCCGCATACCCCTTCTCACCGCCGCAGAGGAGGTGGAGCTCGCCCGCCGAGTCGAGGCGGGCCTCTTCGCCGAGGAGAAACTCGGCAGCACCCCGGACCTCGACTCGCAGCTCGCCCTCGACCTCGACAAGCTCGTCGTCATGGGCCGGATGGCCAAGCGCCGTCTCATCGAGGCCAATCTCCGCCTGGTCGTCTCGGTCGCCAAGCGGTACGTCGGCCGCGGGCTGACCATGCTCGACCTCGTCCAGGAGGGCAATCTGGGGCTGATCCGGGCGGTCGAGAAGTTCGACTACGCCCGCGGCTACAAGTTCTCGACCTACGCGACCTGGTGGATCCGCCAGGCCATGTCCAGGGCACTCGCCGACCAGGCCAGGACCATCCGCGTCCCCGTCCATGTCGTCGAGCTGATCAACCGCGTCGTCAGGGTCCAGCGCCGCATGCTCCAGGAACGCGGCTACGAACCGACCGCCGAAGAGGTGGCCGCCCAGCTCGACCTCGCCCCCGGCCGGGTCGGCGAAGTCCTGCGGCTCGCCCAGGAACCGGTGTCGCTGCACGCCCCCGTCGGTGAGGAGGACGATGTCGCACTCGGCGACCTCATCGAGGACGGCGACGCCGCATCGCCGGTGGAGTCGGCGGCTTTCCTCCTGCTCCGCGAGCATCTCGAAGCCGTCCTGTCCACCCTCGGCGAGCGCGAGCGCAAAGTCGTCCAGCTCCGCTACGGGCTGGCCGACGGGCGGCCCCGCACCCTGGAGGAGATCGGACGCATCTTCGGCGTGACGCGCGAACGCATCCGCCAGATCGAGTCCAAGACCCTCAACAAGCTGCGGGACCACGCCTTCGCGGACCAGCTGCGCGGCTACCTGGACTGAGCGTCGCCACCCGGCGCCGGCTCGGAGCCTTCCGGGGAGCCCGCGGCCTGCCCCTGCCGCTTCGTACGGGCTTCGACAACGGCGCCGACGGCGGCACCGAAGGCCATCCCCAGACCGATGCCCAGTCCCACGTTGTCGACGGCGTACCCGAACGAGACCCCGAAGACCATGCCCAGCGACATCCCCGTCGCCGTGGTCGTGCCCGCCGGATTGCGGTCCTTGCCCGCTGGTGCCCGGTCCTCGACGCCCAACTCCTCGCCCATGTCCCCGTTCCTCCCCGTGGTCCGCGTGATCGCGGTCCTGCGAACGGCCCTTCCGTCCGCAGGCATGCCGTCCGCATCAGTCGATCTCGGCGACCGCCTGCGCGAACTGCGCCGAATAGAGCCGTGCGTACGCACCCTCTGCGAGCAGCAGTTCCTCGTGCGTGCCCTGTTCGACGATGGAGCCATTCTCCATCACCAAGATCACGTCCGCGTCCCGGATCGTGGAGAGCCGGTGCGCGATCACGAAAGACGTACGGCCGTGGGCGAGCCGCGCCATCGCCTTCTGGATCAGTACTTCGGTGCGGGTGTCGACCGAACTCGTCGCCTCGTCGAGCACCAGGATCACAGGGTCGGACAGAAACGCCCGCGCGATGGTGATCAGCTGCTTCTCGCCGGCACTGACGCCCGAGCCCTCGTCGTCGATGACGGTGTCGTACCCGTCGGGCAGGGTGCGGATGAACCGGTCGGCGTGCGCGGCGCGCGCAGCCGCCTCGATCTCCTCCCGCGAGACCTCACGGGAGGTGCCGTAGGCGATGTTCTCGGCGATCGTGCCGCCGAACAGCCAGGTGTCCTGGAGCACCATGCCGATGCCCGACCGCAGTTCGTCCCGCGACATCGTGGCGGCGTCGACGCCGTCGAGGGCGATCCGGCCACCCGTGACCTCGTAGAACCGCATCAGCAGATTGACCAGCGTGGTCTTGCCCGCACCCGTCGGGCCGACGATCGCGACCGTGTGGCCCGGCTCGACGGCCAGCGACAGGTCCTCGATGAGCGGCTTCTCGGGGTCGTAGCGGAACGACACCTTCTCCAGCGACACCGCCCCGCGCAGCATCTCGGGCCGGGTCCCGTGCACCGGGTCCGGCTGCTGCTCGTCCGCGTCCAGCAGCTCGAAGATCCGCTCGGCCGAAGCGACCCCGGACTGCACCAGGTTCGCCATCGACGCGACCTGGGTCAGCGGCATCGAGAACTGCCGCGAATACTGGATGAAGGCCTGCACATCGCCGATCGAGAGCGTGCCCGACGCGACCCGCAGCCCGCCGACCACGGCCACCAGCACATAGTTGAGGTTCGAGATGAAGAACATCAGCGGCTGCATGATCCCGCTGTTGAACTGGGCCCGGAACCCGGCCTCGTAGAGCGCCTCGTTCTGCTCGGCGAAGTCCTTCGCCGACTCCTCCTGGCGCCCGAAGACCTTCACCAGCGCATGGCCGGTGTACATCTCCTCGACATGGGCGTTGAGCCGCCCCGTGGACTTCCACTGCTGCACGAACTGCGGCTGTGAGCGCTTGCCCACCTTCGCCGCCACGTACACGGACAGCGGCACCGTGACCAGGGCGACCAGCGCCAGCAGCGGCGAGATCCAGAACATCATCGCCAGCACACCGACGATGGTCAGCAGTGAGTTGATCAGCTGGCCCATCGACTGCTGCATGGTCTGCGAGATGTTGTCGATGTCATTGGTCGCGCGGCTGAGCACCTCACCGCGCTTGGCCCTGTCGAAGTACGACAGCGGCAGCCGCGACAGCTTCGTCTGGACGTCCTCACGCATCCGGTACACGGTCCGGTTGATCACCCGGATCGACATCCGGGTCGACACCAGCATCAGCAGCCCGGCCGCGACGTAGACGGCGAGCGCCACCAGCAGGACGTTCCCGACCGCGGTGAAGTCGATGCCCTGTCCCGGGGTGAAGGCGACCCCGGACAGCATGTCGGCGAGCCCGCCGTCGCCCTTCGCGCGCAGGCCCTCGATGGCCTGCTCCTTGGTCATCCCGTCCCGCATCTCCCGCCCGACGACCCCCGCGAAGACGAGGTCCGTCGCCTGGCCGAGGATCTTCGGCCCGACCACCGCGAGCGCCACGCTCAGCACACCGGCGGAGAGCATCACCCACAGGGTGCGCCGTTCCGGTGCGAGCTGGGCGAGCAGCCGCTTGCCCGAGCCCTTGAAGTCCATGGACCGCTCGCCGGAGCCGCCCATCATCATGCGTCCGCCAGGACCCGCCATCAGGCAGCCTCCGCCTCGGTCAGCTGGGAGAGCACGATCTCCCGGTAGGTCTCATTGCTCTCCATCAGCTCGTGATGGCGGCCCGTGCCCACGACACGGCCCTCGTCGAGGACCACGATCCGGTCGGCATCACGGATGGTCGACACCCGCTGCGCGACGATCACGACGGTCGACTCGGCCGTCTCGAGGGTCAGCGCCCCGCGCAGCGCCGCGTCCGTCGCATAGTCCAGTGCCGAGAAGGAATCGTCGAAGAGATAGATCTCCGGCCGCTGCACCAGCGTCCGGGCTATCGCGAGCCGCTGGCGCTGACCGCCCGACACATTGGTGCCGCCCTGCGCGACCGGCGCGTTCAGTCCGCCCTCGAGGTCCCGCACGAAGTCGGCTGCCTGCGCCACCTCCAGCGCGTGCCACAGCTCCTCGTCCGTGGCATCGGGATTTCCGTACCTCAGATTCGTGGCGACGGTGCCGGAGAACAGATACGGCTTCTGCGGCACGAGCCCGACGGTGCGCGCCATCAGCACCGGATCCAGCTCCCGTACGTCGACGCCGTCGACGAGCACCTCACCGCCGGTGACGTCGAACAGCCGCGGGACGAGCCCGAGCAGCGTCGACTTGCCGCTGCCTGTCGACCCGATGATCGCGGTGGTCTCACCCGGCCGGGCCACCAGCTCCACGTCCCGGAGCACGGGCTCCTCCGCACCCGGATAGCGGAAGTGCGCGCCCTTCACCTCGAGATGGCCGCGGCGCAGCAGCTCCCGTACCGGCCGCGACGGCGGTACGACGCTGGACTCCGTGCCCAGGACCTCCTCGATCCGCTCGGCGCAGACCTCCGCGCGCGGCACCATCATGAACATGAAGGTGGCCATCATCACGGCCATCACGATCTGCATCAGATAGGCGAGGAACGCGGTGAGCGCGCCGATCTCCATCCCGCCGCTGTCGATGCGATGCGCACCGAACCAGACGACCGCGATGCTCGACACGTTCACGACCGTCATGACGGTCGGGAACATCAGTGCCATGAGCCGGCCGGTCGACATGGAGACTTCGGTCAGCTCCGTGTTGGCTCCACGGAACCGTTCCTCCTCGTAGGCGTCCTTCACGAACGCCCTGATCACGCGGTTTCCGGTGATCTGCTCGCGCAGCACCCGGTTCACCGTGTCGAGGCGTTCCTGCATGGTCCGGAACAGCGGGCGCATCTTCTTCACGATCAGCGACACGGCGATGCCGAGTACCGGCACGACCGCCAGCAGCACCGCCGACAGAGGCACATCCAGGCCGAGGGCCAGCACGATGCCGCCGACGCACATGATCGGTGCGGAGACCATCAGCGTGAACGCCATCAGCACCAGCATCTGGACCTGCTGGACGTCGTTGGTCGTCCGGGTGATGAGTGAAGGTGCGCCGAACTGCCCGACCTCACGCGCCGAGAACGACTGCACCCGGTCGAAGACGGCGGCCCGCAGGTCCCGGCCGAGGGCGGCCGCGGTCCTGGCGCCGTAGTAGACGGCCCCGATGTTGCACACCACCTGGACGACACTGACGCCGATCATCAGCGCCCCGAACGCCAGGATGTACCCGGTGTCACCCTTGACGACACCGTTGTCAATGATGTCCGCGTTCAAGGTGGGCAGATAGAGGGTGGCGCTGGTCTGGAGCAGTTGCAGCACCACCAGCAGGGCAAGCGGTTTCCGATACGGACGCAGGAACGTCCGGAGCAGTCTTATGAGCACGCGTCGTCTCTCGGTCGGCCGGGGCGGCACTGGGTCGTGGAGTCGCCCCAATACTCCGACACGCGGCCCCCGGGTGCCCAAAGGTTTTCGCCAAACCCAGGTCAAGAACGCGCTCCTGGCACGGGGCCACGGCACACGGCCCACGGCACCGCGCCCGCGGCACCCCGCCCGGCCGGGCCTACGGCACCTGAGTCCTCGGTACCTGGCCCCGTGACAACGGACTCCGTGACGCAGGACCGCATGACAACGGGATCCGTGACACCGGACTCACGGCGTCGGCGCCCATGGCGCCGGGTTCCTGCAACGGGCCCATCGCGCCGCGTTCACTGCGACGGGCTCACATCGAAGGGCCGAACGCCCCCGGATGGATCTCGTCCCGCGTCGAGGCGTACTGCTGTCGCACCGCCTGGCCCACCGCCAGCTCGTCACCCGGCTCGAAGACCTGCGCCGCCGCACCCTGCCAGATCGGCGGGGTGTGCGGTGCGAGCGTGCCCTGTGCCACGCCGAGCGCCCACGCGGCCTGCCGGGCGGCGCCCAGAGCCGCATAGTCGGCGGGCTGGGGCACGACGACCTGCGCGCCGAAGATCGCCGGCGCCGACACCTGCACCGCGGGCAGCTCGGCGGCATGCCCCAGCAGGAACACCCGGCGCACGCTCACGCCCCGTCCGCGCAGCACGTCCAGGGCATCCGCGAGCCCGCAGAGCATGCCCTCGAACGCCGCTCGCGCCAGATGCTCACGCTTCATCGACTCACGGCGCAGACCGGACAGAGTGCCGGCCGTGTGCGGAAGGTGCGGGGTGCGCTCGCCCTCCAGATAGGGCAGCAGGACGAGCCCGGAGGCGCCCGGTGTCGACTTCAGCGCGAGCGCGGACAACTCCGTGAGGTCCTCCGTGCCCAGCAGCTCGCCGGTGCCGCGCAGGGTGCGCACGGCGTTGAGGGTATGGACGACCGGCAGATGCATTCCGGTGGCGTCCGCGAAGGAGGTGATCATTCCGGAGGGGTCGGCGAGCGCCTCGTGATGCACGGCCATCACGGACCCGGAGGCACCCAGCGACACCACCGCGTCGCCGACGCCGAGGCCGAGCCCGAACGCGGCGGCCATGGTCTCGCCGGTGCCCGCGGAGATCAGCAGTCCTTCCGGAGTGGTGCCTGCCGCATCGGACGGGCCGAGCACCTCGGGCAGCGCGGCACGGTGGCCCAGGGCGAGCTCCACCAGATCGGGGCGGTACGAGCCCGTGCCCGCCGACCAGTACCCGGTCGCCGAAGCCGCGCCCCGGTCCGTCGTCCGGCGCGCGGGCCTGCCCAGCAGCTGCCACACGAGCCAGTCGTGCGGCTGCATCACAAAGGCGGTGCGCTTGGCGGTCTCGGGCTCACTCCGTGCCAGCCAGCGCAGCTTGGCCACGGGCAGTCCGGACTGCGGTACGCATCCGACGGCCTCGGCCCATGCCTGACGACCGCCGAACGACTCGACCAGATCCGCCGCCGCGACCTGTGCCCGCTTGTCGTTCCCGACGAGCGCCGCCCGCAGCGGGGCCCCGGTCGCGTCGAGCGGGACCAGCCCGTACTGCTGCGCGGACACGCCGATGGCCTGGACACCCTCGAGGAGTCCCCCGGCCGCGGCCTCGCCCAGCGACAGCAGCCAGGCCTGCGGATCGACGTCGCTCGCCTTCGCCTCGACCGGATGTGGCGCGTACCCCTGGCGCAGCACGGCACCCGTGTCCGTGTCGCAGACGACGATGCGAGTGAAGGCGGACGAACTGTCCAGCCCGGCGACTATCCCCATGCCGTCAGATTCTGCCGCACTCCGGGGCCTGATACGGCCCTGGCCCGGCCAAATGGCTGCCCTCGCCCGTCCACCCGCCCGGTCGGCCACAGTGCGGGCCGGGTGGGCGGGCCGACGGGATCGGGGCCGCAGCCCGTGCTCCCGGGGGCCTGCGCACTCCTGGCCGCGCCGCCGGAACCGGCCGCGCGGGCCGCCCGGACACATGAGCCCGGGCGGCCCGCGCCGGGCCGGGCTGGATCACGTATTGGTCGTACCCCAGTCGTCCTCGCCGCTCTGACTGCGCTCCCGCAGCGACCGCACCCGCGCGGCCACCGAGTCGGGCACACGGTCCGAGACCTTGTCGCTCACGGCGTGGTAGGCCTTGCCCGCCACCTCGCGGCCCGTCTGTGCGGCGGACTCCGCGGCGTTGCGCACGGCGGGGTTCTGCTTGAACTCCCGTGCGGACTTCTTCAGCTGCTCGTAACGCTCGCGCCCGGCACGGGTGCCGAGCACGTAACCGAGGGCCAGTCCGGCGACGAACGTGAGCCGGTATCGCATCGCTGCCACCCTTCCCCTGCGTCGTCCCCGACGCCGGGATCTGAGGTCACGAGGTCACGGGGGGAACCGATTGGCGGAGCACCCCCCTGCTTGCGCTAATGTATGTGTCGCAGCGAGCGAGCGCCGCCCGGGAAGCCCGAGGTAGGTACGTTCGATGCACACGCAGCAATCCCCTGTAGCTCAATTGGCAGAGCAGCCGGCTGTTAACCGGCAGGTTACTGGTTCGAGTCCAGTCGGGGGAGCGCGATCCCCTGTAGCTCAATTGGCAGAGCATTCGGCTGTTAACCGGAGGGTTGCTGGTTCGAGTCCAGCCGGGGGAGCGACAGCGGAAGAGGACCCCTAGGGGTCCTTTTTCATGTGTTCCCCGGCTTCCGGAACCGCGCAGGCGGCAGCGCAGTCCTCATGGTCATGGCGTTGCCGACCATCCGAAGCAGGAGATCGTATGAGCGGCTATGCTGCGGCAGACGGCGCGCACAAATGTGCGCGACGCGCCGTTAGGGGCGGTAGCTCAGCCGGTTAGAGCAGCGGACTCATAATCCGTCGGCCGTGGGTTCGAGTCCCACCCGCCCCACCGAGCGCCGCAGGTGCAGAATCGATCTGACCTGCGGCTTTGTCGGTTCAACGGGTGCCTGAGGGTCCCGGGTCGCTCCCATCGATCATGTTGTCGGGATCGTGAGGACGGAATCGGGGAGACGCCGATTCACGGCAGATCCGACGTGCGGCGCATGTGGCGCCGGAGGCCCCGGTCCCTGGTGGTCGAGCAGGTCGTGCGACGACCGGTCCCGCCCGTGCAGGCCGCCTCTCGGGTCCCCTGGTGCGGTTCGGACGCGTCGTCAGGGGGCCGCCTGCGGCGTCTGCCTGCTGGTCCTGGCTGAACTGTGCAGGCCGAGGAGCGGGTCGGGGCGAGGAGGGTCGGGCGAGCGGGGATCGCGGACCGGCTGCCGGCCTCGAGGCCGGTCGACGTGCTCGACGGCGGTGAGGCCGCCGGTGTGGCCGATCCGTACGGAGCGGAGGGTGGTTGGAGGGGCGGAGGGTCCCGGGGCCGCCACCGCGGACCCGGTCTCCTGACTCGACCGGGGCTCGGACACGCGGGTCCGGCAGGAGGTGCCCTCGCGGGGCTTCGAGGTACGTTCGGTGACGACGCGGGCGGCGGCGCCGCCCAGCCCCCTGAGGAGACCGGGGTGAGGGCATGCCGCACGGGGCCTTGACCCGCCGGTCCGACGGCGCGGTCAGGTGGGCGGTCGCGCCATTCGTCGATCCCGTCACGGGCCGCGGCACGGGGCGTGTCGTCCCGGCGGACCGGCACGCCGCCTCCGTGACGACGGCACTGCGTGGGGCGTGGCCGGAGCCGCAGGCAGGCATCCGCGTCCCGACCCTGCGTGGCAGCCGGACATGACCGGACACCGCCCCGTCGGCGCCGACGGTCCGAGCGGCCCGCACGAGCCGGAGTCGCAGGAGGTGTACGGCGAGGCCCGCTGGCCGATGGCCGGAGCCGTCGTCGCCGCCATGGCGCTGCTCCTGCTGATGCCCGACGACCTGCGCCTGGGGCCCCGCTGGCTGCTCCCGTTCGTCGAAGGACTGCTTCTGGTGACGCTGATCGTGGGCGACCCGGGCCGCATCGACCGTCGCTCGACCGTTCTGCGCGCAGTGTCGATCGCCCTGGTCGGTGTGCTGGCCGTCAGTGCGATCTGGTCGACCGTCCGGTTGGTCGACGACCTCATCCACGGTGGGGCCGAGACGAGTTCCGCCACCGGCCTGCTGCAGGCCGGCGGCGTCGTCTGGGCCTCCACCGTCCTCGCCTTCTCCCTGCTGTACTTCGAACTCGACAGCGGCGGAGCCGCCGCCCGGGCCCACCACATGCCCGCCACCCCCGAACTCGCCTTCCCCCAGCAGCTCAACCCCGAACTGAGCGCCGCGCACTGGCGCCCCCGATACGTGGACTACCTCTATCTCGGGCTCACCAACTCCACCGCCTTCAGCCCCACCGACGTCATGCCGCTGGCCCCCTGGGCCAAGATCGCCATGGCCGTCCAGTCCCTCATCTCCCTGCTCATCCTGGGACTCGTGATCGCCCGGGCCGTGAACGTCCTCGGCTGAGGACCGGCCCCGCGCACCACCGGGGGTCTGCCGGGTCCAGGAGACGTGCCCGATCACCGCCGATCACCGAGCGCGCCCCCTGGTCCGACGTGGTCCGGCGGGATCGTAGGCTCTGGGCATGGCGGGTACACAGTCGCGTGGGGCGGAGCGGGGGCCGGGGCGGCCGCGGGAGGAGCGGGTCACCGGGGCGGTCCTGAACGCGGTCGTCGACCTGGTCACCGAACAGGGGATCGGGAGCGTCACGATGGATGCCGTCGCCGCACGGGCCGGGGTGAGCAAGCCCGCCATCTACCGGCGCTGGCCCACCAAGCAGGACCTGATCATCGCCGCTGCCGAGACGCGTGTCGGCGCCCTGTCCGTGCCGGATCTGGGCGACTTCCGCGAGGAGCTCCGTCTGGTGCTCACCACTCGTCTGGAGGCGTACCGGCTGCCGGGCTCGGACCGGCTGATCGCGGGCCTGATCGGTGCGGCGGCCGAGACGGGCGCGGTGCGGGGCCAGTACGCGGAGTACACCGAGCGGATCACGAGCGAGACCAGGCGCATCCTGGAACGCGGGATCACTCGCGGTGAGGTGCGGCCCGACACCGATGTCCGGGCCGCGGCGACCCTGGTGGCCGCACCGCTGCTCTTCCGGCTGATCGTCGAGCAGGAACTGCCCGACGCCGCGCTGGTGGACACGCTGGTGGACCTCGTCAGCCGCGCCGTCCGTTCGGCTGCCTGAGCGGTTTTCCCGCGCCGGATCTCCGGCTCGATTTTTGACGCCCACGACCCTTGCCGTCGCACACCCTAATAACGATACTTCCGGTAACGATTTTCCGGCCCCCGTTACGGAGGACTCATGGACAGCGTCGTCACCGCCCCCGCCCCCACGCTCGACAAGCCCCTGATGCACTACGGGAAGCGCACGCTCGAGCGCATCGCGCCCGGTATGCCCCAGCCCGACTACCGGCTCCTGGACATCTGTCCGCTCACCCCGCACATCGGCGCCGAGATCGAAGGCGTCGACCTCTCGCTCCCGATCGGGGCGGACCTCGCGGACGAGATCAGGCAGGCCCTGCTGGAGTGGAAGGTGCTGTTCTTCCGCGAGCAGCAGGCCTTCGACCCGCAGTCCCAGCTCGCCTTCGCCGGCCTGTGGGGCGAGCCGGAGCCCAACCCCTTCTTCCCCAAGGGCGACACCGTCGGCGTCTCCCGCCTGGCCAAGGACGCGATGGCCATCGGCACCGAGAACATCTGGCACAGCGACCACTCGTTCATGGCCGCGCCGGCACTCGGCTCCGTCCTGCGCGCCGTCGAGGTCCCGGCCGCGGGCGGCGACACCATGTGGGCGGACATGTCGGCCGCGTACGACAACCTCTCCGAGGCCATGAAGGCCCGCATCGAGAACCTCACCGCTGTGCACGACTGGGTGCCCAGCTGGGGCTGCCTGATGACCGAGAGCCAGATCGCCGCGCACCGCGAGAACCTGCCGGCCGTCGAGCACCCCGTGGTCGTCCGCCACCCGCGCACCGGCCGCAAGCTCCTCTACGTCAACGAGCCCTTCACGATCCGGATCGTCGGACTCTCCGACCCCGAGAGCCGTGAACTGCTCGACGAGCTCGTCCTCCAGGCCCGGATCCCCGAGTACCAGGTGCGCTTCCGCTGGCAGCCGGGCTCCGTCGCGATCTGGGACAACATCGCCACCCAGCACTACGCGATCAGCGACTACTTCCCGCAGCGCCGTGTCATGGAGCGCATCGCGATCGCCGGCGTCCCGCTCTCCTGAACGGGCACCGGACTCCCCTCCCCTGCGCCCGCCGCGCGGAACGCCGCGTCCAGTCTCCGCGGAGCCCTTGTGACCGACACCGATGTCGCACCCGCTGTGCCCGCCGGCCTCACGAAGCCGACGAACGGAACGAGACGCCGAGCGTGGGTCGTCACTGCGCTGCTCGTCGTCTTCATGATGATCAATTTCGCCGACAAGTCCGTGCTCGGTCTGGCCGCAGACCAGATACGCCAGGACCTCGGCCTTTCCGCATCGGCCTTCGGCCTCGCCAACAGCGCCTTCTTCCTGCTGTTCTCGATCTGCGGCGCGGCGGTGGGGCTGCTCGCCGACCGCATACGGCCCAAGTGGCTGCTGCTGGCGATGGCCGTTCTGTGGTCCCTCTCCCAGGCTCCGCTGGCCGTGGGCGGAGGGTTCGCGGTGCTCATCACCTCACGTGTTCTCCTCGGCGCCGCCGAGGGGCCCGCCTTCCCCGTCGCCCAGCAGGCCACCCTGTCCTGGTTCCCCAACCACCGACGGAATCTGCCGGGGGCGCTGATCGTGCTGGGCGTCACCCTGGGAGTCCTGGTCGCCGCACCCGTACTGACGTGGGTGATCCACCACCACGGCTGGCGCCCGGCCGTCGCCGTGGTGGCGCTCGCCGGTGTGGTGTGGGCCCTGCTGTGGATCCCCTTCGGCGGAGAGGGACCGTACGCTGCCGCGTCGGACAAGCGTTCCCCGGCCTCGGGCGGCTCCGGCGACGGGACGGGGACGGACGAGGGGGAGGGGGCCGGAACCGGGACGGGCCCGGCCCGGCTCAGGATGCCGTACCGCCGGATCCTCGCGACCCGTACCTGGATCGGTGCGACGACCGCCTACTTCGGCACCTACTGGGTCATCGCCTTCGCCCTGGTCTGGCTCCCTTCCTACCTCCGTGACGGGCTGGGCCACTCCTCGGCCGCGTCCACCCGGTTGCTGATGCTGTTCTGGGGACTGAGCGGCCTCGTCGTGCTCGGACAGGCCGGCCTGACCGGATGGCTGCTGCGCCGCGGCATCGCGAGCCGGTGGGCCCGCGGCAGGGTCGGGGGAGTCCTTCTGCTCACCGGGGCCGCGGCATGCCTCGCCCTGCCGTCGGCCCCGCCCGGTGCCGCGCCCGTCGTACTTCTGGTCGCCGGATTCGCGCTCGCCGGAGCGATGGGCAGCGTCGCCGTCACCACTGTCGCCGAACTGGTCCCGGCCGATCGCCGGGGCGGCGCCCTGGGCATCATGAACGCCGTGGTGACCGTCGCCGGTCTGATCGCCCCGACACTGATCGGGCGCCTCGTGGACACCCATGGGGCGGGGGGCTACCAGTACGCCGTCCTGATCACCGGTGGCGTGCTCCTGCTGAGCGGAACCGCCGCCGTCACGCTGATCGACCCGGACCGCGACGCGCGCCTGCTGTCCGAGTGACGACGCATCCTCGTCCGGTCTCCTCCGGGCCGGGGCCGGACTCCCACAGTGCCGGGAAGCGGCCCCGCCCGCCCGACTCCCGACCTTCCCCAGGGAATTGACGTGAACACGAGCACCCTCGACACCTCCTTCCTCGACCGCACCGTGACCGCCGTACGCGGCAGCGCCGAGTCCTGGTCCGCCACCCCGCTCACCGAACGCATCGCCCTCCTGGAGAGGCTGCTGCCGCGCGTGGTCTCCCGTGCCTCCGAGCTGGCCTCCGCAGGTGCCCGCGCGAAGGGGTACGCGCCCGACTCGCCGTGGGCCGCGGAGGACTGGATCGGCGGGCCGTGGGCCCTGGCGCAGAACGCCGCGGCGTATCTGCACGTGCTGCGGCGGATCGCCGCGGGCAAGGATCCCGTCGACGCCAGGGCCGTCCACGAGGAGGACGGCCGCACGCGGGTCGACGTCTTCCCCGCCACCGGCTGGGACGCCCTTCTGCTGGGCGGCTTCTCGGCCCAGGTGTGGATGCGCCCCGGCACCAACGCGGAGCAGGCACGCAGCCGTGCGGCGGGCGAGTACCGGGACAGGCCCGGCCGCCCGGCAGTGGCTCTCGTGCTCGGCGCCGGCAACGTCGCCGCCATCACCGCGCTCGACATCCTGCACAAGCTCTTCGCCGAGGGCCAGGTCGTCATCGCCAAGATGAACCCGGTCAACGACTATCTGCGCCCCCACTTCGAGTACGTCTTCGCCGAGTTCGTCAAACGCGGCTGGGTGCGTTTCGTCGACGGCGGCGCGGCCGAAGGCGGTTACCTCGCCGGGCACAAGAGCGTGGACGCCATTCACGTCACCGGCAGCGACCGCACCCACGACGCCATTGTCTGGGGCACCGGCGAGGAAGCCGAGCAGCGCCGTCACGACGACCGGCCGCTGCTGGACAAGCCCTTCAGCAGTGAACTGGGCGGCGTCAGTCCCTGCATCGTGGTGCCGGGGCCGTGGAGCGGCGCCGACTTCCGCTTCCAGGCCGAACACATCGTCACCAGCAAGATGAACAACTCCGGGCACAACTGCATCGCCAGCCAGATCCTGGTTCTGCCGCGCGACTGGGACGGCACCGAGCGGCTCCTGGCAGAGATCCGGCGGGTACTGCGCGCGCTGCCTGCGCGCACCGACTACTACCCGGGCGCCGACGATCGCCTCGCCTCCGTCCTCGCCGCCCACCCGCAGGCGGAGACTCACGGCGACGGCCGCCGGCTCCTCGTCCCCGACATCACCGATAACGACGACGTCCTCATCACCGAGGAGGTCTTCGGCAGCGCGCTGGGCGTCGTACGCCTGCCCGGACGCACTCCGGCCGAATTCCTGCACCACGCCGTCGACTTCGCCAACGACACTCTTCCGGGGACGCTCGGCGCCACGCTCATCGTCCACCCGAGGACCGAGAAGGCCCACCGGGACGCGGTGCGCAGCGCGATCGCCGACCTGCGCTACGGCACCCTGGGCGTCAACTGCTGGTCGGCGGTCGGCTTCCTGCTCGGCTTCACACCGTGGGGCGCCCACCCCGGGCACACGCGCCAGGACATCGGCAGCGGCATCGGCTTCGTGCACAACGCCTTCATGCTCGAGGACATCGAGAAGACCGTGCTGCGCGCCCCGTTCACGCCCGCTCCGCGCGGTCTGGTCACGGGCGACCCGTCACTGTCCCCCCGCCCGCCGTACTTCGTCACCAACCGCACCGCACTGACCACGGTGGAGCGCGTCACCCGCTTCACGGCCGCACCGAGCGTGAGGAAGCTGCCGGCCATCTTTCTCTCCGCGCTGCGGGGCTGACGCCCTCGAGCCTGGTGCAGGCATCGGTTCGGCGCAGCGCACCAGGATGCTTCGCCGGCGCACTGCCCTTGCCGTGACGTGCCGTTCCACGGACGGACTCCACCGGCCGATTCCGCTCCTCCGCCGCTTCCACCGACACATCCCACGGAGACCTCACATGCTCAATCTCGCCGCCATCCTGGAGAACAGCGCCCGTACGGTGCCCGACCGCACGGCAGTCGTGCTGGGCATCCAGCGGCTGACCTACGCCGAGCTGGACGCGGCGGCCCGCCGCGTGGCCAACCTGCTCCGCTCACGCGGCATCGTGCCGGGCGACAAGGTCGCGCTGTCCTGCCCGAACGTGACCTGGTTCCCGATCGTCTACTACGGCATCCTCAAGGCCGGCGCGGTCGTCGTCCCGCTCAATGTGCTGCTCAAGGGCCGGGAGATCGCGTACCACCTGGCCGACTCCGAGGCCAGGGCCTACTTCTGCTTCGAAGGCAGCGCCGAGCTCCCGCTGGGGCAGGAGGGCTGGGCGGGCTTCGGCGAGACGCCGGGCTGCGAGCACTTCTTCCTGATGCCCGCCGCCCCCACCGAGGACTCCCCGGTCACGGGCGCCGAGACCCTGACGGCGGCGCTGGCCGGGCAGAGCGCGGACTTCGAGACGGTGGCCACCGAGTCCGGTGACACGGCGGTCATCCTGTACACCTCAGGCACCACCGGCCGGCCCAAGGGCGCCGAGCTCACCCACTCCAACGTGATGCTCAACGTGCTGACCTGCCACAAGCTGTTCGGCGAGATCGAGCACGACGTGCATCTGATCACCCTGCCGCTGTTCCATTCCTTCGGCCAGGTCGTCCAGATGAACGCCGGCCTCGCCTCAGGGGCGACGCTGGTGCTGCTGCCGCGCTTCGACGCACGGTCGGCCCTGGCCCTGATGCAGCGCCATGCCGTCACCTTCTTCGCGGGCGTCCCCACGATGTACTGGGCCCTGCTCGAAGAAGAAGCGCCCGACGTGGACCTGCCTCAGATCGCCAGGAATCTGCGGATGGCCGGCTCGGGGGGCTCGGCGCTCCCGGTCGAGATCCACCGCCGGTTCGCCGAGCGGTTCGGCGTCACCATTCTCGAGGGGTACGGCCTCTCCGAGACCAGCCCGGTGGCCACGTTCTCGCCGCGCGGCGAGAAGGTGCGGCCGGGCTCCATCGGGCGTCCGGTCTGGGGCGTGGAAGTGGACCTGGTCGGCAAGGACTGGACCCCGGTCCAGGGTGCCGACGCGATCGGCGAGATCGTCATCCGCGGGCACAACGTGATGAAGGGCTACTTCAACCGGCCCGAGGCGACCGCCGAGGTGATGCGCGACGGCTGGTTCCGCACCGGAGACCTGGCCCGTCGGGACGCCGACGGGTGGCTCCACATCGTCGACCGAGCCAAGGACATGATCATCCGCGGCGGCTTCAACGTGTACCCGCGGGAGATCGAGGAAGTGCTCCTCACCCATCCCGCCGTGAGCATGGCGGCCGTCATCGGCATGCCGCACGAGCGCCACGGTGAGGAGATCAAGGCCTGCGTGGTCCTCGCCCCGGGAGCAACGCTCTCCGAGGCGGAGCTGATCGCCTGGTGCAAGGAGGAGATGGCGGGCTACAAGTACCCTCGCCTGGTGGAGTTCTTCGCCGTACTGCCCACCAACGCCACCGGCAAGATCCTCAAGCGCGAGCTCCGGGACGCGGGTACCGCGGATGCCGGCGCGACCGAGGGGACTGCCCGATGAGCACACTGCCCGACACCGTCGACTACGTGGTCGTCGGGGCCGGCTCGGCCGGAGCCGCCCTCGCCGGCAGGCTGACCGGGAAGAGCACGGCATCGGTCGCCCTTCTGGAGGCGGGCGGCCCGGACAAGAAGGCGGCCGTCCACATCCCCGCCGCCTTCTCCCAGCTCTTCAGGACCGAACTCGACTGGGACTACACGACGGTCCCGCAGACCGAACTCGCCGGCCGCTCCGTCTACTGGCCCAGGGGCCGGATGCTCGGCGGCTGCTCCTCGATCAACGCCATGATGTGGGTGCGCGGGTTCGCCGCGGATTATGACGAGTGGGGCGAACTCTGCGGCCCCGACTGGTCGTGGAAGGGCCTGCTGCCCTACTTCCGCCGCCTGGAGAGGATCACCGGGGCCACCGACCCGGACCATGGACGCGCGGGCCCCATGCACATCGAGCCGCAGCGCAACCCGAACCCGCACACGGCCGCCTTCCTCGACGCCGTCAAGGAGCTCGGCCATGCCGTGGAGCCTGCCAACCCGGCCACACCCACGGGGTTCTCGCAGACCATGGTGAGCCAGCGACGCGGCGCGCGGTTCAGTACCGCGGACGGCTACCTGAAGCCCGCCCGCAGGCGGTCGAACCTGCACGTCATCACGAACGCGCAGGCCACCCGCGTGCTCTTCGAGGGGCACCGGGCCGTGGGCGTCGAGTACGTCACGGGCGGCGTCACGCGCACAGTGTCGGCACGCCGCGAGGTCGTCCTGTGCGGAGGCGCGGTCAACACCCCGCAACTGCTCATGCTCTCCGGCATAGGCGACGCCGCTCGCCTGCGCGACCTGGGGATCGACACCCTGGTGGACGCCCCCGAGGTCGGCGCCAATCTCACCGACCACCTCATCTCGGGACTCGCCGTCGATGTTCCGGACAGGTCACTGTTCGCCGCCGAGCGGCCCATCGAGCTCCTGAACTACCTCGTCCGCCGGCAAGGAATGCTCACCTCGAACGTCGGCGAGGCCTACGGATTCGTCCGCAGCCGGCCCGAACTCGAACTCCCCGACCTCGAAATCATCTTCGCCCCGGTGCCCTTCATCGGTGAGGGCCTCGTCAAACCGCCCGGACACGGAGTGACCGTGGGCGCCATCCTGCTCCGTCCCCGGAGCACCGGATCGATCACCCTTGCGTCACCGGACCCGCTCGACCAACCGGTCATCGACCCCCGCTATCTCACGGACACGGACGGGGCCGACCGTGCCGCCCTGCTGGCCGGGCTCGATGTCTGCGAGCAGATCGTCGACCGGCTCACCGCCCGCGGGCTGTCCTCGGGTCGCTTCCTCATGCCGCCCGGGGCCGAGGTCCTGTCCCGTGACCGGCGTGACGCTCTCACGCTGGCCGATCACGCCCATACCCTCTACCACCCCGTGGGAACGGCACGAATGGGCCGCGACGATGCCTCCGTCGTGGACCCACAGCTTCGCGTTCGAGGGGTGCAGGGTCTGCGCGTCGCGGACGCGTCGGTCATGCCGACGATCATCCGCGGCCACACCAATGCCCCCGCCGTCGTCATCGGAGAAAGGGCCGCGGATCTGGTCGGAACGAACTGAAGGCGCCGGACAAGTGGCTTCGTCCGGACGAGTGGCTTTGTTTGGACAAGCGGCTTCGACCGGGCGGCCGGCGAGCCCGGTCGGTCAACGAGGCCGGTCGGTCAACGAGGCCGGTCGGTCAACGAGGCCGGTCGGTCAACGAGGCCGGTCGGTCAACGAGGCCGGTCGGTCAACGAGTACGCCGTGGCGCGGTGGATGGCTTCGCGGCCGGCCGACGAGACGCGCCAGTGGTCCCGGCAGGGCGTTTCGCCACTCGCTCAGACCCGCGCACCCGGAACATGGCGCGGCTCGGCGATCAGTCCGTAGATGACGAGCACGGACAGGGCCATGGTGATCACCGACCACAGCGGGAAGGTGGAAAGGAAGATCAATTGGCCCACCATGCAGGCGGCTGCCAGCACGATGCCGACGAGCCGCGCGGCCCTCGACCCGGCGAACACGCCCACGCCGGCCAGGAACTGGGCGATGCCGACGATGATCCACACCCAGCCCCAGGCGGCGTAGTTGAAGATGAGCAGCCGGTTGCCATGATTGGCGGTCGTCTCGTGGTACCCGTGGTCCAGCAGGGCGACAAAGCCGTTGATGATGTCGAACAAGCCGCTCAGGAGCAGAAGCGTCCCGGCGAACGCCACCCAGTGCGACCACTCGAGCGGCGGCGCTGCGCGCTTGTCCGAACCGGCTGATTCTGGCTGCATGAACCCACCAAACCTGGCTGCCGGAGGCGGCGCAAAAGGTGATGAGCTGCTCAGGTGAGGTGCGGACGCCGGTGCGATGCACCTCATCCTCATGGCGCTCCGGCACAGTTGAAGGGATGCACGCCGCTGTGCCGTCCCCTCCGGCGGTGCCGGAACCACAGGCCGGTGGGGGAGCGCTGTGGGCCCTCGCTGTCTTCACGCCCAGTCGAGTCGCGCCCTGTGCGCCCAGTAGTGCTCGGCGGGCTCGGTCCGCGCGGCGAGCCGGTCGAGTTCTTCCGGCTCGAGGTGCAGGTCCGCCGCCATGAGGTTGCTGGTGAGTTGTTCGACGGTGGCCGCACCCGAGAGCACCACGTCCGTCCATGGTCGTGAGGCGACCGGGGCCAGCGCCATGGCGTCGCACGGGACTCCCGCCGCTCCTGCTGTCTCGCGCAGCACGGCCGTTTCCGGGCCCGTGGCGTGGCGATCGGCCAGACGACCGTTGGCCAGCGCTTCCTTGACGATCACCATGCGTCCCGCGGCGTGCGCCTCGGCGAGCGCCGGACCGGCCGACGGCTCCATCAGGTTGTAGGTGGCTTGCACGCTGCCGAAGAGCGGTTCGCCGCCCACGGTGATCGCCAGCGCCGCACGGATGGCATCCGCCTGCCTCGGTCCGCTGGTCGACAGCCCGATCGTCACGCCCTCGGCGGCGAGCGAGGCCAGTCGCTCGTGCAGGGCGGGGTCGGTCAGGGCGGGGCTGTCCGGGGTGACCGAGTGGATCTGATAGAGGTCCAGCCGGTCACCCAGCAGCGCGCGCGTCTCGGCGAGCTGACGGTCGTACGTGGCGGCGCTGTGGTCCTTGACCTCGTGCACCTCGGCGTCCGTGCGCCAGCCGGCGACGTACGTGTAGCCCCACTTGCTGCCGACCACCACATCCTGAGCCTCGGGGCGCGCATCCAGCCAGTCGGCGAGGAACTCCTCGGCCCGGCCGTAGGAGCGGGCCGCGTCGACGTACCGCACGCCCTGGGAGTAGGCGGCGTCGAGCAGTCGGTGGGTGCGGGCCGCCAGCACGTCGACAGAGCGGTCGTCGGGCAGGTCCTCGTTGCGTCCCAGATTGATGTAGCCGGGACGCCCTACGGCGGCCAGGCCGAGGCCGAAGCGCGCGATCGGCGAGGCTGCGGCGGTGAGGCGCTCAAGGGGCATGGGAATGTCCTCCGATGGGCCGGTCCCCCGGGACCGGCCCGCAGTCGATGTCGAGAAACGGTCCGGCGCTGATCCTGATGCCTCGGGCTGGGAGTGCAAAGGCGATTCGCGCTGCGGACAAGTGTGTTCGTACTGGTCGGACCAGCCCTGGTCGCTGCTGGTGACGGTATTCGGTGGGAGTGATGCCGTATGCGCCACGGAAGGAGCGGCTGAAGACGGCGGCGCTGGTGAAGCCCCAGCGGGCGGCGATCGCCTGGATCGGGTGACTGAGCAGTTCGGGGCGGGCGAGGTCGGCACGGCTCCGCTCGAGCCGCCGGCGGCGGATGGACGTCGCGACGCCCTCCTGCTGTTCCTCGAACAGCGCGTACAGGGTGCGCAGGGAGACAGTGTGACGGGGCCCCGGGGCGGTGCAAGGCTCCGCCGCGCACCGAAGTGTCGGCCCGAGGCGCCGGCCTGCGGCGGGCCGTCCGCGAGGTGCCGAGCGGCGCCTGCGTGGTCATCATGGGAAGGGTCCGGCCGGCAGAAGTGCCGGGCAGGAAGGGGAACGCGATGGAGCCGTTCCCGGCGATGCCACTCGCCGAGTGGCGGGACACCAAAGAGACGCTGCACCGGTTCGCACAGATCGTCGGCAAGATCCGTCTCGCATCGAGCGCCCGGCGCAACCATTGGTGGAACGCTCCGTTCCATCTCACCGGGCGCGGTATCACGACACGTCCCATGCGGCAGCCCGACGGTGGTCCTCTCTTCACGATCGACTTCGACTTCGTCGGCCATCAGCTGCTCGTCACCACGCTCGACGGCAGGGCGGAGTCGTTCCCGCTGGTGGGCCAGTCCGTCGCGTCCTTCCACCGGAGCACCCTCGCCGCGCTCGAGGCGCTCGGCGTTGCGGTGAGCATCAGTGTCCCCAGGCCCTTCGACCTGCCCGACAGCGCTCGGCCGTTCGCAGAGGACACCGAGCACGCGGCCTACGATCCCGAACGGGCCAATCGGTACTGGCGGGTGCTCAGCCAAGTGGCCTCGGTGCTCGAGGAGTTCGCTGCCGGGTTCTCGGGCAAGGTCAGTCCGGTGCACCACTTCTGGCACACCTTCGACATCGCCCACACCCGGTTCTCCGACAACCGGACCGACCCGTCCCGGCAGGTCGATCCGGTGACCCGGGAGGCGTACTCCCGGGAGGTCGTGTCCTTCGGCTTCTGGTTCGGCGACGCCAACTTCCCCTCGCCCGCCTTCTACTCCTACACCGCTCCGGAACCCGCGGGCGTGGCGGACGAGCCGCTCAGGCCCTCGCCGGCGAGCTGGGTCGCGCGCAACGACAGCCACTTGGCCGTGCTGGGATACGACGACGCCCGGGCCGAGCCCGATCCCCGCACCGCAGTACTGGCCTTCTACGAAAGCGCGTACCAGGCAGGTGCCTCACTCGCCGGCTGGGACATCGCCGGACTCGCATGCCCGGGCGGGATCACGGACCCGCACCTGCCGTTCGGACAGGTCTGACCCGTGGACAGGTCTGACCCGTGCTCCGGCCGTGCTCCGCGTCGGACCCGTACTCCGGACCGGACACGTCCGAACCCCGTCCGTATGGTTGTTGCGCTCGCAGCAGACGGGGCCCCGCTGCTCGCCGGACCCCGTTCAGTGCAGCTGTGCCTGCCAGTCCGCCGGAACCTTGTCCCGCGGCCCGGGAGTCGGCTGGGAAGCCGGGTGCGAGGTGGGTCCGGGAAGTTCGGGTCCCTCGTAGTACTGGCCGGTCTCGATGTTCCAGAACCAGTTCTCCTCCGGCTCGAAGCTGGTCAGGAAGGGATGCCCCGCCTCGCGCGCATGCTGGGTGGCGTGCTGCGCGGGCGAGGAGTCGCAGCATCCGATGTGTCCGCAGGCGGCGCAGCGCCGCAGGTGCAGCCACCACCCCGGCCCGTCGCCCGCCGAGCACTCCACACACCCGGTTCCACTGGGAGCCGCGGTGGGATCGATGCCCGGGATCCGGTCCTGTGCCATGTGAGGTGCCTCCCTGCCGAGGCATTGGCGGGCAAGCTGCCTGGACGGGGCCGACGTGCTGCCCGGACGGTCCGACGGACATGCCGTCGGGGAGGTGGGGCGCACCCGGGCCCGCCGCCGCCGTCTTCCGCCGTCGCCCGGCCGTACTGGCCTTCCGTCGGCGCGCCTCCCGGCGCCGTGCCTTCTTGCATCGTACGCGCGGGGCACGTCGGCGGCAGGCCGGACGTATGCCCCGCGCGTAGGGCCCTCAGGTCTCCTCCTCCATCCGGATCGCCCGCTTGAGATCGGCATGTGCCTCCCCGGGTTCGCCCTCCTGTGTCTCGAGCATGGCGGCGGCGATGGCGTCGAGCTTCCGCTGGATCGCGCGCTCGCCACGCAGCTCGGAGTTCTTCAGCAGTGCGAGGAGCAGCAGGGTCACCGCGGTCATGCACTCCCCGGCGAACAGTTGCCATTTGATCGGCAGCCCGGCGGCATGGACGGTGATCACGGCGGCGATCAGTGCCAGGCAGAAGCCGAAGAAGGCCGGGGAGCTGGTGAATCTCGAGGCGGCCTCGGCCAGTTGCTCGAACCGCCCGCGCCTCTCGCCGCCGCGATCGGCGGGATGCTGAATAGTCATGTGATCCGGGTACCCCCGTGAGCCGTTCCGACCAGCGCCCGTACGTCCGTGTCGGTCGGTTCTTCCCCGAACGGGTGCGCCGTGCGTCCAGGTCCAGCCGCCCGCGCCCGTCGCTCGGCGGTCCGCCACCGGCTGCAGGACGCCTGACGCTTCTCCTGCCCGGGTGAACCCGCCCGGCGCCGTCGGCCGACGCTGCGTCAGGCCGTCTGCGTGGCCCGGACGCCGGCGTCACGTCGGCGTTCCGCCGCAGTGCCCCCCGGCGTCGTCCGAGGCGCGGCGTGCTGACCGGCGGGCTGGCGGGCGCGGCTGACGTGCCGGCGGCGGGCTGCTCGCCGGCCGGGCGAGCGCGGCTGACGTGCCGGTTCCGGCCGATAGGGCGTAAGGGTCCCTTCATGCTGCGCCCCTATACTGCGCCGTATGCTGCCGATAACCGTCCGATCTGCCTGCGGCCCGCGGCCCGCACCTGTGGCCGGCGTCGTATGACCGCGACCGGCACCCCGCCGAGCAGGAGCCGCATCCTCGCCGACCTCACCCCGTTGCGGGTCTCGCCCGACTACCGGCGGCTGTGGTTCGGGAACACCGTCTCCTGGGTCGGGCAGGGGATGACCACCCTGGCGATCTCGCTCCAGGTGTACGACATCACCCGCTCCACCTTCTCCGTGGGGCTCGTCGGGCTGTTCTCGCTCGTTCCCCTGATCGTCTTCGGGCTGTACGGCGGCGCGGTCGCCGACACCGTCGACCGGCGCAAGCTCGGGCTGTACAGCGCGAGCGGGTCGGCGGCGCTCTCGGTCGCGCTCGCCGCCGCCGCGTTCGCGGGGTTCCACCACGTCTGGTTCCTCTACGGGGTCGTCGCGCTCCAGGCCGTGTGCGCCGCGCTCAACTCCCCGGCCCGCACCTCGATGATCCCGCGTCTGCTGCCGCCCGGGCAGCTGCCCGCCGCCAATGCGCTGAGCTCGATGACGATGACGTCCGGGATGCTGCTCGGCCCGATGCTCGGTGGAGTGATCGTGGGGTACGGGGGCTATCAGACCGCGTACGTCATCGACGCGATGGCCTTCGGCGCCTCGCTGTACGCGATGTGGCGGCTGCCGGCCATGCTGCCCGACCGCAAGGGCGGCCATGCCGAGCGGGCATCGGTGCTCGACGGGCTGCGCTTCCTCGCCACCCGGCCGAACATCCGGATGACGTTCTTCTCGGATTTCTGCGCCATGATCCTGGCGCATCCGCGGGCGCTGTTCCCCGCCGTCGCCGTGCTCTGGTACGGCGGCGACGCCCGCACCACCGGGCTCCTCGTGGCAGCGCCCGCCGTCGGTGCGCTGCTCGGCGGGGTGTTCTCGGGCTGGCAGGGGCGGATCCGGAGGCACGGAGTGGCCATCCTGCTCGCCGTGGCGGCATGGGGAGCGGCGGTCGCCGTGTTCGGGCTGACGAGGAACCTCTGGCTGGGGCTGTTCTTCCTCGCCCTCGCCGGCTGCGCCGACACCGTGTCCATGGTGTTCCGGAACACCATGCTCCAGGCGGCCGCCCCGGACGAGATGCGCGGTCGCCTGCAGGGCGTGTTCATCGTGGTCGTCGCCGGCGGGCCGCGGCTCGGGGACTTCCTGGCCGGGTCCGTGGCAGATCTCACGTCCCCCGCGGTCGCCGTCACCGGTGGCGGGCTGGCCTGTGTCCTGGCGATCGGTCTGCTGGCCCTGCGTGGCCGGGGCTTCGTACGGTACGACGCCCGGGATCCGACGCCGTAGGCCTTCCCGCCGGGACCCGGGCCGACCTGCCGCCGCCGGCGGAGAACGGGCGACCCCGTGGGTACGGCCCCAGCGGGCCGTACCCACGGGGTCGCACCCGTGGCCGGAGAGGCCGGGTCAGAACCCGCGGAGCCTGAGCAGGGGCTCCTTGACGCCGTCGCCGTCCTCGGACGGCCACTTCCAGTCGCTGCCGCCGGCCTTCACCAGGGCCGCCTTGACCGCGGCGGGCGACGCACCGGGGTGGGTCGCCCGGTACAGGGCCGCGCCGCCCGCGACATGGGGTGATGCCATCGAGGTACCGGACAGGACGGAGTAGCCCCCGCCCGCGAAGGTCGAGCGGATGCACACGCCCGGGGCGATCAGGTCGACATCGGCGCCGTAGTTGGAGAAGTCGGCGAAGGTGTCGTCACGGTCGGTGCGGCACGTGGCGGCGCCGAGGCCGCCGCTCTTGCCGTCGAAGTCCGCCAGGGCGCTGACGGTGATCACCTCGTCGTAGGACGCGGGAGCGGTGTCCTTGGCGTCGGCGTGGTCGTTGGCGGCCGCGACGACATAGGTGACGCCCGCGGCGACGGAGGAGCAGATCGCCTGGTGCATGGCGTCGTTGTCGGTCTTGCCGCAGTTGCCGTCGTCGCCGCCCTCGCCGCCCAGGCTCATGTTGACGACATCGATCTCGTCGGCGTGCTCGGTGACGTAGTCGATGCCGCAGACGACGTCGGACGTGGAGCCGGTCCCGAACGGGCTCAGCACCTGAACCGGCCAGATCCGGGCGCCGGGCGCGGTGCCGACGACTCCGGTGGCGTTGTCCAGGGCGGCGACGGTGCCCGCGACATGCGTTCCGTGACCGTGCAGGTCCATGACGGGCAGCTGGGGCAGCCAGCAGTTCTTGGCACCCGCCTTGTACACGTTCAGGTCCGGGTGGCTCGCGTCGACCCCGGTGTCGATCACCGCGACATCGGCGGCGACCCGCTTGTCCACACCGTCGATGGCCGCCGTCGGACTGAGGTCGGCCTCCGCACGGTCGACACCGGTCGGGACCGACTGGGCGGTGATCCGCACCTTCCGGTCCCGTTGCACCGACTCGACGCGCGGGTCCTCGGCGAGCGCGGCCGCCGCGCTCGCGCTCATGGACGCCGCGTAGCCCTGGAGTGCGTGGCGATAGACATGCCGTACCACGGCACCCATGGAGGACGCCCGTTCGACAGCCGCGTCCACAGCCAGATCGGCGTCTCCGAATGCGGCGGCGTCTTTGAGGGTCACGATGTACCGACCGGTGACCTGGTCGGACTGCGCGGGTGCCTCGGCCGCGGATGGAGTCTGTGAAGCTGCCGCCAGGGCAAGTGCCAGGAGGGCGACGCCGAAGATCTTGGGCATCCCGGACCTTTCTCGAGGGCTTGAGGGAGGGCGGATCGGCCTGAGATTCCCGGATTCGCTCCGAAACGTCCGATGCGCTTTTCGCGCCCAAGAGCTAGCAGGTCGCGGCTGCGGGCCCGCCCGCGACATCCGGCGGTCACCGGATTCCCTGAGTCCATGTCAACCATGTGGGCGTGTCGGATTCCTGACGTGACGTTTCGCCTCGAGGCCGGTCACCGCGTCCGTGCCGCGGCCGATGTCCCGTGCGTCCACGGCCCGGAGTTGCAGCTCCTGGTGGAGAGCCGCCATGGTGCGATTCCGCCAACGCCCGGCCGGTTCGGGTGACTTGCGAACGCCCCACACTCTTCGCAACACCCGGAACCACCCCTTCACCGGGTGTACGGGGAGAGGCATCGATGACCGGCGCGCCCGCGAGAAGAAGAGCCCGGCTGCCGTCGGGGCTCTCCGGTCACAGCACTGGGCCCGGACAGGCCCAGTGCTGTGACCGGATGGGTTTGCCGGGAAGCTCGCGGCGTCCGGTGCATGGGGTTTCCCCGGCCCCTTGGGGCCGCGGGCATGGGGTCTCCCCCTGGCCCCTTGGGGCCGAGGGGACGTATCGCAAGGCCGGTGGGGGTGCTCCCCCTGGCTCCGCCGGGGGTGCCCCCACCGGCCGGAGGCTGGGGGAGATCGCCCTCGTACCGGATGTACTCGGGTGATTCGACAACGCAGCGAGGGGGCAGCTCCCGGCGAAGTCCGAGGGAGTGCCGTGCAGGGCGTCGCGAGCCGGTGAACCTATCCGGTCACAGCACTAGCAGGGATACGGATCGTCGTCCGGGCGGCCCGCGCCGGGCCGTGTGTCGAGTGACCACATATGTGTGCAGCCGGGGCACTGGAGATGTACGACGGCACCCTTGTTGGAGATCAGATACCGCCAGTGCTCACGGCAGTTGCGCCGCTCGGCGCAGACGGCACAGTCCCGTGCGTCGTCGCAGCGGGGGCAGGGGACCCAGGCGCGGCGGGATATGTCCGCCTGGGGGTCAATGGGAAGCCGCACGGCCCGGCTCCCCTCCGGGAAGGACACCGGCGGCCACGAGCTCGTCGTAGGTGCGCTGCTGCTCGGCGTCGAGGCCGGAGTAGAGGAGCGTGTACGCCTCGTCCTCGCCCTGCAGGGCGGCCATCGGATCCCAGTCCGGTCCCAGTGCGGCCACGACCTCGGCTCGTCGCCGGGCCTCCTCGAAGGTCAGGTCGATCGTGAAGGGTATGAGGTCGTGCGCGCTGTCCTGGTCCATGGCGAGACTTCCGGTGGTGCTGGCGGGGTCTGCCACGTCTACCAGAGGTCCGCCGTGCCAGGGAAGGGTGACCTAAGTGGAACTCCCGGGCGGGAAGCGCCCTGAATCCCACTACGTAATCATGTGCAATCGTATGAATACCGGACAAAGTGAGAGGGGTAATGGCGCGAATCGCCAAGATGTCGGACTTAGGTGATCAATGTTGCTGTGACGTACTTCATGGCTGCTTCGTCTCCGCTCGTGGCTCGCGCCGCCGGTCACTCCGGGCGGGACACGATGCCCCGGACGACTCCCAGCTCCGCGAGGTCCTGAGGGCGCAGCCGCAACTGGTCCGCAGTCGCGGCGGCGTCGGACGGAGGACGTTTGAGGATGGCTGCGGCGAGCTCCGGGGCGATGACGGAGAAGTAACTGTCGGGTGTGGCCCAGGTGTTGCCCGCGGCGGCCAGTGCGAGAGCCCCGCCCGACCCGCCCTCCCCGATGACGAGCGTCGTCACCGGGACGTCTGCCTCCGCCATCGCGGCGAACGCCTCCGCGATCGCTGCGCCCGCCCCGTCCCGTTCCGCCTCGGCGTCATTGGCGGCCCCGGGCGTGTCCACGAGCGTCAGAACGGGAATCCCCAGCCGGTCTGCGAGCCGTATCAGCCGTGCGGCGGTCCTGTACCCGGCGGGCCGGGTCGCCGTCCCCGTCTGGGCGGCGTAGGCCACCGCCCGCCCGGCCCTCAGCCCGAACCCGCACACGATGCCGGCGTCCGTCCCGCCGCAGCGGTCTCCGTGGACGTCCAGCCGCTCGTCGAAGTACGCGTCCAGATACGCTCCGGCCCTCGGCCTGTGCGCGGCCCGGGCACGCCGAACCGCTTCCCAGCCGGTGGGTGCAGCGCCCGCGCCGTCGAGCGCGCACGGCGGGGGCACGGCCTCCGTATCCCCACCGCCCGTCAGCAGGGCCAGCCACAGGCTCAGCGTGGACCGCAGCTCCTCGGGGCGCACGACTCCGTCGATCTGGCCCGCGGCCAGCTGGCCCTCGGCCGTGTACGCGGACGGATCGGCGTCGGGCGGGCGGACACGGGAGCCGGCGAAGCCGACCTGGGCGCCGGGGAGGGCGAGAATCACATCCGCTCCCGCACCGAGCGTGGCCCAGCCGCCGCCCGTCGTCGGGTCACGGACCACCGCGAGCTGCGCGAGTCCGGCCGCCCGGAGCTCGGCCGATGCCCGGGCGACCCGCTGGAGCTGGGTGAGGGCCACCATGCCCTCCTGCATCCGGCTGCCGCCCGTCGCGATGAGCGACACCAGCGGGAGACGCTGTTCGCGGGCACAGCCGTACGCCGCCACCAGCCGGTCGCCGGTCCGCTCGCCCAGTGAACCGCCCATGAAGCGGAACTCGAACGAGACGACCACGGCCCGGCGCCCGCCGATCTCCGCGGTGCCCCAGACGACCGACTCGTCCTCGCCACTCCTGGCCGCGGCCCGCGCCCGTGCGGCTCCGTATCCGGTCCAGCCGATCGGGCCGTCCGTCCCGGACGCCGGGACGGACTCCGACGACACGGACGATCCGGGCCCACCCGTCCTGCCGGCACCCGGAACCGGGGCCGTCGCCCGCCTCTCCTCGAAGGCATCGGCGATCAGGGCTATCGCGCCCCGCGCGGTCGGCCCGTCAGCCATGCGTCAGCGCCCGCTTCATGATCTTGCCCATGTCGTTGCGGGGCAGGGACTCCAGGAAGCGGACCGTACGGGGCCGCTTGTGCGGCGCGAGCTGTGCGGCCACATGGCGCGCCAGCTCCTCCTCGGACGGCGGCCGCGCCGGGTCCGCAGGCACCACCCAGGCGACGACCCGCTCGCCCAGGTCCGCGTCGGGCTCCCCGGTCACCGCTGCCTCGCGCACGTCCGGATGGTCCAGCAACGCGTTCTCGATCTCCCCGGCACCGATCTTGTAGCCGCCGCTCTTGATCAGATCCGTCGCCTTGCGGCCCACGATCCGTACCTGGCCGTCCGTGTCCCGCACCGCCATGTCGCCGGTGCGGAACCAGTCCCCGTCGAACGCCGCCGCCGTCGCGTCGGGCCGGTTCAGATACTCCGTGAAGAGATTCGGGCCACGCACCTGGATCTCGCCCACCGTCTCCCCGTCGTACGCCGTGATCTCGGAGCCGTCCTCCTCGACCAGCCGCAGTTCCACGTCCCGCAGCGGCAGGCCCACCGATCCGGGACGCGGCTCGCCGTCCGGACGCACACTCGTGATCATGAGTGTCTCGGTCATGCCGTACCGCTCGACGACCCGCCGCCCGGTGCCCGCCACGATCCGCTCATGGTCGTGCAGCGGCAGCGCCGCCGAGCCCGACACCAGCAGCCGGGCGCCCGCCAGTGCCTTCGCCAACTCCGTGTCGCCCTCCGCCGCTTCGGCCAGCCGGTGGTACATCGTCGGCACCCCGAACAGCATGGTCCCGCCCGCCCCGAGCTCCCGTGCCACGCCCTCCGCGGAGAACTTCACGAGGTGCCGCACGGAACCGCCCCGTCGCAGCGGACCGAGGATCCCCAGGATCAGCCCGTGCACATGGAACAACGGCAGGGCCTGCACGAGTACGTCCTCCCCGGTCCACGCCCAGGCCTCCTCCAGCGCGTCCAGCGTCGCCGCGACGGCCCGACGGGGCAGGACGGCGCCCTTCGGGGGGCCGGTCGTCCCCGAGGTGTAGACGATCAGGGCGGGGGCAAACGGTCCCGGCTCGGCCGGAAGCGGCCCGTCCGGACGTCCGGACACCGGGATGTCGATACGCTCCAACCCGCCCAGCACCGACGGCAGTTCTTCCCCCGGGCCCGCGAGCACCAGCGACGGCGCACTGTCCCCGACGATATGTGCGAGCTCCCGCTCGCCGGTCCGCGGGTTCAGCGGCACCGCGGGAACGCCGGCGAGCAGCGCGGCCACCACCCCGACCGCGGTCTCCAGGGTGGGCGTGGCCCACACCGCGACCCGTTCCGAGCCCGCGATCCGTCCCGCCAGCGTCCCGGCCGCCCCGGCCAGTTCGCCGTACGTCAGTGCACGGTCACCGAACCGCAGGGCCGGACGGTCCGGCCGCCCCGCCGCCAGAGCCGGGAAGAGAGCACTCACGAGTCGTCCTCCTGAAGTCGCGTCCGCACGGGGCCGTTCCTCGCGCCCGAGGCCCTCTCCATTCTCCCCGCACGTCCCCTACCCGTGCGTAGCAAACGCGCAGGGAGCCGCGCCTCCGGCACCGGCCTGCCCGGGGAGTCCGTCTCGGCACCGCCTCGGGACGGGTGCGGGGACGCCCCTCGCGAGGGCCGCCTGGACGCTCGCTACGGTGATGGCCGGCACGAGCAACGGAACGAACGCACTCCGCAGGAGCGTGCGGGACTGCACGTTCATGTGGAAGGCCCCCCGGGGCTTATGCGGCGAAATCCGCCGCAGCGTACATCAGCCAAGATCGTGCAGCTCGGAGGGTCCTTCGCCCGGAGGACTCAGGGCAGTGGCAGTGCCACTCTCACCGCGTACAGGGCCACCAGCCCATGGCCCAGCCGGAACGTCCAGGCCCGTGTCCTCGCCCCGATCCGTGCGCCGGTGAAGCCGCTTGCCGCGACGAGCAGCTGCTGCCACACGAGCGAGGCGACGAACACTCCCGCCACGAACACGGCCCCGGCCGTGGCACCGCCGAGGGTGGATCCCTGGGCGGTGGTGAGCGCCGCGAAGTAGAGGGCGGTGGTGGGGTTGACGAGAGTCAGCGCGGCGAACCGGGTGAAGGTCCGCAGTGCTCCGCCCCGCGCATCCGCAGCACCGACCGTGGAGCCCTCGACCGGCGCACGGGACGCCCAGAGGCCCCGTGCCGCGATCACCATGAGAACGGCCGCCGAGACCAGCCGCACCCATGCCTCGACCCCCGAGAGCGCGGAAGCGACCAGGGGCCCGAGGGCCGTTGCCACTGCCGCGTACGCGAGGTCGACGACCGCGACCGCGGCCGCGGCGGACACCGCGCTGCGGCGGTCCCGCATCCCCTCCTGGATCAGCAGAACTCCCACCGCTCCCAGGGGCATCGCCACACCGAGGCCGGCGGCGGCGCCGGCGACCGCGGTTGTCCACATTTCGCTCATGGGGCACACGATCGTGTGGCGGATGTGGACTGCGCGGCCGAATTCCGGACCGTGCTGCGACAATCGCGGTATGGACCGCCTTGACAGTGAAATTCTCGGCGTGCTGCAGGAGGATGCGCGGATTTCCTACCGCGATCTGGGTGCGCGAGTCGGGCTGAGCGCGAACGCGGCGGCCGACCGGGTGCGGAGGATGCGGCGCGAGGGGGTGATCCGAGGATTCACCACCCTCGTCGACCCGGCAGCGGCCGGGAGTCGCGAAGGGCTCGTCGTCTTCATCGACATCACCCTGCGCCTGGACACGACGAACGAGGAGTTCGAGGACGTCGTGCTCCGCCTCCCGGGCATCACGGAGGTCGTCCATGTCACGGGCGCCCATGACTACCTGGTCCGCGCCCGCGCCGCGGACCCCGCGGCGCTCGACACGCTGCTGCGCCGCCTCAAGCGGGAGGCGGGCGTCGCGCAGTCGAGCACGCGCATCGCGCTGCGGGCGGCACGCTGAGGGCTGTGACCGGAAAGCCGTCGCGCCGGAGTGCGGCCACCCCGGACACCCTGCGCACCCGGACACCCCCGACACCGCACCCGGCACCGCACTGCGGTGCCCGTCGGAGGATCAGGCGGTCAAGGGGTCGAGGATCATCCCCCGTACACGCCCCTCCAGCATCGCCCCGAGCCCCAGCACCGCGCAGACATCGGGGCGTTCCGCGATGTGCACCGGCATCCCGGTCGCGTCGCGCAGCATCTGGTCCAGGCCGGGAAGCAGTGCGCTGCCACCGACCATCATGATCCCGCGGTCCGCGAGGTCGGCCACCAGATCGGGCGGGCACGCGCGCAGGATCATGCCGATGCCGTCGAGCACCGCGGTGAGCGGGGTGTGGATGGCATCGCGTACCGCGGCGGTGTCGACCTTCACCGAACGGGCGAGCCCGGTGGCCACGTCACGGCCGTGGATCTCGGTGGACGCGGGCCCCTGGACGGTGAGTCCGTTCTCGCTGAGGGCCAGCTGGAGCGGGCGTACGGACTGGCTGGGCAGCATCAGTGCGTGCTGGTGGCGCAGATGCTGGATCACTGCGTGGTCGATCGCGTCCCCGCCGACGGGGATCCGTACCGCCGTGACGATCGAGCCCAGGGAGAGGACGGCGACCTGGGTGGTGGCCGCTCCGCACGCCATGATCATGGTGGCGGTGGGCTGCTCCACCGGGAGCCCGCAGCCGACGGCCGCGGCGATCAGCGTGTCCACGAGCTCCACGCGTCGGGCGCCGAGCCCGACCAGTGTCTCCACGGTGGCCCGCTGGGCGAGCGGATCCGCCTCGTGAGGGGTGCACGCGGCGGCGCGCAGCCGCGGCTTGCGACGCAGCTGCCTCCGGAGCTTCTCGCCGAGGAGCTGGCGCAGCATGCGCTGAGCCATGTCGATGTCGATGACAGTGCCGCCGGACACGGGGCGCATGACCCGGATGTAGTCGGGTGTGCGGCCCGTCATCTTCTGCGCGAATTCGCCGACCGCGATGAGTGCTCCATTGCGCGTGTTCACGGCGGCCACGCTGGGTTCGTCGACCACGAGTCCGGCGCCCCTGACGAAGACGCGGGTCCTCGCGGCGCCCAGATCGACGGCGATGTGGCACCGGCGCAGCTGCTCAAGACTGACGGTCACGGCAGATCCTCCCGGGAGCGGTTCCTTTTGGCATCGTGCGACCGCCCGGGTCGGGGCGCGCGCTGAGCTGAGCCGGTCGGGGGGGTGGGGAACGCGTGTGGCGAGGACCCACAACTGACGTCACATCAGTCGTTGCAGCAGCCCCCAGGTGAACTCCGCGACGCACGGCCGGCCCCCGGGCAGGGTGAACGCCAGACGCCAACGGGTCGGGGCCGTGCCCTCCATCGGCCGTACCGGGGCGAAGGCCGTGGCCACCTCGTCGACCGTGCAGGACCAGGGCCGCAGATCCTCCTCCGTGCGCAGCTCGGGCCCTGTCGCCCCCGGAGCCCGGACCAGCCATTCGTTCCATACCGCCCCGCCCGGCGCCGCGAGCACCTCGAACCTCAGGTCCGGCCAGAGCGGCACGGGCCACAGCAGTGCGTCGCACTCCAGGTCGCCGATGCGGCGGTGGGCCGTCGACCCGGGCTCACCGAGAACCGAGCGGTACCGGGCGAGGGTGCCCCGGCCGCGCGGCGAGCGGACCATTGCCTGCCAGCGGCGATTCGCCTCTCTCATGTCGGCGATCGACGCCCCCAGCCGGTGGCGGGCGTCCTCGACGAGGTCCGGCTGGTGGTCCGCCATCCGGCGGAGCAGGACGAGCTGGAAATCGAGCGGCCCGAAGCTGTTCATGCCCCCATCCTGCCGCCGCCCAGGCCGACGCCGGAGCCGCCGGGGGCGGGCCGGACACCGGGGCGGGGTTCGGGGGCCGGGGTCCCGTTCTCGGACTTCCGTCAGCGGGCGCCCTGCCGCGGAATCGTTGATTCCACACAGGATCCTCACAGTCGGGGCTACCTCTGTTGTCCCATGGCTGCGTACGCTGCGGGCGCCATGGACTACTGCTACCAGTGCCGTCGGCACCTCAATGGGGCTCTGGCGTGCGCCGGATGCGGTATCCCCGCGGAGGAGCTCAGGCATCACAGCCCAGCCGCACCGTCGGACGACGTCGTCGTCGAGCTCGCCGGTGCGTACGACGAGGAGCGGCCGCCGGCCGGACACCGCCGCGCACCCGCCCCGAATCGTCGTGCCCGCAAGCCTTCCGGCGTCCGCAGGCGCCGCAGGCGCGGCCGCAAGGTGGTGCTGGGCGCGGTCGGACTGGCGCTGGCTGCGGGTGCGCTGAGCCTCGCGGAGCTGGCGCGGGAGGCGGTCTGGGACAACAGCGACGGGGCCTCCGTCGAGGTCCGTGAGGAGGAGTCGCTGGCGGTCGACGACCTACCCGAGCCGACCGTCAGTGAGGAGCCGGCCCGCAGCCCCAGCGCGGTGAGCGAACCGGCCAGGACGTCGTCCGCCCCTGCCGGAACGGCCACTGCCGGCGCCGCACGCACCAGCGCGCGGGCCACGGTGGCCGCGCCCCCGTCGCAGCCCTCGCCGTCCCGCTCGTTCGTCGCCGCGCCCAAGCCGAGCAGAGACGATTCTGCTCCGAGTCCGCGCGACCCTGCGGGGGATCCTTCGCCGTCGTCCTCGGCATCGCCGCCGCTGCCCGTGGCTCCCGAGCCGTCTCCCACCCCCACGCCGAGCGAGACGTGCACGTGGTTCCTCTGGTGGTGCACCTAGTGCGGTGACCGGGAAGAGGTGCTCCGCCCCGGCGCCCTGCACGGCCCCCGTCGCGCCGTCGGAGTCGCCCGAGTGCGCCTCCCGGGGCGGCACGGCCGGTCGTCCCTGAGCGGACGGCCTACGCGCCCGGCTGTCCTGGTTCCCCCAGCATTCGCCTGAGCAGGTCCCGCAGCACGGTGCGTTCCTCCGTCGAGAGCTCCGCCAGCGGCTCTCGCGCGAAGTGCAGGGATTCCCGCAGCTGCCGTGCCGTCTCATGGCCCTCCGCCGTGGCCGCGGCTATCTTCACGCGGCGGTCGGCCGGATCGTGCCGGCGCTCCACGAGTCCGCGCGCCTCCAGCCGGTCGATGATGCCCGTCACGTTGGACGGCTCGCACTTCAGCTTCTGTGCGATCCGGCGCATGGCCGTGGGCTCCATGGAGAGCAGACCCAGCACCCGGGCCTGGGCGCCGGTGAGGCTGTGCCGCGTCGCGGCCTCCTCGTACTCGTCGTGGTATCGGGCCACGACGGTGCCGATGAGATCGACGACCTCGAGGGTCAGCGGGTCTGTGCGTGGAGTGGCCATGCCTCTCATCATACCCAGATACTTGACAACATGAAATATTCAGTCGCATGGTTGTTTCAGTACCTGAAGCTTTTCTAGGAGGAATCGCAGCCATGTCCGCACTTCCCGCGTCCGGCCGTGAATGGCATCTCGTCGCCCGCCCCCACGGCTGGCCCAAGCCCGAGGACGTCGCCCTCCGCGAGGTTCCGGTGGCGCAGCCGGGCGAGGGCCGGATCCTGGTCCGCAACCTGCACTTCTCGGTCGACCCGTACATGCGCGGCCGGATGAACGACGTGAAGTCGTACGTCCCGCCGTTCCAGCTCGACAAGCCCATGGACGGCGGTGCGGTCGGCGAGGTCGTCGCGTCCAACGCGGAGGGCTTCGCCGTCGGCGACCACGTCCTGCACGGCCTCGGCTGGCGCGAGTACGCGGACGTGCCCGCCAAGCACGCCACCAAGGTCGACCCCACTGTCGCCCCGCTCTCCGCCTATCTGGGTGTGCTCGGAATGCCCGGCCTCACGGCGTACGCAGGCCTCTTCGAGGTCGCCTCCTTCAAGGAGGGCGACGCGGTGTTCGTCTCCGGTGCGGCAGGCGCCGTCGGCAGCCAGGTGGGCCAGATGGCGAAGCTGAAGGGCGCCTCACGGGTCATCGGCTCCGCGGGCTCCGACGAGAAGGTGAAACTCCTCGTCGAGGAGTACGGCTTCGACGCCGCGTTCAACTACAAGAACGGCCCCGTGGCGGAGCAGCTCAAGGCAGCCGCCCCCGACGGCATCGACGTCTACTTCGACAATGTCGGCGGCGAGCACCTCGAGGCCGCGCTCTCCTCGTTCAACCTGCACGGCCGCGCCACGATCTGCGGCATGATCGCCCAGTACAACGCGACCGAGCCCACCCCGGCCCCGCGCAACCTCGCGCTGGTCATCGGCAAGCGGCTGCGGTTGCAGGGCATGCTCGTCGGCGACCACGCGGCGATCCAGCCGCAGTTCGTCCAGGAAGTCGGCGGCTGGCTGCGCTCCGGTGAACTCAAGTACAACGAGACCGTGGTCGAGGGCATCGAGAACGGCTTCGACGCCTTCCTGGGACTGCTCCGTGGCGAGAACACCGGAAAGATGATCGTTTCGCTCGACCGATAGGCTCACCCGCAGCCGTCGCGGTCGTGGGCGCGAGCTGCGGCGAACCACAGAGGGAACCCTTCATGTCCATCCAGCAGTCCGACGTCCTGTACACCGCGATCGCCACTGCGGAGAACGGTCGCGACGGCCGCGTCGCCACCGACGACGGGAAGCTCGACGTCGTCGTCAACCCGCCCGAGGAGCTGGGCGGCTCGGGTGCCGGTACGAACCCGGAGCAGCTCTTCGCCGCTGGGTACAGCGCCTGCTTCCAGGGGGCGCTCGGTGTGGTCGCCCGCCAGGAGAACGCCGACGTCTCCGGCTCGACGGTCACCGCCGAGGTCGGCATCGGCAGGAACGACGAGGGCTTCGGCCTCATCGTCAGGATCTCCGCGGTCATTCCGAACGTGGACGCCGCCACGGCCGGGGAACTGCTCGAGAAGGCCCACCAGGTGTGCCCGTACTCCAAGGCCACCCGGGGCAACATCACGGTCGAGCTCGCCGTCTGAGCCGTCCGGACCCGTGGTGCCGTTCGTGCCGGCAGTCGTCCGGACCGACGGCAGCCGTCCCGACCGGGCCAACAGGTGACCGAGGGCCGCACCCCGACCGGGGTGCGGCCCTCCCGCACGGGCGGGCTGTCCGCCAGGTCCTGTCCGGGCGATCTTCTCGGGCCCGCGACGACAGCTACGGCACTCCACCGGCCACCGCCGGGTGGGGGGCACCCCCGGCGGAGCCAGGGGGAGTACCCCCACGCTGCGTTGTCGGAGTCGCCCGAGTACGCCCAGTACGAGGGCGATCTCCCCCACCGCCTTGTGATGCTTCCCCTCGGCCCTGGTGGCCCTGGCGGAGACCCCATGCATCCGACGCCGCGGGCCGATCATCGAGGACCGCCCGGACAGGACGACCTGGGGCCTCTCGTTCGGATCTTGCCGGGCTCGCGTCCCGGCACGCAGGCTCGCAGCGTTGTCGGCGGGGGAAGGAGCCCACGCTCCGCGTGGGCTCCTTCCCCCGCCTTGCGATCGCACGCACCGGAACCCGCTCACCGATCCAGCCCGATCCAGACGAAGGACCTAGCCGAGCAGCGCCCGTCCGACCTGGGCGAACGCACCCTTCGGATGGTCGCGGAACAGCGGCTCCGTGCCGAACAGCACGACCGATGCCCCGCGGGCCGCCGTACCGCTGATGACCGACGCCTTGCCCGCCGCGTCCTTCGGCCCGCCCCTGCCGTCGGCGCCTGCCCGCCAATGGCCCGACACGAGCGGGCTGCCCGTGGCGTACGACTGCTCCGCCCGTACGCCCCTGCCGAGGTCCGTGAACCACTGCGGCGCATAGACGAAGGTGTGCCGAGGGGCGCCCGATGCGATCCGGCCGCCCGCATCGACCACCCGTACCACGCCGTTGGCGTCCCCGTTGCCCTGGACCGCGCGGGCCGCGAGCAGTCCGGCCGCGCTGTTGAAGGCCGCGCCTTCGGGACCCAGGGCGACCACGTTCGCGCCGCGCCGCGCCAGGAAGCCGTTCAGGGCGTTCCGGGCCGCGGGCGTCAGCTTCGTGTGGTCGAGCCCGGTCGAGACGAACAGCGCGTCCGCTTTCGACCAGTCGAAGCCCGAGTTGAGCAGGTCCGTGGACACCGGCACCACGTCGAAGCCCATCTCCCGCAGTGCGAACATCTCGCCGGCGTTGACCGCCGCCGCGACCCGGGTCCGCTCGAGCGCCGCCGTTCCCCGCTGCTTCGTCGCCCGGAAGGCCACCCCGTACCGGTCCGCCAGCGCGACAGCCCTGCCGCGCGCCGAGGCCGGTACGATCGCCGCCCTGCCGTCTGCCGACCGGCGCACCGCCACACCCTGCGCGAGCAGCGAGTTCAGCGCGGCCAGCTCCTTCGGGTCGTCCAGGCGCAGTTCGAGATCGCCATGACGCGCCACGTGACCGGTGGGTGCCGCGGTGGCCACCGGCCGGCCGGTGAACTTCAGCTCGCCGTGCGCGACCCTGTCCACGCTCGCGCCCCACAGCAGTCCGAGGCTCCAGCCCGAGATGTCGTACATCGTGGAGACATCCGCGCTGATGTCACGGCCCTTCGACAGGATCGCGTTGGCGAGTCCGCGCTTGGGCTGGTGCATGTCGACGACGTACGAGCCGGCCGGGTACGAGCGCCCGGCCAGCCGGAATCCCTTGCGTGCCCGCTGCACCCGGACGTCGTTGGCGATCAGGTGGTCGACCAGGCGCCCCGCGGCGACGGCGCTTCTCTGCCCCTTGCCCGTGGGGATGACGTACGCCCGCGGGAAGTCGGTCGTGTACACGTCCTCGGGCCCGATCCCGGGGACGCCCGGTACGGTCCGCTCCGAGACCGGCCGCTGCGCCTCGCCCGCTGCGCCCCGCCGGAACGTCTCGATCTGATCGGCGAGCACGGACGAGCGGTGGGTGTGCGTGTAGTCGAGAGCGGCGCGCATCGCGGCACCGGCGACACGTGTGTTGATCGCCGCCCGCCGGCGCAGCTCGGCGACCGGGAGTGCGTCGTAGTCCTCGTGGTTCACCGACATCGGGATCTCGATGGTGTGCGACGCGACCGCACCGTGGAAAGGCATGTACTGCGGAGTGAAGACGGGCGGCCAGTCGTCCCAGCCCTCCTTCTCGTCCCGGAAGGGGATCGTCGCAGGCCGCACACCGTCCTTCGGCTCGGTGTAGCCGAGGCCGTTGACCGCCTTCTCCATGCCCAGGGCATTGGCGTAGGCGTTCTTGAGGAAGAGGTCGTACTCGTAGTTCTCGCCGTGCGGCGGGGTCGTCGGCTCGATCAGCGTGCCGTTGACGTACCCGTGCAGATCGAGCATCACGGCAGGCTGCTTGTCGATGGCGATCTGCCGCATCGCCCGGGTCTCGGGCTGCGAGGCGGTGATGAAGTCGCGGTTGAGGTCGAAGCCGTTGGCATTGGCACGGGTCCCGGCGATGCGTCCGTCCGGGTTCGCGGTCACATTGAGATGGACACGGGTTCGACCGAGCAGGCCCGCGGTCCGCGCATCCTTCGCCTTCGCCAGCTCCTCGATGAGCTTCAGGGCGGCGTCCGTGCCCTCCCACTCATCGCCGTGGATGTTGTTGTTGATGAACACCGGCGCCTTGTAGGCCGCCCTGATGTGCCGGTCCTTGCCGGCCGCGGCCGGCCTGTTCTCGATGAGCTCGCGCATCCGCTCCTGGTCGCGGGCCTGTTTGGCGCTCTCGGGCGCGGTCACGGTGACCAGATACAGCTCGTGCCCTCCGGCGGAGCGCCCGGCGATCTCGACACTGACCCTGTCGCTCAGCTTCTGCAGGGCGTTCAGGCGCGCGGCCAGCGAGTGGTACGGGGCGAGACCCAGCTTGATCGAGCTGTCGGACGGATTGGCGGGAGGAGGGGTGAGGACGGTTTGCCGGGGATAGCCGCCGTGCCCCCGCAGAGCCGGTGCCGCGGTCCCTGCCGCCCGGGGTGCCGTCGCTCCGGTCGGCCCGCCGTACGGGCCGGTGTCCCGGCCCGCGCCTTCCCGCACCGGATGGGGGCTGTCACGTCCGGGTGCCGCGGACGCGGGCCCGGGGCCGAGGAGCAGCGCGCCGACGACGACGGAGCTCACGGTGGCGGTGAGGGCGATTCGGGGCATACCCATACGGAGGGCCTCCGGTGGTCGTGAGTGATCGGTAAGGAGGGTCTACCGGCTCAACTACGGAACGACAAGAGGGATTTGGGCGTCCCGCGGGACTGGGGAGGCTGTTGGGGCGGCCATGGGTGATTCCGCCCTCCCGATAGGGTGTGCGACATGCGTGATCTGGGGATCGGTTTCGGCTACTTGGTCAAGGGCCAGCGGTGGATCGGCCGGCACGGCCGTTGGTTCGGCATCGGGCTGCTGCCCGGGCTGATCACCCTTGTCCTGTACGCCGGTGCGCTGATCGGGCTGGGCTACGGCTCCGACGATCTGGTGGGCTGGGCGACGCCGTTCGCCGACGACTGGTCGTCGCCGTGGATCGGACTGTTCCGGGGCTTCCTCACAGCGCTGGTCTTCACCTTCGGGCTGTTCCTCGCCGTGATCACCTTCACGGCCGTGACCCTGCTGATCGGCCAGCCCTTCTACGAGTCGCTCTCCGAAGAGGTCGACCGCAGTGAGGGCGGCGATGTCCCGGAGTCGGGTCTCCCGCTCTGGCGCGAGCTGTGGATCTCTGCCCGGGACAGCCTGAAGGTCGTGCTGCGGGTGGCGCTGTTCGGGGTGCTGCTCTTCGCGCTCGGCTTCGTCCCGGTCGTCGGGCAGACGGTGGTACCCGTGATCGGATTCTGCGTCTCGGGGTTCTTCCTCGCCGAGGAACTCACGGGAGTGGCGCTGCAGCGGCGGCGGGTCGAGCTGAAGGAACGCCTGGCACTGCTGCGCTCCCGCCGCATGCTCACCCTCGGCTTCGGCGTTCCGCTCACCCTGGCCTTTCTGGTCCCGTTCGTCGCGGTCTTCCTGATGCCGGGCGCGGTGGCGGGCGCGACGCTGCTGGTACGGGACTTGACGGCGTCCGAGGACGAGCCGGAGCGGGACCCCGGGCACCGGGCCCCGTCCCAGCCCGGGCACCGGGCATCGTCTCCGTCTCCGTACAGCTTCAGCAAGGGCGAGGCCCGGTCCTGAGACGCACCGGCGAGCGGCAGCCCCGCGACCGCGAGCCCCGGTAGTGCCGGGGCCGCCGTGGCCCGCACCGCTGCGGTCGTCTGCAACCCAGTCGCCACACGGGAGACGCGCATGAATACGTCAGCATCGCCTCCTGGAGCGGAGCGGACCGACGGATCATCTGTCCGTATCGGCGCTCTCGTTCCGCTGACTCGGCCCGGCTGGGTCGAGGCGGGCCGACACCTGCTCGCTGGACTCGAGCTGGCCGTCAGCGAAGTCAATGACGCCGGCGGGATCGTCGGAAGACCACTCGAGCTGGTGGTCCGAGACACTGCGGCTGATCCGCGGAGGGCCGCGGCGGCCGTGGACGAATTGGCTCGCCTGGGCGTGGCTGCCCTGGCGGGGGAGTACCACAGCGTCGTCGCTCGCGCCGCTGCCGCCAGGGCCGACGCCCTCGGCCTGCCGTTCCTCTGCTCGTCAGCGGTTCTCGACGCGCTCACCGAACAGCCGACGGATTGGGTCGCGCGCCTCGCCCCGGCACAGTCCCGCGGCTGGCAGATCTACGCGGACTTCCTTCTCGGCGCCGGCTGCAGCCGAATCGCCGTAGCAGCCGAGCCGAGTGTCTACTGGGCATCCGGGGCCCGCATCCTGCGGGACCACCTCGCTCCACGGGGCGGCACCGTCATCGACCTCGACATGCGTGCGCTCGCCCCCACGGCCGTGTGCGACGAACTCGTCGACCATCGCGCGACAGCCCTCCTTCTCCTGGTCGGCCACCCGGAGCCGGCGGTGTCGATCGTCAAGTCCGTCCGCCGCGACCAGCGCCTCGCCGAGATCGTGATCGGTGCTCCGGCCGGGCAACCGGAGTTCGCCGAATGGGCCACGCTGCTGGGCGACGACAGCGCCGCGATCCCGTTCCTGCGCTACCTGCCCGAGCGCCTTGGCCCACTCGGTGCACGCGTCGAGACGGCCCTCCGTGAGCGGCTGGCCGAAGCGCCCTCCTTCGTTGCCTTCGAGGGCTACGACACGGTCGCCGTACTCGCCGATGTGCTGCGTTCCCACGGCGCGGACCAGGCGCGCACTGCCCCGTCCTGGCCGCGCGTCGCAGTCGAAGGGACCCGCGGGCAGATCAGGTTCTCCCGCACGCCAGGCATCAGCGTCTGGCAATGGGCCTGGCCGTCGATCCAAGTCGTTGATCGAGATCCGGCGGAACCCGATCGCTTTCGGATCCTTCACGCCGGCTGAGAGAGCAAGGTCCGACCGTCCGGATCTGTCCGAACGTGAGGCGGTCTGCATGTCGAGGTGTCCACCTGTCCATGTGTCGATACGGGCTCCCGGCTTCGCGGCGGGGGCCCGACCGCACCCGGACCGGCGAGCGGCAGCCGGCGCCGGCCCGGACAGACCCGTGACTTCGCGAAAAGCCGAAGGCTCTTCGGCGCGAACTCACGGGTCCGGCGCCGTGCGTTCAGGCCGACGCTTCCGTGGGTTCGGGCGGAACACGAGGATGCCGAGCGATCCGCAGGGCTTCGGCGGTGGCGTCGGCTTCGACGTGCTCGGGCATCACCGCCGCCCGCCGAACTGCCAGTTGTGCACCTCGATGTCGGCGTACCGGTCCGGGGTCAGGATGGCGCGTGCAGTGTCCGGGTCCGGCGCACGGACCAATGCCGCCGTGCCCAGCCAGTCGTCGCCGTTGTCGGAGAGCAGCGGCCCGTAGGCGATCAGTTCGTCCCGGTCGGGCGGCACTGCGGTGTCGGCGGCCTGCCCCGTGCCGAGGCCGAGCGCCAGGTACCGGTTGCCGCCGGTCCGGCCGCCGGCGAAGTCCCACATGGAGCGCCCCAGCGTGTTGCGCCACCGTCGCAGCAGCACATCCCGGTAGACACCGGCCTGGTAGTTCGGCTCGTCGAAGGCGAACGTGCGGGCAGCAGCGGGATCGGGCAGGTCGACGATGTGCATGCTTCCGGTGGGCGTGTCACCGTCGTCGGCGAGGGTCGGGCCCCGGGCGATCATCTCCTTCGCGTACCGGTCCATGTATGCCCAGTGCTCTTCGATCAGTCCGTGGCGCAGCGGCAGGGAGCCGGGCCGGTCGCGGTGGTAGCAGAGGAACTCCATGCCCAAGGGTCTCCTCGGGGAGGTGACCAGGTCGAGCGGGTTTCACGGAGATGACCGCTCTGCGGCCTGCTCCGGCAGAGCAGGCGCGAGGACGAACCCGGTGCCCCTGCCCGCCTGCCCGTCAGCCGTTCACCGCGATCGTCACGATGGCCCGGACCTGGGCGATGATGTCCAGCCGGTTGCGTATGAACTCGGGATCGGTGACCGTGCCCGTCGCGGGATCGGTGTTGTCCGCGCCGAACTGGAGTACGGGGGTGTGGACATGGCCACCCGGCAGCGTTCCGTGCAGACCGAGACGGTCGCGGAGCAGGGTGGCCCGGTAGGCGATCTCGTTGGAGAGGTAGTCGCCACCGCCACCCGCGCGCGCGGTGGACCCCGGGGTCGGGCCTTCGGGGCGGACCACCGGACCGGTGCCGCCCGCCGGTATCTCGGTGACCGAGGTGTTGTCGCGGACCGGGAAGCGGCCCGTGCCCGCCGCGACGATGGCCGCGTAGGGGAGGGTCGTCGACGTCCACTGCGGCTGCGTGGCCGGGCCGGAGACCGGCACGGTCTCTGTGCGGGACAGATTCTCGTTGTCCGGAAACCCGCCCCGCCAGGCGCCGTTGGTCCGCTCGATGTCGAATCTGCCCACCCGGCCCTGGCTGACGGTGGCGAAGAGATCCGCCTGCGGCAGCTGTCGGCGCAGTGTCCGCTCGACCGTCCCTGCCGCGAAGTCGCTCCAGCGGACGGGGAAGACGGCGGTCTCGATCCTGGCCAGGCCCCCGTCCGCCGTCCGTATCCAGGTGCCGTCGAGGGCGAGTGCCGTGGCCCCGCTCGGGTTGCTGATCCGTATGTCCCGGTCCAGCGTGAAGGGGTCAAAGCCGGTCACCACGATGCGCTTGAAGCCCTCGCCCTGCGGGAATTCCATGGTGTCCTGGCCCCGTGAGGTCTGCTCGAGCCTGTCGAGCAGCCGGGCCCGCCCGGCATCGGTCAGCCCGAACTCCGGCTGCCACTCGCGCAGTTCCCTGGTCATCCCGAGCCGCGCCCAGTACAGCGGCCGGTCGTCGTCACGGCTCAGATCGCCCTGTGCCCGGGCCTTTCCCTGGGCCCGGTCGACGGCCTGCCGCCACAGCCGCGAACCGTGCCGCGCGACGGTGCGGCGGGCGTCCTCATAGGAGTTCCCCGCCCGCAGGGCGCGTGCGAACTCCGTGGCCACGGCGTCGAATCCGCTGCGCCGGAGGATCTCCTGCGGCACGGAACGGTCCAGTCGCTGCTCCTCCACCGTGCCGGCGGCGGAGCCCGCGACCGGTTCCGCTGCCGACGCCGGAGCCGTACCGAGCATGGTGCACGCCACTGCCGAGACGACCAGCACCGCCGAAGTCCGTGTCCGCCGCACGTCGCATCCTTTCGCCGAAACCGTTCAACCGAAGTCGCCAGTATCGGAAAGGAGTTCGGCTGTGAACAGAGGGGCCGACGAGCCACAGGGGGTTTCAGGACGTGCCGGAACCCACGGCCGACGGCGCGCCTTCGCATTCCCCGGCGAGGAGGCGGGATCATGGAGGCTCGCCTCTTCCCGTACGGGGCCGTGTGTCCCGCGGGCCCATGGACCGCCGGGGCGGAGCAGGAGGCGCCCGCGCGGGCCCCGGGGCGGACCTGACGACCACCCCGGGGCCTTTCCCCGAGAACCAGTGCTGTGACCGGATGGGTTCACCGGCTCGCGACGTCCTGCACGGCAGTCCCCCAACTGCCGCTGGGAGGCACCCCCACGCTGCGTTGTCGGAGTGTCCGAATACGCCCCGTACGAGGACACCCCTCCGCCTGACGATGCTTCCCCTCGACCCTGGCGGGCCCGGGGAGACCCCATGCATCCGACGCCGCGCGCTGATCCACCAGGGATTACGGGACAGCCCTCAGGCGGGCGGCTTCGCGGCCGTCACATTGCGGTAGGCGATCTCCGCCAGCCGGCGCTGGCCGTCCTTGCCGGGGTGGAACCAGTCCCAGGGGCTCAACTGCCGTCCTGTGAAGCGGTAGTCGAAGACATCGCCACCGTCGTAGCGGCAGAGCGGGTCCTTCGCGCACACACTCTTCAAGGCCTGGTTGTACGCCACGACCCGGTCGTGCACCCGGGCCCGCCGCAGCCGCGCGTCCTCGCCCAGGTCGTCGGGCGCACCGAGCATCGACGGGCAGATCCCCAGCTTCCAGACCTCTTTGCCGAGCGGGCTTGTGCGTCCGCTCGACCACAGTCGCATCAGGTCCGGCACGCTGGACACATACACCTGAGCCTTGGGCGCGGTGCGCCGCAGGGCGGTCATGGCCGAGCTGAACGACTTCGTGAAGTCCTCGACCGGTGTCATCAGTTCCGGTGAGTTCCGGCAGGCGTCATTGGCGCCCACCATCACCGTCACCAGCTCGGGGCGACGGGCCGCCGCTGCCGTCATCTGGGCCGGCAGCTCCGCCATCCTGGCGCCCGTCCTGGCGTGGTTCCAGCTGCGCCCGCCCGCCGCCGTGCCCAGCAGGCGCTGGGTGAGGCTGCGCACCTCGGCGTTGGTTCCGGTGGCCCAGGACACCTCCGGACAGTCGGCGAACACCTCACAGGCGTCGAAGCCCCTGGTGATGGAGTCGCCCACGGCGGCCACCGAACCGGGGCTCCGGTCCCAGGCCGGCGTGGAGGAGGGGGAGGGCCGTGTCGCCTCGGGTCTCCCGCTGCCACTGGCACTGCGGGGCTCGGTGGGCGCTGCGTCACAGCCTGTGACCGCCGCGAGCCCGACGAACGCCGTGGCCGTCAACGCGGCGACAACGGCGCGCGGTCGAAGGACCGTTCGCCCGCTCCGCCGGTTTTCTTGCATGCTGCCCTCCCCATAGGCGTCCTGGCGGGTGAAACCTTGGTGCGTACGGCCATTCGGGCGGTTGTTACGACACACCTCGGCGCCCGGCGCACGGTAGCTTTTCCCCCGTCGAACCAGAGGTTCCCGGCCCCCCGGCCCCGGTAAATTACATCACGTCACAAGCTGTCCGTTTTGCGGAGTTTCACTCCTGATGCTGTTTACTGGGCCGCTGGGGAAGGCGATCCTCGTCCCACACTGGAGGTCCCGGTGACGACACGTGGCGTTCTGTACGTTCACTCCGCACCGCGCGCGCTGTGCCCGCACGTCGAATGGGCGGTTGCGGGCGTACTCGGTGTGCGGGTCCAGCTCGACTGGATCCGGCAGCCGGCGTCGCCGGGTACCTGGAGGGCGGAGTTCTCCTGGCAGGGTGAATCCGGCACCGCCTCCAAACTCGCGTCCGCGCTGCGCGGCTGGCAGATGCTCCGCTTCGAGGTGACCGCCGAACCCTGCGTCACGGCCGAGGGCGAGCGCTACAGCGCCACGCCCGACCTCGGTATCTTCCACGCCGTCACCGGCATCCACGGCGACATCCTGATTCCCGAGGACCGGCTGCGTGCGGCCCTCGCCCGCTCCGCGCAGGGCGAGACGGAACTCGAGGCGGAGATCGCGAAGCTCCTGGGCAAGCCCTGGGACGACGAGCTGGAGCCCTTCCGGTACGCGGGTGAGGGTGCCCCGGTCCGCTGGCTCCATCAGGTGGTTTAGACCCGGGCCCAGGGCGGGGTCCCGGGGCGGGTGGCCCCGGGTCTCCACGGGTCTGCTCTCCGGGCCTTGAGGTGTTCCGGCCTGATCCGGCGGAGGCGACGGACGGGCCGGTCCGGGATGCCCCGCGGCGACACCGGTGCGGAGTTGTCCTGTCGGCGACGATGCCCTGCCGGTGTCGCCTTCCCCGTGCGCACGGTGCTCTCTTGTGCCGCGATGCCGCGATGCCGCGATGCCCCGATGTCGCGGTGCTTCCCGAGTGCCCTGCGCTCGCGCCCGGCCGCGCCCCGCCGCGCCCGGGATCTCCCGTGCGGCGCCCGGAACGGTTCACCGGCACGTGACACGTCCTGTACGGCGCCTGGCCGTGCTGTCGGGGGCGCCTGGGTGTTTCTCCGGTGCGAGCGCGATCCTCCGCCTCGTACGACGACGATGCTTCGCCTCGCGGTCCTTCCCCCCGGCGCCCTGCGGTCCTTCCCCTCGGCCCTTGCGGGGGCCCGGCATCAAACGCCGTGAGCTGCCCGGCAACCCCTTCAGGCCGCCGCGCTAGCGCTTCCCGGCCACCCGCTCCTGCCGGTCCAGCTCCGCGAGCAGTCTGCGCAGCAGGCCACGTGCCGTGGCTATCTCCTGTGCGGGCAGCGCCGAGAAGAGAGTCCGGTGCTGCTCGGACGCGGTTGCCGTGACCTTCGCGAGGGTGTCCCGTCCGCTCGGAGTGAGCGTCAGCAGAGGTGAACCGCGGTGGTCGGGGTTGGGGGCGTACACGGCGTGGCCGAGTTCTACGAGGTCGTTGGCGACGCGCTGCACGTTCTGGCGGGTGACGCCGAGCCTGCGCGCGGCCTGCGGCACGGTGAGCGCCTCGTCGGAGACCACGCTGAGGACCTGCCAGCGGGCCTGGGTGAGCCCTTCGGCCCCTGCGGTCCGCTCGCCCAGCCGACGGAGGGCTCCGGCTGCCTCGAACACATCGGCCACCAGGAGAGCCATCTCGTCCGGCGCGGCGTCCGGTGCGGCGCCGGGCGTGGATTCGGGCACGACCCCACCTCTCTTTGACAACATGTTGTCTGTGTGTGAATGTGTTGTCATTCTAATGCATCCATGAGCCGTCCGAAGGCGGCGCATGCGAGAGGGAGTCATCATGCCCAGGGTCGATTTGTACGGGAATGTTCACAAGGGGCAGCGTGCCCGCCTCTTCGCTCTCGCCGTCGGGCTCGGTGCCACCGAACCCGCGGAACAGGGCGCCGTCGAGGAGCTCGCGGAGCGCTGTCTCGCCATGACGCAGGAGCTGCGCGAGCACGCGGACCACGAGGACGCCTTCATCCACCCGCTGCTGCGGGAGCGGGCGCCGGCGGCGGCCGAGGCGCTGGACGCCGAACACGTCCGGCTCGACACCGCGCTCGCCACGCTCGACGAACGGGCCCGGGCCCTGCCGAAGACGCCCGCGGCATCGCGTACCGACGAGCAGCACGCGCTCTACCTGGCCCTGAACGAGCTCATCGGCGCCTACCTCGCTCATCTGCACGCCGAGGAGACCGTCGCGATGCCCGCGCTGTGGGACCGCTGCGGCGATGCCGAACTCGACGCCGTGTTCAGCGCCTTCCGCTCGTCCCGCACACCGGAGGAGAGCCTCACCGATCTGCGCCGCATGCTTCCGGCGCTCCCTCCCGGTGACCGGGCCGCCATCGCCCGGGCCGCCGTCGGTGCCGTCCCCGATGCCCGGGCGGGCGGCACGCTGGCGGCCCTGTCCACCACGCTCGCACCCGACCAACGCGCCCGTCTCTACGAGGATCTGGGCGCCCCGGAGGCATGGGCGGTCCGCTGACTGCGACGGGTGGCCGTCGTGCACGGCCGGGTCCGGTGAACGCGACAGGGCCCGGCCCCAGAGGGAGCCGGACCCTGTCGTGGAAGCGGAGGGATCAGACCGTTCGGAACGCCAGCACCACGTTGTGGCCGCCGAAGCCGAACGAGTTGTTGATCGCCGCGATCGTGCCCTCGGGCAGCTCGCGCGGCTCGCCGCGCACGATGTCCGCGTCGACCGTCTCGTCGAGGTCGTCGACGTTGATCGTCGGCGGGGCGAGGCGGTTGTGCAGGGCCAGGACCGTGGCCACGGTCTCGATGCCGCCCGCGCCGCCCAGAAGGTGACCGGTCATCGACTTGGTGGCGGACACCGCGACGTGGTCCAGGTCGTCGCCGAGTACCTTCCGCAGCGCCTTGATCTCGGCGACATCACCCTGAGGAGTGGACGTCGCATGGGCGTTGAGGTGGACGACCTCGGCAGGCTTGAGGTCCGTCGAGTCGAGGAGGTTCTGCAGTGCGGCGGCAATACCGCGGCCGGTCGGCTCGGGCTGCGCGATGTGGTGGCTGTCCGCGGACAGTCCCTGGCCCAGCACCTCGCAGTAGACGCGGGCGCCACGCGCGGCGGCGTGCTCCGCGGACTCCAGGACGACCACACCCGCGCCCTCGCCGAGGACGAAGCCGTCACGGGCCTTGTCGTAGGGGCGCGAGGCCTTCTCGGGCTCGTCGTTGCTCTTGGACATCGCCATCATGTTGGCGAACGCCGCGATCGGCAGCGGGTGGATCGCCGCCTCGGTGCCGCCGGCAACCACGACGTCGGCGCGGCCGGTGCGGATCATCTCGACGGCGTAGCCGATCGCTTCGGCGCCGGACGCACAGGCGGAGACCGGAGTGTGCACGCCCGCCTGGGCGTTCACCTCCAGACCGACGTTCGCGGACGGGCTGTTGGGCATGAGCATCGGCACGGTGTGCGGGGAGACGCGGCGTACGCCCTTCTCCTTCAGCACGTCGTACTGGTCGAGCAGCGTGGTGACACCGCCGATGCCGGAGGCGATGACCGTGCCGAGGCGCTCCGGCGCGATCTTCTCGTCCTCGCCGGCCGCGGCGGAGAAGCCGGCGTCGGCCCAGGCCTCACGGGCGGCGATCAGTGCGAACTGGGCCGAGCGGTCCAGCTTGCGGGCGAGCGGTCGAGGCAGGACCTCACCCGGGTCCACCGCCACCGGGGCGGCGATACGGACGGGCAGGTCGGCGAAGCGGTCGCCCTCCAGGGGGCGGACGCCGGAGCGTCCCGCGATCAGACCTTCCCAGGTCGATGCGGAGTCGCCACCCAGCGGTGTGGTTGCGCCGATACCGGTGACGACCACGGTGCGATTGGTCGAGCTCACAGGAATTCTTTCTCCACGGTCTATGAGGTTTCGTGAATCAGCGGCGCCACCGCTGGGTGGCGTACCTGATCGGCCTGGATCAGGCCTGGTGCTTCAGGATGTAGTCGGCGGCGTCACCGACCGTCTTGAGGTTCTTGACGTCCTCGTCCGGGATCTTGACGTCGAAGCGCTCTTCGGCGGCGACGACGACCTCGACCATGGACAGCGAGTCGACGTCCAGGTCGTCGGTGAAGGACTTGTCCAGCTGGACGTCCTCCGCCGGGATACCGGCGATCTCGTTCACGATCTCCGCGAGACCGGCGACGATCTCTTCCTGAGTGGCGGCCATGTGGCGCTCCTTCGATGTGTAGCAGGGGGTTGAACTGGGCGTTGCCCGGAGGACCGGAGGACCGGAGGATCCGGGTGTTGCCTAGGGGAGGGTAACGACCGTCGCGGCGTAGACGAGTCCCGCCCCGAAGCCGATGACGAGCGCGGTGTCGCCGCTCTTCGCCTGTCCGGTCGCCAGAAGCCGCTCCATCGCGAGCGGAATCGAGGCGGCCGAGGTGTTGCCGGTGGTCTCCACATCACGGGCGACCGTGACGTGGTCCGGCAGTTTGAGAGTCTTCACCATCGAGTCGATGATCCGCATGTTCGCCTGGTGCGGAATGAAGACGTCCAGGTCGTCGGTGCTGATCCCGGCCGCGTCCAGCGCCTGCTGGGCGACCTTGGCCATCTCGAAGACGGCCCAGCGGAACACCGCCTGGCCCTCCTGTGTGATGGCGGGGAACTTGATCTCGCCGTTCGAGTCGAGCGGCAGCTGTGCGACATCGCCGATGCGGAACCGGTCCCACGGCACGGTCTGCTTGATCGTCCCGGCCTTGTCGCCCTCCGAGCCCCAGACGGTCGGGCCGATCATCGGCTCCTTGGCGGGGCCCACGACGACCGCGCCCGCCCCGTCGCCGAACAGGAAGGCCGTCGCCCGGTCCTCCAGGTCGGTGAGGTCGCTGAGCCGCTCGACGCCGATGACCAGGACGTACTCGGCGGAACCTTCCACCACCATGCCCTTGGCGAGGGTGAGGCCGTAACCGAAGCCCGCGCAGCCGGCCGAGATGTCGAAGGCCGCGGCCTTGTTCGTGCCGAGCTTGTCGGCGATCTCGGTGGCGATGGCCGGGGTCTGGCTGAAGTGCGACACGGTCGAGACGACCACGGCGCCGATCTGCTCGGCGGTGACCCCGGCGTCGGCGATCGCCTTGCCGGACGCCTCGATCGACATCGCGGCAACGGTTTCCTCGTCGCTCGCCCAGTGGCGGGTCGCGATGCCCGAGCGCGAACGGATCCACTCGTCCGAGGAGTCGATCTTCTCGAGGATCACCTCGTTGGGCACGATCCGGGTGGGCCGGTAACCGCCGACACCCATGATCCGTGCATACGGGGCGCCCTGGCTGGGCCTGATCTTCGACATGCGCTACGGCTCCTTCGTCAGACTGCGCCCGCCGCGTCAGCGGCAGATGTCTCTTCGGCGACGAGCGTGCGGGCCGCGTCGAGGTCGTCGGGGGTCTTCAGCGCGAGCGTCCTCACGCCCGGCAGGGCTCGCTTGGCCAGCCCGGTGAGCGTGCCGCCGGGGCACACCTCCAGCAGGGCGGTCACCCCGAGCTCCTTGAACGTCTCCATGCACAGGTCCCAGCGGACCGGGTTGGCGACCTGGCCGACCAGCCGGGAGACGACCTCGTCGCCCGTCGTGACGGTCCGGCCGTCCTTGTTCGAGACGTAGGGCACGGCCGGGTCCGCCACGGCCAGGGACCGGGCGGCCTCTTCGAGCTTGCCGACCGCCGGTGCCATGTGGTGCGTGTGGAAGGCGCCGGCCACCTTCAGTGCCACGACACGCCGTACGCCCTCGGGCTTGTCCGCCTCCAGCGCGGCGAGCTGCTCCATGGTGCCGGCCGCCACGATCTGGCCCGCGCCGTTGACGTTCGCCGGGGTCAGCCCCAGCTTCTCCAGGTGCGGCACCGTGATGTCGGGTTCGCCGCCGAGCAGCGCCGACATGCCGGTCTCGGTGACGGCGGCGGCCTCGGCCATCGCAAGTCCGCGCGTGCGTACGAAGCCCAGCGCCGCGGTGTCGTCGAGGACACCCGCGAACACGGCGGCCGTGATCTCACCGACGCTGTGGCCGGACACGGCACCGGGCGTCACGTCGCCGAGCGCGGACGCGGACAGCAGTCCCGCCGCCACGAGCAGCGGCTGTGCCACGGAGGTGTCGCGGATCTCGTCCGCGTCGGCCTTGGTGCCGTAGTGAACGAGATCGAGTCCGATGGCGTCGGACCAGGCCGCGATGCGGTCGGAGGCGCCGGGGAGTTCGAGCCAGGGGGTCAGGAAGCCGGGCGTCTGAGCGCCTTGGCCGGGAGCGACGAGTACGAGCACCCTCACACTCTCTCTTGTGGACGGTCCCCGCCGCCCGTGGGGACAGGGACCAAGAACGGACAGGGGAATTGTTGGTGTCCGACAAAATCCTAGAGTTGCATATCGCCGTCTACCAGACGCCCGAGGATGAGCGCGATCCGCAGGGTGAACGCGGAGCGGACATCGGAGGGTGACCAGCCGGTGACGTCAGTCACACGTCGGAGCCGGTAGCGGACGGTATTGGGGTGGACGAAGAGCATCCGCGCGGCACCTTCCAGGCTGCTCGCCTGCTCCAGGTAGACACTGAGGGTCTCCAGCAGCGCCGAGCCTGCTTCCTCCAGCGGTCTGTAGATCTCCTCCACCAGCTGCTCGCGGGCCGAAGGGTCACCGGCGATGGCACGCTCCGGAAGGAGATCGTCCGCCAGGACCGGCCGAGGGGCGTCCTGCCAGGCGGAACAGGCCTTGAGCCCGGCGGCCGCGGCCTGCGCGGAGCGGGTCGCCGCCAGCAGATCGGGCACCACCGGTCCGGCGACGACCGGTCCGGCGGCATACGGGCCGATCACTGCCTTGGCGACATGCAGCGGACTGTCGCTGCCGCCCGCGATGACGACGAGCCGGTCGCCCAGGACGCCGGTCAGCACCTGGAGCTTTGCGTGCCGGGCCGCGCGGCGGATGGCCTCCACGGTGAGCTCACTGTCCCCGTCGGGCGCAGTGCCCAGCACGACACAGACATGTTCCGGCGAGTTCCAGCCCAGCGCGGCGGCCCTGCTGACCGCGCCTTCGTCGGCCTCGCCGGACAGCACCGCGTTCACGACGAGCGATTCGAGCCGGGCATCCCAGGCGCCGCGTGCCTCGGCCGCCTGCGCGTAGACCTGCGCGGTCGCGAAGGCGATCTCACGGGCGTACACGAGCAGGGCCTCGCGCAGGATCGACTCGTCACCCGGCGCGGCGACCTCCTCGATCGCCGCCTCCATGACCTCGATGGTGGTGCGCACCATTTCCACGGTCTGGCGCAGCGTGATCGCACGGGTCAGCTCACGCGGAGCCGTGCCGAAGACATCGGTCGAGATCGCCTGGGGCGTCTCGGGGTGCCGGAACCACTCGGTGAACGCGGCGATACCGGCCTGGGCGACCAGACCGATCCACGACCGGTTCTCCGGGGGCATCGCCCGGTACCACGGCAGCGTCTCGTCCATGCGGGCGATGGCATTCGCGGCCAGCCGTCCTGAGGACTGCTCCAGGCGCTTGAGGGTCGCGGTATGCGGATGGGCGGCGTTCGCAGGCAGAGCCGGTTCGGGATGGGGCACGGGGACAAGAGTGCCTTATCAGGACGTGCGGGCGGAGTGGCGGGTCCGCGCCGGAGGTCCGGGACCGGCCACGGGCGGCCCGGGGATGGCCCTACGGTAGAGGTGTGATTTCCGTACGGCGCGCCGGAGGGCGCTACCGGGGTGGGGACGAGACCGCCGGCATCGAATCGCTGCACGCCTTCTCTTTCGGACGGTTCTACGATCCGGACAATCTGCGCTTCGGCGGGATCCTCGCCTGCAATGAGGAGCGGCTCCCGCCCGGCGCCGGCTTCGACGAGCATCCGCACAGCCACACCGAGATCGTGACGTGGGTGGTGGAGGGCGAACTGACCCACCGGGACTCGGCCGGGCACGCCTCGGTCGTACGGCCGGGGGATGTGCAGCGGCTCAGTGCGGCGGGCGGGGTGCGGCACATCGAGCGCAACGACGGCGATGCACCGCTGACGTTCGTGCAGATCTGGCTCGCGCCGAAGGACCCGGGCGGGGAGCCGTCCTACGAGATCGTGCGCGGGATCGCCGACTCGACGCCGTATGCACTGCCGCAGGCGGGAGCGATGCTGCATGTGCGCCGCCTCGCGGCGGACGAGCGGACCGCGGTCCCGGACGCGCCCTTCGTGTACGTCCATGTCGTACGGGGTGTCGTGCGACTGGCGGGTGACGATCTGGGACCGGGCGACGCGGCGCGGATCACGGCGGCGGACGGTCTTGAACTCGCCGCCGCCGCGACTGCCGAGGTGCTGATGTGGGAGCTGTCCGGCTGAGACCCGGGGCGTTCAGCGCAGCGCGCTCTTCGCCTGCCACTGGGCCCAGGACAGATTCCACTCGCCGAAGCCGTTGTTCGGCGCCACCGTGCCCTTGGTGTCCGCGCCCTTGATCTCGAACGGATCGCCCGGACGTACCTGGGCGTAGAACCACGCCGCGTCGGTCCTGCTCATCCCGACGCAGCCCGAACTGCGGTTGGCGTTCCCGAAGTAGCGGGCGTTCCAGGGGGCCGCGTGCGCGTACATCCCCGACCAGGTGAGCCGCATCGAGTAGTCGACCATCTTGTCGTAGGCATTGCCCAGGCCCACGGTCTCCGAGTTCATGTTGATCGTCCCCTCCTTGGCCATCAGCACCGCAGTGCCGCGCCAGGAGCGCTTGTCGCCGCCGGGTGTACCGCCGGAGACCGGGATCGTGCGAACGGCCCTGCCGTCCCGCTCCAGCGTGAGCCGGTGGTCGTCCAGGTCGACCCTGACGACCTGCCGTGCACCCACGGTGAAGGTGGTCGTGTAGTCGCGCACGAACCAGCCGCCCCCGCCGCCCGAGTCGATGCCGCCCAGCTCCGCTCCGAGGGTGACCCGGGTGCCCGGCTGCCAGTACGTCCTCGGCCGCCAGTCCACCCGGTCCTTGCCGGAATAGTCCTGCAGCCAGCCCCAGGACCCCACGGTGCCGTTGGACGTCGTGATCCTGAGCTGCTTCTCGACTTCGGCCTTGTTGCGGACGGGCTTGTCGAAGACGAGGGAGACCGGCTGGGCGATGCCCACGGTCGTTCCGGTGCCCGGCCGCCAGTCGACCTTGTTGACCTCGTCCGCCTCGGCGGTGGCGAAGGAGGCCCTGGCGGTGCCGGCGGTGCCGCCCTCGCCCCGGGTGGCTGCCGCGACCGTGTACGCAGTGCCGGGCAGCGCCCTGCGGTCCGAGGTCCAGCTCGCACCATCGGCCGAGACCCTGCCGGCGAGCCGGTGTCCGCCGGCATCGGTGACGGTCACCGAGGTCAGGCGGCCGCCCATCGCGGTGACCCGGACGGGCTCACCCGGTCTGGCCTGCTGCCCCTCAGGGGTGACGGAAACGGTCACGGGGCGGTCGTCGGCCGCCCCGCCCGCCTTGGCATCGGACCCGGCCGGGGCGCCGGTGGTGGACGAGCACGCAGTGAGCGGGGCCAGCAGGACCGCCGCGACGGCAAGACGCACACGTGGGTGGCTCAACAGGGACCTCCGTAGGAGACACGGACCGCAACAAGGGAGTCGACGGCGACTCTAGGTCGACAAAAGCCCAGGTGAGAGGTGCTGTGACGATATGACTGCGACTGCAGCGGAACGGTCATGGTCCGGTCACATTCGCCGCGCGGGGCGGTCATGCACGGCTGTGAGCATCCTCGGCGTCCCCGGGAGAGACGGGGCGGACGAAAGGCTCACACTGTGTCAGCGCTGCTTGTGCCGGCCGGCCGCGGCCACCACGGCAACGGCCGGGAGACCCGCCTGGCCCCCCTCACGCCCGGCGCCCACCGTGCCTTCCTGGACTCCCCGGCGGGGGCGGCGCTCGGTGCCGGATTCCTTCAGTGCCCGTCCTGGGCGCAGGTCAAGGAGGGCTGGCGCGCCCAGCTCCTCGGCTGGGGGCCGGAGCCGGAGAGCGGCAGGCTGACCGGCGCGGCGCTGGTGCTGCTGAGGCAGTTCCCCGGCACCCGCAAGTACTTCGCCTACCTCCCCGAGGGCCCCGTCGCCGACTGGGCGGACCCGGACATCGACAGCTGGCTGACGCCGCTGCTCGACCATCTGCGAGCAGCGGGCGCCTTCGCCGTGCGCATCGGCCCCTCGCCCGCGTACCGCCGCTGGAACGCCGCCCGCCTCAAGTCGCTCACCGGCACCGGGCGGCGCCTCACCGACGTCCTCGCCAGCGAGGTCGACCCGCTCGGCACGGCGGTCACCGAGCGGCTGCGGGCCCGCGGCTGGCGCAGATGCGGCGGCGACGGGACCGGGGACGACGGGGACGCACAGCCCCGGTACGTCTTCCATGTGCCGCTCGCCGGCCGCACACCCGAGGACCTGTGGTCAGGCCTCAACCAGGAGTGGCGGCGCAACGTCCGCCGTGCCCGGAAGTCGGGCGTCGAGGTCGTCGTCGGCAGTGCTGCCGAACTCCCCGAGTTCTACCGCCTGCTCCGGATCACCGAGGAGCGCGACGGCTTCAGGCTCGGCCGCTCGCTCGCGTACTACGAGCGCCAGTACGCGGCACTCAACGCCGAGCAGCCCGGCCGTATGAAGCTTTACCTCGCCCGCCACGAGGGCGAGATCCTGGCCGCCCACACGATGATCGCGGTGGGCCGCCGGGTCTGGTACCAGACCGGCGCCTCCGCCGACCACCGCCGCGAGGTCCGCCCCTCCAACGCCCTGCAGTGGCGGATGCTGCGCGATGCCCACGCGCTCGGGGCCGACATGTACGACATGCGCGGGGTACCCTCCACACTCGACCCCGACGAACGTGCGTACGGACTGCTGCGCTGGAAGCTCGGCACCGGCGGCCACGTCGTCGAGACCCTGGGGGAATGGGAGAGACCCTTGGCAGGCACTGCCAACCACGCGCTGTACCGCGCCTTCCAGGCGTACCTGGCCCGCCGGTGAGCGCGGCGCCGCACAGTACGGCCACCGTCGGGGCCCCGGGCGACGGCGAGGACCGGGCGGACGACGGTGCACCGTCCGTGGCACGCAGCGGTGCCGTCATGGCGGCGGGGTCGATCGTCTCCCGCGCCACCGGGTTCGTACGCTCCTCCGTGGTCGCCGCGGCGCTCGGTGCCGGCATGGCCGCCGACGGGTACGGCGTCGGCAACTCCATACCCACGATCGTCTACATGCTGCTTCTCGGTGGCGCACTGAACGCCGTCTTCGTACCCGAACTGGTCAAGGCCGCCAAGGAACACCAGGACGGCGGCGCCGCCTACACCGACCGGCTGCTCACCGTCTGCGTGGCCGCCCTGCTGGCGATCACCACGGTCGCGGTCTGGGCTGCGCCCGCCATCGTCGGCGCCTACACCGACTACACGGGCGGGCAGGCCACCATGACGGTCGCCCTCGCACGCTACTGCCTGCCGCAGATCTTCTTCCTCGGGCTGTTCACGCTGCTCGGGCAGGTGCTCAACGCACGGGGCAGATTCGGCGCGATGATGTGGACGCCCGTCCTCAACAACGTCGTCGTCATCGCGGTCTTCGGCCTCTATCTGGCAACGTTCGCCACGGGCGACGCCGACACGCTCAGCGCAACCGAGACCACGCTGCTCGGCTGGGGCACCACCGCCGGTATCGCCGTCCAGGCCCTCGCCCTGCTCCCCTCGCTGCGCGCGGCACGCTTCCGCTGGCGGCCCCGCTTCGACTGGCGCGGCAGCGGGCTCACCCGGCCGCTGCGGTCGGCAGGCTGGCTGGTGCTGCTCGTCCTCAGCAACCAGTTCGCGTTCTGGGTCACCACCCGGCTCGCGACCGCGGCGGGCGGACATGCGAAGACCGGCGGCATCGACGGCGGCGCCGGGTTCAGCGCGTACCAGAACGCCTATGTGCTGTGGGCCGTACCGCACGGCATCGTGACGGTCTCCCTGCTCACCGCACTGATGCCGCGTATGAGCGCCGCCGCGGCGGACGGCGACACGGCAGGGCTGCGGCGGGACGTCTCGTACGCTCTGCGCAGCAGCGCCGCCGCCGTCGTGCCCGCCGCCTGCATGCTCCTCGCGCTGGCAGGACCGGTGATGGCCCTCGTCTACGGCCACGGCAGGACCGACGCCGATGCCACCGTGGTGATGGCGGGCACCCTGATGGCCTTCGCGCCCGGACTCATCGCCTTCTCCGGCCAGTACGTCCTCTCCCGCAGCTTCTACGCGCTCTCCGACACCCGCACCCCCTTCCTGCTCAATCTGGTGATCGTGGGTCTCAACGCGGGCCTTTCGGTGGCCGCCTACCTGCTGCTCCCGGCCCGCTGGGCCGTGACGGGAATGGCGGGTGCCTACTCGGTCGCGCTGTGCGTGGGATGGCTGGTGACGGGCCATGTGCTCGGCCGTCGGCTCGAGGCGCCCCGCCCCTGGCGCTCGGGGGCCGTCGCCGGCCACGCCCGGCTGCTGCTCGCCGCCGTGCCCGCCACCGCACTCGGCCATCTCGCGGGCCGGGAGGCCGCCCCGCTGGGCGCCGTGGTGGCGACCGCGGCCGGTGCGTCGGTGATCGTGCTGACCTTCGCCCTGCAGGCCCGCCCGCTGCGGCTCACCGAACTGACCGCCCTGCTCTCCGGCGCCCGTCGGCGTCTGGCCCGGCGCTGACATCCCCTGGGAGACCGACCATGCCCCGAGTGCTCCTCATCGAGGACGACCTCTCCGTGCGCGAAGGGGTCGAACTCGGCCTGCGCCGACGGGGCCACGACGTGCGCTCCGCCGCCACCGGTGAGGCGGGGCTGGCCGCGCTCGAAGGGTTCAGGCCCGATCTCGTGCTGCTGGACCTGATGCTCCCCGGGATGAACGGCGTCCAGGTCTGCCGGAGGATCCGCGAGAGCAGCCAGTTGCCGATCATCATGCTCACGGCACGCGGCGACGACTTCGACGTCGTGATCGGACTGGAGGCGGGCGCGGACGACTACATCGTCAAACCGGCCCGCACCGCGGTGATCGAGGCCCGTATACGGGCGGTGCTGCGCCGCATCGAGGAACCCGGCTCCGGCAGGCCCGCCATCGAGACACACGGCGAACTGGCCATCGACCGGAACGGACTCACGGTCACCAAATCGGGCCGGCCACTCACCCTGGCCCCCTCCGAGCTGAGGCTGCTGCTCCATCTCTCGGCCGCACCGGAGCAGGTGTTCAGCCGCCAGCAGTTGCTGGAGCACGTGTGGGAGCACAGCTACCACGCCGACGCCCGCCTGGTCGACGCGTGCGTCAGACGCCTGCGTAACAAGATCGAGGACGAGGCGGGCCGCCCCCGCTACATTCAGACCCTGCGGGGCTTCGGCTACCGCTTCGGACCGCTGTGAGCGGCCACCGCAGTCACCGCCGCATCGCCGCGTTCGGACTGCGCACCCGTCTGCTCCTCGCGTTCCTGCTCGTCGCCTTCGTCAGCGCAGGCACCACCGCCGCCCTGACCTACCGGGAGGCGCGCAACGCCGTCCTCGAGACCTCCCAGGACACGGCGGTGTCGTCGTTCCGCGACCAGGTCCAGCTGCTCGCCACCGCACTGCCCGTCGAGCGCAATGCGCTGCAGGAAGTGCTGCGCGACATCGCCCGCAAGGGCAAGCCGCACCCCTGGGTCGTGTTCGCCGAGTACGGCTCGATGCGTGTCTCCTCCGGCACCAGTCCCACGTCGACCGTGATCACCCCGGAACTGCGTCGCGCCGCCACGGCCAGTCCGAACGGCAGTTTCGAGCGAGTGGTCAAGAACGGCGCCCCGTACCTGACCATCGCCATGCCCACCGTCTTCAAGGTCGGTCCCGATGGCTTGCTGCCCTCCGGGCTCGTCATCTACGCCGTCATGCCGATGGCCGACGAACAGACCAACGTCGACGCCCTCGTCACGGCAGCACGCGACGGCGCCCTGCCCGGTCTCGCCGTCGCCCTGGTGCCCGCGCTGCTCGCCGCACGCAGTGTGCTGCGTCCCGTCCGCGAACTGCGGGAGGCCGCCCGCAGCATGGGCAGCGGCCGGCTCGACACCAGGATCAGGGTCAGGGGCAGCGACGAACTCGCCGATCTGGCCCGTACGTTCAACGAATCGGCGGGCGAGCTCGAACGGTCCGTGGACGAGCTCCAGCAGGCCGAGGCGCGCGCCCGCCGCTTCGCCTCCGACGTCTCGCACGAACTGCGCACTCCGCTCGCCGGGATGCTCGCCGTCACCGAGGTCCTCGACGAGGACGCGGAGCGTCTGGACCCCGACACGGCAAAGGCCGTCCGGCTGATCAGCGCCGAGACGGGGAAGCTCGCCGTGCTCGTCGAGGACCTCATGGAGATCTCCCGCTTCGACGCCCGGGCGGCCGAGCTGAACACCGACGAGGTCGACGCGGCCGAGACCATCCGCAAGACCCTGCAGCACAGGCACTGGACCGACCAGGTCCGCACCGAGCTGCCCGACGGCATCCGGGTCCGGCTCGATCCGCGGCGCTTCGACCTCGTCGTCGCCAACCTCGTGGGCAACGCACTGCGGCACGGCGCCGCGCCCGTGACCGTACGGCTGCGCACCGAGGCGCGCGCCGACGGCCCGCCCGTGCTGGTCACCGAGGTCGCCGACCGCGGCCCGGGCATCCGCCCCGAGGTGCTTCCCCATATCTTCGACCGCTTCTACAAGGCCGACGCCGCCCGTGCCCGCTCGGCGGGCAGCGGCCTCGGACTGGCGATCACCCAGGAGAACGTCCGGCTGCACGGCGGCACCGTGCGCGCCGCCGACGCGCCCGGTGGCGGTGCGGTCTTCACCGTCGAGATACCGCTCGGCACGGGGGAGGACACGGCATGAGGCACGTCCGGTCAGCCGCCCTGATGGCCTCGGCCGCCCTGCTGCTCGGGGGCTGCGGCATCCAGGAGACCGACGTCATCGAAGCAGGCGGGCCCGCCACGATCGCGGTCTTCCCCTCCCGGGGGGAGCGGATGCTGCTCTTCTTCCCTTCCCCGGACGGTGTGCTGAGACCTGTGGCCCGCCCCACGCAGCCGCCGGCGGAGGGATTCCTCAGCGGCGGATCCGGCAGCGGTGGATTCGCCAGCGAATCCACCGCCACGCCCCAGAGCAGCGAGCCACCGGGGGGATCGACCGAGAGGACGCTCGTGGCACTGTTCGGCGGCCCGGTCAAGGAGGAACGTGCCGCCGGACTCACCAGCGCGCTGCCCCCGCTCCCGTCCGGCACCATCGCGACGGCACACGCACGGGTCGGCTCCCCGGCCGTTCCGGTGGTCGAGGTCGACCTGCCGGTCGATCCCGGCGGGCTCGACGACACCGCGCGACGGCAGCTGATCTGTACGGTCGCCCATGCCGAGGACGCCACCGGGAGGGTCAGGGTGAGCCTGAAGGGGCGGGGCACGACGCTGTCACCGGCCGTGTGCTCGGTCGACGCCCGCGTGGAACCGCTGCCGACGCGCACGGCCGACGGATCGTGATCCGGCCCGCCTCCGTGCGGTGCGGCCGGGCCCGTGCCGGGCGGCCGTGCTTCGTCGCCCGTGGGCGTGTCAGCCGCGCAGCTCGGCCAGGACCGCGTCGGTGAACGGTGGCCATGCCTCCACCGCCCACGGCCCGAAGGCCCTGTCGGTCAGCGCCACGCAGGCCGCGCCGGCATCCGGGTCGATCCAGAGGAAGGTGCCGGACTGGCCGAAGTGCCCGAAGGTACGGGGAGAGGACGCCGCGCCCGTCCAGTGAGGGGACTTGGCATCGCGGATCTCGAACCCGAGGCCCCAGTCGTTGGGCTTCTGGTGCCCGTAGCCCGGGAGGATGCCCGAGAGACCGGGGTGGACCACGGACATCGCCTCGAGGACGGTCCGGGCGTCGAGCAGCCTCGGGGCCTGCACCTCGGCGGCGAACCTGACCAGGTCGTCGACGGTCGACACACCGTCCTTGGCGGGCGAGCCCTCGAGCGAGGTGGACGTCATGCCCAGCGGTTCGAGCACGGCCTGCCGCAGATACTCCGCGAACGGGATGTCGGTCGCCTTGGCGACATGGTCGCCCAGCACCTCGAAGCCGGCGTTCGAATAGAGCCTGCGGGTCCCGGGCGCGGCCGTCACACGGTGCTCGTCGAAGGCAAGACCGCTGGTGTGGGCCAGCAGATGGCGGACCGTGGACCCTTCGGGGCCGGCCGGCTCGTCGAGCTCGACCGCTCCCTCCTCGTACGCGACGAGCACGGCGTAGGCGGCGAGCGGCTTGGTGACCGAGGCCAGCGGGAAGCGATGTGCGGTGGGGCCGTACGCCCCGGCGACGGTGCCGTCCGCGCGGACGACGGCGGCAGCCGCGGTCGGGACGGGCCAGTTCTCGGTCAACGCCAGGCTGTGCATGCGTACGACCTTAAAGTATGACCTCACATGGTGAGTCGCATGGCCGGATCGGGGGTGCGGACGAAGCCGAGCGACGCATAAAGAGGCTCGGCCTCCTCGGAGGCGCGCAGGTCGACCCTGCGGACGCCGCGCTCGCCGAACCAGTTCAGCAGTGCCTCCATGCAGGCGCGCGAACAGCCCCGGCGGCGGTGGTCGGGATCGGTGGCGACACTGAAGACGTAACCGGTCGTGCCCGTGGGATTCCCGGGGCTGCCGAGCCGGTGCTCGATCGTGCCGATGGCACAGGCGGCGAGCCCTCCCGGACGCTCGACCACGAAGGCGGTCAGATCGTCACCGGGGTGCGCGAGCCGACGACGCAGGGTCTCGACCGCTACGGGCTGCCAGCTGGTGTCCGGCTCCCGGCCGTGTTGTACCGAGTCGAGCATGACGGTGCGCAGACGCACCAGTTCTTCGGCATCTTCGGGGCGTGCGCGGCGTGCGAGGCTCATGGCGGGGGAGGTTAGCCGCAACGGCCGTGCGGTGCCGAAGGGTTTCGCCTCGCCCCTTTCGCTTGCTTGGAGTGCACTCCAACCTCATAGCGTGGAGGTCATGACGGTGCTGGAGACCACATCCGCGACAACCGACGTATGTGAGCCCGTGCCCCCGGCCCGCCCGAGGCCCGAGGGGCAGGACCACTACACGATCAGCGAGGTCGCCGCCTGGACCGGACTCAGCGCACACACGCTGCGCTGGTACGAGCGGATCGGACTGATGCCGCACATCGACCGGTCGCACACCGGCCAGCGGCGCTTTCGCAACCGCGATCTGGACTGGCTGAACTTCGTCGGCAAACTGCGGCGTACCGGGATGCCCGTCGCGCACATGGTCAGGTACGCGGAGCTGGTGCGCGAGGGCGACCACACCGTCGACGAGCGGCAGGAGCTGCTGGAGGGCACGCGCAGGGACGTACTGGCCCGGATCGCGGAGCTCCAGGACACGCTTGCCGTCCTCGACCACAAGATCAGCCATTACGCGGACGCCCGGCGGGCGTCGGAGAGGGCTTGAGCCCGATGACGAACGGCACGATGGACAAGGTACGGCTCGGTACGGACGGCCCCGAGGTGGGGGTGCAGGGGCTCGGCTGCATGGGCATGAGCGAGTTCTACGGCGACACGGACCCGGCCGCGGCGCGTGACACCCTGGACGCGGCGCTGGAGGCGGGCGTCACGCTCTTCGACACCGCGGACGTGTACGGGAGGGGCGCGAACGAGGAATTCCTGCGGCCGTTCGTGACGGGACACCGCGACGAGATCACCCTCGCCACGAAGTTCTCGATCGTCCGCACGAACGATCCGCACTACCGGGGGATAAACAACGATCCCGCGTACATCCGCGAGGCGGTCGACGCGAGCCTGCGCAGGCTGGGCGTCGACGTCATCGACCTCTACTACATGCACCGGCGCGATCCTGCCGTGCCGCTCGCCGACTCGGTCGGAGCGATGGCCGAGCTCGTCGCGGCGGGCAAGGTCAGGCACCTCGGGCTGAGCGAGGTCACCGGCGTGGAGCTGCGTGAGGCGCATGCCGTGCACCCGATCGCCGCTCTGCAGTCCGAGTGGTCGCTCTTCAGCCGTGACGTCGAGCGCAGCGCCGTGGCGGCGGCGGCCGAGCTGGGGGTGGGCCTGGTGCCGTACTCGCCGCTCGGGCGGGGCTTTCTGACCGGCTCGTTCGCGAATGCGGACGCGGATCTGCCGGCGGGGGACTTCCGCCGCCATCTGCCCCGGTTCGTGGGGGAGAACGCAGCGGCGAACGCGGCTCTTCTGGAGCCGGTGAAGAAGCTCGCGGCAGCCCACGGAGCCACGGCGGCGCAGATTGCTCTCGCCTGGGTCCAGCAGCGCGCGGAGGTGCACGGTCTGGCGGTCGTCCCGATCCCGGGCACGCGCAAGCGCTCACGCCTCGAGGAGAACGTGGCCGCGACGCGGATCCGTCTGAGCGGGGAAGAGCTGGCCCTGCTGGAGCCGATCGCGGGGCAGGTGGCGGGGGACCGCTACATGGACATGTCATCCACTGCGGACTCCCGCGAGTAGCCTCCGGCGGCTCGGGGTGCGCTTCCCCTGCGCGGGGTGCGGGGTCGGCGGGGCTACGGAGGTGCACCGCGCCCACGTGGCCGTCGCGGCCGTCCGTGGTCACGGTCCGGCCGGAGTCCTCCGTCAAGCCCGCGCACGGTGACGGAGGGGGCCGGCGAGCTGGCCCGCTGGATCCCGTGCGCTCGTGCCGACGACCCGAGGGCGGCGGTAGGCACGGCAGACCGTCGTTCGGCGGTGTCTCAGCGGTGTCTCGGCTGGGTTGTGCGGGCCGGGGACGCCCTTCGACACACCGCACCGACGGGGCGCAAACACGTCAAGTGCCGCCCAGGGTGCGCAATTGCCCTCTCACCTCGTCCGCTTCGGGATGACCCAGGCCTTCGAGGATCACGAGGGCGTGCTGCCAGTGCTCCTGGGCCTCGCCGGCCCGTCCTGTGCTCTTGAACGCCTGCGCGAGAACGCTCAGGGCGGTTGCCTCGCCCAAGCGGTTCCCGACGTCCCTGTGCAGGGAGAGAGCCTGTGTCCCGAAGCCGATGGCGTTGTCGAAGCGGCGCAGTGATAGATGGATGTCGGCGAGCTTGTCCAGAACCAGCCCCTCACCGAAGGCGCGGCCGAGATCCCGGAAGATTGCCAAGGCCTGCCGCAGCGCCTCGATGGCTTCTTCATGGCGTCCCAGCGCGCTGTAGGCGGGCGCCAGATTCTCCAGCGTGTGAGCGGCCAGCGTGGAGTCGCTGTTGAGCTCGCAGGCGTCCATAGCCCTGCGCAGGCATTCGATCGCCTCGTCGAAGCGGCCGAGCGACACCAACGAGTCCCCGAGGCTGTTGAGGAACCAGCCTTCGTCCTCGCCGATCTCGTGGCAAATGGCCAGGGCTTCGCGGCAGTACTGCAGGTTCTCCTCGTAGCGGCCGCAGTAGTTGTGGGCGGCCGCCAGATTGCGAAGAACGATCATCTCGGCACGCCGGTCTCCCAGGCGCCGGGCGGCGTCCAGAGCCGTCTTCGTGGCCGCGATCCAGTCGGTCGTCGGCCTCTGTAGCTGGAAGAAGGACCTGAGTGCGATGGGCAACTGCCAGGCCACGTCGTCCTCGCCGATCTCGGCGGCCTGGCGGCAAGCGGCGAGCAGGTTGAGGAATTCGGCCTCGCACCACTGTGTCGATGCCCCTCGGGAACCGAAGGTGAGCGTCACTGCGGGGTCAGGTTGATCGTCGGTCGTCGCGTCGAAGGGTGCAGGGCCCCGGCGGATGTCGAACACGGCCGATGCCGCCTCCGCCGTGAACAGGTACCACATCAGCAGCCGCCGTAAGGCAGCACGGCGGTCGGGCTCGTCGTCCTCGGCCGCACTGCACTCGCCGGCATATGCGCGCAGCAGGTCGTGGAAGCGGTACCGGTCCGACCCCACGGCCTCCAGCAGGTGCAAGCCCGACAGTCCCGCGAGGACGCGGGCGGTCCGGGCCGGTGTGCTTCCTGTCAGCGCGGCGGCCGCCGTCACACTGATCTCGGGGCCCGCCGACAGTCCGAGCAGGCGAAACGTCCGTGCGGTTGTCGGTGGCAGACGGTGGTAGGACCAGGAGAACACCTCACGGATGGCCGTCGACTCGTCGTCGTCATAGGTCGCCAGGGCATCGAGCCGATTGCTTCCAGAGCCGAGCTCCGCCACCAACGCCTCGAGGGAAAGACCTGGTCGTGCGACTGCTTGTTCAGCAGCAATGCGCAGGGCCAGAGGAAGGTGGACGCAGTGAGCCGCCAGCAGTTCCGCGGCCGCGGGTTCCGCGTCAACCCGCTGTCGGCCGATCACGGAGCGAAGGAGTTGCACCGCTTCGTCAGGCGACAGCGAGTCGATCGCGATCCGCTGCACGCCCTCGCGTGCGACCAGGCCCGACAGCCGACTTCGGCTGGTGACGAGCACCAAGGACGGTGAGGTACCAGGTAGGAGGGGGCGCACCTGAGCGGCGTCATGCGCGTTGTCCAGAACGATGATCATGCGACGGCTGCTTACGAGCGTGCGGTAGAGGCTCACCCGGGCGTCGAGGCCCTGGGGAATGCCGTCGGGAGCCACGTCCAAGCTCACCAGGGCGTGTTCCAGGGCCTGGTGAGCCGTGAGCGGCGGGCCGGGATCGTAGCCCTGGAGGTTGATGTAGAGGTCGCCATCGGGGAAGCGGTCGCGCGCGGTGTGGGCCCAGTGCAGGGCGAGGGCTGTCTTCCCGACTCCTGCGGCGCCGGCGAGTGCGGAGACGACGACGGTCTGCCGGAGGATTGACTCTGTGGGCACCAGCGACGCGAGCAGTGACAGTTCCGCCGCCCTGCCGGTGAAATGGGTCGGTTGAGGGGGGAGTTGCCGAGGGACCGCCGCGGCACGTGCGTGTGCGGTGTGGAAATGCACACCGCCGAGTACCTGGCCGGCTTGGACGACATTGTGGGCCGTGCCGGGGAAGTCGTTGTGTGTGCCGCTGGAAGGAACGGGATCGGCGGGGTGGCTCATGAGCCCTCAGTAATCGTCTGAGTGCGGGAATTGCACGGTACTTGGACGAGGGAGAACGTGTCCATGCCCCGGAGAAGTGGATGCCCCGGCTCCGTGGGGTCCCGCGTCGTGCCCTGTTGACAAGGCCCGAGGGAGGCACTGTCCTCTTTGGAGGAACTGTGCGGAGTGGCCCCAGGAGGGAAGGCGTGCACGCTACGTCCGGTGATGAGAACGGTGCCTGTCTGGGCCTGCGGCCGTCCGTAGTGGTGATGCAGCCCACGACCTTGTGCAATCTCGACTGCAGGTACTGCTATCTGCCGGACAGGCACAAGCGCCTGGACATGTCGGACGCGGTCCTCCGAGCCGCGGCGGAAGCGACGGTGCGTTGGAGCGAGTCCGGCCCTTCGCCGGAGATTCTCTGGCACGTGGGGGAGCCGCTCACGGTGGGCGTCCGGAGGTTCGGAGAACTGCTGTCGGCCTGGCCCGTCGGCACGGTTCATCGAGTCCAGACGAACGCCACCCTGATGGACGATTCATGGTGCGACCTGTTCGAGCGCTTTCACGTCCGAGTGTCCGTCAGTGTCGATGGCCCCGGCGCCATGAACAGCGACCGGCTCACGAGAGCGGGCACGTCGGCCGGGCCGAGGATCGAGGCAGGGACAGCGGTGCTCATGCGCAGGGGAATCCCGTTCGACATGCTGTCGGTTGTGCGCGAGCCCCTGCCCGAGGTCGCCCGAGCCGTCTACGCCCATGCCCGAGTCCTGCGCGTGAGGCAGCTCGGCATTCTCCCCGTGGAGGTGAAGGGAACCCATCACGAGGCTTCACGGGCCGTCAGAAGTGCGTGGGTCGAGTTCTTCCACGAGATCTACTCGCAGTGGCGGGTGAATCCGGTGGTGCGGTTGCGCGAGCTCGAGGCGGTGGCCAACTGCTATGAAGCCATCCGAAGGGGTGTCACTACGGCGAGCCTCCGGGCCCTTCCCGTGGAGCCCATTCCGACGGTGGCCTACAACGGGGAGGTGACCGTCATATCGCCAGATCTGGTCGGCTTCGGTCATCCAAGGCACGGCCCGTTCACCGTGGGCAACGTACTCAAAGAGCCCCTTGAGGATCTGGTCGGCCGTGCCGGTGACGTGGCGTGGGTGCGTGAAGCTCTTGCCGGTGTGGACGCCTGCCGCCGGACGTGCCGCTATGCCGCCGCCTGTGGCGGAGGCTGGCCGGCGAACAAGTATTTCGAGACGGGGCGGCTTGACGTCACCGAGACCTCCTACTGTCGGAATCTCCATCAAGCCAAAGTCGAAGGAGCGTTGCTGTGTCGAACCTGAAGCCACAAGAAACCCCGCACGAGAGCCTCGAACAGGCCGTGCAGGCTGGTGCGGACCATCTGGAGTGGCTGCTGCGGCCGCTCCATGACTGGAGTGGCGGCCCGGACCGCCCCGGCGACGGTCCCGTCCTCGACGTATTCCAGTCGATGAACCGTAGTTGAGGCCGGGCGATCACCTGAACTCAGCTGTCGTAGTAGAAGGCACGACGGGCAAAGGCCCCTGCGAAGACAAGGGCGTGGGAGGTGTCCTGATGGCCCTCCATCGACCCATCGTGCAAGGCGAGACCCGCGGGCAGCACCACGAGGTCACCCACCTCGATGGTCCACACGACACAGACGATCTGCGCCACCTCATCCGGGTGCGCGATGAGGAAGTCGCGCAGCTGCCTGGTGGTCGGTATGTGTCTGCCGTGGCCAGGACTGATCCTGTCGGACAGACTGAGGGACGACATGTTCAGTGCGACGACCATCGAGCGCTTTCCCGGTCCCATGTTGTGAATGACCCGCCGGTCGGCGGACGCGACGCGTACGTCGCGTGGAAAACGCTCGCCCTCGCCCCCACGCGTCCATACGTTGTCGTAGTGCATGCCGACGCGTTGTGTCTGGAGCGACTCCGAGTACTGTTCCACACGGGGGTCGGCCACTGTGGTCGTCCGAACTCCGGCCGGGGCCGAGAGCACGTCCACCAGCCTTCCCGAGTGCGGTCCCAGGGAATATCGGGAGCCATAGTGCGGCACGAACCCTGACCTGCGGGCTTCCTCCGAGGCCTCGGCCACCAGGCGGCTGGAGCCGGGCAGTCTGCCAAAACCGAGGCAGAGGCCGGGGGGAGTCTTCGGCGACGCAAGGAACCGCGAGATGAGCGGGAAATGCCTCGCAGCCGGTGCGAGAGGTGCGTTCGGAACGACCGCGCACGGGGTGTATCCCTGAAGTGTGACTTCCTCAGGAGTCGACAGATGGACTCCGCACACCGACAGACGGCGCCAATGAGCCCGCAGCCATGCCGATGTGCAGTCGAGCCTGATCGATCTTTCGTCGACATGCAGAGCCGCCAGCAGCGTGTCCACACAGCCCGTTTCGATGTGGTGTTCTCCGCGGGCTGCGGCCTGGGCATGTCGGCCGGACGGCACGTCGGGCGCGGGCGCGCGACCCGCGTCACTCACCGCTCGGCCGCCGGGGGTCGGCCGGGCGGTCGGTTGCTTCGGGCCGGTCAGGGGCAGGTGGAGAACCTTGCGTACTGGTGGTGAAAGTGAGGTTGGAGAAGTCACGACCCTGCACCACGGTTCCCTGGACGTTCCCGCTCACCGTGTTGTGGACGGGGTTGTCCTCCAGCCGGACAAGGCTGGCCTGCTCGATCCACAGCCGCAATTGCGCGGCGAATTCGGGATCCACCGCGGACCGGTCCACCAGCGCTGTGCTCAGCGCCTGAGCACGTTCATGGTCCTGGGGATTGTGCTGCAACGCGATCAACTGCTGGGTGCCTGAACGGGGTTCGGATCCCGATATGCCCTCCGGCGCAAGGCTGCGGTGGAGTGGTCGCCGCACGAGACCGGACAGCGCTGCCCAGGCCTGCCTGCCCAATTCCCCTCCGGCGCCCCCGGCCAGGGCCGCCAGTAATCCCACTGAGATTGGATCCACGATTCCCCCTGCATGTGCAGTCAGCCACGTCGTGCGAGTCCGCAGAAGTTTCTTCCCACACGGGCGGAGTGTCATGTCTTTCCGGGAGACCCTCCCGATTCGTGGCGGGCACGAGCGTGCTCGGGAGGAGCAGATCCGTTGACCTGACCGGGTGACGGTTACCCGTCGCCCGGGGTCACCAGCCCGGACTCGTACGCGAAGACCACGGCCTGCGCCCGGTCGCGCAGGCCGGCCTTGGCGAGGACACGGCCCACATGGGTCTTGACCGTCTGCTCGGCCACCACGAGCCGGTCGGCGATCTCCTGGTTGGACAGCCCGCGGGCGATCAGTTCCAGGACTTCGGTCTCGCGCGGTGTGAGAGCGCCCAGACGGAGCGAGGCACGCTCCCTGCGCGGGGCGGGGCGCTGGGAGGCGAAGTCGGCGATCAGACGGCGGGTGACCGAAGGGGCGAGCAGGGCCTCGCCTGCGGCGATCACGCGGACCGCGGAGATCAGGTCCGCCGGTGGGGCGTCCTTCAGCAGGAAGCCCGACGCACCGGCGCGCAGGGCCTCGTACACATAGTCGTCCACGTCGAAGGTGGTCAGCATCAGCACCTTCGGTATGTGGACGACGCCCGCCGGGGGCGACAGGATCTCCCGGGCGGCCGCGAGCCCGTCCAGCTCAGGCATCCGCACGTCCATCAGCACCACGTCCGGGTGGGTGGCCCGGGAGACCGCGATGCCCTGGCGCCCGTCCGGCGCGTCCCCGACGACGTCGATGTCCGCCTGCGCCGACAGCAGCGCGGCGAACCCCGCGCGCACCATGGCCTGGTCGTCGACGACGATCACACGGATGGTCAACTGGGGTCCTTCGCCGTCGTCAGGGGCATGCGCGCGGCGATCCGGAAACCGCCGTCGGGCAGCGGCCCGGAGTCCAGGGTGCCGCCGGTCAACCGTACGCGCTCACGCATACCGACCAGCCCGTGCCCCGTTCCGGTGGTCTCCAGCGGCGAAACCGGCTCGGCCGCGGGGGAGTTGACCACCAGCACCGTCAAGTGGGCGTCCTCCGCGGCCACGGAGACCCTGGTCCGCGCGCCGGGCGCGTGCCGCACCACGTTCGCCAGTGCTTCCTGGACGATGCGGTACGCCGAAAGGTCCACGGCCTGCGGTATGTCGCCAAGTCCCGACGGGAGGGACAGTTCGGCGGGCACTCCGGCCCGTACCGTCGCCTCGACCAACTGCTGCACCCGGTCGAGCCCGGGCTGGGGCGCGCGCTCCCCCTCCGCGCCCTCGCTGCGCAGAACGGTCAGCAGCCTTCTCATCTCCGCCAGCGACTCCCGGGCGCCGGCCGCGATCGTCGCGAACTCCTGCTGGGCCGCAGGGGGCATGCCCTGGATCCGGAACGGTGCCGAGTCCGCCTGCACGGTGATCACTGACATATGGTGGGCCACCACATCATGCAGCTCACGGGCGATTCGGGTGCGCTCCTCAAGGAGCGTGCGCTGTGCCCGCTCCGCCTCGCTGATGGTCTGCTGCTCGGTCAGTCTCCGCTGCACGTCCCTGCGTTCGCGCAGCGCCCCGCCGATGAACAGCACCACCCCGCTCAGCACGAAGAGCAGCACATCGTTGCCCCTGTCGCCGTGGTCGGGCACCGGCTGCCTCAGCAAGAACCCGGCCACGCCCGTCAGCAGCCACACCATGACCAGCGTGCGGCGCGGCTCGCGCAGGGCCAGGGCCAGCATGAGGAACAGGTAACCCAGGAGCAGCGGCGGTGGCCAGGGCCCGATCGTGTCGGGGCGCGGCGGCAGGCCCGCCAGGTTCACCGCGCAGATGATGTCGACCGGCAGGACGATCCACCAGACCTGCAGCGGTCGGTGAGCCATCAGCAGCAAGGGCGCCGCCGACCCGATGGCGAGCACCTCCGCGAGCCGGGGATTCATCCCGTAGTCGCCCTTGAGGGTGTCGGCCGTCACCGGCAGCAGAATGGCGGTGAGCGCGAGCACGACGACGTACGGTGCGACCCGTCGCCACCGCTTCGGGGAGTTGGCGAGCAGAGCGGTGGGCGGGTGCGAAGGGTGCGTGAGGCCGCGCAACGCCTCACGCACATACCGGCGAAGGGCGGCCGGCGGCGCGGGAGGAGGGGGGTTCGGAGTCCGGGACATGACGTGCTCAGCGTAGGCGCCGCGTCAGGGCCGCACGTCGTACCGCGGGGCCGGATGCGATGTCATACCGGGGTATGACACGGCGCACCCGGTGCGCGGTCCGTGTCGCGTGTGCGCGCCCTGTCTCAGGCGGGGTGGGCGGCCACCAGTTCGCTCTCCCACCTGCGCAGGTCCTCGAAGTACAAGCGACCTCGCTCCGTCCACTCGGCGACCGGTTCCAGTGCCGCGATCGTTCCCCTGAGACGTAGCAGGGCGCTGTCGCGCCGGTCCGCGACCTCCGGCGCCGCACTCGGATCCCGTGCCCAGCGTCCCAGCCCGTACGCCATGCGTGCGAGGACGTGCGCGGCGTGCACGGCGCCTGCCACGGGTCGCGGGTCCGGGCGCAGCGGGTGGCTCACCATGACGTCGCCGTTCGTGACGAACCTCTCGAAGTGGTTGCGCAGGTAGAGGGCGTGGTGGCCGCCTTCGTGGAGGAGGGCCTCGAAAGCGGCGGGAGTGCTTTCGACACTGGCCGTACCGAGGTAGACGGCTCCGAAGGTCTGCCGGAGGGTGCCCGAGCGGAAGGCGCCACCCTGCACGTACACGATGACGCGGACCAGCAGATCCGTTTCCAGGGCGGCTTCCGGCCAGACCCTGCGCAGGGTCTCCCGGGCGGCTTCCAGGTGCTCGATTCCCTTCTTCATGTCCGGTGCGCCGAATTCGGCGTCCCCCGTGCCCGTTGTCTGCTGGATGTCCGCCGAAAGTTGCCCTAGGCCCCAGCGGCACCAGTCGGGAATCGGTGTCCCGTCGAGCACGATGTGCTCGAGCGGAGGCATGGCGGCGGCGGTGTCCAGACCGCGGAGGAGGTCGGCGACGCGCCCGGCATCCACGGCGGTGGATGGTCGGGTCGCCTCCCAGACCAGGCCGGGGTGCAGACAGGAGGGCTCACGCACGTCGTCGGGACAGGGATCGAGGCGTTGGAGGATCGCCCTGCGGTGGCTTCGGGCCAGGCTCATGGTGCCGGTCGGGGTGATCCCGACCCGGATCGCTTCGTCCCGGCCGGCCCCCATTACGCGTCTCCTGGCTTCGGCTCCACTGCCAGGACTTCGGCGAGCGAGACCTGTTCCGTCTTCGAGAGCTCCTCCTCGCGTGCCTGGAGGCGCCGCAGGATCAGCGCGGACACCATCTCGTCGCCCAGACCCTCCAGCGCGTGGGAAAGATCCTCCCGGATCGACGTCCAGAGCTCCTTCGACTCGCCGCTCAGCGCCTCGGCCCTGCCGGGCAGCCGGGCCCGCAGTGATTCGGTTCGCTGGGCCACCAGGTCCAGTACGTCGTGCAGGACCTCGACCCAGTGATCCTCCACTCCGTCGGAGAACGTGATGTGAACGGATCCGTCGTCTCCCGTGATTCCCTCGTGGTAGTAACCACGGGGCAGATAGAGGCAGTCACCGGGATGGAGAGTGACTTCCTGAGCGAGCGGGGTCACCGGCGTGTCGCCCGGCTTCGAGCGCCTGATCGGCCAAATGGTGGGCGGCTCATGAAGTCGCCAGGTCTTGGAGCCGGCCAACTGGCGTATGAAGACACTGGCCATGTCGTAGTGGATCGGCGCACCCTGTGAACGCGGCGGAGTCAGGAAGGCATTGGCCGCGACGGGGCATCCGACGTCTTCGCTCAGAGCCGCGCAGAAGGACGCCACCTCGGGGCAGTACGTGGACATCGCCTGGAAGACGAGTGTCGCTCCCGCCCGCATCTCGGACACGACGTACTGCGGATCCGCGAGCCCGGAAAGGACCCTGCGCTCGTCGGATCCGCCCTTGCCCTTGCCGGAGCCTCGCACTCCTATGTCCTGGCCCTTGCGCCACAGCCTGATGTAAGGGGCGCGCAGTCCTCGGTCGAAGAGGAGCCTCTGGGCGATCTCCGTCGAGAACACATCGTCCAAGTCGCCCAGATTCCGGCTGACGTACGGCTTGCTGTCCCGTATGGATGCCAGCATGGACGGGTCTTCAAGAACCTTTTCCAGGGCCATCTAATACCTCCGAAAACTCGGCGTCTGACCGTTCTTTCTGATGGAAATCGCGCACTCCGGGCACGGCCAGCACCAATACCGCGGTGGTGAGGTGGACGACCGCGGCGGCGACGAGCACGGTCGTGCGGCCCAATGCGTCCGCCAGCGGCCCGGCACACGCGAGGCCGAGCGGCAGCAGGGCGAGGCTGCACAACCAGTCGACCGAGGTCACCCGGCCGAGAAGCGACGGGGGGAACTGCCGCTGGAGTGCGGTTTGCAGAAGGACGTTGAAAGGCATCATCGCGAGTCCCGCGACGATGTATCCGCACACCACCCACCACACCGAGAACGGGGTGAGCAGGACGAGTGGCACGGCGGCGAAGAGCGCGTTGAAGACGATCGCGCTCGTTCCGGGGTGCCGCAACGAAACGCGCCCGACGACGATCGTGCCGACGAGGCCGCTGAGGCTGAACGCGGCGAGCACGAGGCCGTAGGACGAGGGCCCCGAGAACTCCTCCTGCGTGATGACCGGCAGCAGGACCATGTGCGGCGCGACGACGAACATGGTCTGCACCGCGGTCATGGCGAGAACGGCAGACGTCCAGCGGACGCGGCGTACCGCCGACAGCCCCTCGCGCGTCTCCCGGATGATGGAGGAGCGGGTCGCCGCTTCCCGCATCGGCGGTTCGGCCACCACGAGCACGCACACCAGACTGACGGCGAACGTGGCCCCGTTGACGGCGAAGGCCAACCGGGTCCCGGAGGTGGCCACGAGCAGTCCGCCGAGCGCTGGTCCCACCACGGCCGCGGCACTCTCCATGCCGCCTCGCCACGCGTTCGCGCTGAGCAACCGCTCGTCGGGGACGAGTGAGGGCACCAGCCCGCCATATGCGGGACGGAAGAACGCCTCGCCGCTGCCCACGAGGAAGGTCAGGGCGGCCAGGGCGAGTGTTCCGGTGTCGAACGTTCCCAGGACTACCGCGGTGATGGCCGCCAGGCGGAACCCATCGGCGTAGATCATGATTCTTCGGCGGGACACACGGTCCGCCCACACACCGCCGACGAGCGCGAACAGCACCGTGGCGAGCATGCGGGCGCCGATCACCAGCCCGACGTCGCCGGCGTCGCCGCCGCTCTCGATCACCCGGAGGGACACGGCCACGTTGAAGAGCTGGTCTCCCACGGCGCTGACCGCCTGCCCGGCCCAGAGATACCGGAAGTCGCGCAGTCCCATGGCGCTGCCGGCCAGGCGGTCGGTCAGTCCTTTGTTCAGGCTGGGCATGCTCAGCCGATCGCGGACGCCGAAGCGGGATCGGTCAACTGGCCGTACCCGAACCCGCAGCAGTCGCCCGTGATGTCCTCGTCCCGTACCAGCGCAGGGTGCTCGTCCCCGGTCAACCGGATGTCGGCCAGGTCGATGGGCGCCGGCTCCCCGTCGATGAGGACCTCCGCGCCGTCGGTGATGAGGTCGAGGTGCACCTTCTCCTCGTAGTCGACCACGGAACGGTCCTGGTTGTGCTGCCCGAATCCGATGTGCGCCCCGACCCGCCGCTCGTTGATGTGGGAGTTGGCCGCGATGAACTCGTCGATGCCCGTGTTCGTTCCGAAGCCGAGCTCGCCCACTCGGGTGCCGTGTGGCTGCTTGAAGCAGAGTTCCACCAGTTCGCGGACTTCGTCGTCGGCACACGTGAAGCCGGTGGCGCGCCCGTCCTCGATGTCGACCGTCAACGGGTGGTCCGCCAGCCTTGTGTCCAGCCGGGTGATGACGTTGCAGTTGAGGGCTCCGTCCGCTACCAGGCGGCCGTCGATCCTCGCGGGATACGTGGCGATCTCCCCCGCCGGAAGAATGGTGAACCCGCCCGGCCGCCACACACCGCGATTGCTGATCCAGTCGAATCGATCGGAGTCGAGGCCGATGCGCAGGTCGGTGCCGCTTCGGGTGCGGATCCTGATGTGGCGTGCCTTGGTCAGCCGCGTCAGCAGTGCGGCGTTCCTGGCGCTGAGCTCCTCAGGTCCGAGGACGAGGGCCTTTTCGAAGAACTCTCGCGACGCGCTGATGATGCGCACCACCATGCACCGTTCATCGCCGAATCGCCGCAGCACGCTGAGGAGCGGCGAGAAGTGGGACATGGTGTCCTTCTCGAGCGTGAATATGACGAGCCGGCCGGTGAAGGAGTCGGCCTCCGGCACGGCGGAGTCCAGGCGCTGGGCGAACTCGTAGTCCACCAGCGGTCGCATGCCCACGAGCTGTGCGCTGAGGTTTCGCTGCTTCAGGCCGGCCACCAGCCAGGCGGCTGCCTCCCGGCTGTCCGGGGAGAACGCGACAACGCAGTGATCGCGACTGGAGATGCTGACATACCGGTCGAGGAGTGAGTCGACTCCATCCCGCACTTCGCGGCTGAACTGCATAACGCTCAAGATCCGTTCCCCCTGGCATCTGGTTCGTCGCAAGGGGAGTCCCGGCCGCGGGACTCCTGTGCGGCCGGGACTCCCAGGAGTCCTGCGGGAGTGATCAGGTGGAAACGAACCACGCCATGAGCGGACCCTCTTCGCCGCTCCCCACAGGCTCCAGGACCTCATCCGACTCTGCTGCGGCGAGTTCACGCAGCGCCTCTTCGACCAGCGATTCGTACGAGGTCGACTCAGCCGTGGTGCTGGTGGCCGTCATGTAACCCAGTGCCATCTTGACCCCTTCTGCAACAGTGGTTTCACGCGAGCCTAGGTCGCGTGATCATGCAGAGGCAACCGAGTTGACTCTTCAACACCCCTTCTCCGCAAATGAGTTGGCACGGTCCGCGTCGATCGGTCAGTGGTCCGTCGAGGGTGTGCCCGAGGACTACGGCCGGGCGCAGCCGGGGATGGTCACGGCGCACGTGGCGCAGGTCGGCTCCGGCTGGGACGGCGTGGACGCGGACGTATCCGTGGATCCGTTTCAGCTCCGGCCATGAGGCGCCAGGCGCTCACAAAGGACGTGCGGAAGGTCAGCCCGTGATCCGTACCCGTCTACCCCGGGGGTGCTCACATCGTCCGCCGACCCTCCCGTGGGCGCCGTTCGTCCGCGCGGCGCCAGCCGCTCACAACTCGGCCAGCAGTTCCGCCTTCTTCGCCGAGAACTCCTCGTCCGTCACCAGTCCCGCGCTGTACAGCTCGCCCAGATGCCTGATGCGCTCGGCGACCCCGGCCGGGTCGTGCGGCACGGGCAGGGGCGCCGCGACCGACGTCGCGCCCTGGATCGCTTCCAGGACCGCCGAAGCGAACGGCAGGGACTCGTGGACCGGGCCGTAGCCGAGGCCGAAGACGACCGCCGCCGGGTCCTGGTCCGCCTGTGCGGGCTGCGGGGCTTCGTTCGCGGGGTCGCCCCCGCGCCGCAGCAGGCGCAGGTGTCCGTCGAAGACATCGGGGGAGCGCCACTCGACCCCTGACAACTCGGATACGGCGAAGGTCTGGTCGCCCGCCTTCCACTTCGCGGACGAGGCACCCGTCCAGAACCAGCGGAACGACACCTTTTCCCCGTCGAACGCCGCCTTGCCGTCGTACGCCTTGAACTGCAGCGGCGCCGCCACCGACTTGACCAGATACGACGGCGCGGGCCCGGGCACCGCCCTGTCGCCGGGGAGGACGGCCCGCAGCTCGTCGGCGTAGTACTCGGCGAGCGTCTCCCGCTCCGCGGGCAGCACCAGACGGTACGGGTCGCAGCCCGCCTTCAGCTGGCCCGCGGCCGCATCCATCAGCGGATCGGCGCCCGGTCTCGGCACCGCGTGCAGCACGACCGTGCCGCGTTTGCCCGGGGAGAGGGCCACCGACTCCAGCGCTTCGAGGGGGATGCTCCGTTCGCCCAGTGCCTGGAACAGCTTCGGCGTGCCACGGGCCCCCCGTGTGAAGCGGATGAGTACAGAGTCCGGTTCGAACTCCCAGGCGGCATGAATTCCGGCCAGCACATCACCCATGCGCCTCATCGTAGGCGGCGTGCGCCCGCGCGTCGCCCCTCGGAGGAAACACTGCCGCACGCCCCCACGCGTGCACCTCCGCGCGTCAGACGTCCTGACCGCCGTAAATTCCGTTGCGGCAGGTGCCTTCGCCGTCCGCGCAGCTCACCATGTCGTACGAACCGACGCCTATCTCGGCGAAGTTCGACAGGCTCTCCGTGCCTGGCTCGAAATAGCCTGCGTGACCGACCGCACCGGCCGCGGACAGCACTCGTGCACCGAAGTCCGGAGCCACCGGATCCGCACCGTGTCCGAGCCCGCCGACCTCCAGGTTCGGCACGTCCTGGATCCAGTCGTCGCTGTCCCGCATCGCCCAGACCCGGGCGTCCGTGTCCAGGTGGGCCGCACTTTCCGCCCGCATCCCCGGGCTGCCCGCGACCGCCAGATCGTCGACCCGGCCGGGCAGCTCGCGGGCGGCGACACCGCACACCACCGAGCCGTAGCTGTGGCAGAAGAGCGACACCGGGGCGGAGCCGGGCAGTGACCCGGTCAGGGCCACCAGCCGATCTGCACCGCTCGCGGCGAGTCTGCCGGTCGAGGCGTCCAGGCCCACACCCGTCGGTGAGGTGTAGTCGGCCCAGGCGATGACGGCGGTACGGGTGGTGGGGGAGGCCGTGCGCTCGGCGTCGTACAGCGAATGTGCCATCCCCACGGGGGCGCTGTACCTGCGGCTGCTCCTCTCGAACGTCAGGAGGTTCGTGTCCACACCGGGGACGATCACCGAGACCCGCTCGGCGCGGTCGAGATCGCCGAGGACCTCGGCGGCGCGGCCCCTGCCCGAAGGGTCGAAGGCAAGGATCTGCCGGCCGGGGCGCAGCATCGACTCGAAGCGGTGCATGCGGCTGACGGCCTCGCTCCTGCCGTCGACGGAGAGCTGGGGGTCGTTCATCCGCCACGCCTCGACCTGTCGCGCCTGCGCGAGGGCGATCCGGTTGGCGTGGTAGCGCAGTGTGATCGGCGCACCGTTGAGGTTGCCGACGACGAGGGGGTGACGCTCGGCCAGTTCGGCCGATTTCTTGGTGCCGATGGCGGCGAAGAATCCGGCCAGCAGTGCGGGCGGCGACGCGGGGTCGGGTAGTGCGCGCGTGCCGATCCGGGCCTTTTCCCAGGCGGCCAGCGCGACGTCTCTGGGCTCGCCGGGACCGCGCTGATGTCGTACTGCGGTCCAGCCGGTGGTCGCGAGCAGCACGAACACCACGGCGAGAGCGAGCAGGGCGCGCCAGACATCGAGTGCGGGGGAGGAGTCGGAAGCAGTCACTGAGGGGACAGCCTAGGGGGAGCTCGACGGCGCTCACGAAGACCGTGAGAGAGATCACGCGTTCGCGGGCCGGATGGCGGAGCGCGGCCACTCTCCGTATGCGCCATCCGTACGCTCCGGCGCTCCCGGCGCACCCGGACGGGTGCCCGGTCCCGGGTGCCTGTCCTGCCGGGCGCGGATCCGGTCCCGGGTGCCTGCCCTGCCGGGCACGGATCCGGTTCCGGGTGCCCACCCTGCTTGTGCCGCCGCTCCCGGGCACGGCTCTGCGGCCGGTTCCTGCGGCCGGTTCCTACGACCGCTCGGTGCCGGGGCTCGCCGTCGGCGCACGCCAGTCCGTGGCCAGCGCCGGCGCGAGGTGGTCCAGATATCTCTCGGTCAGGTCCCGGATCGCGTCCACGCTCGGGTCCTCGCCCTGCCCCCAGAGCCGGCCCGTCACCCGCATCACGCCGGTGAAGGCGGCGACGGCCACGCGAGGACGCGGGTCGATGTCCACGTCCAGGCCTTCGCGGTCGGCGATCAGCCTGGCCACCTGTTCGTCCAGCTCGGCGGAGCGGCGCAGATGCACCGCGAGCAGCGCCGGGGTCGACTCGATCATCCGGTAGGTCCGCATGTGGAGTTCGACGGGGACGACCGCCTCGATGGCCTCGCCGATGGTGTCCCATGCCTCGCGTACCGCCCTGCGCATCGCTTCGAACGGGCCCTCCCCGGCAGGCCGTTCACGCAGGGCCGCCACGAAGTGGGACTCGACCATCTCCTGGACGGCGAAGGCCGCTTCCTCCTTGTTGGCGAAGTAGCGGAAGAAGGTCCGCTGGGACACCTCGACGGCTTCCACGATCTCGTCGACCGTCGTCTGCTCGTACCCCTGGGTCGTGAAGAGTTCCAGCGCGACGCGCAGCAGGGCGTCGCGGGTGCGCTGCTTCTTCAGCTCACGGAGTCCGGTTCCCGTCACCTGTTGGCCTGCTCTCCGCCGTCCCTCTTCTGCTTTGCCCAGCTCAGCGTACCTGTGAGCGACATGACAGTCACCGACTCATGAAATCTTTTGTCAAGTGTCAGAGACTGACACTAGCCTTCGGTGCATGACTAGTCAGATCACCGTCGACAAGGCGCCCGAGGACCACCGTCCCGCACCGGCGCCGGCCAAGGGGCTCCGCGGCCACCCCTGGCTGACGCTCTTCGCCGTGGCCGTCGGCGTGATGATGGTCGCGCTGGACGGCACGATCGTCGCCATCGCCAACCCGGCCATTCAGAAGGACCTCGGCGCCTCGCTCGCCGACGTCCAATGGATCACCAACGGCTATCTGCTGGCGCTCGCCGTCGCGCTGATCACCGCCGGCAAGCTCGGTGACCGGTTCGGCCACCGGCAGACGTTCCTCGTCGGCGTCTCGGGCTTCGCCCTGGCCTCCGGGGCCATCGGCCTCTCCGACTCCATCGCACTGGTGATCGCCTTCCGGGTGCTCCAGGGGCTCTTCGGTGCGCTGCTGATGCCGGCCGCACTCGGTCTGCTGCGCGCCACGTTCCCTGCCGAGAAGCTGAACATGGCCATCGGTATCTGGGGCATGGTCATCGGTGCCTCCACCGCCGGCGGCCCGATCCTCGGCGGCGTGCTCGTCGAGCACGTCAGTTGGCAGTCGGTCTTCTTCATCAATGTGCCCGTCGGCGTCGTCGCGCTCGTCCTCGGACTGGTCATCCTCAGGGACCACCGCGCCGAGAACGCGCCGAAGTCGTTCGACATACCGGGCATCGTGCTGCTCTCCGGCGCGATGTTCGCCCTCATCTGGCCCCTGATCAAGGCCGGTGAGTGGGGCTGGGGTTCGATGACCACCGTGGGCTGGCTGGCCGGGGCCGCCGTCCTCTTCGTGCTGTTCGCCGTCTGGGAGAGCAAGGTCAAGGAGCCGCTCATTCCGCTGCGGCTGTTCCGCTCCGTGCCGGTCTCGGCGGGCACGGTCCTGATGGTCCTGATGGCCTTCGCCTTCATGGGCGGTCTGTTCTTCGTCACCTTCTATCTGGCGAACGTCCGCGGCATGAGCGCCGTCGACAGCGGTCTGCATCTTCTGCCGCTCACCGCCATGATGATCGTCTCCTCGCCGCTCGCCGGGGCGCTCATCACCAAGTTCGGCCCGCGTATTCCGCTGGTCGGCGGCATGGTGTGCACGGCGGTCGCGATGTTCGGGATGACCACTCTCACGACGGACACCGGCACGCTGCAGATGTCCCTCTGGTTCGCCCTCCTCGGCCTCGGCCTCGCGCCGGTGATGGTGGGTGCGACCGAGGTCATCGTCGGCAACGCCCCGCTCGAGCTGTCCGGTGTCGCCGGTGGTCTGCAGCAGGCGGCGATGCAGGTCGGCGGCAGCCTCGGTACGGCGGTGCTGGGCGCCGTCATGTCCGCCAGGGTCGGCTCCGACCTCCCCGGGAACTGGACGGACGCGGAACTCCCGCCGCTGCCGCCCCAGTACCTCGATCGGGCGAAGGAGGCGGTCGAGGTCGGTATCGCCCCCGTGGCCCCCGGGACCCCGGGGCCCGTCGCGGCGCGGATCGCCGACGTCGCGCACGACACCTTCATGTCCGGCATGGGCCTGGCCTTCACCGTCGCGGGCGTCGTCGCGGTCCTGGCCGCCGGGGTCGCCCTGTTCGCCAGGCGCGGCGAGAACGCGGGGGAGGGCACGGGCGCGGCCCACATCTGACGTCAACCGTGTGACGCACGACAGCCCCGCCGGACGGTTCCGGCGGGGCTGTCGCCCATCAGGATGAACCGGTCCGGGGGCTCTTACGCGTCCCTGTCGCCACCGGTCAGGGTGCGGACAGATGATCCGTACGACACGGGGGTTGATCCGTATGCGCACCGTCCTTCTCGCTGCCGTCCTTGTCCTGACCGCTGCTCCGGCGTACGCCGCCGGGTCCGGCCCGGCCTCCCCGCCCGCCGGACACTCCGTGGGCCCCGTCCCCGCAGCCGCACCCTCCCTCACCTCGGCCGCACCGGGGTCCCGGCTCGGTGCGTGCGCACCGGGCGAGCTCTGCCTCTGGGAGAAACCGGACTTCACCGGGACCCGGCACGTCCATGAGCTGTCCGGAATCGACATCGAGTCCTGCATCCCGCTCCCCGCGGGCACCACCGCCCAGGCCCTCGCCAACCGCACCGGACGGCCCGTCACCACCTACCAGTCGGCGGAGTGCGCCGAGACCGGGGAGTTCGACACATATCCGGGCGGGGGGACCTGGGTGCCGCAAATCCCCTACCGGGTCAGGGCCTTCAAGGTCTGGGAGAGCTGAACGGGGGTACCCGAGGTCCATGAACGGTTTCGGGTACACCTCACGTACGCGCAGGAACCCCCGTTCACGAGGCCGTATGTGGTCGCGGAGCGGGCCGGACGGCGCGACGCTCGGAATCATCGGGCTGGTCTGCGCGGTCGCCGGATTCTTCGTGCTGGGGATCGTCCTCGGCCCGGCGGCGGTCGTCTGCGGATGGCTCGCCATGGGCCGTCGCTGGAACGGCGGCAATGTGCCGGCGGTGGTCGCCGTCGCCCTCGGGGCGATCGACACCGTCCTGGCCATCGTCGCGCTCGCCGGCGCCGCCCCCGTCGGAGGTCTCACGGCACTAGCGGGGATCTAGCGTCTCCCGCAGGGGATCCGGGCCAGGGGCGCCGGGGAGCACCCCGGGAACCGTCCGGGCGGTCCCCTGCTGAGCCGGCACGGCTGTCGGGTCCGACAGCCGTGCCACCTCCGCCCGCAGCTCCCTGACCTCCACGGTCAGGGCCTCGAGGAGCGCCGTCTGGCGGCGCTCCTCCTCGTCGTCCCGCTCGAAGCGGGCGATGAACCACGCCGCGATGTTCGCCGTCACCACACCCAGCAGGGCGATGCCCGACAGCATGAGCCCGACGGCGAGGACCCTGCCCAGGCCCGTCGTCGGTGCGTGGTCGCCGTATCCGACGGTCGTCATCGTCGTGAACGACCACCACACGGCGTCGCCCAGCGTCTTGATGTTGCCGTCGGGCGCATTGCGTTCGACGGCCAGCACTGCCAGCGAGCCGAACATCATCAGTCCGACCACGGCACCGGCCACATACGTGGTCAGCGTGATCTGCGGGGCCATCCGGGCCCGCCGTCCCGCCAGCAGCAGCGTGGCGACCACGCGGAGCAGCCTCAGCGGCTGCACCAGCGGGAGGAGTACGGCCAGCAGATCGAGCGGATGCTTGCGGACGAACAGCCACCTGTGCGGGGCCAGCACCAGCCTTACGAGGTAGTCGAAGGCGAACGCGCCCCACACCACCCACTCCACGGTCTGGCAGAGGTGATGCACCCACGGCCGGGCGTCCGGTGCCACGATCGGCACGGCGTACGCCAGCCCGAAGACCAGCGCGAGCCCCAGCAGCGGCCCCTGGCTGCGTGCCTCCCAGCGCATCTGCGGCGTTCTTTCCTTCATGCCGCGCATCGTAGGCGGGTGCGGGGGAGTCGTTTCCCCCGCACCCGCCCTGCGCTGTGCCTCCGCTATGCGTCGCCGCCCGCCGCACCCGGGTCCGCCGCCGCCACGTCGAGCAGCTGGTAGCGGTCCACGGCCTGCTTCAGCACGGAGCGGTCGACCTTGCCGTCCCCCGCCAGCTCGGTGAGCACGGCCAGCACGATCGACTGCGCGTCGATGTGGAAGTACCGGCGGGCCGCGCCGCGCGTGTCCGCGAAGCCGAAACCGTCGGCGCCCAGCGAGGTGTAGCGGCCCGGCACCCAGCGGGAGATCTGGTCCGGTACCGACCGCATCCAGTCGGAGACCGCCACGAACGGGCCCTCGGCACCGGAGAGCTTCTGCGTCACGTACGGGACGCGCTGCTCCTCCTCCGGGTGGAGGAGATTGTGCTCCTCCACCGTGACGGCCTCGCGCCGCAGCTCGTTCCAGGACGTCGCGGACCAGACGTCGGCCCGTACGTTCCATTCGTCGGCGAGGAGCTTCTGCGCCTCCAGGGCCCACGGCACCGCGACACCGGACGCCATGATCTGCGCCGGGATCTGGCCCGCCTCGCCCGCCTTGAAGCGGTGGATGCCCTTGAGGATGCCGTCCACATCGACGTCGGCCGGCTCCGCCGGGTGCTGGATCGGCTCGTTGTAGACGGTCAGGTAGTAGAAGACGTCCTCGCCGTGCGGGTGTTCGGCGTCGGAGCCGTACATCCGCCGCAGACCGTCCTCGACGATGTGCGCGATCTCGAAGCCGAAGGCCGGGTCGTACGCGACACATCCCGGGTTGGTGGAGGCCAGCAGCTGCGAGTGGCCGTCCGCGTGCTGCAGACCTTCACCGGTCAGGGTCGTGCGTCCCGCCGTGGCTCCCAGCACGAATCCGCGTGCCAGCTGGTCGGCCATCTGCCAGAACTGGTCTCCGGTCCGCTGGAAGCCGAACATCGAGTAGAAGACGTACACCGGGATCAGCGGCTCGCCGTGCGTCGCGTAGGCCGAGCCCGCGGCGATCAGTGAGGCGGTGCAGCCCGCCTCCGAGATGCCGTCGTGCAGCATCTGGCCGGTCGGCGACTCCTTGTAGGCGAGCAGCAGTTCGCGGTCCACGGCCTCGTACTGCTGGCCGAGCGGGTTGTAGATCTTGGCGCTCGGGAAGAACGAGTCCATACCGAAGGTGCGGTACTCGTCCGGAGCGATCAGCACGAACCGCTTGCCGATCTCCTTGTCGCGCATCAGGTCCTTCAGCAGCCGGACGAACGCCATGGTGGTGGCGATCGACTGCTGGCCGGAGCCCTTCTTCACGGCCGCGTACGTCTTCTCGTCCGGCAGGACCAGCGGCTTCGACCGCACGACCCGGGTCGGCACGTACCCGCCCAGGGCCTTGCGGCGGTCGTGCATGTACTGGATTTCCTCCGAGTCGGGGCCCGGGTGGTAGTACGGCGGTGGGCCGCTCTCCAGCTGGGCGTCCGTGATCGGCAGGTGCAGCCGGTCGCGGAAGCCCTTCAAGTCGTCGACCGTCAGCTTCTTCATCTGGTGGGTCGCGTTGCGGCCCTCGAAGTTCGGGCCGAGCGTCCAGCCCTTCACGGTCTGGGCGAGGATCACGGTCGGCTGGCCCTTGTGGGCGCGCGCCGCCTCGTACGCCGCGAAGATCTTCTTGTGGTCGTGGCCGCCGCGCCCGAGCATCAGGATCTGGTGGTCGGTCATGCCGTCGACCATGGCCCGCAGCCGATGGTCGTCGCCGAAGAAGTGCTCGCGGATGTACGCGCCGGTCTCCGTGGCGTACGTCTGGAACTGCCCGTCGGGCGTGGTGTTCAGCTTGTTGACCAGCACACCGTCGCGGTCCTGGGCGAGCAGCGGGTCCCAGGAGCGATCCCAGACCAGCTTGATCACATTCCAGCCGGCGCCGCGGAACTGCGACTCCAGCTCCTGGATGATCTTTCCGTTGCCGCGCACCGGGCCGTCGAGCCGCTGCAGGTTGCAGTTGACCACGAAGGTCAGATTGTCCAGACCCTCACGGGCGGCGATGGAGAGCTGGCCCAGCGACTCGGGCTCGTCCATCTCGCCGTCGCCGAGGAACGCCCACACGTGCGACTTGGAGGTGTCGGCGATCCCGCGCGCCTCCATGTAGCGGTTCATCCGCGCCTGGTAGATGGCGCCGAGCGGGCCGAGGCCCATCGACACGGTCGGGAACTCCCAGAAGTCCGGCATCAGCCGGGGGTGGGGGTACGACGACAGTCCGTTCGGGTACTTCGACTTCTCCTGGCGGAAGGCGTCCAGCTGCGCCTCGTTCAGCCGGTCGAGCAGGAATGCGCGGGCGTAGATACCGGGGGATGCGTGGCCCTGGAAGAAGATCTGGTCGCCGCCGTCGCCCTCGTCCTTGCCCCGGAAGAAGTGGTTGAAGCCCACGTCGTAAAGAGAGGCCGAGGAGGCGAAGGTGGCGATGTGGCCGCCGACGCCGATGCCCGGGCGCTGGGCGCGGGACACCATGACCGCGGCGTTCCACCGGGTCGCGTTGAGGATCTTGCGCTCGATCTCCTCGTTGCCGGGGAAGAACGGCTCGTCCTTGGTCGCGATCGTGTTCACGTAGTCCGTGCTGCGCATCTCGGGCACGGCCACGCGCTTCTCGCGGGCACGCTCGATCAGGCGCAGCATCAGATAGCGGGCGCGCTCGCGGCCGCGCTCGTCGACGGCGGCGTCGAGGGAGTCGAGCCACTCCCGGGTCTCCTCCGGATCGAAATCCGGGACCTGGCTCGGCAGGCCGCCAATGATGATCGGGTTGCGATCGGATCCGGAAGCCACGCTGTTCCTTCACTGCTCGGTTGCTGGGTGGTAACGCCGATCCCCATCGTGTACCCCGGGAGCAATTACGTCATCTCTACCGATGGGTAACCAACCGCCCCCGATTGGCGGACCGGCGCCACTGAAGCGTACAAAGGTGGCGAAGGGGGCGGGACGCTCCGGTTCCCCCGGACGCCTTGCTGCCTGGTTACGGCGGGACGGCCGTAAACGTCACCGTTTCGGCGGTCTCGGCGGCCGGGTACTTGCGCGATCGGTCCCGCCCGTGTGGACTACGGCCAACGCCTCGCGTACGCGCGCGGCCGAAGCATTTTCCGAAACAAGATCAGGAGGCAAGCCGTGAGCGCGACCGCGGACCACGCGGAGGAACGGACCAACCCGGCAGCGAAGCTGGGGTTCGAACCCGGACAGGTGGTCCAGGAGATCGGCTACGACGATGACGTCGAGCTGGAGCTCCGTGAGGCTATCGAGGCCGTGACCGGCCAGGAAATCGTCGACGAGGACTACGACGACGTGGCAGACGTCGTCCTGCTCTGGTTCCGTGACGAGGACGGCGACCTCACGGACGCCCTGGTGGACGCCATCGGGCTGGTCGATGACGGCGGAACGGTCTGGCTGATGACGCCGAAGACCGGCCGTGACGGCTATGTCGAGCCCAGTGACATCAACGAGGCCGCCCAGACCGCGGGCCTCTCCCAGACCAAGAGCATCAACGCCGGAAAGGACTGGACCGGCAGCAGGCTGGTCACGCCCAAGGCGGCGAAGTCCAAGCGCTGAGCGCCGGCTGCCCCCGGGGCCCCTGCCGACGGTCGTCGGCAGGGGCCCTGTGCGTAGGGTGGACCTCTCCGGGCAGGCCGACGGCCCGGGGGATCCGTCACAACCGGCGCAGGGATGGAGTGGACATGGCGATCGAGGCCGGCACCAAGGCCCCGGACTTCGAGCTCAAGGACAACCACGGGCGGACCGTGACCCTCGGCGAGTTCCGAGGCGAGAAGAACGTGGTGCTGCTCTTCTACCCGTTCGCATTCACGGGTGTGTGCACCGGCGAGCTGTGCGCGCTCCGCGACGAACTGCCCAGGTTCGTCAACGACGACACCCAGCTCCTCGCGGTGTCCAACGATTCCATCCACACCCTGCGGGTCTTCGCCGAGCAGGAGGGTCTCGAGTACCCGCTGCTGTCGGACTTCTGGCCGCACGGCGAGGTCTCACGGGCGTACGGCGTCTTCGCCGAGGACAAGGGCTGCGCCGTCCGCGGCACCTTCGTCATCGACAAGGAGGGCATCGTGCGCTGGAGCGTCGTCAACGCCCTCCCGGACGCCCGGGACCTGAACGACTACGTCAAGGCGCTCGACGCGCTCTGATTTTCCCCGGCCGATGTGTCTGTTTCGGCAGGGAACCCGTCACTAGGATCCACTCGTTGATCCGATGCCAACGCACGATGGGGGCGCTGCCCCTGAAAACCACATGGGAGGACTCGTGGGAGTCAGCCTCAGCAAGGGCGGCAACGTCTCGCTGACCAAGGCCGCCCCCAACCTGACCGCGGTCACCGTCGGTCTGGGCTGGGATGTCCGCACCACCACCGGTACCGACTTCGACCTCGACGCCAGCGCCCTGCTGACGAACGCCGAGGGCAAGGTCGCCGGCGACGGGAACTTCGTCTTCTTCAACAATCTGAAGAGCAGCGACGGTTCCGTCGAGCACACCGGTGACAACCTCACCGGTGAGGGCGAGGGCGACGACGAACAGATCAAGGTCAACCTCGCGGGCGTCCCGACGGACGTCCAGAAGATCGTTTTTCCGGTCTCCATCTACGACGCCGAGACGCGCCAGCAGTCCTTCGGCCAGGTGCGCAACGCGTTCATCCGCGTCGTGAACCAGGCCAACGGCGAGGAGCTCGCGCGCTACGACCTCAGTGAGGACGCCTCGACCGAGACCGCCATGGTCTTCGGTGAGCTGTACCGCAACGGTGCGGAGTGGAAGTTCCGCGCCATCGGCCAGGGCTACGCCTCGGGCCTGCGCGGCATCGCGCAGGACTTCGGCGTCAACGTCTGAGCCAGCCTGCTGTACGACCGTGTCCGGCGCCGCACACCATCCGTGCGGCGCCGGACGCGCCTGTAGTTCCGTACATCCAAGGGGAGGACACACCGTCATGGGCGTCACGCTCGCCAAGGGAGGCAATGTCTCCCTCTCCAAGGCCGCACCGAACCTCACCCAGGTCCTCATCGGACTCGGCTGGGACGCTCGCTCCACCACCGGAGCGCCCTTCGACCTCGACGCCAGCGGACTGCTCTGCCAGGCCGGCCGGGTGCTCGGTGACGAATGGTTCATCTTCTACAACAACCTGACCAGCCCTGACGGTTCGGTCACCCACACCGGCGACAACCTGACGGGTGAGGGTGACGGCGACGACGAGTCGCTGGTCGTCGATCTCTCCGCGGTGCCGGCCCACTGCGACAAGATCGTTTTTCCCGTCTCCATCCATGACGCGGACAATCGCGGCCAGACGTTCGGCCAGGTCAGCAATGCCTTCATCCGCGTCGTCAACCAGGCGGACGGCCAGGAACTCGCGCGCTACGACCTGAGCGAGGACGCCTCGACGGAAACCGCGATGATCTTCGGAGAGCTGTACCGGTACGGGGGCGAGTGGAAGTTCCGGGCCGTGGGGCAGGGATATGCGTCGGGGCTCCGGGGTATCGCTCTGGACTTCGGGGTCAACGTTTCGTAAAGGGAGTGATCCGGCAGTCATCAGGAACGCCTCTCTCGGGTGCCACCGCCGTGTCAGCCACGCGATCAGCACTTTCATGGTCCGCGCGCACGTTTCCGGTCGTCATCGAAGGGGTGAGGGCCCGGCAGGGAGTCCGGGCCCGGTGCAGGCACGCTCCCGGGCGGGCAGGGGCGGAGGGCTCGCCCGGGAACCGTCGCTCTAGACTCGGGGTCAACGTTTCGTAAAGCCGGGCGCGGCGCGGGGGAGACCGTTCTCGCGGGGTCCGTACAAACCGATGGGATAGCAGTGGTCCTGAGAACTTTCGGCTGGTCGTTCGCCATTACGGCACTCGGCCTCGCATTCGCCGCCTGGCAGTGGGGGTGGGAGGCATTCGGGGTCGTCCTGATCCTGTCGATCCTCGAGATCTCGCTGTCGTTCGACAACGCGGTCGTCAACGCCGGAATCCTGAAGAAGATGAATGCCTTCTGGCAGAAGATCTTCCTCACGGTCGGCATTCTCATCGCGGTGTTCGGCATGCGGCTGGTCTTTCCCGTCGCCATCGTCGCCATCAGCGCCAAGGTCGGGCCCATCGAGGCGATCCAGCTGGCCATGGACAAGCCCGAGCAGTACGAGGCCCTGGTCACCGACGCCCACCCGGCCATTGCGGCCTTCGGTGGCATGTTCCTGCTGATGATCTTCCTCGACTTCATCTTCGAGGACCGGGACATCAAGTGGCTCGCCTGGCTGGAGCGGCCGCTCGCCAAGCTGGGCAAGGTCGACATGCTGTCGGTCTGCATCGCGCTGATCGCGCTGCTCGGCACGGCGATGACCTTCGCCACCCACGCCCACACCAGCTCGGGCTACGCGGACAAGTCCGCCACGGTGCTGCTCGCCGGCGTCGCCGGTCTGATCACGTATCTGATCGTCGGCGGCCTCTCCGGCTACTTCGAGGACAAGCTCGAGGAAGAGGAGGAGCGCGAGCACGAGGAGGAGGAGAAGGCCAAGGCCGCGGGCAAGCCGGTCTCCGCGGTCGGTCTGGCCGGCAGGGCTGCCTTCTTCCTGTTCCTCTACCTCGAGGTGCTCGACGCGTCGTTCTCCTTCGACGGTGTCATCGGCGCCTTCGCGATCACCAACCACATCTTCTGGATGGCGCTCGGCCTCGGTATCGGCGCCATGTACGTCCGGTCCCTCACGGTCTACCTGGTCCGCCAGGGAACGCTCGACGACTACGTCTACCTGGAGCACGGCGCGCACTACGCCATCGGCGCGCTCGCCGTCATCCTGCTCGTCACGATCGAGCACCAGATCAGTGAGATCATCACCGGTCTCGTCGGCGTCTTCCTGATCGCCGCGTCCTTCTACTCCTCTGTGCGGCGCAACAGGGCGCTCGAGGCGCAGGGGAAGGACGAACCGGAGGTCGCGGCCAAGGAAGTGTGACGACCCGGGGTTTGAGGAACGCTCTCAGCGGGGCGGCCAGGAGGCACGGACACGGCCTCCGGGCCGCCCCGTGCGGTTGTATCGGGACACCGGCCGGGGGAATCGGCCGGGCGCAGTCAGGGGTGGGACATGGCCTTCTGGGACGGTTGGTGGCGGGGCAGGGCGGCACAGTTCGACTCGGGAAGCGCTGCGACCAATTCCATTCAGCTGACCAGGCGGCACCCGCAGGTCTCGCTGAGCAAACAGGGTGCCGCCACCGGCAACCTGCGGGTCAATCTGTCCTGGCGGATGCGGACCTCGGACATCGAGGGCCGCTCGAAGCAGAGCGGACGGCTGCTGCGGCACCCGTTCAAGCTCTTCCAGCCCGAGCTGGTCCAGGCGCACACCCAGGGTGTGGTCAATGTGGACCTCGACCTTGGGTGCCTCTACGAGATGACGGACGGCAGCAAGGGCGTCGTACAGCCGCTCGGCAGCTTCTTCGGAAGCCTCAACGAGCCGCCGTACGTCCGGCTCAGCGGCGACGACCGGTTCGGCGCGCCCTCCGGCGAGACGCTGTTCGTGAATCTCGACCATCGTGAGTCGATCAAGCGGCTGCTGTTCTTCGTCTACATCTACGACCGGACACCGGCCTTCGACCGTACGCACGCGAAGGTGACGCTGTACCCGAGCAACGGGCCGCGCGTGGAGATCGAACTGGACGAGCGGGCCCCGCAGGCCCGCTCGTGCGCGGTGTTCACCGTGGAGAACGTCAAGGGCGAGCTGGTCGTGCGCCGCGAGGTGAAATTCGTCTACGGCTTCCAGGCCGAGCTGGACCGGCTGTACGGATGGGGGCTGCAGTGGGGCCGCGGCTACAAGACCAAGGCCTGAGCGGCGGTCCCGCGCCCCGTGGCGGGTCCCGCGTCCGCGGTCACTGGCGGATGAACTGGGGCCCCATCGGAGGCAGCCGGAAGTTCGCGTCGGGAGCCGGCGCCGCCGCAGCGGCCGGTTGCGGATAGCCGTACGCGGGCTGGGGCGCGGGTGAGGCCGGCTGGGGGTAGCCGTAGGCGGGCTGTGGTGAGGTCTGCTGCGGGTAGCCGTACGCCGGGGACGTGACCGCCTGTGTCTCCGGCTCCGGCTGCGTTCGGGACGCCGTGGACGGCTCCGCCTGCGCCGTCGGTTCGGTCTCGTCCACCGAGATCCCGAACGCGGTGGCCAGGCCGATCAGCCCGGTGGGATACCCCTGCCCCACCGCGCGGAACTTCCAGCCGTCCCCGCGCCGGTAGAGCTCACCGCAGATGATCGCGGTCTCCTCACCTGTCTCGGGCCGGACGTCGAACACGGCCAGCGGCTCGCCATCGGCCGTCGCGGCGTCGTACACCGAAATCCGCAGATCCCGTACGCCCGCGAAGCTGCCGCCGTCCGACGATGCCGCGAGCACCACCTGGTCGACCGACGGGTCGAGGGAGCCGACGTCGGCCTGGACGGTGTCGGTCAGACCCTCGGCCACCCGCTTCTTCGGCATCAGCCGCACCAGTCCGGAGGGGTGGCGGGGCTGGTTGTAGAAGACGAAGTCCTCGTCGGAGCGCACACGGCCGTCGGAGCCGAGCAGCAGGGCGGAGGCGTCCACGTCAGGGACCCCGGGGCCGGGAGACCAGCGCAGTACGGCCCGTACCGCCGTCGCCCCGAGCGGAACGTTCGAGCCCTTCAGCATCGCGTGCGTCATGCACGTCATCCTGCCTTCCCGTGCCCCGCCCGGACAACGCGGGGCACGGGAAGAGGGGGCTGGGCATGCGCATGCCCGGATGCGGGCAGTCTGAGTCGGGACGGTACGCGGTCGAGTTACCTGGATTTCATGTGCCCGGGGAACTCTTGACACCTGCACCTACGTACTATTACCGGCCACCTACACGACAGGGCCGAAACGGCAGTACGGGGGACTTACATGCGTCATTTCGGGCATATCCCGGCCACTGCTCGGAAGGAACTGTTCCATCGGGAGCCGTCGGAGTTCGATGCCGGCTCTCCTGCATCACTGCTCTCGGTCGCGCTGGGGGCCACGCTCTACAGCCCCGCGACGCGGCCGCGGCTGGCGGACGACGTGCTGAAGCAAGCCGCCCGTGGAGTGGTCTCCATGGTCCTCTGCCTGGAGGATTCCATCGATGACGCCGAGGTGAAGGGCGCCGAGGAGAATCTCGTCCGGCAGTTCGCCGACCTTGCCGGGCGTGGCTCCGAAGTGCCGCTGCTCTTCATCCGCGTCCGGGAGCCCCGGCAGATCCCGGACCTTGCCCGGCGCCTCGGCGACACCGTCCGGCTGCTGTCTGGATTTGTACTACCGAAATTCACCGAGGAGCGGGGCGGGGCCTTCCTCGGTGCGCTCGGTGCCGCCGAGGCCGAGAGCGGCCGCCGGCTCTACGCGATGCCGGTGCTCGAGTCGCCCGAGCTGCTGTACCTGGAGACCAGGGCGGAGACCCTGGCCGGTATCGCCCGCACCGTGGACAAGCACCGGGACCGGGTGCTGGCGCTGCGCCTCGGCGTCACCGACTTCTGCTCCGCGTACGGGCTGCGTCGCCCACCCGACATGACGGCGTACGATGTCCAGATCGTCGCAAATGTCATTGCGGATGTCGTCAATGTGCTCGGCCGTTCCGACGGTACGGGATTCACCATCACCGGTCCGGTGTGGGAGTACTTCCGTCTCCAGGAGCGCATGTTCAAGCCCCAGCTCCGTCGCAGCCCCTTCATGGAGGTGCGGGCCGAGGAACTGCGTACCGCGCTGATCGAGCACGACCTCGACGGGCTGCTGCGGGAGATCGAGATGGACCGTGCCAACGGACTGCTCGGCAAGACCTGTATCCACCCCTCCCACGTGCTGCCCGTGCACGCCCTGTCGGTTGTCAGTCACGAAGAGTTCAGCGACGCGCAGGACATCCTTCGCCCGGAGCGGGGAGGCGGAGGAGTGATGCGCTCGGCGTACACGAACAAGATGAACGAGGTGAAGCCGCACCGCGCCTGGGCGGAGCGGACGCTCCGGCGCGCCGAGGTCTTCGGCGTGGCGCGCGAGGACGTGGGCTTCGTGGAGCTGCTGACCGCCGGGCTCGCCGGCTGATGACGAGGATGACGAAGGAGAGCGGAACGCCAGTGGTGTGGTCGGGTAGCTGGGTCGCCCAGCGGCTGGGAGTCGAGCTCGTCGGTGACGACGGGCTGAAGGACCTGCTGGGCATGGCCCTGCGGCGCAACCCGAAGCGGGCGCATCTGCTGGTGTCGCATGTGCTGGGCAAGCATGTGCCGCAGAGCCCGGCCGCCGTGTACGGGCACGGATTCGCACTGGGTGTGCGGGTCCGTGAACTGCTCGGCGACGAGGAGAGCGCCCGGTCGGTGGTCCTCGGGTATGCGGAGACGGCGACCGGCCTCGGCCACTCGGTGGCCGACGGTCTGGGCCTCGCGCCGTATCTGCACTCGACCCGCCGCCCGGTGGCCGGTGTGGCCCGGGCCGGCGGCTTCGAGGAGTCCCACTCCCACGCCACCTCCCATCTGCTCCTCCCCGAGGACCCCAAGCTGCTGGCGGGGACCGGTCCGCTGGTGCTGGTCGACGACGAGTTCTCCACGGGCAACACCGTGCTGAACACGATCCGTGATCTGCACGAGCGCTATCCGCGCGAGCGGTACGTGGTCGTGGCGCTGGTCGACATGCGCTCGGCGGACGACGCGGGCCGTCTGGAGTCCTTCGCACAGGAGATCGGGTCCCGGATAGATCTGGTCGCCACGGCCAGGGGGACGGTGCGGCTGCCCGACGGAGTGCTGGAGAAGGGGCAGGCGCTGGTGCGGGAGCACGACGCCGCTGCGGACACCGCCGCAGGGGCGGAGCCGGGTGAGCCGGCGGCCGGCGTGCCGGTCCGGCCCGCCGCCGTACGTCCCGCCCTGCGGGTGGATCTCGACTGGCCCGTCGGCGTGCCCGACGGCGGCCGGCACGGCTTCAGTCCGGCCGACCGCGCCGAGCTGGAGGCGGCCCTGCCCGGAATGGCCGCCCGTGCCGCCGAGGCGCTCGGTGCCGGGGCCCCGGACGGCGTGCCCCCGGACGACGGCGCGTCTCGTGCGACAGACGTGCCTCAGGGGACGGCTGTGACGGCTGTGAGCCCACAGCCGCGGCGCGTCCTCGTACTCGGCTGTGAGGAGCTGATGTACGCCCCGCTGCGGCTCGCCCAGGCCCTCGAGGAGCGGGGCGAGAGCGAGGTGCGGTACTCCACGACGACGCGGTCGCCGGTGCTCGCCGTGGACGACCCCGGGTACGCGATACGGAGCCGCCTCGTCTTCCCGGCCCACGACGACCCGGCCGACGGCCCCGGTGAGCGGTACGCCTACAACGTCGTGGGCAGCGGCTTCGACGCCGTCGTCGCCGTCGTCGACTCGGCCGCCGACACGCCCGGCCTGTACGCCCCCGACGGGCTGCTGGCACAGCTCGCCGAGCACATACCGCACGTCGTGCTCGCCGTCGTCCCCAGTTACGTCCCAGCCCCCGAAGATCCCGAAAGCGAATCCATGCTGCCCGAGCCCCTTCGCGGCCCCGCCTTCTCCTCCTACGCGCCCGACGAGGTCGGCTGGCTGCTCCAGGACCTCTCGGACGTCGACCTGGAGGCGCCCACCGAGGAACGGGAGGAGGCGATACAGAGCGGTGGCGCGCATTACGCCGAGTCGCTGCCGGTCGAGTACCAGCCGAGCGCCCAGTACCAGGACCTGTTCCGCGCTGCGCTCGAGACCTCCGCCGCCAGGATCGCCCGCGCCGTCGGCACCGTCACCGAGACGGTGCTCGCCGAGAGATCCCCCCGCCCCGTCCTCGTCTCGCTCGCCCGGGCCGGCACCCCCGTCGGCGTACTCATGCGCCGCTGGGCCCGGCAACGCCACGGCCTGGACCTGCCGCACTACGCCGTGTCGATCGTCCGCGGACGTGGCATCGACGCGAACGCGCTGCGCTGGCTGGCAGCCCACCACAACCCGGCCGATGTCGTCTTCGTCGACGGCTGGACCGGCAAGGGCGCCATCACCCGTGAACTGGCCGCCGCGCTCAGCGAGTTCGACGGCTTCGACCCCGAGATCGCGGTCCTCGCCGATCCCGGCGGCTGCGTCCGCACCTACGGCACCCGCGAGGACTTCCTCATCCCCTCCGCGTGCCTCAACTCCACCGTTTCCGGGCTGATCTCCCGCACGGTGCTCCGCGCGGACCTGGTCGGTCCGTACGACTTCCACGGCGCGAAGTACTACCGGGAACTGGCCGGAGCCGATGTCTCCGGACACTTCCTCGACACCGTGGCGGCCCACTTCGACGAGGCCGCCGACGCCGTGGACGCCGAGGTCAAGGAGCTGCTGTCGGCGGACCGGGCACCCACCTGGGCCGGTTGGGCGGCAGTCGAGCGGATCAGCGAGGAGTACGGCATCCACGACGTCAACCTGGTCAAGCCCGGCGTGGGTGAGACGACCCGCGTCCTGCTGCGGCGCGTCCCGTGGCGGATCCTCGCCAAACGGGGCGCGGGCGCCGACCTCGACCATGTACGGCTGCTGGCCGAGCAGCGCGGCGTACCGGTCGAGGAGGTCGACGACCTGCCGTACACCTGCGTCGGACTGATCCACCCCCAGTACACGCGCGGGGCGACCGGGGCGGACGGCAGGGCGGTGGCCGCACAGTGAACTCCCTGATCGCCAGCGACCTCGACCGTACGCTCATATACTCCGCCGCGGCCCTGCAGCTGACCGTGCCGGACCCGGAGGCGCCCCGGCTGCTCTGCGTCGAGGTGTACGAGAGCAAGCCGCTGTCGTACATGACGCAGACCGCGGCAGGGCTGCTCGAGGAACTGGCCCGTACCTCCGTCTTCGTGCCCACGACGACGCGGACGCGTGAGCAGTACGGGCGCATCCGTCTCCCCGGGCCCGCGCCCCGCTTCGCAATCTGCGCGAACGGCGGCCATCTCCTGGTCGACGGAGAGTCCGACCCCGACTGGCAGCGGTCGGTCGCGGCCCGCCTCGCCGACGAGTGCGCCTCGCTCGCCGAGGTCCGCGCGCATCTCCTGGCGGCTGCCGATCCGGCATGGGTGCTGAAGGAGCGGGTCGCCGAGGACCTGTTCGCCTACCTCGTAGTCGACCGCTCACTCCTGCCGGAGGGCTGGGTGAGGGAGCTCGGCGCCTGGGCGGAGCCCCGGGGCTGGACCGTCTCCCTCCAGGGCCGCAAGATCTACGCGGTCCCGAAGCCCCTCACCAAGAGCGCGGCCGTCCACGAAGCCGTCCGCCGCACCGGTGCCGAGCGCGTCCTCGCGGCAGGAGACTCCCTCCTCGACGCCGACCTGCTGCTCACCGCGGACCACGCCTGGCGCCCGGGCCACGGTGAACTGGCCGATGCGGGCTGGTCCCCGCCCCATGTCACCGCGCTCGCCGAACGCGGCGTCATGGCCGGCGAGGAGATCCTGCGCCGGTTCCTGCGGACGGCCGCCGAGGCGGCGGCGTCGGTACGGGCGACCGTCCCGGCACCGGGCGCGGCACAGGCGCCTGCGGCGCTCTAGCCGCTCTGCTCGGTGGGCGTGTCTCCCGCTGCCTCCGCCTCCCGTGCCTCTGACGCCCGGGCCCGTCACAGCTCGGGCCCGTGACAGCAGCACCTGGCAGCGAAGCCGCCGGGGGCTGCGCCTGACACCCGAGGGCACGGCGGTGGTGGATCGCCCTCGTCGACAACACGCCGACCGTCTGGTGGTCCGCCCCTGCGTTGCGAGCGTCACGAACGAGCAGGGGCGGACCGTGTGCAGGAGCGGGACGGACACCCTCACGGTCACCAGCGGCTTGATCAGCGAGGTGTGGTCCGTCTCCTCCGGTGCCGGCGGGCGGACCTGCTACCGCATGTACTAACCGCAGCAGCCGCCCCCGCAGCAGCCGCCCCCACCCCCGCCTCCGCTGGGGGCCGGGGCCGCGCTCGTACCGCCGACGGCGACGGCGGAGAGCAGCTTCACGGTGTCGTCGTGCCCGGCCGGGCATGCGGCGGGCGCGGAGGAATCGGCCATGGGCCTGCTGAGCTCGAAGGTGTCGTCGCAGGTGCGGCAGCGGTACTCGTAACGGGGCATGCGAACAGACTAAGGGCTGTCCCGTAATCCCCGGCGGGCGCACGACGCCAGCCACGGCACTCCATCGCCTACCGCTGGGAGGCACCCCGGCCGCGTTGTCGGAGTGCCCGAAATACGCCCCGTACGAGGACACCCCTCCGCCTGACGATGCTTCCCCTCGACCCCTGGCGGGCCCGGGGAGACCCCGTGCATCTGACGCCGCGCGCTGATCCACCAGAGATTTCGGGACAGCCCTCAGCCGTGGCGCGCACGCTGCTCTTCGGCTGCCGCCTCGTCGGGATGGCGCGCTTTCCAGTACGGATTGTCGTGGGGAAGGACGCTGCCGACCCGCCCGTACATGCCGAACCACATCAGCAGGATTCCGACGACGAAGCTGAAGAGGACGTTCTGGATCCGGAAGTTGAGGAAGTTGTACTCGGTGTCGAGCATGCCGAGGCCGATGAAGCCGTTGAGGATGAAGAGGATGCCGAACACCATGTTCAGGGTGGAGGCGAAGTTTCCGCCGATGACCATGCCCACGAAGAGCAGCAGTCCGACGCAGATGGACAGCACACTCAGCGCGCCGTTGGTGTTGAGGCCGGCGACCGTGGAATTGCCGATGTCGAAGAAGCCGATGTTGTGGGTCAGTCCGAGGATCCCGAAGGCCAGGAGCACCAGACCCATGATTCCCGCGCCGATCCGGTAGATCTGGCTGAGGTGGTGGTCGACGGGCAGATGCTCGTCCAGCACGACGCGAATGCCGCCCTTGTGCTGCTGGCCCTGCGATACCTGCGTGGATGCCATACCGGCCTCCTTTGTGGCCGTACGTACCTCCCTACAGCATCCGCCCGCACCGGCGCCCCGACAAATCCTCGGGCACGGCACCGTCGCGGCCCAGGTGGCCGTGCACCGCGACCGCGGCAGGCGGCGCGTGGGTGACCCTGCGGTGCGGTGCGGTGGGGGGCGACCGGCCGAGGCGGTGCGGGGCGACCTGGCGCGGGGGCGCGGTACCGGCGGCGTCGTGCGGTGCGGGGCGACCGGCCGAGGCGGTGCGGGGCGACCTGGCGCGGGGGCGCGGTACCGGCGGCGGCCGGGTCGCCGTGACCTGGCACGGCACCGGCGGTCGGGTGTCCGGGGTGTCCGGGGTGTCCGGCGGTCTGGTCCCGGCCCGGCTCGGCTCGGCTCTGCCCGTCGGCCCGGCCCGGCTCGGCTCGGTCCGCTCGGCCCGGCCCGGTCGGCGCCTGGCTGTGGGGGGCCTGCCGGTGTCCTGCCCGGAGTGACCGACCGAGCCGGGCCGAGCCGGGGGCCCCGGCCCGTGCGCTCAGACCCCCGCGCCGCGCTCCTCGCGGATCTGCCCGACGACGCCGGCAACGGTCTGCCGTACCGTTTCCGTCTCCGTCAGGAAGTGCCAGTAGTCGGGGTGGCGGCCCTCAAGACCGGCGATGGCGCGCTCGAGTCTGGCGACGGATTCATCCAGTGGCCGGGCGTGGCGCGGGTCCGGGGTGTTCCGGCCGGCCATGGCCAGGCGCTGTGCGTCGCGGATCGCGAACCGGGTGCGTTCGATCTCCTGCTCCGGATCCTTCGCGACGGCGTTGAGGCGGCGGAGGCGGTCACCGGCGGCCGAGACGGCTTCGTCGGTGCTGTTCAGCAGGGCACGGACGGTGCCGAGCAGCGCCGTTGCGTCCGGCCACCGCTGTTCGTCGCGTGCGTTTCCCGCTTCCTTGAGCTTTTCCTCCGCGCGGCGGACGTTCTCCGCGGCCTGAGCCGGGACCGGCTGCAGGTCCTGCCAGCAGGCGACGGTGAAGCGGCGGCGCAGCTCGCTGAGCACCGGCTCGACGCCGGCAGCGCGCGTGGTCAGGGCCTGGGCACGGGTGCGCAGGGACACGAGCCGTTTGTCGATCTCTGCGGCACGTTCGGGGAGCCGCTCGGCCTCGGTCCTCACCGCTTCCGCATCCCGGACGACACGGTCGGCGCGCTGGAGGGTGTCCGCGACACCGTGCCGGCCCGCGCCCTCGTTGAGCTTGGTCAGCTCGGGGGCGAGGGCGGCGAGGCGCGCGGCGAGATCGTCCGCCCGCAGGCCGGACCCGCGCACCGAATCAAGAGCATTGCTCGCCGCGAGAAGCGCCTGCCGTGCCCGCTCGACCGCCGGTGCCAGCCGCGCCAGCTGGGTCTCGGCCTTGTCGAGCAGCGGGGTGAGGCCCTCTGCGAAACGGTCGAGCTCCGCCTTGACCCGTACGAGCTCGTCCTTCGCCTTCGTCAGCTCCGTACGGGCCCGTGCCGCGACCGATGCCTCGAGGTCGTCCCGGTCCAGGTCGTGCGCATCGACGGCCGTGATGTAGCCGTGGCTGACCTCGTCGATCCGCCGCCCCAGTGCCGCGAACCCGTCCACCGCGCTGCGTGCGCCCGGCGAGCTGTCCACGGCGCTGATCGTCTCGATCGAGATCCGCAGATCGCGCTGGGCCGTGTCCAGCTCGTAGAACGCTGCCGCGGCAGCGTCCTTCGCGGCCTGGGCCTCGGCGCGCTGGCTCTCGCCGCGCCCCCCGAACCAGCGGCCCCTTCCTCCGCCGCCCGCGGCGAAGACCGTGGGCAGCGCAGCTGCGACCAACGGCAGAGGCAGCAGGACCAGGGCGAGCACATCCCGCAGACCCCGCGCGACACCCGCTCTCGCCCTCGCCTCCGAGTGGGGCCGCGCGTGTGTCGCCGTCACATCCCTCTCCCGTGCTGTGTCCGCCCTGCCCGGTTCATTCTCCCACCCGGTAAGGACGTACACACGGGCCTGTTAGTTCGCTCGCACGACAACCTCGCCGTTGTCGCTGCGTGCTGTGATGACATGCGGGCTCGCCGGGTCCTGCCGGACATCGACTGCGGTGTCGCCGTTGTCGGCGGTCGCGGTCACGTTGTACGCCTTCGACCCCGGCACCTCGACCATGACCGCGCCGTTGTCGCCGGTGATCTCCACGCGATCCGGCACGGCACTGAAGCCCAGTGCCACCTCTCCGTTGTCGGACGCCGTGGTCACGGTCCTGGAAGCAATGCGCTCCCCGGTGACCTTGCCGTTCCCGGAGACCAGATCCAGCGGCCCACTGGAGTCCCGTACGGTCACCGCGCCGTTGTCCGACCGCACCTTCAGCGCCGTGTCGAACCCGCTCGCGGTCACTTCCCCGTTGTCGTCCTGCACGGTGACCCCGACCCCTCGGGGCACCTTGACCGAATGCCGCGACTCGCAGTCACTCGACACGGCCCGGCACTCCACCCGCAAGGTCAGCGTCCCGTCGCGCAGCTCCCACACCGGCTCGGGGCCCTCCCCCATGAACACCCATCCGTCCACCTGCCGCTCCACCTCGATGTCCTTCACATCGGCGGGCACGAGCTCGAGCTCGGAGTTGTCGGCGTCGATCGTCAGCGTCTTCCCGGTGAACGGGAACGCCTTCCGCTCGACCGGAGCACCCTCCACATTCGCAGAGCCGCAGCCGGTGACGGCGAACGCAATGACCACAGCCCCGGCGACACTGACGGCCGCGCGGGTACGTGCGCGGGTACGGGTGCGGTAGGTGTTCACGGTGATCAATCCCCCAGGAGCCGAGCGTCGATGTCCCCAACACTAGGAACCCCGACCGCCCCCGACGATCCGGCCGCCCACCCACTCCGAGGTGGGGCTATCCCCCGGGTGCTCGGACATCTGGTTTGCGGCACCCACCCATGGGCCATGTACGCTGTTGCCTCATTCCGGGTGCGTAGCTCAGGGGTAGAGCGCTGCTCTTACAAAGCAGATGTCGGCGGTTCGAAACCGTCCGCGCCCACCAGCACAAAGGCCCCCAGCCGATCATGGTTGGGGGCCTTTGACATCCACGTCTGACATCAACGCGGGCGTTCAGTGCGTTGTGGCAAACCGGATCTTGTTCGAGCGGCAGCAGGTGATCGTCTGGACTGAGGTTCGGGTGCGGCCGCGGGCATGAGAGAACGGGCCCCTTGGTAGTGACGCGGTTACGACACCAGCACGACCAAGGAAGCCCGTTGCCTAATCAGTTGAGCAGTACCACTGTGCCTGCGTCCACTGCGGTCACCCCTGGGTGTGACTGCTACGTGCACCGGTTCGGTTCGCTCGCTCCTGGACGGCGGGCAGGCTGCTATCCGAGTGACATGACGGATGCGGAGTGGGCCGAGGTCCGCTCCGCGATGCCGGTGCCGGCCTGGCTCCTGAAGCGCGGCGGGCGTCCGGAGGCGTACTGTCACCGCGAGATGCTCGACGCTGTGCGCTACCTCGTCGACAACGGCGTGAAGTGGATGGCCATGCCGGCCGACTTCCCGTACTGGCGGGCTGTCTACGACTTCTTCCGGCGCTGGCGGGCCTGCGACCAACGACGCGAACGAGCGCGCATCCGCAGTGAGAAAGGTGTTCGCTGGGGAGGGCGTCGCACCACGATGGCGGCCTGAACGACTACACCTGCTCTTGATACACCCGGATCTCGGTCGGCCTGAGTCTGTAGATCGTTGCCCAGGCCGCTCGCTCGGTCAGTCCTTGCGCCCACTCTTCGAGATCGTCTCCGGCGTCGTGGAAGAACCACGCGTCGAGCTTCCGAGGGCCTCCAGCGCGGGCGCGAGGCCGTATCTGAGCTCGCAGTGGACCTGCACGTAATGGTCGTGATCGCCGTTGCTGTCGGAGATCTCGAACTGCCGGGTGAGGTCCAGCGTGAACGCTTGAGGGCCGTCGAAGGCGTGGGTCCCGTACTGGAACAGAAGACCGTCAGCGTCGGGTATGTCCGGGACGTCGAACAGCCGTCGGCCAAATCGGAGGAAGGCAAGCCAGAAGTCTTCCGTGACCAGATCGTCAAGCGCTCGCTGCCCTGACCCCAGTTCGCCCCCAAGCAATCCCACGGCCTCGTCCACCGACAGTCTCCGCGTCATACCCGACCTCCTCACCACCGCAGCCTCGCTCAGCGTACCGATCGAGCGATCACGAACCGAGGAAGATCGGACTTAACGTCCACTGAGGGCGTACTGTCGGATGCCCGTCGCCAAGGCACTGACGACAGGCCGGTCGTTCGGAGGGTGCCGGCAGCTGGTCCGGGGCATGACCAGGGGGCGCGCGGCGGCACCTCCCGAAAGGTGAGTTGGCGGAAGCTCCCCGGTGTCGGGCCGGTGCGGCACCGCAGGAATGCCTGCACTGTTACCTGCATTTCCGCGAGTTGTGCCCTGCGACCCGTTCACATGCCAGGCGAAGGGCGTGGCTGTGCCGCCGCAGGGCCTCGCGTCGGCTCCGGCCATAGAAGCAACACGCCGGGCAAGCCGCTGAGAGCCGAGCGCCGACCCTGCGGGGAGCGGTACCGCGGGGCGCTCGCCGCAGGGTGTGCGTCCTCAGCGCAGCGGCAGGAAGCGTCGGAATATGGGCACGGACACGGCGGCCACGGCCACGTGCATGACCATGAGCGTGGTGACGGCGCCCCAGGAGGTGCCAGGCTCGGAGTGGTTTAGGCCGACGATTACGTCCGGTACGAGTGAGGCGGTGACCGCTAGGGGCACGAGCGTGCGGAGCACTCGGGAGGGATTCGCGGCGCGCCAGCGGACGACCTGCCAGGCGAGTGCTCCGGCCAGGACGCCGATGACCGTCGCCGCGGCGTAGGAGCCCGGTGTGAGCGGCGGGAACTGCTGCGAGGCTCCAGCGGCGTGGGCGATCGCGGCTATTGCGGCGTTGACGAGCACGGACGCGGTCGCGGCGAGGACCACGGCTGCCGCGAGTCTGGCTGCGATGCGGTCGTTCGGTGCGGTCGCGGACGGAGCGTGAGCGTCCATGGGGACTCCAGGGGTGTGATGGGGTGATGGGTGGCCACGCCTGCGAAGTGGCCGAGGGGGTCGGTTGGCTCGCAGCGCCAATCGGCTCCGTTTCTACTTCCAGTGGCCGGCCTGCTCGACGTAGGCCTGGCCGGCGACTGGTTTGCCCTGGTAGGTGCCCGTCGCGGTGGAGGCGGACGCGTTGACGCCGCACTGCGTGGAGTGCTTGCGCGCTGTGACGTCGGTGATGTCCAGCGGTGCGCCGCCCTGCCTCGTGAGAGTGACGTCGTAGCCGTACTCGTGTCCTTGGGAGTAGAGGTGGCCCACGGTGCACCACCGCTCGTTTGAGCGCTCAGATGCGTTGCCTGGTCGGCTGGCAGGTGCACGAAGGTCGGAATGTCGGAAGCGGTGACAGCCGCGGGCTGCGGGACGGCGGCGCCACCGTGGTCGCTTGCGGCCGAGGTGACCGGAGAGCCCGCCGGTCAGCTCGGGTGATGGAACCTCGGGTGTCACCTTGTACTCCTCACGCTACGCGACAGAGGTACGTTTTTTGACGCATGTCGCATAACGTGACGCTAGGAAAGGGATTCGATTCGGGCAACGTCACATTGAGTCGGATGGTAGTTAGTGGACGAAAATACGGTGATGTCAAGCAAGCGCCCTCGCGACCGAAGGGTCCGGCGTACTCGGCGCCTGCTGCAGCAGGCGCTCCTCGAGCTGCTCGACGAAGAGCCGCTCTCAAAGCTCACCATCAGCCAGATCGCAGCCCGCGCCGACGTATCGCGGCAGGCGTTCTACCTGCACTTCAACTCGAAGGAGGAACTGCTGCTCAGCCACGTCGACGACGTCTTCGACGAGATCCGCGCCGCGGCGCTGCCCTCACCCAACCGGCGCGTCGGCGTCCAGGAACTGCTCGCCACGACCTTCAGCGAGTGGGCCGCGCATTCCGACTCACTCGCGCTCGCATTGCAGATCGAGGACAAGGACCACTTCATCGAGCGCGTCAGGCTCCATATCGGCGACCTTATGCAGGCGTTCGATCGGTACGGCCGGGAGGACACCAGCGCGTCACCAACGCACGAGTACCGAGAGTACGTGGCGGACTTCCTCGCCGGCGGCGTGTACATGCTGCTGCGCTCCTGGAGCCGCGACGGTCTCACCGTCCCCGCCGCGCAGATGGCAGAGTTCGTCTACAGCTTCCTGCCGGTACGACACCAGGCCGCTCAGCCGGGTCACAGCCAGGCGGCTTCCCCGGTCGGACGACCCCGGCGATGACACTCCCGCGCTCGGCGGAATGGACACTGAGCCTTTTCCATCTTCACTCTGAGCTGGCCAGATGCAGGGTGAGGACAGCCTGAGTGCTTTGTGGCAAAGGGAGTCCCTGTTCGATGAGCAGGGACTTCTTCGTGTGCGGGGCATGATCGCGACGGGGTGGGGCAGGCAGCGGACGGCTTGTTGTGGATCGAGGAGGGTGCGATGCCGTCGGTGCTGGGGTTGATGGAACAGCGTGAGGCGCGGGCGAGGCAGGATCTGGAGTCCTGGACCGAAGTCCTGGAGCAGGCTCAGGTCGAGGTGGATGCCGCGCGGGAGCGGGTCGAGCGGGCCCGGGTGGGGCGTGAGGAGCTCATGTCGGTTCTTGCCGGGGAGAGCCCGGTGAATGCGCCGGTTTCCGTGCCGTCCGGTGGTGAGATGGCTGCCCCGGTGGGATCGGGCGGCCCCGGCGCGGGGCATGGCGGGCGGCCGCCGGTGTGGGGGCCGGGCATGGGCGAGGAGGTGCTCAGCGGCCTGTATCGGGAGGTGTTCGCTGCGGTGGTGGCCGCTTCGGGGCCGGTGAACGGGGTGGAGCTGACGCGGGCGGTGGGCCGGGAGGCGGAGATCAAGAACGAGGTGGAGAAGATCCGGCACCGTGCCTACGTGCTGGAGAAGCGGGGCTGGCTGCTGCGGGCGGAGGACGGACGGTTTATGCCCGCGCCCGGGGCAGTCGGCCGGGACGCTTCTCCGGCCAGCGCGGAGCGTCCCCGGCCAGGCGCCTGGACAGCCTGATCACGGCGGCCCACCACACCATCTGGGCGTGGTGGTCGGGGCGTCGTTCGTGGTCGCGGTTGAGGCGGCGGGAGCGGGAGAGCCAGCTCAGCGTGCGCTCCACGACCCATCTGCGGGCCAGGACGACGAAGCCGCGTTGCCCGTCCAAGCGGCGTACGACCTCGACGCGCACCCCGTGACGGGCGAACGCCTCGGCCAGTGCGGGGCCCTGGTAGGCGCTGTCGACCCACACCAGCTTCAGCAGGCGGCCCGGCTGGTCCATGAACGTCTCCAGCAGTGTGGGGGCGGCCTTGGAGTCGTGCACATCGGCCGTGGTCACCGTCACCTCCAGGACCAGGCCCTCGGTGTCGGTCAGGATGTGGCGCTTGCGCCCGTCGCGTGACTTGCCGCCGTCGTATCCGCGGCTGTCCTCGGCGACGGTCTCGGAGGCGTCCACCGACTGACTGTCGATGACTCCCGCGCTGGGCTCGGTGTTGCGGCCTGAGCGTTCCCTCGCGGTGCGGCGCAGGCGTTCGTGCAGTTCACGCACGTAGTCGCAGGCCCGCCAGCGCCGGAAGAAGTCGTAGACAGCCCGCCAGTACGGGAAGTCGGCCGGCATGGCCATCCACTTCACGCCGTTGTCGACGAGGTAGCGCACAGCGTCGAGCATCTCGCGGTGACAGTACGCCTCCGGACGCCCGCCGCGCTTCAGGAGCCAGGCCGGCACCGGCATCGCGGAGCGGACCTCGGCCCACTCCGCATCCGTCATGTCACTCGGATAGCAGCCTGCCCGCCGTCCAGGAGCGAGCGAACCGAACCGGTGCACGTAGCAGTCACACCCAGGGGTGACCGCAGTGGACGCAGGCACAGTGGTACTGCTCAACTGATCAGGCAGCGGGCTTCCTTGGTCGTGCTGGTGTCGTAACCGCGTCACTACCAAGGGGCCCGTTCTCTCATGCCCGCGGCCGCACCCGAACCTCAGTCCAGACGATCACCTGCTGCCGCTCGAACAAGATCCGGTTTGCCACAACGCACTCACTCCCGGCCGGGCCGCCGCTTGAGCAGCCGGTCCATGTGGCTGACAGCCGCACGCTGCGTGTCCTGGCACCAGGGCCCTGATCGCGGCCGTGTTCGGGCCCATGCACGACAAGGAACTGCCGCAGGCAAGCCGCCTGCTGCCCGCTCTCGGGCCAGGGATACTGCTGCTGGCCGACCGGGGCTATGACGGTTTCGAAGCCATCCGAGACGCTGCGGCTACCGGCGCTGACCTGCTATAGAGAGTGCAATCCGGACGGCTGCTGCCAGTGATCCAGCCCTTGCCCGACGGAAGCCACCTCTCCCAGGTCCTCGATCGCCGATCCGCCGACCGTCTGGCCGCCTGGCAGCGCCGCGGACGGCGAACACCCCCGCCCGACCTGACCAAGGTGACCGTGCGCGTGGTCTCCTACCAGGTCAGCGTCACCACCGGCGACGGCCAACGGCGTTCCACATGCGTCCGGCTGATCACCACCCTGCTTGACCCCGACCGCCATCCCGCAGTCGAGCTGGCCGATCTCTACCACGAGCGATGGGAGATCGAGACCGCCTACTACGGACTGAAAGTCACTCTCCGCGGAGCGGACCGCGTCCTGCGCTCCCACACCGTTGAAGGCGTCGAGCAGGAGATCTACGCCCTGCTGACCGTCTTCCAGCTCGCCCGCACCGCGATCACCGACACCGCCAACAGCGCCGGAATCGACCCGGACCGCCTGTCCTTCACCATCGCCCTGCGCACCACACGCCACACCGTGATCACCGCCAGCGTCCCCACCCGCACCAGCCAGGCCCTGGCCGTCCTGCTCTACCCCCGCAACCTCACCACCAGGCACCGACGATCCCGCATCAGTCCCCGCTGCGTGAAGCGAACACTCTCGCCCTACGCCTACAACAAGACCGCCGGCAGCGTCGGACGCAAGACACCCGCCTCGATCACCATCACGCTCACACCACAGCCCACCCGGACAGGCACGGCAATGCCCTAACTTCCCGGTCTTGGGCTTTAGGCAGCCACCATGGGGCGAGCCTCGAAGATCGGGGCCCACATCGGGCTATTGCGGGCAGGTCCAGAGACTGCCCGAGTCGCGGCAAGCTTACGGGCCCCGATCTCTCGCCCCATGGCAGCTCCCGCCCAAAGCCGCTTCGCCGACCGGGTGGACTCCCTGCTGCAGACGCCGGACAACAGGGTTAGGGGCGCAGGCCGTGGACCCCTCGCGGGGTGCCGACGCCGGTGGGGCCGTCGTAGCCGCGGACAGCGGTGCACAGGTAGGTGCCGCCGCAGGAACCGGTGGAGCCTTCGGTGATGTCCCAGAACTTCCGGCGGTTGGCGTAGGGGTAGGAGTTGGGGCGGTCGCTCGGGCCTGGCTCGCCCGCCAGTGCGTAGAAGGCGGCGATCAGCGGGGAGGAGAGGCTGGTGCCACCCACCACCCCCCAGCCTCCGATGAACCCGAACGTGTCGTAGATGGCCAGACCTGTCGCTGGGTCGGCCACTGCGGAGACATCGGCGACGGTGCGGCGCGGGCAGAGGGGGTCGGTCTGGAACGGCGGCTTCGGCTGGAATTGGGAGCAGCCGGAGCTGGCAGCGGTCCAAGCGGATTCATACCAGCGGTACCGTTTGCGCTGCGCGCCCTGCACCCGTCCACGGATCCGGTCGAGGCGCGTCCCCCCTGCAGCGGTGACGTACGGAGAGGTGGCGGGCCACTGGGGGTCGGGGAAGCCCGAGTCTCCGGAGGCGGCGACGAAGGCGATGCCGGGGAAGTTGAAGAAGACGTTGAGAGGCACCTGCGGCGGGAGCTCTCCGCCACCCCAGCTCATGTTGATGTATTTCGCCCCCTGAGTGCGTGCCTGGGCCACGGCCGTGAGCAGGTCGCCAAGGGTGTCGTTGTTGGCTTCGACGAGCAGGATCTTGCACTTCGGGCAGGCGGCGCTGACGGCCTGGGTGTCGAGGGCGGTCTCGGTCGACCAGCCGAGGTCAGTGGGCGGCGGCGGTGGCGGTGGTGTGTTGCCGCCATTCTGATTGATCTTGCGGAAGCAGCCGTTGGCGGTGGTGCACGGCGGCAGCCGGAACTTCTTGCGGTAGACGGCCAGGTCGCTTTCGGCATTGGGATTGTCGAACGCGACGACGATCGCGACCGTGCGCCCTTTGCCCGCATACCGGGGAAGGTCGTAGGCGCTCCGGATGTCGGCGGGGCTGTAGCCTTCCGGCTTCCTGCCCCAGGACAGACTGGCTACCGCCGGGATATCAGTGCGGATCAGGGACAGACAGGCAGCGCGCCCCGGGGAAGGGGTGCACGAGCGGCGGTAGGTGACGTCCGCTCCCGCCGCTGGTGCCGTAAGCGGCTGCCGCTGGTCCCCGGAGTCAGCTGCGCGGGCTTCGCCACCGCTGGGGACGAAAGCCAGACTCGCCACTAGGGGCACGGACGCCAGGAATGACCACAGAGTTCGCGCAGGTCGCATGACGCTCCTTCAAAAGCCCCGGATGCCCGGTGGATCCGACCTGGCATCATCGGCATTCCCGATCCAGGACCAGTCGGAGCGACACGCGGACCGTCTCAGATGCAGCAGCGGTCTCACCTCTGCGGCTCAGCTAGCGGACAGGCACGAACAGCAATAGCGTTTTAGGTTGCAGGCGTTCCCGTACGGACGGGGAACACCGGGGACTCTCGGGCCACCACAGCAGCAGCGGCACAAAGCGCTTGATCAGAATCTCCGCAGGTCAGATCCAACCCGCGTACGGGGCTCCGGAGCCGTGTGCCGTCCGTGCTCCCGTCTGCGTTGGTTTGCGCCTTCCCTGGCCTGGCCGGCGGGGGCATCATTCCGGCGTCCGATCGGGTGTCGACGCCGGACACGAGAGGGGTAGATGACGCAGTCGAGGTGGAGGGCGAAGCGAAGATGCGGAAGCTCCGGAAGAAGCGGTGACCGAGTCCCGACTTGCAGGGGCTGCCATCCACGCCTGACATCAACGAGGGCGAACGCATGCAGCTCCAGGCGGTCCCGCTTGGCGGCCGAAGCGGGGGTGAGCTCGGCAAGTGCGGCGCGCTGAGCGAACTTACAAAGCAGTTGTCGGCAGTTGCCACGTCGTCGAGGATGGGGCTATGAGCGACGATTTGGTGGAGTTTCTACGCGCGCGCCTGGACGAGGAAGCCGAGCTGGCCGGCCAGTGCGACGGCGACGGCTGCGGAGAGTGGATGGCCCGCGGTGACACAGTGGACTTCTGCCAGATGGATGTGTCCGGCTTCCATCCGACCATTGCCCGACACGTCGCCCTCCACAATCCCGCTCGCGTCCTCCGCGAGGTCGAAGCCAAGCGTCGCGTCCTGGCCCGACATCAGCTCAGCCCCGCCGGCGGCGACCCCGAGCTGCCTTGGGACAACCGCGACGACTGCCAGTACGACGGGGATGAATGGCCATGTCCCGACCTCCTGGACTTGGCTCTTCCCTACGCCGACCATCCCGACTACCGGAAGCACTGACAGCCGCACCAGAAGCGCACCAGTAGGGCGGCACCCCGCGGTCAATCACGGACAGAGCGGCAGGCCCCCCTGTAACCGCACAAGGGTTCCGACCGCAGGTCAGAGGGTGTTCGGTACGAGATCGCCGGTGATTCCCAAGCTCAGGGTCCAGGCACGGTCAGTACGGTCGAGGGATCTTGTGCGCGTCCAGCGCAGCGGAGTAGCGCATCAGCAGCGCGTCGAGGTCGGCCAAAAGAAGGCCGGCGGTTTCGCGAGCCCCGGCCACGTCGCCCTGATCGAAGGCTTCCACCACCTCAGCTGTATCGCTGCGAAGGACGGAGAGAGTGTCGCCCTGGATGAGTACACCGGGGAACCGTCGACCGGGCAGGCGCACCACAGCGTTGTTCCCACCGTCCGTGAGCAGCTCGGCCTCAACACGTTCCATGAGGCCATCCAACCTGACATCACCAGGTGATATCAACGACAGCGGACAGGCACGGCGTTGGGCGATCGTGAGCGGCCAGGTCGTGCGCAGAGAAGCCCGAGACTGGGGCCATCGGAAACCAGCAGCAATCTGCTGGCCAGAACGTCTCGCGCCCTCCACGATGGCCGTCATGGACCGGTTGCAGGATAGTGCTTGGCAGTACGTGGCAGAGGTACTCCACTGCGAGGATCTCCCGATGCTCGCTGCGCACGCGCTCGTTGACGGCCACGACACGCCTGCTCTGCGTGAGCTGGCCGGCCTACCGCGCCGGAGCGATGCGACCGAGATACGCGAGCTGTACCTCCAGGCGCTGGGTGAACTCGGCGTGCCCCTTCCTGACGAGGAGACGGCCGGCCGACGCCTCCTCGTAAGCCTCGCGTTCGGTCTCGTGCAAGGCGAGCTGAGCCCTAGGGAAGTGGCCGGCCAGCTATCGATAACGGTCGCGGCTCACACCCAGGAGGAAACGCATTTCCTCTCTATCGCAGCGGAGTACAGCGAATGGATCGGACCGGACGATCTGCCAGCCTGGGAACACGATCTACAAGCCGCAGCCCAGTTGTTGGCAGCTTCTACCGAGCTTGGTCCCAGCATTCGCGTACCAGGTTCGCGACAGGACTGACCCTCTGGCCTCGGCGCGCTCTCGTGCCAGATCCGTGCCAGATCGAGCGGTCAACCACGGTCACTCGAAGCTGCGAGCGGTGCAAACACCGTGCGCTAGATCCAACGTCGTCGCGCGCAAGGTGACCTGCGAGGAGGCATTCGAGCGCGGTGCCAGGCTTACAAAGCAGATGTCGGCGGTTCGAAACCGTCCGCGCCCACCAGCACGAAGGCCCCAACCGATCATGGTTGGGGGCCTTTGACATCCACATCTGACATCAACGCGGGCGTTCACTCATGGCCGGGCCGCCGCTTGAGCAGCCGGTCCATGTGGCTGACAGCCTCGCGCTGCGTGTCCTGAACGACGTGCGTGTACACGTTCATCGTCACCGCGATCTGACTGTGCCCGAGGATCTCCATCACGACGCGGGGAGCCACCCCGGCCGCGGTCAGCAGGGTCGCGCAGCCGTGCCGGGCGTCGTGCAGCCGGATGACGCGGAGGCCGGCGGAGTCGGCGACCCGAGTGAACGAGCGGTACAGGTTGCGCGGCTCGATCGGTTGACCGGTGCGCGTGATGAAGACGTAGCCGGTCTCGCTCCAGTCGGCCCCCGCCCGACCGCGCTGAGCAGCCTGACGCATGCGCTGCCGGCGCAGGGGAGCGATGCAGATCGTCCCGCTCGGCCCGACCGCCGGCCGCACGCCTGACGGCTCGGGTTGATGGGTGACGAACCCACGAGGTGGCCAGGGCGGTACGCGAGTTCAGCTCAAGACGATGCCAGGGCCCGCAGCCACAGGCGGCGGAAGTTGTTCCGGCGAAGCTGCCCGCCGCGCGCCCCGGTGAACACCAGCCCGGTGCGGCCCGGCTCTGCGTAGGCGTCGAGATGCGCGGCCAGCTCGGCTGTCAGCGAGGCCGGGAAGGCCACGGTGGGCACACCGGCCGCACTCTTGGGCGTCTGGACCACGATGCCGTCCGTCCGCGTCTCCGCCAGAGCACGCCGCGGGCTGCCCCGACACGTCGACGCCCGGTTGCGGACGCTGCCCTCTCCGGAACAACGAAGAGACCACCCGTCCGGCCGGGTGGTCTATTCGTTCTAGGGCCTGTCCGACGGGTCGCGTCACCGACCCCGCACCCGACACCACTGTCACCCGAATGGAGCAATATGGCGTGCCACCCATATGGGTGAAGATCAAGCTGACTAGTGCCCCAACCGAGGCAATCCATGAAAGGGGAACCAAATGCGCCTTCGACGAATCCTCGCCGCCGTCGTCACCACGGCAGCCCTGGCCGGACTCGGCCTCACAGGCGCCGCCACCGCCACCGCCGCACAGGGTGCCCCATCCGACGTCACCCCTTCTGAGTGCAAGCAGGGCGGCGGAACGCCCGATCTGGCGGACAACCTCTGCAAGGGCGGCACGCACGACGGGGAGAAGATCGACTGAACCCCACACGGCGCCTCGCAGCCACGCGCCGCGGGGCGCTCTCGCGCGAGCGTAGCCGGGAGAGTCGCAGGGACTGTGCCGTCCCGTCGGGCACGCTAGGTCCGAGGCGGCCCGGAAGCACGCGGAAGGCGGGAGGTCCCTAAGTCCGTCGCGCGCGAGCGCAGCGAGCTGCCAAGGTTTGCGCGGCCGTAGGCCGCACCTTCTCCGGTCGGAGATCGCGGTGCGGCTCGGAATCGCCGAGGGCGAACTGTGTGTCCGGACGACGTACGAGTTCCTGGCGGACGGCAGGCCAGTGCAGCTGTCGACGAGTCGGGAGCCGTACGACCTCACCGCGGGCACTCTCGTCGTCCTCCCTGAGGGAGGGCCCCACGCGGGGGCGGGCGTTGTGAACCGCATGGCCGTAATCGGGGTCACCGTCAGCCATGCCGTGGAGCAGCCGGAGCCAAGGCAGGCGACTGCCGAGGAGGCATCACTGCTCGGCATCCAGAAGGCCGCGCTCGTCACGCACATCGGCGGACATACTGCAGCGACCAGGGGCGGCCCGTGGAGACGGCGGACACCTTGGTGCCCGTCGCTATTGCGAGATCGTCTATGAGATCCCGGTCAACCTTTAGCGGGCGGGCGACCGGCGGCGCGTTGGATCTTTGAATGCCAGGCCTCAGGCGTGCCCCACGCGTGCCCCTTCCGTGCCCAACAGACCGGGAAACCACGCGACCCCGGAGCAGCAGGCTCGCCCCGCCGGGCGGGGCGCGGCCAAACGTCCCCGCCCAACGTGGTCACGGAGTGGGTCTGAGGCCTGTCTGTCTGAAGCCGTCGGTGGTCGGGCCGGCGACGGCGTCCGCGTCGGTCAGCGGGTGCGGAGACGGCTGGTGTACACGTCCGTACGGTTCTGTGGTGCGCCGGAGTGGGTCTTGGTGAGCACCGCCCGTACTCCCTTGCCGTCTGCCGCCAGGCCTTGGTAGTCGCCGAGGAAGTAACCCCCGGAGAATGGCGCCTGCAGCCAGTCGAAGACCCGCGAGATCTGTCGTTCGGTCCGGAGCTTCGGGTTTCCGTGCCGCAGCGTGGCCAGTTGGTAGGCGGTGGGCAGGGTGGTGGTGTTGCCGGGCTTGAGGAAGCGCAGGTCGTAGTAAGTGAGCGCGACCGTGCCCCGCTCGGTGACCGCGATCGACGGTGAGAAGGCCGGAACGCCCTTGGGGCTGATCAGCTCCGGGGTCCCCCAGGTGCGTCCGCCGTCGGTGGACCGCACAAGCTGGACGGAGTTGAACTTTCCACCGGAGAAGTCCGAGCCCTCGTAGGCCATGTACAGCGTGCCTGTCCTGGGGTCGACGGCCGGGCTCGGCAGGGTGGCCGCGGCGCGCAGCAGTCTGGTGGTGTCGTTCGGGTCGACCTCCGGTACGGAGGTGTCCCGGGCCACCGTGACCGGGGCGCTCCAGGTCTCTCCGGCGTCGGTTGAGGTGACCACCTCGTAGCGGGCTTCGACGACGGTGCTCAGGTCGTCGGAGTAGGTGATCCGGTCGAAGAAGTCGTACAGGGTGCCGGTGGACCGGTCGGCGACGATCAGATGGCCGATGGTCTGGGTGTTGGGCACGGTGCTGGTGTCGACGAACGGCCTGGCCTTGCTCCAGGTGCGGCCGCCGTCGCGGGTGAGGGAGATGTAGCCGGGACCGTCGAGGGAGCTGGGGCCGGGTGGGTCGTTGTCGAGGCGATTCCAGACCTGGTAGGCGGTGCCCTTGCGGATCGGGTCGGCGGTGAGTGAGGGCTTGTCGTTGAAAAACGGCTGCTCGTCGACGTGCGTGGTGGTGAGGTTCTGCCAAGTGCGGCCGCCGTCGCGGGACGTGACTGCCAGGAGGGCGCTTCGCGTGCTCTTCGTGAAGTCGACGCCCTCCCCGCCGGCGTAGACCGTGCCGTCCGGTCCGGTGCTCACCCAGGGGTCGGAGGCCCGTTCGTAGTCCGCGCCGCCGGGGGCGCACAGGCTGAACGGCAGCGTGCTCCGGTGAAAGGTGTGGCCGTCCGTGGTCCAGCTGGCCGCCAGGCCACGGGCGCCGCCGTCGTTCCAGCGGTCCTGCTGGAACACGGTGACCACGCGCTTGGGGTCGCGCGGATCGACGGACAGGTACGGCTCGACCTCGGTGGCAGGGTAGACGATGCTGTCGGGGAACCTCGCTCCGATGGTGCACTTCGCGTACGGGTCGCCGTGGGACACCTTGACCAGTGGTGTGCCGTCCTGGTTCCGGTCTGCTGCGGCGGGAGTCGCGCCGGTGACCGTGACGAGCAGGAGCGCGGCGGTGGTGACGGCGGTCAGGGGCAGGAAGACGCGCATGCGGGAACTCCTCCGGGCCTGTCGGCCGGTGTACTGGACCGCCGTCATCGGGGCGGCCTGGGGCGCGGAGGCGTACCGGAACGCGAGGGTGGGGCGGCTCCACTTAGTCCTTTTCGGCGTTGCAGCCGGTGCCTTTGATGGGCCGAACGACGGAGTCATCCCCGGGGTCGTCGAGGGGCACGGCGGAGCCGACCGGCGGGTGCACCGTGCCGGTCGGCTCCTTGGTCGTGCTGTTACGGCGCCGTCTCGTAGGTCCCCGGAGAGGGCCGTGGGCCGCGTGCCGGTTGGCGGTGCCGGCGGGGTCGGCCTTGACTCAGACGGGTTGGAACGGGATGACCTGCTGGACTGGAAGAACCCAAGTTTCTTGGGGCTGCAGGAACAAAGAATGTTCTTCGTCTGCTGGCTGTACAGCGGCTTCGCCCCACGCTGACCAGCGAAAACGGCGGTCGGTGCGGCTTCTTGGGCGGGCTGGTCCGGAAATGGTCCGGATCTTGGGACGCTGGGGAGGGGCGCTGCCGTCGACGCCTGCCTCGGGGCCGCCGTACCCGCGACATCGCGCGCGCCCACAGCGTCCCGGTCCGGTGTGGCGACATGCTGGAGACCGGCATGGGCCGCGCCGCCCTCACGGCCCTGCCGGGCTTTGCTCTGCCCGGCGACACCTTGGCCTCCCATCGGCGCTCGCCGTGAAGTGCCACCGCAGTGGTGGCCCAGCACCTCGCCGGGAAGCGAAGGCCGGCCGCCTCCCCGGCCGAGCTCCCCGGCCGAGCCGCGCCCGGCGGTGTGCAGGGGCCAGGCCGGGCGGGACGCTGGACCGTCCGATCCACCTGGTCGGCCGGACGGGCCGGCTGCCGCGCTTCGCGCAATCGCAGTAACTCAGCGCGGCCGCCCCCCGGATGCCCAGGACGGGCGGGGGAGAGGATGCGACGCTGGAGTGAGGGGCCCGCGAGTGGAGGTCCGAGTGCGTCTCATCCGGTCCGGAGCCCTCTCCTTCGGCCTAGCGGCCATGTCCCGGTGCGGCTCAATGGATGCGACGCAGAATCGTGTGGTCAGTCTGTGAGTCCGCCGGCCGGGGCACCACTCACCGAGCGTCACCAGGCGGCCTCACCGCGTGGATCCGGCCCGCCGGGACCAGGACCGCGCGACCAACCCGGAAGGCAGGTGCGTCCCATGCGCACGTCGACCCGTATCGCCGGTGCCGTCACCGGCCTGACCCTCACCCTCGGTGGTGCGGTCCTCGCCGCTCCCGCGGTCCGGGCGGACATCTCCGCCTGCACAAAGATGGCCGAACTGGCCGGTGCCACCGCTTCCGACTCCGTCACAGCGGCCTGCAGCCGTGGCGCGGTCGGAGACCTGCAGAGTTGTGTGACCGGGCTGACCGGGGCCGGAGTGGCGGGCGGCGCCGCGACCGGTGCCTGCCGGGCGGCGGCCCACGAACCGCGTTAGAGGACCGCGCGGGGCAGCCGCCCGCCGGCACCGGTCGGAGGCAGGTACGGCCCGTCTCCTTCTCAACCCCCGGCCTGCCCGGACACAACGCGGCCCCGGTGGGCAGTCTCGACGCCAAGGACATCGACGTCGCCCCGCTCCTACCGACGCGCACGCGGCGTACCGATGCGGCCGGTCGAGGTCGGTGACGTCATGCCTCTCCGAGGCCGAGCAGTCACCGCCCGGGCGCGGCGGCCAGCCTCGCCTCGCGGGCCTCATGCGGAGCGCCCATGCTGAGTAAGAGGCGCCGTCGTCTTGAGACTTGTCCTTCCCGAAGGCCGAACGAAGGCGCCTGAGAGGAGGAGGAATCATGCGCATGCGAAGAATCCTGGGCCTCGCCCTGGCCGCGGCAACCCTTGCCGGCGTGAGCGCCGTCGGCGCTGTCAGCGCCGGGGCCGCCTCGTCTCCGAACATCTCCAGAGACGACTGCACGGCCGCCGGCGGACAGATCGTTTCACGCCCCTACGCCGGCGACGTCTGCGCGCTGCCTGACGGGACCACGCAGGCGATCACTTGACCGGTCGGCGCACGGCTGGGCAACCAGTCCGGCCGGTGCACCCGGCGCGGCGGGTATGGAGTGACGGCACCCGGTCCACCATCGGGTGGATCGCCCGCGCCGGTGCCGCCGGCAGCGTTGGTGGGCTCGTCACGATACTGCTTGCCTCATAGTCTGCGCGCTGGGCGTGCTCCGTCCCTGACGGCGGGCCCTGCGGGAACCCGCGCCAGCCTCAGGTGAGTGTTCAACTGCGTGACAACGCCGTCGAACAACGGCGGACGAGCACGGACGCCTGCGGACCATCAGCGCAGGTGAGGGACGCACCCACCCAAGGCGGATGCTCCAGAGGCGCCCGGGCCGACACTCCTGCCTTCGTCCCACTGCAGGAGCCAGCCCGATTCGCGGCCAGCGCAAGGGGCCATGATTCTCTCGCCCCGTGGCAGCTCCCGCCGTAGCCGCTCCACCGACCTCGATCATGAGCGTGGCCCCGTTACCGCTGCCAGGGCAGTGTCTCGATCGCGGCGATGTCGCCGGCCGCGAGGAGCCCGAACAGCCGCAGGACTTCAGCGCGGCCGACCGGGCTCAGCTGGCCGGGGATCACGGAGTCGTCCTCGATGTTCTCCCACACCAGCAGGCCACTGGTGAACGCGCTGAGGGACCAGCCGGACTCATGGGACAACGACACATCCGGATGCTCGTCGTCGGCGTCCGCCAGGCCATCCAGGACCTGGCGCATGGTCTCCGCGTCGGGTTCATCAACCGTTCCGCCCATGACGTCGTACATGAAATAGCTCATACCGTCGATTACCTCATGCGGCGATCCGCATGACAGCCCGCGCCGTGCCTCTTGCGTGCCCGATCAAGCGGGGAGCCACGGGAGAGACGGGAACAGCGGCGCGTGGTCCCGTAAGGCGCAGCTCAGCCGGGCGCCCGGTCAGCCGCCATCCGCATCCGGGATCTTCCGGACTGGTCACCTCTGAGCGGCATTCGGTCACCGAATCAGGGCGACGACCGCTGCCTCGATGGGTTCGATGTCCGGATCACCGTCATCTGAGGTATCGACTTCAACGATGGCATCGACTCCACCCGGCGGATCGAAAATCGACCGCTTCATCTCGCCTCGCCGGAACTGGGATGAGAGCTGTCGGTCGACTGCCCCGCCTACGGCCGCCCGGGCGCGGAGGCGCTCGTCGATGACCGATTCGCGGGCGACGACGTGAACAGCGAGCACTCGGGCATCACATGCGAGCAGCGCATCCAGCAGCTTGTGCGACAACACGGAGGACTCCACGACGAAGCTCACCCCTGAGGACGCGAGCAGCCGGGCTGCGTTGACCATCACGGTCTCGGCGCGGAGGCTCAAAGGGCCGCCGGCTATGTGGAAGTCCGGGTTGAGCTGAACACCGCCGTCCTCGGCGACGGAAGCGGAGGACAGCCCGAGACCGACCTTGATCTCATCCCGGGTCAGGAACGGCACACCGAGGCGGCGCGCCGTTGCGCAGGCAACGGTGGTCTTTCCGGCCCCCGGGGACCCGCATACGGCGACCACCACCGGCCGTTCCCGCCTCAACATCCGTCGATCCTGCCGGATCTCGACCGTGCTGTCCACGAGCCGATCATGGTCAGCCGAGCAGCTCTCAGCGACGGGGCCGCTGCAGGTGAGAGGGATCCCGGCGCTGTGCACGCGGTCCAGGACGGCAGCGAGCCGTCCCGCGGTCAGTCAGAAGTGAGCCAACTGCGCAGCGGCCCATGGCTTTTCTGTGATCTCGGCACTGGCTTCCGTGAGAAGCGGCTGACGGATAATGATGATCAGCTGTGTATGGGACTGTGCACAGGCTCATAGCTGCGATGGCCCGATGATGGCTGTGTCAACTGGGGGAAAAATGCGTATAGGGGTGTACCTCGCACACCCGCGGCCGGGGAGCTTCAATCACGCGGTATTCGACGCCGTTGTGGAGGAGCTGCGCGGGCGAGGGGCCACGGTATTGGCGCATGACCTGTGCGCTGAAGGGTTCACACCGTCGCTGTCCGCCGATGAGACGGGGACGGTCGAGGCAGCGGCACATGCTCACGACACGCAGGTGGCGCTGCACCGAACAGAGGTGGCCACACTCGATGCCATGGTGTTCGTCCACCCGAACTGGTGGGGTATGCCGCCCGCTGTCCTTACGGGCTGGGTGCAGCGCGTACTTGCGCCTGGCGTCGCCTACAAGCTGGGTACCGCGGAGGGTGAACCCGCTGGGCTCCTGAAGGCAGGCAGGGCTCTCGTGCTGAACACTTCCGACACTCCCGCCGACCGGGAAGAGTGCGAGTTCGGCGACCCCCTGCAGAGAATCTGGACGGCATGTGTCCTTCCGTACGTGGGAGTATCCGATGTGCGCCGGGTCGTGTTCCGAACCGTCACCGACTCAGCCGATGAAGAACGCGTGGCCTGGCTTGCCCACGCACGCCAGCAGGCAGCCGCACTCTTGGCCTGAGCCGGTAGCGAGCTCTGTGGTGCGTCGGAGGGGCGAGCTTTGCCCCGAGTCGTTGTTGTGGGCGACGGACAGCGCTCCGGAGGCGACAACGACCGCTGGTCTGACCATGATTGGCCAATGCCCGAGTTCAGCTGACCGGACCGCTCCCTGGTGCCGGCCTCGGATGTCATGGACCGGAGTTGGCCAGCAACGGCCGCCGCACTGCCCCCGTGGATCTCATGTCGGCGGTCGCGTCACCGGCCGACAGCCGTTCGGCGTGTTCCTTCCGCTTGATGGCGTGCCGAATGCAGTCGCCCTTGCCGAGATCACCGCCATGCCTCACCGTATTGAGCGGCCTGCCATGGGTGCTGCCGTCGCCGGTGAGGTGATCCGGCACACGGATCACAACCGTCAGGTGAAGATCCGCCTCGATGAATGGAACGTGCCCGGCTGATCACCTCGGGCGAGCGCGGGTTCGATTCCGTCACCCGCTCCAACGACCAAGGCCCTGGGCAGGGGATATGACCCCCAACCCAGGCCCTTGTGCTGTCTGGACCCCTCTACGCCCCGCGACGCACCGCTTCCGCGCCACTTGGGCCCTCTGCCAGCGGGGCAGAGCCCTTCTTCCGAGCGGCCCGGACTGATTGCTGGTCGATCAGCGCGGCGGCGAGCAATTCCCGCATGCGTTCCATGTCCTGTGGCGCGCTCAAGCCACGCTTGGGCAGTAGCAGCACTCCGGCGCCCCATACATCCGGGGTGAGCAGCACGAAGACCCGGCGACTCTCGACGCAGCGCCCGTAGAACTCCCAACCCGTGTGGTTCGTATGGCGCGCGGACACAGTGCCGATCCCTGATCGGTCGACCGTGACGCGATGTTCGCCCAGGTGCCTGGCGTATCCGAGCAGGCCCAGAGCCATCAGCCAGCGGAACGCGATCACGATGACGAAGGCAGTCGCAGCGAGCCGCAATACCCCCAGGGCAGGGGAGTCGATGCCCTTGGCCGCAAAGTTGATCGCGATCACCAGGCCGAGGAAGATGCCCACGGCCCACAGGACGCGATAAGCCCACCGGCCAACCGGACTGTGCCGCATCTGAAGCTTCAACCCGTCGGATATCTCCCGCAGTGTCACCGTGTACGTGAACTGCACGGATACGTCGGCGGTCATACGTCCTCCCCAGAGCTGATGGAGGGATCGTACTGGTAGGCGATCTATCGCCACCCCGCCCACCGCAGTCGGATGGCACACTTCGATGAGACCTGCGCACCAGACGCTCGGGGGCCGCCGGGAACGCCCCAACTCCTGCTCCCCGTACACCTCTACCGCGCGGACGCCTGCCCGGAAGTGGCGGGGGCGCGGTGATCTCATCGCTTCTCGGCCGGGTGGCTCTGTCGCGGTGATGGCTCGAGTGGGATTGCACCGCGCGCTCCGCGCCCGTAAATGCGACGGGCATGAGCATCGCTCTGCCTGACGATGGGGGGATGCCTCTCGAGCAGCGATCAGCACCCTCAGCCTGCGCCACGTCGTCCCGGACCCCGACGCCTGGTCGCACTGGGTGCAGGTGCGCGCGTTCATCGACGGCCGGGATGTGGTGAAGGAGGTCCACCCCGAGGGGCTGGCCGGCTGCCACGACGAATGGGCCGGCCCGGCGCAGGCCTGGCCGTTGGCAGCGACGGAGGACCCGCGGCGCATCGTTCTGTCCGAGCCCGACTGCACTCCCGGGTGCTGCGGAGCCCTCTACGTCACGATCCGCCGCCAGGGCGACCGGGTGATCTGGTCGTCCTGGGAGAACACCAGCCACATCGACTCCCTGCCTGCCAGGGACTTCCACTTCGACGCCGCCCAGTACGACGCCGAACTGGCGCGCGCGGCAGCAGACGTGAGTTGGGAGCAACCGGTGGACACCGTCGCCCGGATCCTGACGCAGACCTTTGCGGACAGCGGTTGGTTCGAAAAGTGGGATTGCGTCCTGGAAAGGGTGGACCCCTGCCGCGAGTCGCCCTGGAGCGTGGACGTGTACTTCAGCAGCTGCACGCACCACCCGGGCGAGCGCCCGACCCGGTTCTGGCACGAACTGCTCGTCACCCAGGACGAACCTGCCGAGGAGCAGGCGCAGCGCCTTGTTGCGCAGATCCTCGCGGACGACCCCCGCAAGACCGCCGAGGTGTGCGATGACTGACGCGCCCGGATGCGACAGCACTTGAGGCGCGGCTGCATTCGGCGTGATCCGTAAGCTGTGGTCGACGTGAACGCTGAGGGCGGACAGAGACCGTCTGCCGGGTCTGCGGCTCCGACGGACGGGGTTCCTGAGGGGAGCCGGCTGGGTGGGGCACGAGGCCAGGACCGTGCGCCGATCATCGGCGCCCGGTGTGGCTGGTGGCTCCAGGGCTCGGGGGACGTCTGGGGATGTCTGGGGACGTCTCTATGCTCCGCCCCGGGCACGGGCCTCGGCTTCTGCTTCGGCCACGGCGATCTCGATGCTGAGTGCTTTGGCGATGTTGCCGGCTGCCGTCATGACGCGGGCTGTGCCCACGATGGGCGCGATGGCGACCAGGACGTCCTGCAACTGGTCGGCGGTCAGGCCGGCCTGGAGGGCGGGGTCGATGTGGGCGACGTAGGAGATCGGCGGAGCGTCCGAGGCGGCGAGGGCCGCGATGCGGGTGAGCATGAACATGTCCGGGGCCAGCCCGCACCGCTCGATCGAGTCGACCGACATCGCGGCGAGGGTGTCCAGTACCGGGGTCTCAGATGCTGTGGCCATGGCAGGTCGTCTCCTGATGGTCTCGTGACGAGGATCGGCGGCGGAAGCAACGTGGGCTCCGCATCTCGGTGCAGCGTCTCCTGCTCGACCGTAAGTCGGTTTCCTGCGGATTGCCTGTCGAGAGACCGTCCGAGGCGGAAGGCAGACAGGCCGACAACCTCCACGGTGGCCCGGGCGACGACGACCTCCCGAGGGATCCCGGCAACGACGATTTCCGGTGGCTCGGGAATGACCTCCTCGGGCCGAACGGCATGCTGCCTGCCCTGAGGAGACGCACACGGCCGAGCAGCTGACCCACCCATGGGTCGGGATCGACGCCCGCAAAACCCATCACTGGCCGGCCGCGGTCGATGACACCGACGCCTGACCGCACCGGCAGTCGGGCAAAGCCTTGACTCGGCCACTGGGACTGCACCGACCGCGTCTACAGGTCTCCCCGTGGGATGAGCATCACCGACACGCCGCCGACGGTCGCCGACCACTGCTCGCCTCGCCGCACAGCCGCGCGGCCGGCATCGAGCATTTGGTCCTGGAGGAGGGCCGCCCAATCCCACACCTTCTGCCATGACGCCTGGGAGTCGAAGGCCCGCCGTGCCCGCTCCACGGAACCCATCAGGGCATAGCCAGCCGCCTCCACGTCTTTCACGTCCTGCCCCGCGGTGCCGACGTGATCGATTGTCCACGACATGTACAGGCCCACGCACTCACTGTCGCGCACCCCCTGCGATGGCCGCCAACCGGCGCGCCAGCCCCAGTGGAGCAAGGGCGTGCCCCTTGCGTGCCCGATCGGACCGGGAGCAACGGGGAACATCGGCGATCACAGCGACCGGACAGGTCGATGCCCCTGACCGTCGATCCTGGTCAGGGGCCGTTTCATCTGGCAGTGGGTGTGGGATGTGAACCCGCGGTGACTTGCGCCACGACGGTCTCAAGATCGGCGATGGTGACTCGGCCATGGAGACTCCGCCGACCTCGCGATCACTTCACCTCCAAGGCGTCGCGGGCCACCTCGATGAATCGATGCTGCTGTTCCCGAAACTCCCGATAGGCGAGGTTGTAGGGCTCTCTTTGTTCACCGGACCCGTCCACGAGCCCCGCGAGCTTCCAGAACGCCACCACGGCGACGTGGCGGAGCGCACCCGCCTCTTCAGCGACAGATGCAGGGCCGTGAAGGAGAACATCCGTGCTTGCCTTGGTCACATCGCTCAGCGCCTGGCTGGATGCTGCTTGCATCTCGGCAACAATCGCCCTCTTCAACGAGGCATCCGATGACCGGTCGACTTCTTCCATCCGCCAGAAGAGTTCTGCCAACCCATGGGCACTCGCACTCAGCGTCCTGTACGCCTCGCGCCTCCTGTCACGTGCCTCCGCAACCTGTCCGGCATGGGCATTGACTTCGGCCTCGACCCGCGCTGAATGGGCGTTGCCGCGACTGGTGACCCAACTGGCGCCGAGCGCCGTGACCGCAGTGAGTACTCCGATCCACCAATTACCGTCCCCCATAAGGCAAGTATCGCGACGGCGGTTCACCAACGCCAGGCAAGCAGGGCTCTGAAGGACGCCGAGCATGGACCTTCGGGCCGTCGATCGGTCGGTCGACCGCAGGCCGGAGACCCAGCGCCGTCCAGGCACGCCTCGCGCGCGGCCCGTCCCCGCCCCCGGTGTCGGCGCAGCATGCCGCAAGGGGTGGCGGCGGCCGGTGGGCTTCGTGTCGTTCACCGCACCACCGGTGGAGCGAAGATGAGTACCGGTACTCATGTCCCCGCCGCACCGGGCGGGAAGCATCGGGCCATGCCCACACGGAACCACACGGTTGCCGTCGCCGCCGCAGCCGCCGTCCTCACACTGGCAGGCTGCGGGATACGCACGGACGACGTGTTCTCCAACCTCAACGGCACGTCCTCGGCCGGCTCCGACGACACCGGTGCACCCACCCCGGATGCGCCGGGGTCCGACGCGCCACCGAACTACGCCGACAACAACAGGGTCCGGCAGTCCGGCGAGATGAGCCCGCAGGACGAGAAGACGGCCGGACGGATGGCCACTGAGGTCGCACGGGCGCTCGAAGAGCTGCGCCGAAGCGGCAGGATCAGTCCGGCAGAGGTGCGGCCGGTCCTCGCGCAGCTCGCCGCCCCCGCCTATTTCTCCGTGAACGAGCGGTGGGTCGGTACCGCGATGAACAAGGCCGAAGGCAGCATGTACGGCATCTGGATCGGCACGTCCGCCTGCGTGACAGGAGCCGTCAGCAAGGACCGTGTGTGGGCTGACGTCAACGGCCACTACCCCGAGACCGGTTGCCTGCCCCCGGCCTCCACTCACTGAGGTCCGATGTGCAGGCCAGGCGCCTGCGCATATGAGACCCGGTCCGGATCCCCTGGCGGATGTGCTTGCGGTCCCGCCGCGACGGCGGCGCCGGAGCGAGCAGTTCACGCCGATGGGCTCCGCCATCCGGGCGGGGCTGACCACCGGTCCGGCACGGTGTCGGGCGAGGGCGGGGTCCTCGCGCAGACTGATGGCCACGGAAGCAGGCGGGAGAGACCGTGGACGACCTCAGCCCCCAGGAAGCGCGGAAAACCATCGGCACGGGCGGCCACAGCACAACGCCTCAGCCCGGAGTCATCGGCATTGCGTTCGCCGCCGTTCTGACGGCCGCACTCGCGCAGGGTTCCTGGCAGTGGTTCGCCACGTACATCGGACTCACGCTTCTTGTTCTGATCATCTGCTTCTATCGCCTGCCGGCGTCGACGCCCGGCCCCCGCTCCGCCTACGTGCTCAACCTGACGGCGTATTCGGTGGTTGTGGGCCTGTGCATCGCGATCGCGCTGGCTCCGATGCTGCAGCGCTGGGCGTGGTTGTTTCCGATGCCGGGTACCCGCAGCGAGTGTCGCGAGCTGGGGACGTACGAGAGCGTACGTGTGGAGGCCTCGCTGGCAGACCTTGCCGGTCGCGACCGTACCGCCTTGGCGTACGCACAGGACATCCACAGCCACAACGCCGTTGCCGAGTGCCTGGCAGCCACCACGACCATGTGGCTGCCGGTCTACGGACTCGGTGCGGCCGTACTGGTCGGTCTGGGTGTGTGGTTCTTCGACCGGGCTCGGGTGCGGAGGGATTCCGGGCGTACCTGAACCGGACGGACGACCGTGCGGGAGCGCCACGACGCCGTCTCCACAGGGGGAATCGCACCACGTACGCTTGGGGAAATGGAGCGGAACGGAACGGTGTGGGGTGCCACGGCCGCGGAGCACCGGGCGGGCTACCCCTGTGACGACGTGATGAGCACCGGGTACGAACGCTGGACCCGAGCCGTGCATGTGGCCGCCCCGGGCGAACTCGTCTACCGGTGGCTCACGCAGTTGCGTGAAGCGCCGTACAGCTACGACTGGATCGACTTCCGCGGTCGCAGGAGCCCCGACCGGCTGCCCGAGAAGGTGGATGCCCTCGAGGTCGGCCAGCCGTTCATGGTGTTCCACATCGTCCGGTTCACCGAGAACCGGGAGATCACTGCAGTGCTCCCGGAAGGCCCCGCCCGTCGCTATGGGCGCATGGCGGTCACCTACGCCGTCGAACCGGCCGCGCAGGGCTGTCGGTTGCTCGTGGCGGTGGATGTCGAGGCACGGGTCGCGTTCGTCCATCGGCTGCAGCGCAGACTGCTCGCCTGGGGTGATCTCATCATGATGCGCAAGCAGTTGATCACCTTGAAGAGGCTCGCAGAACGCGACGCAAAGGACGTGGACTTCTAGGGCCTCTCGTTCGGATCGTGCCGGGCTCGCGTGCCCCGGCACGCACGCTCGCAGCGTTGTCGTCGGTCGCCCACGCTCCGCGCGAGCTCCTTCCTCCGCCTTGCGATCGCACGCACCGGACCCCGCTCACCGATCCAGCCCGACCCACACGAAAAGACCCCAGGCGGACCGTCCGGCAGGGCCGCGCAAGGCGCCCTGTCCCTTCCGCGTCGTGCAACACGCCGCACGTTCGTGGCGCCGTGCGCAGGGATGACCTCGGGCACCTCGGCCCAGTGGGCGCCGTCGCTGCCGCTCCGCCGGTGCGGCACGGTGTCGAGGTCCGCTTGGACGGGCCGGCGGCGGGCATCCGCCCATGGTGCTGCCGAGCCGGTGCTCGGCCGGGCCGTGCGGACTTCATCGTCCTCGCGTCGACGACAGCCGCCCGACGTGGGATCCGAACCTGGCCCGGATCAGGCCAGGATGGGCAGGAAGCCGCCTCGGGCGGTGCCCGAGCCCAGCAGATGGGACCAGTCGAGGACCTCGGGGAGCCGGTCGACCGACAGGACGAGGGCGCCGCCGGCCTGCTCGGCATCCTCGCACCAGTCGGCCACGTCACCGGCCTCGGTGCCCATGCCGGTCCCGTCGAGCACCGGCACGGCGATGGCGGGTATGACGAGCCCGTGCTCCGGTCCGTCCACGACACACAGGGTGAGCCTGGGGACGATGCTCCATCCCTCGCACCGCGGCACCGCCCCGTCGGGCGCGTTCAGGGCCGGCAGGACGTCGTGGACGGGCGCGTCGGCCATGAGGAGCACGGGGGTGGTACCCCGAACGAACAGGGTTTTGTCAGGGTTCTGAAGCACCGGGCCACTCTCGCACGAAGGGGCCGTCCCGGGACCGGCAGGGGTCGGGCAGGAGTGAGCACAGGCATCGCCTTGCGGGCCGGTCGAACTCCCCGCGGCCCCGGCGCGGTCCTGCTCGGCCGCCCCGGCCCTGCGAACCGACGAACTCGCCGTCGCCCGCCACGCCGTACGGCCTCGCCGCCGTCCCCATCCGGGCCTCACGCCGGTCGAACTCCCGGCGGATCTGGCCGGTCCCTGCCGACACCGACGAGTCCGTGAGGGACCGTTCCACCCGGACGGTCGGGACACCGCGCCGAAGTCCGCGGAACTCATGCGCCCGAGGCCGAGGAGTCGGAGCAGGAGAAGCAGCTCGGAGCGCGACAAGAGGCGGGGCGGGCACCGGAATCGAGCTTCTTCCGGTGCTGCTGAACGCCGGGCCGCGGCGCTACGGGGCCGTGGCAAGGGGCAGGCGTCGACCCTCCCGTGGGGAGGCCGGGAGGGACGGCGTGGCCCCCGCCCGGAACGCGGTGCCGGACGGGGTGCGCACAGCATGCATCGGTTTCAGCCATCGGGATAGAGGTGTGACCGGAAAACGATTCGGTTCCGTCCGGACGTGCGCCGGGTCAGACGGAGAAGCGGCGGACGTACCGCCGCTGCCAGGGAGTTTCCACGGCGTGGCGGTCGTAGTTCCGGCGCACGAAGTCCACTGCCCGGTCCGGTGGTACACCGTCGATCACGGCGAGACAGGCCAGAGCCGTACCGGTCCGGCCGCGGCCGCCGCCGCAGGCGATTTCGACGCGTTCGGTGGCGGCGAGGGTCCAGGCCTCGTGGAGCAGCACACGTGCGTGGCCGGGATCGTGGGGGAGACGGAAGTCCGGCCAGCGGAGCCAGTGGGCCTCCCACGCGACGGCCCGGGGCTCCTTCCCGTAGAGGTGGACCGCGTACGTGGGGGGAAGTCCCGGCGGGAGGGGGCGGCGCAGGGCGCGGCCGCGAACGAGCCGCCCGGAGGGCAGAAGCAGGACTCCGGGAGTGGTGGGATGCCAGGGCTCATTCATTGCTCCGAACGTAGCGGGTCCCGGGCACCGGCCGTATGGTGACCCCGTCTCGTTTGTACGAGCCATGGGGGATTCGTGTCCCATCCGTATCCGCGACAGCAAGGCCCGCAGCCGCCGGTTCGGGGTGGTGCCCGGCAGCCCCGCCCCCCGCGGAAGCCGAACACGGCGCTGATCGCCGTGCTGAGCGCGCTCGGAGGGCTGGTGCTGCTGCTGGTCCTCGGTGTCGTGCTCGTCGCAGCGATGATGCAGGGCGCAGGCCGGGCCGAGTCGGGCGGCGGGAGAGGGAGCGCGCGATCCGGCGGGGAGGCGGACGCCGGACCGGCGGACCGGGGACATGTGGAGGATGTCGAGATCACCGGGTGCGAGGTGGACCGGATCACGGGGTGGCCGTCCGTCGAGCTGACGATCACGAACAAGAGCAGCGGGACGAGCAACTACTGGATCGCCGTCGAGTTCGTGACGAGCGCCGGCACCCGTGTCGAGGACGGCTTCGCCGCCACGAGTCATCTGGCGCCCGGGCAGAAGGCCGAGAAGAAGGTGCAAACCCTGACGAAGGTGGCGGAGAAGGTCGACTGCAAGGTGACCAAGGTGACCCGGTTCGCTTCCTGAGAAGGGGCGTTGAGGCGCCCGAGGAACTCTCCGCCCGAGGCCCGGCGCCGTCGAAACTATGGTTTCCGTCACCGAACCGGCCTACGGGTGCTTCTTGTCAGTGGTGAGCCGTAACCTTGTGCATATGTCCCCCGACCTTCGCGAGCCTGGTTCCGTGCGGTCCGCCGCTGTGGTGAATGCGGAGATTCGTGCGCTCTGGGCCCGTTCCGGCAGCCGGTTGTCCGCCGTGGACGAGGCCCGCTACCAGCGGCTTCTGGTGGAGTGGGCCGCGGCGGTCGACGAGGACGCCGACCCCGGGGACGTTTCCGTTCCGAGCGGTCGCACGGTCGCCGACGCCGCATGAGACACGCCCCCGCGGGGCGGTCGGGATGCGCGGCCGACGGCCGTTCGGCAGGGGCCTACGGCCTTTCGGGGAGGTGGGCCCTTCGGCAGGGGAGGACCCAGGGCCGACCGGTTCCGTGGACTCCCTCCCGATGGGCACCTCCCGGCCGGCGGACTCCTGACCCACACTGGACTCATGTGCCGCAGTATCAAGACTCTCCGACCGCCAGCCCTTCCGCACGAGGCCACCGAGGAGGACGTCAGGGCCGCAGCCCTGCAGTTCGTCAGGAAGGTGTCCGGCTTCCGGGCACCCGCCGCGCACAACCAGGAAGTGTTCGACCGGGCCGTCGACGAGATCGCCGGGGCCACCCGCGCGCTGCTCGACGGGCTCGAGGTGCGAGGGGTCAGGCGGACGGAGCCGGACGTCGCATGACGTACGTCGCCAGCGAACCCGCGCCGATGAGGGCGAGGGCCGACACTCCGACGCCCACCCAGGTCGCGCCCAGCCACTGGCCGCCGAAGTAGCCGAGGCCGATGCTGTAGCCCGCCCAGGCCACCGCGGCGAGGGCGGACCAGGGGAGGAATTCCTTCACCCTGCGGTGCGTGGCGCCCGCGCCCAGGGACACCACCGAGCGGCCGGCCGGGGCGAAGCGTGCGATGACCACGAGCAGGCCGCCGCACCGGCTGAGGGCCGTGCCGAGACGTTCCTGCGCCGATGTCAGCCGCCGGGAACGCGCGATGGCCCGGTCCAGCCGCTCTCCACCGCGCCAGCCGACGCGGTACGCGACGAGGTCCCCCAGCACCGAGGCGGTGGTCGCGCAGAGCAGCAGCACGAGCAGCGAGGGCACTTCCTGGGGCGGCACCTGGCCGGCGGTGCCGGCCGCCGTCGTACCTGCCGCAGCCGCCGTCGCCGCCGTGATCACCAGCACACCGCTGGGCAGTACCGGCAGGAACACGTCCAGCAGTACGGACAAGGCCACGACGGCATAGATCCATGGACCACCGGTCAGCAGCACCACACTGTCGAGCACCTGGACACCCCGATTCCCCAGGACCGCGCCGCGACGTCGCAGGTGAGCGGCAGGGGCGGCATGACAGCCATACAGCGTACGCCTGTGCTCCGAGGGCTGATCGTCAGGGGTGGTCGAGGCCGGGGCCGTCGGGTGGCCGGGACTCTTTCGCGGTCGCGGTCGCGGTCGCGGTCGCAACGCAGCCGGCCGTTCCGTACCGTCCCGGTCCCGGTGGTGGAAGGCCGGTGGCCCACGAGGGGCCGCCGGTTCACGAGGGGCCGCCGGCGTGCAGGTGGACCCCGGGCCGCCGCGCCGGGAAACCGCGGGCGGCTCGGCCCACGCTCTCGGGACCCGGGCCCGCCGTGGCATCGGGCGGACCGGGGGTCACCGCGGCAGCGGGCGGATCTGCGCCGCAGTGACCCGCTGCGTCAGGCCGCGACGGTGGGCGCGCGCTCGTCGCTCTTGCTGCCGTCCGCCGCTGCGCCGCGCGACGCGAACAGTCTGTCGACCGCCAGCGCGCCCGGGCCGGTGAAGACCAGCAGCAGGAACGCCCAGCAGAAGAACGCCGACAGCTCTCCGCTGTTCTGCAGCGGGAACAGCCCCTCGGGCTGGTGCACCGTGAAGTACGCGTACGCCATCGAGCCCGAGGCTATGAGCGCCGCGAAGCGGGTGCCGAGGCCGATCAGCACTAGGCCTCCGCCGACGAGCTCGATCACGGCGGCGTACCAGCCCGGCCAGGCGCCGGTCGGCACGGGGTCGCCGTGCACACCGCCGAGCGCGCCGAAGAGCGAGTCGGCGCCGTGGGAGGTGAAGAGCACGCCGACGACGATGCGGAAGAGGCCCAGCGCATAGGGCTGGGCCCGGTCCAGCCGTGCAGAGAGCGCACGAGTGGCCATGGGGGAACTCCTTCGGTCTGGGGACGTGAAACCGATGAGACCCAAGTAAGGCAGACCTAATCGATACTTGCAAGTTCAACATTCGGCCGGCGGTCATTCTTCATGAGAACGTCACGCGGAGGTGCGAGGGCCCTGAGTGCCGCCCGCGCCACCGCGTCGGCGTCCGACAGCGTCACCGAATCCACCCCCGGCCGGGCCCCGGCCGCGGTCACCCAGTGCACGCCCTCGGTGGGCACGCCGACCGCGAACCGCCTCGGGTGCACCCGCCCTTGGCGGTCGATCAGGTGATACGGGCGCGCTGTCACATCCAGTCCGCCGGTCTCGTACGCGCCGACGGTGTGCACCCGGCACTCACCCGTCCGCAGCAGCCGTGCGAGCAACTCGTCGCGGGTGCGCCGCAGATCGGGCTCCGGCAGCCGCGCCTCGATCAGCGACGTCGCCGGCACCGCCGAGCGAGGGACGTCGGGGGACTCGCCGATGAAGCGCCCGTCCTCGGCCTTCACGGTCATCCGCGGGCCGACCACGTCGAGCACCCCGGCCTCGATCAGCGCTGCCATCTCCTCGATCCGGCGCCGCGGCGGCCCGATGGACAGGAATGCGTTCAACGGCGTGTACCAGTGGTCCAGATGGTTGCGCCGGGAGGTTCCGGACAGCCCGGCGTGGTCCACGATCTTCCGGACTTCGTTGCGTATGTCGCGCAGGACGTCGAGGGCCGCCTTGACCGGGCCCGCCACATTGCCGAGCGCCGCGTGCCCGGCGTCCCGCCGCAGATGGGTGAGCAGCCAGCCGCGGAACGCCGCCGGGCCGGTGAAGGTCTCGTCCCTGTGCGGGTACGAGATCCGCTCCCAGCACCAGCGGTCCGCCGCGGTGCAGCCGTAGGCGTCCAGGACCGCGGCCTCCTCGGGACTGCCCGGTGCGGCGTCCAGGAAGCGGGACCGGAAACCGGGCCCCGGGGACAGCAGCGCTTCGTAGTAGACCGTCTCCGCCTCCTTGGCGACCAGCGGCCATATCTCGCCCTGGAAATCCGGCGGATCGCCCGCGGCGGCGCGTTTGCGGAAGACCGCGATCACCTCAGGCGTGAGCAGCAGCGGATGGTGGCGGTCCGACGCTCCCTTCGCGTTGTCCCCGCGTGCCTGGTACGGAACCCCGCGCCGCGAGCCCGCGTACAACCGCGGCTCCTGCCCCGACGGCCGGTACACCAGGCGGTCCCCCTCGGGTACGAACACGCCGCCCCGGCCCGTCGTCAGCAGCGCCATGTGGTCGAAGAAGTTGAGGCCGAGGCCACGCAGCAGGACCGTTTCACCCGGAGTGATCCCGGACAGGTCGAGATCCGCCGGGTTGGCGGGGGCGAAATGGCGCAGCCCGTGCCGGGCCGCGTACTCGTCCAGCCGGGCGCACATGTCGCCGGGCGCGACCGGCAGATGCCCCAGTGCCAGCACCACCGCACTCAGGCCGCCGAGCAGGGTGCCGTCGTCCAGGACGACGCTCTGGAGTCCGTCCCCGGCGTCGTCGAGCCGTACCGCGCGTGCCCGGTGCACCTCCACCCGTACCGTCGCCGGGGCGTTCTCGACGATCCGGCGGAAGGCCCACTCCAGATAGCGGCCGTAGCAGGCCCTCGTCGGATAGTCGTCCGGTCCGAGCCGCTCATCACCGGTCCCGGCTCCGACGGGCCGCGTTCCGCCGTGCGGCCCGGCCCGGGCCGGTTCCGCCGCGGCGTCCCGCAGCTCGGCCCATTCGTGAAGGCTCGGTCCCGGCCTCTCCGGGCCCTCGCAGTCGACGCTCTCGTCGGTGAAGAGGGTGACCTGGGATGCGACCGTGTTCATCAGCAGTTCGGCGGGCTGGTCCGTGCGCCACACCTGGCCGGGACCGGCCGGCGCCGGGTCGACCACATGCACGGTGAGCGGGGTGTCCGGGGCCAGTTCCGGCGCCGATGCGCAGAGTCTCTCGAGGACCGAGGTGCCCCGGGGACCTGCGCCGACCAGGGCAATGGCATGCCGGAGAACGGACAAGACGGCGACTCCCGGGGCGATGTGGGGACACGGCGGGTGGGGAAGTGGATCGTCCGCATCATCATGCCGTCGCTGTGTGGGGAGTCGATGGGGCGGTCGTGAGGATCATCCCCCGCTGTGTGAAGCGTCAGGGGCCGTTCGTCAGATTCCGTTCGTCGACGGTCACGAGACGTGTATGGGAGTGGTCCGGCCGCTCGTGGCCCCGCCGTGTCCGGCGGTCGCCCCGGGCCTGGTCGAGCCGGAGCTCCGCCGAACGTCCGCGCAGCACCAGCGTCATCAGCTGGTTCCCGAACCACGGACCGCCCGTCCGGTGCCAGTCGATGACCGGCCGTCCCGCTCTGCCGTACCGGGCCAGTGCATGGCCGAGCCGCCGCCCGGCACGGCTCCAGCCGAAGCGGAAGCCGAGCCTTACCGACGAATGGATGGCGTTGTGGACGGGGGAGCAGGTCAGCTGGAGCACCCGTGCGTCCGGGGCGCCGTCCGGCCACTCGGGCTCGGCGACATACGCGTGGTGGACGTCCCCGGAGAGCACGCACACGGTCGCGGGCGCGTCCGGGCCGTCGGCCACCTGCCTGATCAGCCGGGTCAGCTTCTCGAACGAGTCGGGGAAGGCCGCCCAGTGCTCCAGATCCGCCCGTCTGCGCAGTTTTTCTCCGAAGCGGGCCCAACGGGGGCCCCGTGCGCCCCGGCAGAGCGCCGCGTTCCAGCTCTCCGCGTCATGGATGAGGGGCGGCAGCAGCCAGGGCAGGGAGGTCCCGATGAGGAGGTGGTCGTACGCACCGGGTGACTCGAGTGCCTGGTCGCGCAGCCAGCGGGCCTCGTCCTCGTCGAGCATCGCCCGGCCGTCCTCCTCCAGGACGCGACCGGCGCGGGTGTCCACCATCAGCAGCCGGGTCCTGCCGAAGTCGCGGCGGTAGCTCCAGCGCACGGACGTCGTGTCCGCGTCGGCCTCCGCCGCGAAGCGGCGCAGCGCATCGGTCCCGTCGGGGGTGTCCCGTACGGCTGCGTAGAGGGGGTCGGTGTCCAGTTCGTCCGGGGAGAGGTTGCCCAGGTGCTGATAGACCCAGTACGACATCAGACCGCTGACGATGCGCTCCTGCCACCACGCCGTGGCCCGCATCTCGTCGCGCCACGACGCGCTGGTGTTCCAGTCGTCGATCACATCGTGGTCGTCGAAGACCATGCAGCTGGGAATGGTGGAGAGCAGCCAGCGGACCTCCGGGTCCAGCCAGGACTCGTCGTAGAGGTGGGTGTACTCCTGGTAGTCGGCGACCTGTGTGCCCGGCGGCTCGTTCAGATCCCGTCGGGCGGCCAGCCAGCGCTGGGTCGCCCCGGACGTCGCGTCCGCGTACACCTGGTCGCCCAGCAGGAGCAGGACATCCGGTCGCTCGGCCGTGGGGTCGGCCGCCAGCCGCGCGGCGACGGTGTCCAGTGCGTCGGGGCCGATCGGGTCGTGCTCGTCGGCCGGGGGCGCGGCCCAGCGGCAGGACCCGAACGTGATCCGCACCCCTTCGGCGGGAACCGAGGGGGTGCGGATCGTGCTCGGAGGAAAGCCGGAGTCCTCGAGCGGCCAGACGCGGCGGCCGTCGAGCAGGACCTCGTACGCCGTCGATGAGCCGGGAGTCAGCCCGGTCACCGGGATCAGGGCGTAGTGGTGGCCCTCGATCTGGAAGGTACGGACCGATCCGCCGCCCGCGGCGGCCTCGCAGCGCACCTCGGCCGTGCAGGGCCGGTCGGTCTCGACCCATACGGTCGCGCGGTCGCCGGTTTCCCAGTCGACGTACCGCAGTACTGGTCCAAGGCGCAGCCCGGCTGCCATGTGCCCTCCTCCGTCGCCCACGTACGGTACGGAACGACGGGGGAGGGTAGCGCGGTTCCCTGGTGAAGGAACAGGTCAGCAGCCGTTCAGCAGCCGTTCAGGACGGACTGCAGGGCGGACTTCTCGGCGGAGTCCACCGACAGGTTCCAGTAGTACTTCACATGCACCCACATACGGGCGTAGGTGCAGTTGTACGAGGAGCGCGGCGGCAGCCACTCACCCGGGTCCTTGTCGCCCTTGGCCTGGTTCACATTGTCGGTGACGGCTATGAGCTGGGGGCGGGTGAGGTCGTTGGCGAAGGCCTGGCGCGAGGAGGTGGACCAGGAGCTGGCGCCGGAGCGCCACGCCTCTGCCAGCGGGACGATGTGGTCGATGTCCAGGTCCGAGGCGGCGGTCCAGGTGGCGCCGTCGTACGGGGAGTACCAACTCCCGCTCACCGCGGCACAGCTGGAGTCCTGGACGACGCCCGAGCCGTCGCGCTTGAGGACGACCTCGCGTGTGTTGCAGGCACCCGACTGGGTGATCCAGTGCGGGAACTTGTCGCGGCTGTAACCGGTGGAGGAACCTTCCGTCCTGACCGTGAGCTGGCCAAGGTACGAACGGGCGGTGGCGGCGCTGACCGGGGTGGGCGGGGCGGCACTGGCGGCCGGGGCGGTGAGCAGCGTGGTGGTGCAGGCGAGTGCTGCGGACGCGGCCAGCACGGTGGCACGTGAAACGCGACGCGCGTAGACACCTGACATGCGAACTCCCATGAGGGTGGGGGGTATTGACGAGGCCCTGCGGCAGGGCCCGCGCCATCCTGATGGCGCCAGATTGCGATTGGGTGGGCGCCAGGTAACAGAGTGGAGACATGGACACGTCATATCAAGGGGTCTGACACTCCGGCATGTGCCGCTGTCCGGCCGCGGGTTGCTTAGGGTTGGCGCGTGCTCCTGCCGGTCAATGCCACCTTCGGGGTCGTCCTCGCCGTACTTCTCGCCGCCGCGGCCACCGTCGCTGCCGTCGCCCGCCTCGGCCGCCACCGCTCCCGCGAGATCGCCGTCGCAGGGGTCCGGGCGGCGGTGCAACTCGCCGCGGTGTCGCTCGTCATCGGCTGGGTGGTGCGCGCCGTGCCGCTGCTGCTGGCCTTCCTGCTGGTGATGTACGGCGTCGCCGTGCGCACCGCGGGCCGCCGCATCACGGCCAACGGCACCTGGTGGCGCACCGCGCTGCCGATCGGTGCGGGTGTCGCACCCGTCGTCGTCGTGCTGCTGCTCACCGGGCTCGTGCCGGTCAAGGGCATCGCGCTCATTCCCGTCACCGGGATCCTCATCGGCGGGGCGCTCACCGCGACGGTGCTCGGCGGGCGGCGGGCGCTGGACGAGCTCACGACGCGGCACGGCGAGGTGGAGGCGGGGATGGCGCTCGGGATGGCCGACCGGGATGCCCGAATGGAGGTGGCGCGGGACGCGGCGGCCGATGCCCTGCTGCCGGGGCTCGACCAGACCAGGACCGTGGGTCTCGTGACGCTGCCCGGCGCGTTCGTGGGGATGCTGCTGGGCGGGGCCTCACCGTGGGAGGCGGGGGCGGTGCAGCTGTTCGTACTGGTGGGGCTCATGGCGGTGCAGGCGGTCGCGGTGGCGCTGGTGCTGGAGCTGGTGACCCGGGGGCTGCTGCACCGGGACGGGAGTCCCTGAGCGGTACGGGTGCCGGTACGGGCGGTCCCGCTCGTCTGCCCGGCTCCGGGGCCTCACCCGACGGTGAGGGCGTCCCGTACCCTGTACGGAGCAGAAGGGGAGTAGCTCTTCGCCGGAACGTCGACATACTGCCGAGCTCGTCTCGGCCGGCGCCCGGAGGCGGCCGCCCAGCGCGGTCCGCCAGCGAGACCTTCGGCCAGTAGTGACCCATGACCATTCATGGCGCTGCCGTGCCGAAGCGACCCCTGGAACGCTCAGGTCTCTCGGTGCGGCGGAGCCCCACCGATTGAGGAACCCCACCCGTGCTGAGCTTCACGATCACGGCGATCACCTTCGGCGTCGTCTTTCTCGCCGAGCTTCCGGACAAGACCGCCCTGGCCGGGCTGATGCTCGGCACGCGCTACCGGGCGTCGTACGTCTTCGCCGGGGTCGCGGCCGCCTTCGCCGTCCATGTCTCGTTGGCCATCGCGGCAGGCAGCGTGCTGACGCTGCTGCCCCAGCGGCTGGTGCAGGCGGTCGTCGGACTCCTGTTCCTGGCGGGCGCGGCGATGCTGCTGCTGAAGAAGGACGAGCACGACGAGGAGAAGATCAAGGCACCGGCCGACCAGTCGTTCTGGAAGGTCTCGGGCGCGGGATTCATGCTGATCCTGGTCGCGGAGTTCGGTGATCTGACACAGATCATGACGGCGAACCTGGCCGCCCGTTACGACAACCCGCTGTCGGTCGGCCTTGGCGCGGTGCTGGCGCTGTGGGCGGTGGCGGGGCTCGGCATCGTGGGCGGCAGGACGCTGATGAAGTACATACCGCTGCGACTGATCACGAAGGTGGCTGCGGCGCTGATGGCGGCGCTGGCCGGGTTCAGCCTGTTCGAGGCGGTCACTGGCTGACGCGCGCCGACGGCCTCGACGGGCGGGCCGGGGTCCGGACCGGGCCCGCGTGGCGCTCCCGGTGACCCCGCGTCGCCGCGCCTGTGCGGGGGAGCGCCGGTGCGCGGGGCGGGGGGCGGTGCGACCGGTGCCGTGGTGTGACCGGTGACCGGTGACCGGTGACCGGTGACCTTGGCCGTGGGACGGCCGGTGTGTCCGTCCTCAGGTGCCGGAAGGGCTGCGGGCGGGAGGTGCCGTCTCCGGGCACCGGACGGGGCACCCGGGTGCGGCCCGGCCCCGGCCCCGGCCCCGGCCGGGGCCGGACACCGGCCTCAGGCGAACGTGAGGGTGATCGTGCCGGTCGCGTCGGCGGCCACGGTCAGCCCGGTGAGGTCCTGCACATGGACGTCGGGCCCGAAGGCGCCCGCGCGCGGGCCGACGCCGACGACGCGCATCCCGGCGGCACGGGCGGCCGCTATGCCCGCCTCCGAGTCCTCGAACACCACACAGTCCGCCGGGGCGAAGCCCAGCTCCGCGGCGCCCTTGAGGAAGCCCTCCGGGTCCGGCTTGCTGGCCCCGACGCACTCGGCCGTGACCCGGATCTCCGGCATGGGCAGTCCGGCGGCCGCCATCCGGGCCCGGGCGAGGGCCTCGTCCGCAGAGGTGACGAGCGCGTGCGGCACGGCCGCGACGGCCCGCATGAAGGCGGGGGCACCCGCGACCGGGACGACACCCTCGACGTCGGCGGTCTCCTGGGCGAGCAGCTCGCGGTTCTCGGCGTGGTTCTCCGCCATGGGCCGGTCCGGCAGCAGGACGGCCATCGTGGCGTAGCCCTGCCGGCCGTGGACGATCTTGAGTGCCTCGTCCGGGTCGAGACCGTGCATCCGCGCCCAGTCGCGCCAGACGCGCTCCACGACGGCGTCCGAGTTGACGATCGTGCCGTCCATGTCGAGCAGGAGGGCGCGGGCGGTCAGTGCGGACGGGGCAGCGGTGGCCGACATCGGTGAGCTCCAGCTCGGGGGGAGAACGGAACAGAGCGGCTCCCGCCCGCCGGTCAGGGAGAACGAGCGGGAACCACTTTGTTTTCTTACGATACAAAAAGCGGTGGCGCGGCGCCACTCCGCCGTCCGTCAGTCGCCCCGGCCGCCGCGGCCTCCGCCGTTCCCGCCCCAGTCGCCGTCCTCGTCCCAGCTCTCGTACGGGTACTCCGTCTCGGCCTCCAGGGAGCGGCGGGTCTCCGCGCCGTAGACACCCACCGGGTCGGCCGCGATGCCCCGGTACTGCTGGTACGAGGCCACCGCGTCCTCGACACGGCCGTCGTAGTGGCCGTGGGGCGGTCCGTAGTAGAGCCGGAGCTGGTCGAGGCGCTCCTGGAGCTCGACGACCTCGGCGCCGCTGTCGCCCGGGCGGAGCGTTCCCCCGGAGGGCGTGCCCTGCGACACCTGTCCCGACGCGCGGACCGTGGTGGAGGGCGAGGCCGGGGCGTCGGCGACGACAGTCGACGGCGACGAAGCGGCCCGGGGCGACGCCGACGGCGATCGTGACGCGGACGGCGAGGTGCCCGGCTTCTTCGAAGCAGTGGCGCGCGGGGACGCGGACGTGTCGGGGCCGGCGCTCAGGAACGGTGCCATCGTCTCGATGTCGGGCAGTGCCCTGTCCCGCTCGTCGTCGTTCCCGGTGAGCAGGCCGCCCGCGACCGCCGCGGTCCCGAGCACGCCGACGACGGCCGCCGCCGCGGCGATGAGCAGACCCGGGCCGCGCCGCCGCACGGGCCGCTCCGGCGCCTGGGCCGGCCCCGGTTGCGGGTTCGTGAGCTCGTACGCGTACCCGAGCTCCTGGGTGTCGGTGTCGTCGGCCACCGGCGCGGCGGTGTTCCCCGCACCCGGGGGTGCCACCGGCCCGGCCACCGACAGCACCTCCGGCGGCGGGCCGGACGGGTCCGGCTCCGCGGGCGGCGGGAACGCGACGTACGGACGGATGCGCAGCGGGTCGAAGTGCGCCACCGCGCTCGTCGGGCGCCCGGCATCGGCCGAGTTCCCCGCGCGCCAGGCACAGCCGCAGGTCTCCGGCGGCGGCGTGCCGCATTCAGGACAGATGCGTCCCGTCATCGTTGGGTTCCCTCCCCTTGAGCTGCCAGCGATTATGCAGCCCGTGTCCAGTGCCACGGCCCGGAGCCCCGGTTCGGCAGGCCATAACGGGACAGACCCGCCAGGATGGGAGGACGTGCAGGGCGAGGGGGGCGCGAGGGACCAGCCGGACCCGAGGAGTGCACATGGCGCAGGAGGTCGGCAGCCCGGCCGTGAACCCGGGCCCGATACCCGGAACCGGCGCAGGGCGGAGCCGCAGATCCGTGCTCGTCGCGATCGGCGCGCTACTGCTCGGCATGCTGCTCGCCTCACTCGACCAGACCATCGTCTCGACGGCCCTGCCGACCATCGTCAGCGAACTCGGCGGCCTGGAGCATCTGTCCTGGGTCGTCACCGCCTACCTGCTGGCCTCCACCGCCGCAACTCCTCTCTGGGGCAAGCTGGGCGACCAGTACGGGCGCAAGAAACTCTTCCAGACCGCGATCGTCGTCTTCCTCATCGGCTCGGCCCTGTGCGGCATCGCCCAGGACATGACCCAGCTCATCGCCTTCCGCGCTCTCCAGGGCCTCGGTGGCGGCGGACTCATCGTGCTGTCCATGGCGATCGTCGGCGACATCGTCGCGCCTCGCGAACGCGGCCGCTACCAGGGCTTCTTCGGTGCCGTCTTCGGCGCGACGAGCGTGCTGGGGCCGCTGCTCGGCGGGCTGTTCACCCAGCACCTCAGCTGGCGCTGGGTCTTCTACATCAACCTTCCCGTCGGTATTGTCGCCCTCTTCGTCATCGCCGCGGTGCTGCACATCCCGGCGAGACGTACCCACCACACCATCGACTACCTCGGCACCTTCCTGATCGCCTCGGTCGCCACCTGTCTGGTGCTGGTCGCCTCCCTCGGCGGCACCACCTGGGCCTGGGACTCGGCACAGGTCATCGGGCTCGCGGTCCTCGGGGCCGTCCTCCTCGTCGCCTTCGTGTACACCGAACGACGCGCGGCCGAGCCCGTACTGCCGCTGAGGCTGTTCCGGATCCGCACCTTCACCCTCGTCTCGGTCATCAGCTTCGTCGTCGGCTTCGCGATGTTCGGCGCGATGGTCTACCTGCCGACGTTCCTGCAGGTGGTCCAGGGCGTGACCCCCACCATGTCCGGTGTGCACATGCTGCCCATGGTCCTCGGGCTGCTGCTCACCTCCACCGCGTCCGGCCAGATCGTCAGCCGCACCGGACGCTGGAAGGTCTTCCCGGTCGCGGGCACGGCCGTCACCGCCCTCGGGCTGCTGCTGCTCCACCAGCTCCACGAGGACACGCCGGTCTGGGAGATGGGTCTGTACTTCTTCGTGTTCGGCGCCGGGATCGGTCTGGTGATCCAGGTGCTGGTGCTGGTCGTGCAGAACTCCGTGAGCTACGCGGACCTCGGCGTCGCCACCTCGGGGTCGACCTTCTTCCGCTCCATCGGAGCGTCGTTCGGTGTCGCGGTCTTCGGCACCATCTTCACCAACCTGCTCAACGACAGGCTCGCCGCCGCGCTCGCCGGACACCGGCTGCCGCCCGGCGCCGGCCCCGACCAGCTCGCCGCCGACCCCCGCGGCATCACCCGGCTCCCGCCCGATCTGCAGCAGCCGGTGCTGCACGCCTTCTCCACCGCCATCACGGACGTCTTCCTGTACGCGTCCCCGATCGTCCTGATCGCGCTCGTCTTCGCCTGCTGTCTGAAGGAGGACAAGCTGCGGGGCTCGGTCACCGCACCCGAGGTCAGCGAGACGCTCGCCTCCAACCCCGTCGAGCGTTCCTCCTACGACGAGTGCGCCCGGGCGCTGTCGGTCCTCGGGTCGCGCGAGGGACGCAAGGCGATCTATGTGAAGATCACCCGCGACGCGGGTCTCGACCTGGTCCCGGCGGCGAGCTGGCTGCTGCTACGGATCAAGCGGAACGGACTGGTCGAGCCGTCCCGGCTCGCGGACGTCACGCCCATACCGCTCAAGGCCATCACCGAGGCGTCCCGGCAGGTGGAGGAGCGCGGACTGGCCCGGCGCGAGGGGCTGTCGCTGATGCTCACCGACAAGGGCGTCGAAGCCGCGGCGAAGCTCGCAGCGGCCCGGGAGGACTCGCTGGCCCGGCTGCTCGGTGACTGGTGGGGCCCGGAACGGCCGACGGATCTGGCGCAGCTGGTGCGGGAGCTCACCGCAGAGCTGGGGGGTTCGGACGGCGAACGGCCGTACGGCGGTGCCCCGCACCGCGACCACGAGGCATGGCGGCGCGAGCGACCGCACTGAGACGTGGGGCTCTACAGGTCCTTGCCGTACCAGACGTCCATGTACGGACCCTCGCAGTACGCCGGTATCTCCGCATAGCCGTTGCCCGAGTACAGCGCCCGGGCCTCCACGAGATCCAGCCGGGTGTTCAGCACCATGCGCTTCGCACCCAGCTGCCGTGCCCTTTCCTCCAGTGCGCCGAGCAGCGCGATCCCGCCACCGGAGCCGCGGAACCCGGGCCGTACGTACACCCGGGTCAGCTCGGCGGTCCCACCGTCCAGCATCAGCACCCCGCCGCAGGCGCCGGCCTCGCCGTCGAGCCGCCCGACGACGAAGTCGCCGGTGGAGCCGGAGAGTTGCTCGACACCGTCCCCGGACAGCCCTTCATCGACCTCCGCCCCGGTCGCGGGCCGCCCCCAATAGCGGCTCGCGACCTCGTCGTAGTAGTCGCGGCGAAGTGCAGTGGCATCGGGGGTGCCGAAGTGCTCGGATCGGACGGACCATGCTGTCATACGGCAATTCCTACCTCGACCGTACGCCGCGGTGCGAGCGGATATTGCCAGGTCCGGCCCGGCCGACCGGCTCAGGCCCCTACCCCCTCGCGCGAACGGACCTCACCTGGTCGAACTCGCACCGGCCCCGACCCGGTGGCGGAGCCGCAGCCCCCGGACACCGGCCGCGCCCAGTTCATCCGTTCTTCGGCGCCGCCTGCTGCACGACCTCGAAGGACCACACCTGCGAACCGCTTGCGGCCGGCCTGGCGCGGTCGCCGCCGCCTTCACCGCCGCCGCCCTGGTGCGCGGCTTTCATCGGGCCCTCCATCCACGCCTGGAAGGACTCCTCGTCGCGCCAGCGGGTGTAGACGAGGTACTGGTCGGTGCCCTCGACGGGGCGGAGCAGTTCGAACCACTCGAAGCCGTCGGAGGATTCCACCAGGCCCGCGCGGGCGCCGAACCGCTTCTCCAGGGTTTCGCGCTGCTCTGCGGGGACGGTCAGTACATTGATCTTCACGATGCTCATGCAGGCAGGATATGGGGGCGGCTGCATTGGACGGGACGGGACTTGTCGGACACGCGCCGGCAGTGCGCAAGCTGGGGGAACGCTGGTTCCGGCTGCTGGGCGACGGTGAGGGCGAGGACTTCGTCTGTTCGCCCGCCGGGCTGTGGCTGGCACTCGGGGCCGTGGCGGCCGGTGCGCGGGGCGGGACCGCGGACGAGCTGCGTGCGCTGCTCGGGGTCGCGGAGGCGGACGCAGCCGCGGCCGTGACCGGCGCCGCGCGGGCGATCGCGGGAACCGACGCGGTTGCGGTGGCGACGCGGGTGTGGAGCAAGGTGCCGGTGTACCGGGCCTACCGGGAGGCTCTGCCGGACATCGGGTTCGGTCATCTGGACGCCGACGAGATCGATGCCTGGGTGAAGGAGGCGACGGGCGGGCAGATCGACAAGCTGCCCGTGGACATCCAGCACGACACCTTGCTCGCGCTCGTCAACGCACTGGCTCTGAAGGCGCGTTGGGCGACTCCGTTCGAGTCCCACCTCACCCGCGGCGCGCCCTTCACCGATGGCGCGGGCGTCGTGCACCAGGTGCCGACCATGCAGCGGCGGCTGCGGCCGGGCGAGGCATGGACAGTGGGGACGGCCCAGGTGGTCGAGCTCTGCTGTGCGTCCGTGCCCGGCGGTCCCGCCCCGGCGCGTGTGCGCTTCGTGCTCGGTGCGCCGGGTGCGGGGCCCGCGGACGTGCTGCCCGCCGCGTGGGCGCCCCGTGGGACCTGGCGGCCGGTCGAGGCGGAGGTCGTCAGCCTCGCCCTGCCGCGGCTCGAGCTCCGTACCACCGTGGACGTCACGCCCCGGCTGCCGGCTTTCGGTGTGCTCCGGGCGACTTCGCCGGTCGCCGACTTCTCGGGACTGTCCCCGGAGCCTCTCGAGATCTCCAAGGTCGTCCAGGAGTCCGTCATCAAGGTCGCCGAACTCGGCGTCGAGGCGGCGGCCGTGACGGTGGTACTCGCCGCCCCCGGCAGTGCGCCGCCCCGCCCGCAACGGGTCCTGCGCATCGCCTTCGACCGGCCCTTCGGTCTCGTCGTCCTCGACGGGACCGGCGAGGTACCGCTGTTCGCGGCCTGGCAGGCGAATGCACCCGCCGGTGAGCCGATCGACGGTGCGTCCAGGCGCCAGAGCCTGCTTTTGCCGCCCTGGCCGCCCGTGCCGCCCCGGCCGGGTCCCCCGGGAGGTCTCAGCCCTGCACCCGCGCCAGGAGGATCCCGTCGTAGCCCCGAGCCCCCACCGTCTGCACCGCCGTCGCGCTGAGCCTCGGGTGCTCCCCGACGAGTTCGATCATCCGGCGGACGGCGCGCACCGCTTCGTCCTCGCTCGCCGCGTCGGCCACCGCGCCGTCGCGGACCACGTTGTCGACGATGATGAGGCTGCCCGGCCGGGACAACTTCACCGCCCACTCCACGTAGTTGGGGTTGTTCACCTTGTCGGCGTCGATGAAGAACAGGTCGAACGGACCCGCGCCCTCCGCCTCCAGCCGGGCCAGGGAGTCGAGCGCCGGGCCCGTCCTGACCTCGACGGTCTTGTCGAGTCCGGCGCGTGCCAGGTTGGCGCGGGCCACGTCCGCGTGTGCAGGACTGAACTCGAGCGAGATCAGCTGCCCGTCGGCGGGCAGCGCACGGCCCAGCCAGATGGTGCTGTACCCGCCGAGGGTGCCGATCTCCAGGATCTTTCGGGCGCCCTGGGTGAGGGCGAGCAGGTGCAGCAGTTTGCCCTGAATCGGTGCGACGGCGATCTGCGGCAGCCCGGCCGCGTCACTTGCGGCGAGCGCGGCTGTCAGGGCCTCGTCGGAAGGGGCGAGATGGTCGGTGAAGTACGTGTCTACGGCGTCCCATTGGTCATCGGTCATACCGGCAACGTACCGCGGCGGCGCCGGCCCATGCCCCGGCGCAGTGCGGCAGCCGCGACGACCACGACGGTGAGCGCCCCGCCCACCGTGGCGAGCCACACCGGCACCCCGCCGACGGTCAGCAGTTCGCCCCGCCACACCACCCGCCGGTAAGGAGTGTCCGCGGCGGCCCGCCGCAGTTCGTGGTCCCCGTCGATCCGGGACGGCACCGGGAACTCCTGCTCGATCGCGGTGAGAAACGCCGGTGCGCCTCCCGTCAGGTTTCCGACCTCCCCTTCGGGCCGGACGGTGCCCGCGTACGTCACCTCGGGCGCGGCACCCCCGATCGAGCCGCGCGGCTCCATGCGGTGCGGCGCGAGGACGTACAGGTCCAGTGACTGAGGGGTCCGGGCGAGCCGTGACAGCCGCATCGGGTAGACCAGCCGGTCGCTGGCGAAGCTGATCCGGAGGGGGTCGAGAGTGCCGCCGAGCACGGCGCCCTTGCGGTCAGGGGCGAGCCGGACGGCGACGTACTCCCACTTCCGGTCGACGTACGGCTTCAGCTCGGGCGTCAGCCGGCCCGGAAGCTCGAAGCCGTTCTCGTCGAGCCAGCCGCGCAGCGCTTCCGGGTCGGTGGCCGTCAGCCGGGCCACGTCGAAGTCCCCGAGGCGCTCGCGGCCGACGACACCGACGGGCGGTGCCCCGGCGCCGGCGGGCGGAGCGGCCGCCCCTGCGCTGCCGTCCGTCGTGTCGAAGGGCCAGTCCCCGTCCCGGGGCCAGAAGTAATGCCTGGTCCTGTGCTCGGGCCCGGTGAGCTCCCCCAGTTCGTCGAATAGCGCGCCATCGCCCAGCTCGACCGTGGCCCGGCCGGGCACCGGCATGATCCAGGCGGCGCGCGGGGCGTTGCCGCCCACGGTGAACCGCATGACGATCCGCTCCGTACTGCCGTCCCAGTGAAGGGCCGACGTCTCCCGTTCGACGGCCATCCGGGACGTGCCGTCCGGGATCATCGCGCCACAGCCGCACGCGTACGCCGGCGCGATCAACGAACCGGCCTGTAGCGCGAACAGTGCGCCCATCACCAGCAGAATCCTGTGTATCCCCCGCATGCCTCTTCGGACGGCGGGGCGGAGTCTCCGGTTCCAGCGCAGCGGCCCGAGGGGGCGCCGGGGCCGGCTGCCCCGGCGCCCCCTCGGGTGGATCGCCGCGTCCAGCCAGCATCCGCCCCCGGCGGCTGCTCCGCCACTTGATCACCCGACGACGGGTCCGCGGAGGGGGTTCGGCGGGGTCGGCGCGGGCGCCTGCGGGCTGTCGGATCCGGTGAGGAGTGTGGAATTTCCGTCACACTTCGTGCCTGGCGGCTTCGTTCTCTCCCCTCGAGTCCGAACGCCGACGGACTACGAAGCCGCCTCGGCGATCAGGGCGGTGGCGACACGGCGGAAGCCGAGCCCCCGCATAGATCCGGGCCACGTCCTCGTCCCGCGCGGACAGGAACACCGTCGAGATGCCCCGCGCCCGGGCGTCCGCCAGCAGCGCTCCCGTGACCGCCCTCCCCAGACCGCGCCGGCGGGCGCTGGGCAGTGTCCCCACGCCGACGATCTCGCTGACCGGGCCCACAGGCTGGTGCTGGCCCGAGCACAGCGCCGTCCCGTTCTCCTCCGCCACCGCGACCGCCGTCAGGCCGGCCCGGATCCGGACGGACGCGCGCTCCACCGAGCATCACGCCTGGGCCGCAGCACGGTCCGACAGCGGGCGGCGCCGCCGGGCGGTGTCGGTGAGGGACGGCGACCGCCAGACGCCGTCGGGGTGGTAGACGTTGGTGCCCGGCGGCACGATCTCGTCGATACGGTCGAGGGTGGCGTCGTCGAGCGTGACGGAGGAGCCCTTGAGCAGGGCTTCCAGCTGCGGCATGGTGCGCGGGCCGATGATCACCGAGGTGACGGCCGGATGCGCGGCGGCGAACGCGATGGCGAGTTCGGGCAGGGAGCAGCCGATGCTCTCTGCGAGCTCGACGAGCTGTTCGACGGCCTCGAGCTTGGTGGCGTTCACGGGGATCGAGGGATCGAACCGGGCCGGCATGAGAGCGGCGCGGCCGGTGGTGAGGTCGATGGCGCCGCCCTTGCGGTACCTGCCGGTGAGGAAGCCGGAGGCGAGCGGACTCCAGGTCAGCACCCCCATGCCGTAGCGCCGGCAGGTCGGCAGCACGGAGGATTCGATGCCGCGGGCGAGTATCGAGTAGGGCGGCTGCTCGGTCCTGAAGCGGGCGAGGCCACGGCGCTCGGCGACATGATGGGCTTCGGCGATCTCCTCGGCCGGGAAGGTGGAGCAGCCGAAGGCCCGGATCTTCCCCTCGCGGACGAGGTCGCCGAGGACCGACAGCGTCTCCTCGATGTCGGTCGTGTGGTCGGGGCGGTGCACCTGGTACAGGTCGATCCAGTCCGTACCCAGCCGCTTCAGGCTGTCCTCCACCGCCTTAAGGATCCAGCGCCGTGAATTGCCGCTCCGGTTGCGGCCCTCGCCCATCCGGAAATGCACCTTGGTGGCGAGGACGACCTCGTCACGGCGGCCCCGCAGAGCCTTTCCCACGATCTCCTCGGACTCGCCCGCGGAGTACATGTCCGCCGTGTCCACGAAGTTGATGCCCTGGTCAAGAGCGGTGTTGATGATGCGCGCGGAGTCGTCGTGGTCGGGGTTTCCGACGGAACCGAACATCATGGTGCCCAGGCAGTACGCGCTCACTTCGATGCCGGTGCCCCCGAGGACGCGGTATCGCATGGTCATGCTCCTTTGCTGATCGGTCGGCTCTGGTCCCGAACAGACACCGAACGGACACCGCACCTTAGAACTTCGAGTGCGCTCTAGATCAAGTGGCCTTCACGGAGATCGAATTGGATCGATATCCGGGCAAGCTTTCTGTTCTGTAGGTCACTTGTGCGACACTGCCGCCGCGAATCCGAGGTCCCGACGCTCCCCGCCCCACTCCGGCCCCTGCCGCGGGCAGTGTCGTCGACGCAGGGCGAGCCCGGCAGGTGCAAGCCCCCTGCCCGGTGCGGGCGTTGTCAGTGGTGTCCGCCAGGATCGTGGTCATGACCGAGATCGACGACAGGGCCACGTGGACCGCCGCGCAATGGGACAGGTATGCCGTCGCCCCCGCTCTTCAGGGGCTGATCAGCGGCGGCGGGACGTGGGACGGCGACGCCCTCGTGGCCATCGAGCGCGCCGGGCGGTTCATCGCCGGGACCTGGGAGCCCGCCGCCGGCGAGGACGGCCCGCGCCCCGCCGGTGAGGGGTCCTGGCGGCGGTTCATCGGGCGCATCGGGCTGATCGCCCTGCGCGCCGCGGCGCCCTCGACCCGTCCGCAGCGGCGCGATGTGCTGCTGAACCTGCTCGAGGTCTGGGCGGAGAGCCCGTTCGTCGACCCGCGGTTCCGCTTCCGCACCGGGCAGGTCGTGGGGGAGGGGCCGTGGGCGGTGCGCGACGGACACGGCGCGGCACTCGCCACGTCCTGGACGATCGACGGGGCCCGGCGGTACCTCGAGGCGCGCACCGGTGACGCCGGCCCTCCCCGCCTCGGTGAGGTGAAGGAGGCGGTGGATGTTCCGCGCGGCTGGGGCACGGCCGAGCAGCTGCGGCAGCTGGTTGCGCTCGTCCGCGAGCGCGGACCGCTGCCCTGGGACGCCGAGGCGGTCGCGGAGCTGAGCGGGGCCACCGGGATGAGCCGGGGAGCGGCTGCCGTCACCCTGGCCGGAAATCCCGGCTCGAACGGCTGCTACACGCCGTTCCTCGACAACGACGAGCGCCAGGTGCTCGGGCTCAGGGCCGCCGAGGCCGAGGACGCGTACCGGGAACTGTCGCGGCTGGACGACCTCGACCGGTTCCAGTTGCTCGCCGATGTGCTCCCGGACGATCCCGTCGACCTGTGGGAACCGGGCGGTCTGCGGCGGGTCGCGGCGCGGATCGCGAGCGCCTGGGCCGGGCAGGGGTACGTCCGCGCCGCTGCCCCCGGGCCGACGTGGGAGGCTGCGCTGGCCCTGCGCACGAAGCTGTCCGCGACCGAGGTGTGCGGGCTGTTCCTCGAACCCGAGGCGGCTGCGGTCCCGGTCCGCATCCACGACCGCTCCTTGACGCACCGTATGCAGCGCAGGGCCTTCCGCACGGCCTTCGACGTGACCGACCGGTACGACGCCGACCGGTTGTGGGAGGACGTGTTCACGGCCCTCCCCTGGAGCTACGCCGATCTGCCCGCAGGGGACCCGGTCCGGGAAGGGGCCCCGGAGGTGGTGCGGATCCTGCGACAGGCACTGGAGCACCCCCGCTCCTTCCCCTCCGCCCAGCTGTTGTACGACACCCTCTGGCGGCGCGGTGTGTCCGAGCAGCGCGCCGAGTGGCTGTGCGGTGAGACCTGCGCGCGCACGATGGACCGCATCGCGAACGGCGGCCTGCCCGATGGCCGCTACGAGTCCGATCCGCGGGCCTGTGCACCGGACCTGGTCCGGCGGGCGGCGGACCGGCTCGGGATTGGCGAGGACCCGGCGGCGCTCTACCTCCAGCTGCTGGCACTCGACATCCCCGCCGACCGCCGCGTCCGCCGCTGGAACGGGTGGACGCCGGCCCGGCACCGCGGCGCCGTCGCCGCGCTCCTGGAGCGAGGTCTCGTGGTCGAGGACAAACGCCCCCGTGCCGGCCGCTCGGTCTTCCTGCCCGGCCCCTGGGCCCATGCGGCCAGTCCGCTGCCACCGATGGAGGTGTGGAAGGCCGTTCTGCACGACGCCCGGCTGTCCGCCGACGGCGGCACGGTCGTGGACGTGCCGCTGCCGGGCCGCACCCTGCCGGAGCTGTTCACGGCCGCCTGGCAGCGCGTGGAGGAAGGGGACGGCCCCGCGGCCCGAGCGTCCGCGCTGTCGTGAAGTCGTCGTCCAGGCGGGGGCCAGGCGGCGTCCGTCGGCCGGTGCCGGTGCCGGTGCCGGTGCCGGACAGGACCCAGGACCCGGGCGGGGGACGGGGGCGGGGCGTAGGGGGATGCCCCCGTCTCCCATGTCCGGGTGCGGCGCCGACGGGCTCAGGTGCCGCCCACGCCGACCTGGAGTTCCTTGATCCCGTTGAGCCAGGCCGCGCGCAGCCGGCGGGGGTCGCCCGTGAGGCGGATGTCGGGCAGGGTGTCGGCGACCGCGTTGAAGATGAGGTCGATCTCGTGGATGGCGAGGGACTTGCCCAGGCAGAAGTGGGGGCCTCCGCCGCCGAAGCCCAGATGAGGGTTCGGGTCCCGGGTGATGTCGAAGTCCTCCGGGTTCTCGAAGACCTCGGGGTCGTTGTTGGCGGACGAGTAGAACAGCCCCACCCGGTCGCCCTTCTTGAGCTTCTGGCCGCCGAGCTCGGTGTCCTCCGTCGCGGTGCGCTGGAAGGAGACGACCGGTGTGGCCCAGCGGACGATCTCCTCGGCCGCGGTCGCGGGACGTTCGCGCTTGTAGAGCTCCCACTGGTCGGGGTGGGTGAGGAAGGCGTGCATGCCGTGGCTGATGGCATTGCGGGTGGTCTCGTTGCCCGCCACGGCCAGGAGCAGCACGAAGAAGCCGAATTCGTCCGAGGACAGGTTGCCCTCGCCCTCGGCCGCGACGAGCCGGCTGACGATGTCGTTGGCCGGGCACTCCTTCCGGGCGGAGGCCATGTTCATGGAGTAGCCGATGAGCTCCATGGCGGCCTCGGCGCCGATCTCTTCGGTGATGGCGTACTCCGGGTCGTCGTACGCGACCATCTTGTTCGACCAGTCGAAGATGCGGGAGCGGTCCTCCTGGGGCACACCGATGAGTTCGGCGATCGCCTGCAGGGGCAGCTCCACGGCGATGTTGGTGACGAAGTCGAAGCTGCCGTCGGCGTCCGCGTTCCGCTTCGCCTCGGTGACGATCTTCCGGGCCCGGTCGCGCAGGGCCGCCTCGAGGCCTCGTATCGCCCGTGGGGTGAAGCCGCGCTGCACGATCTGGCGGACCCGGGTGTGTTCGGGCGGGTCCATGTTCAGCATGATCAGCTTCTGGACCTCGATCTGGTCGCGCGTGATGTGCTCGTTGAAGCGGATGACGGCCGTGTTCTCGGTGGAGGAGAACAACTCGGGGTGAGTGGAGACGTACTTGACGTCCGCGTGCCGCGTGACGATCCAGTACCCGTCGTCGTCGAAGCCGGTGATGCCGCGGGGTTGCCGGCACCACCAGACCGGTGCGGTCTGCCGTAGCTCCGCGAACTCCGGGAAGGGTATGCGGGCGTGGAGGAGATCCGGGTCGGTGGCGTCGAACCCTTCGGGGAGCGCTGGACAGGGCATGGGCAACTCCATGTCTGACGGCCCATCAGAATTGCCCGCAAGGTAGTAACGGGTTCTACAACTGGCAAGGGTCGTGGCGGGAACTGTTGCGTGCCGGGGCTGTGCAAGACCCTTGCGTACCACGGGTAAGCCTCATAAGACTGCTAGGAGAACTAGAACGCGTATCAGTTCTTCGCTGGGCCCGCCGTGCGGGGCGCCGGGACGCCCCGCCGAGCGCGAGGAGAGGACGAGCTCATGGCCGCGGAACCCGTCATCGTCGAAGCCGTACGCACGCCCATCGGCAAGCGCGGCGGCGCGCTCGCCAATCTGCACCCCGCCTATCTGCTGGGTGAGACCTACCGTGAACTTCTGGGTCGCACCGGCATCCATGCCGACTGCGTCGAACAGATCGTCGGCGGCACGGTGACCCATGCCGGCGAGCAGTCCATGAACCCCGCGCGCAATGCCTGGCTGGCGATGGGGCTTCCGTACGAAACCGCCGCGACGACCGTGGACTGTCAGTGCGGTTCGTCCCAGCAGGCCTCGCACATGACCGCGAACATGATCGCGGCCGGGGTCATCGACGTCGGCATCAGCTGCGGGGTCGAGGCCATGTCGCGCGTGCCTCTGGGCAGTGGTTCCAAGCACGGACCGGGGAAGCCCTGGCCCGACGAGTGGAACGTCGACCTGCCCAACCAGTTCGAGGCCGCGGAACGCATCGCACGCAACCGGGGGCTCACCCGGGAGCGGGTCGACTCGCTCGGGCTGCTGTCGCAGGAGCGCGCGGCGGCCGCATGGTCGGAGGAGCGCTTCAAGCGGGAGACGTTCGCGGTCCAGGTGCCCACGACGGAGGAGGAACAGGCCGCAGGGCAGGGCATGTGGCGGCTCGTCGACCGCGACGAAGGTCTGAGGGACACCTCGATGGAGGCGCTGGCCGGGCTGAAGCCGGTCATGCCCACCGCGGTCCACACGGCGGGCAACTCGTCACAGATATCGGACGGGGCGGCGGCGATCATGTGGGCGTCCAAGCGGATGGCGCGGGCGCTGAAGCTGAAGGCCCGTGCCCGCATCGTGGCCCAGGCGCTCGTGGGATCGGACCCGCACTACCACCTGGACGGGCCGATCGACGCAACGCGGGCGGTGCTGGGGAAGGCGGGGATGTCGCTCAAGGACATCGATCTGGTCGAGATCAACGAGGCGTTCGCATCGGTGGTGCTGAGCTGGGCGCAGGTCTTCGAGCAGGATCTGGAGAAGGTCAACGTCAATGGCGGGGCCATCGCCCTGGGGCACCCGGTCGGGGCGACTGGGGCGCGGCTCATCACCACCGCACTGCACGAGCTGGAGCGCAGGGGCGGGGAGTTCGCACTGGTGACGATGTGTGCGGGCGGGGCGCTGGCGACCGGGACGATCATCCAGCGGCTCTGAGCGAACCGCAGGGCGCCGTGGAATCGCGGCGGAGCGGGACATGGCAGCAGGGCCCCGGGGCGACGATGTCGCTCCGGAGCCCTGTCCGTTCGTGGGCGCTCAGCCGGCGGCTCGGTGCCGGGCGGCTCAGTACCAGTGGTTGGCCTGCCAGAAGTTCCAGGCGCCGCACGGGCTGCCGTAGCGCTCGTTCATGTACTCGAGACCCCACTTGATCTGGGTCTTCGGGTTGGTCTTCCAGTCGGCGCCGGCGCTGGCCATCTTGCCGCCGGGCAGGGCCTGGACCAGGCCGTACGCACCGGAGGAGGCGTTGGTCGCCGTGTGGTTCCAGTTGGACTCGTGCTCGACGATCTTGTCGAAGCACTGGAACTGGGCCGCGGGCATCATCGTCTTCGCGATTTCCTGGGGCGTGGCGGCAGAGGCCGTCGTCGTCGTCCCCATCACCGCACCGGCCGCACCGAGGAGCACGGCGGTGCCGGCGACAACGGACTTGTTGCGGGCGGCGAGTCGGGTGAAAAGCGAGCGGGACAAGGCGATACCTAACGTCGGGGTCATGGGTGTCGCGAGGGCGGGGCCGAGCGGGCTGGTGTTGCCGGGCTCGAGGCCCTGCAGCGCCTTGCGACGAGAACAGTTCTAGCGGCGGTTCCCCGGGCCGCGCCGTGACCGGGCTCACCCCGTATATACGAGTAAGAAGGAACAGGATGGGACGAAAGTCCTTAACCGGACATAGGGGGTCTATATGCAGGTGGGAGGCGGTGCCCCGGGAAGGGCCGTCCTCGGGGGACGGCTACGAAGCCCGATAGTTCCGGGACCTTGGTCCTGTGGGCCGCCTCACCCCTCGGGGAGGTTTTCCGGGGCCCTGAATGTGACCTGGGCCTCGAAGGCGGCCCTGCGAGTGGCCCGTCGCAGCGCCCTGAGAAGCGTGGCGCCGACGGTGAGCGTCAGGACGGCCGTGAGTACTGCACGCCCCAGGTCCCAGCCGAGCGAGGTCGCCAGGCAGTAGGCGAGGAAGCGGATCAGGTTCTCGTGCACCGGGTCGCCGGCGTGGAAGGAGATCCCCGAGGCGAGGCCCGGGACGATCGTCCAGCCGTACAGGTTCATGATCGTGCCGTACGCGAAGGCCGCGGCGAAACCGTACACGGCGAGCATCACCAGCTCCGGGCGCCCTCGGAGCCGGTGCCGGCCGGGGAGAAGCCCCGCCCCCATGGCGAACCAGCCCATGGCCAGCATCTGGAACGGCATCCAGGGACCGACACCACCGGTGAGCAGGGCGGACGCGAACATCGTGACCGAGCCCAGCACGAATCCGAAACCTGGACCGAGGACGCGGCCGCTCAAAACCATGAGGAAGAACATGGGCTCCAGGCCCGCGGTGCCCGCGCCGAGCGGGCGCAGCGCGGCGCCGACCGCCGCCAGCACGCCGAGCATCGCGACGGCCTTGGCGTCGACGCCGCCGTCGGAGATCGTGGCGACGACGACGGCGATCAGAAGGGGGAGCAGAGCGGCGAAGAGCCAGGGTGCGTCCTGGGCGTGCGCGGTGACACCGGCCTCGGCGTCGGCGAGCAGGGGCCAGCCGAAGGCGACGACGCCGATGGCACTGATCAGCGCCAGCGCGGCCATGGAGCGGGGGCCCAGGCGGACGGGACGGGCGGCGCGGGCAGGGCCGACGGGATCCTGGCCGGCGGGGTGCTCCTGGCCGGCGGGGTGGATGCTCACAGGGCCTCCTCCACCTGGGCGACGGTCAGCCAGGGCTCCGGAGCGAGGATCTTGGCGACCTGCGGTGCGAAGGCGGGGGACGACACGACCACATCGGCGGTCGGGCCGTCCGCGACGACCTCGCCGTCCGCGAGGATCACCACCCGGTGCGCGAGTTCGGCCGCGAGTTCCACGTCGTGGGTGGCCAGGACGATGGCGTGGTCCTCGGCGGCGAGGTCCCGCAGGATGCCGACGAGGCGGGCCTTGGCCGCGTAGTCCAGACCACGGGTCGGCTCGTCGAGCAGCAGCACCGGGGGCCGGGCGGTGAGCACGAGCGCAAGGGCGAGCGCGAGACGCTGGCCCTCGGAGAGATCCCGGGGGTGCGTGCCGTCCGGCACGCCCGGCAGCAGCGCGCCGACGAGTGCCCGGCAGGTCCCGGGCTCCGCACCCGCATCCGCGTCGGCGGCGGCGCATTCGGCGGCCACGGTGTCCGCATACAGCAGATCGCGGGGCTCCTGCGGCACCAGCCCCACCTCGCGGATCAGCTCACGGGGCGGGGTCCGGTACGGCACCCGGCCGCCCACGAGGACCTTGCCGGAGGTGGGCTCGACCATTCCGACGAGTGTGCTCAGCAGCGTCGACTTCCCGGCCCCGTTCCGCCCCATGAGCGCAACGGTCTCCCCGGCGCGCACGTCCAGCCGGACCGCGCGCAGGGCCTCGGTCCGGCCGCGGCGCACGGAGAGTCCGTCCACACCGACGGCGACGAGGGGGGCGGGCACGGTGGCGGCGGAGCCTTCCGCCGCACCGGCCCGGCCCCGGAACCGGGCGATCGCGGCCCGCAGCCCATGGCCTCTCGGAGCCGTGGCCCGCTTTCCCGCTGCCGGGTCCGCCGCCGGGGCCGTCGTGATGCCTGCCCGGTCCGCTGCAGTGCGGTGCCCCGCATCGGCGGTCCCTGCGGGCTCGGCCCCGTCGGCGGTGGAATCCGGTCCCGGCCCGCCGGGCGCGTCCTCGGCGGCGGGCCGTGCCGCAAGCGGCGGGTGCGCGGGCCGGGCATCGGCGGCGCCCGGGGCCGGCGGGGTCTCCCCCGAGAGGCGTTCCCGGAGTGCCGTGGCCCTGCGGCGGGCATCGCGGACCGACAGGGGGAGCGGGGTCCATGCGGCCAGGCGTCCGAGGGCGACCACCGGAGGGTGGACCGGGGAGACGGCCATGATGTCGCCCGGGGAGCCCATCACCGGTGCCGCGCCAGGGGACGGTAGGAGGATGACCTGATCCGCGTACTGGACCACGCGCTCCAGGCGGTGCTCGGCCATGAGGACCGTCGTGCCGAGGTCGTGCACCAGGCGCTGGAGGACGGCCAGGACCTCCTCCGCGGCCGCGGGGTCGAGGGCCGACGTCGGTTCGTCGAGGACGAGCACCCTGGGGTGCGGGGTGAGGACCGAGCCGATCGCCACGCGCTGCTGCTGGCCGCCGGACAGGGTGGCGATCGGGCGGTCGCGCAGTTCGGCGAGGCCGAGGAGGTCCAGGGTCTCCTCGACGCGGCGGCGCATCACCCCGGGGGCCAGACCCAGGGACTCCATCCCGTAGGCCAGCTCGTCCTCGACCGTGTCGGTGACGAAGTGGGCGAGCGGGTCCTGGCCCACCGTGCCGACGATGTCGGCCAGTTCGCGGGGCCTGTGGGTGCGGGTGTCCCGGCCGCAGACCGTGACCCGGCCGCGGAGCGTGCCGCCCGTGAAATGCGGGACCAGCCCGGAGACCGCGCCCAGAAGCGTCGACTTCCCGGCGCCCGACGGGCCCACCAGCAGCACCAGTTCGCCCTCGGGGACGGTCAGGTCGACCCCCTGGACGGTGGGCGCCGCGGAGTCGGCGTACGTCACCGAGACGTTCTCGAAGCGGATCACGAGGACTCCTTGGGCGGTACGGGAGCAACGAGAGCGGGCAGCAGGCCCACGAGGACCGCCGCAGCGGGCAGCAGCGGCAGGGCCGGGGCCGTCAGCGGTACGACGCCGGGGTGCAGGGCGTCCGGGGCGTACGTGCCCGCCCAGATCATCAGCGCCGCGGCCGCGACGCCCGACCCGGCCACCAGCCAGGCGCGGACGCCCCAGCGGTCGGGGCGGTAGCGGGTACGGACCTGCCGCCGGCCACCGAGCCACAGTCCGGCCATGGCCGCGGCGAACCCGCCCAGCAGCACCGGCAGTCCGTATCCGGCTCCCTCCGCCGCGAGCAGTCCGTACGAACCGGCGCACACCCCGAGCAGCCCTCCCAGGGTGAGCGCGGCCGTGGTGTGCCGGACCGCGCGCGGAACCGTGGCCGTGCGCCCGTAGCCGCGGGCGTCCATCGACGCGGCCACCGCGACGGACCGCTCCAGCGCACCCTCCAGGACCGGCAGGCCGATCTGGACGATCGCCCTGATTCCGCCGCCGGGGCGGCCCCGCAGCTTTCGTGCCGTACGCAGCCGCATCACGTCCGCGACCATGTTCGGCGCGAACGTCATCGCGACGACGACGGCGACGCCGGCTTCGTAGAGGGCGGCCGGCAGGGACTTCAGCAGCCGGGCCGGGTTGGCCAGCGCGTTCGCCGCGCCCACGCAGATCAGCAGCGTGGCCAGCTTCAGCCCGTCGTACAGCGCGAACACCAGCTGCTCGGCCGTCACCCTGCCGCCGAGCCTGATGCCCTGGGCCCAGTCGGGCAGGGGCACTTCGGGCAGCGTCACCAACAGGTGCGTACCGGGGACCGGTGAGCCGAGCACGACCGAGAAGACCAGCCGGATCGCCAGGACGAAGAGGCCCAGCCTGACGAACGCGCCGTACGAGCGGGCCCAGGGTGCGTCGGTGCGGCGCGCCGCGACGACGTACCCGGCCACGGCGACCAGCAGCCCGAGGAGCAGCGGATTGGTGGTGCGGGACGCGGCGGTCGCGAGCCCGATGGCCCACACCCACCAGGCCCCGGCATGCAGGGCATTGCTGCGGCTCGCCTCCGGCGCGCGAAGCGCACTGCCGGGTGCCGCACGGCGGGCACCGCGGATGCGGCCCGGACGGCGCGCGTCGCCGTCGTCGCGCCCCCGTGTGCCCGGGAGGACGGAGCTGCCGGCGGGCGGTGCCCCCGGACCGGTCGTGGCCGGAGCCGCGGCAGGCCCGGGCACGGCCCGTCGCCCCCCGGGTCCCCGCCGGGCGGGGGTGCGGGGGGCCTGCGGCGGAGTCTCCGGGGTCATCCGCGGCGGCGGCGTGCCCGCACGAACGCCGCGGCACCCAGCGCGAGAACGGCCGCGGCGCCGACGAAGAGGCCCACCGACGGGCCCTCGCCGGGGCCCTCCACGGCACTGTCGGAGGCCTGCGCGTCGGGCGTCCCCGATCCGGTCGGCTCCGCCGGCGGGGCGTCGCCCGAGATCTGCTCACCGCAGCCCGACCTCGGGTATCCGGAGATCGCGCAGAGCAGCGCATCGCGGTTGTAGCGCAGGGGCCTGGCGACCGCGGCGAGCGCGTCGGCGCTGCTGGCGGAGGTGTCGACCTGGGCACATGCGGTGCGGCGGTCCGGCGCGGGCGGGGTCTCGCCGGGCGGCGCGTCCTCGCGCGTGCCGAAGTCGATCACTACACCCACCCGCTTGGTGCCAGGCTTCACGGGAGTGTCCGCGCACAGTGCGGTGAAGTCGGGGACGGTTCGCGGCTTGGCCGAGTCCGCGGAGTCGGCGCTCACCGAGAAGCGGAAGCCGGTGACTTCGCCGTCCGCAGGCCGGGCGGTGGCCGGGCCCTGCGTCGCATACGTCCAGGAAGGGCTCTTCGCCTTGCCGTCCGCCTGCCAGAACGACCAGTACCGGTAGCCGGCTGCCTGCGCCGGCGACGCGACGAACAGCAGCGTCAGTGCCGTGCCCAGCGCCAGGACCAGGGCCGTCGTGAACCGTCCGCCCGTCACTGCTTGTTCTTCCGGCGGCCGGTGAGCGTGAAACCGAAGCCTATGGCAGCCGCCACACCCGCACCCACGACCCACCAGATGCCGGCGCTGTCCCCGCCGACCTTCTCGGCCTCGTCGCCGTTCGTGGCCGGGGTCGGGGCGACCGTGGACTCGGGGGCGGGGCCGGTCGCGTTCAGCTGCCGGACCAGGTCGGCACCGCCGAAGTCGCGCGGGTCCGCACCGTAGGCGTGCGCGGCCAGGACGAGCTGTGCGTAGGCGGCCGGTCCGCCCTCCTTCGCCCAGGCGGCGGAGTTCTTCTCCAGCCAGGCGACCGAGGCGGCGGCCTTGTCCTTGTGCCCGGCGGCGGCGAGCGCGACGACCGCGTCCGCGGTGTTGCCGAAGTCGGGCAGCGGGGCCGGGTCGGTGGCGCCGGGCATCGGCGCCGAGTCGAGGTGGCCGGTCTTCGCCAGGGCCGTCGCGAGGTAGGCCGCGCCATTGCGGGCGGACTGCTCGGGAGTCGCCTTGGCCGGGGTTTCGCACTTCGGGGCTCCGCCGGGCTTCGGGCCCTTGGCGACCATGCCCCGGCCGAGGCCGCCGAGCACGGCCGCCGCGGTGGCGTCGCCATTGGCGAGCAGCTTGCCCGCCTTGTCCGGCTGGTACGCGAACGCCCCGCCGCCCTGCTTGTCCGCGCACGGGATCGCAAACGACACGAGCGCGTCGTACGGCGTCCTGCCGCTGTCCGACGTGATCGTCGCCGGCCGGGCGTCCGCCGCCGCGAAGGCGCCGATGACGATCGCGGTGGAGTTGGCGTCGGAGGGCATCCCGGGGTTGTAGCTCCAGCCGCCGTCCGCGTTCTGCACGGACCTCAGCCAGTCGAGGCCCTTCCCGGCCTCGTCCTTGTGTCCGCCGAGTGCGGTGAGGGCCTGTACCGCGGCGGCGGTGGCGTTGGTGTCCAGCATGGTCTTGGCGTCGCACGGCTTGGAGGCGTCCGCACGGTAGGAGGCGAAGCCGCCGTTGGTGCACTGCTGCCCGGTCAGCCAGTCCACGGCCTTCGCCGAGGGCACCTCCTTGACCGCGTCCTGGGCGAGCAGGGCCAGCGACTGCCGCCAGACGCCGTCGTAGGTCGGGTCCTTGGTGCCGAACAGCCCGGACGGGATCACCGGAGAAGGCGAGGGCGAGGGCGCGGCGGTGGCGGCCGGGGCGCCGGCCACGGCTCCCAGGAGCACGGCGGAAGCGGCGACGAGCACGGCGGTGCTGCGGCGAACGGTCATGGCGGGTGCCTCTCCTGCGGGGGAGCCGGGCACAGGCGCGCTGAGGCACCAGGCTCCGGCCCCGTATACCTCGACGGTGCCTCTGTCGTCGGGTTTCCGACGGCAGGAGCCGGTCATGTCCCGGTACGAGGCATTCCGACTGGCCGCCTGCGAAGGCGGTTCACGGCTGCGGGTCAGTGCCGGATTCGCACCGGCTTCCCCTCGTACGGGCTTGATGACGACCCGCTCACTCTACCGGCCCGTAGCCGCCCGGCCCCTGGCCGGATGCCGGGGCGTAGGTCACATCCCGGCCTGCTCCCGCCCCGGTCACACCGCCACGTAGGTCACGGGCGCGCTGCCCGGCACGGCCTCCGCGCGGCCCAGCTTCACCAGTCGGCGAACGTGGGCCTCCGCCTCCGAGACGGCAATGTTCCGTGAGCTGTAAGGGATCCGGTCCCAGGGGCGGTTCCACTCCATGCGCTCGGCGAGCTGCCAGGGTGTGAGAGGGGTCCTGAGCAGTGCCAGCAGCCCGGTGAGCCGGGCCTCGTGGTGGACGAGCAGTTCACGCACCCGGGCCGGGGCGTCGGTGAACGCGTGCTGGTGGGCCGGAAGGACCTCGGCGACGCCGAGGCGGCCGATGCGTTCCAGGGAGTCGAGGTAGTCACCGAGAGGGTCGGTGACGGTGGAGTCCTCAGGGTCCTCGTACAGGCCGATGTGCGGGGAGATGCCGGGAAGCAGATGGTCGCCGGAGAAGAGGCGGCCGTGACCCGGGAGGTTTGCCGGATGGCCCTCCTCCAGGTGGAGGCAGACATGGCCGGGGGTGTGGCCGGGCGTCCATATCGCACGGAGCCGGCGGTCCGCCAGGTCGAGCAGCTCGCCGGGGACGATCTCACGGTCGGGCAGGGCGGCTCCGAGGCCGGGCAGGGTCCGCATCCGGCCCCCGGTGCGGGCCGCCCGCAGCGGGGCCAGGTGCTCGTCGGGGGCGCCGGCGGCGGAGAGCCGGTCGGCGAGATAGCCGAGCCAGGCGCCCGGTCGGGCCGCGCGGGTGCGGCGCACGATGGCGGTGTCGGCGGCGTGCATCGCGATCCACGCACCCGACGCCTCGCGCACCTGGCCGGACAGCCCGTGGTGGTCGGGGTGGTGGTGGGTGATGACGACGCCGTGGATGTCGGCGACCGAGGTGCCGAGCGCGGCCAGGCCGTCGGTGAGGGCGGTCCAGGAGGCCGGGTCGTCCCAGCCCGTGTCGACGAGTACGGGACCACGGCCCGTGTCGAGGACATGGACCAGGGTGTGGCCGAGGGGGTTGTCCGGGATGGGGACCTGGAGCGACCAGACCCCTCCGCCGTGCTCCGTCACCTGTGGCATACGACCTCGTCTCCCCTGCGCGGTACGAGCACTGCTCACTGTACCCAGAACTGACGGTGCGTCAGTTGCCTGCGGCGGGGTCTTCTTCCCCGAGGGTGATCCGCCAGGTGCCGTCGTCGCGGAGCGGCCGGAGGTCCTGCAGTTGCCCCGTCCTCTCGTGCGCAACGACGGAAACCTCCGACCTGCGGAAACGGTCAGTGTCTCTCGCCACGTACGGATCCCGCCGTTGAGCACGGAGAATCCGGCTTCCGCACGGCGGTGCTCCGCTGGCGTGAGGCCTCGTCAAGGGAGCGGACCCTCGGTGGTGGTACGGGCCAGCAGCGCACGGGCCTCCTGGATGCGCGGGTGGTCCGGATGCAGGAACTGCTCGCAGGCGGTCAGCGCCCGACGAGCCGTGGCTTCCGCCTCGGCGCGGCGGCCCAGACCGAGGAAGGACGTGGCCGTAACGATGTCCAGGGACCCACTGCCGGAGCGAGCCGAAGGCAGGGTGAGCCGACGAGCCTCGGCCAGAGCCTCCTCGTAGCGTCCCTGCCCGTTCAAGCTGCCCACCAGGACACAGTGCAGGGCGGTGGCCGTCTCTCCCTCGGCCCGAGGCAGGTTGCCACGCGCTATGGCCTCGGCTTCCTTGTGGCGGCCCTGCCCGCACAAGGCCATTGCCAACCTGGCCAGAGTGGCCAGCTCCACATGCCACACCTCGGCGAGATGCGCGAGACGGGTCACGGCGCGCAGAACGTCATCCGCCTCGTCCTCTGCCTCCGTGTACCTCTCCTGACGGATGAGAACCAGCGCTCGGCATGACCTGACGCCCAGCAGCAGTACCCGATCCGGGCCCACCGTCTGCTCCCACTCCGCGATCAAAGCGTCCATCTCGACCAGCACACCCGCCCCGCGCCCGTGAGCGACGGCCGCCGCCGTACCCAAGGCCCTGGCCAACCACACCGCAGTGAGGCTCCTGCCCCAGCCATGCCGCGCCGCGGCCGCAAGCGCCTTCGCCTCGGCCTCGGCCTCCTCGTACCGGCCTGTCTCGATCAAATCCCGAAGGCGGTCGAGAGCCACCGCCTGAGAGCGCGACACGCTGCTACTGGCCCACCTGAGCCGCGAAGAGCCCGACACCGTTCGTATGAACTTCACAAGGCGCGAGGCTACGTGAGCCTGAGCAGTGCCCGCCCCCGTGGCGATGAGAATGCTCAAGCCCCAGCGACACAGGAAACGGTCAGGCGAGACCAACCCGGTCGCTCAGCGACGCATGTTTTCGTCACTCCACGAGCGGCGTTTCGTCGGCTACCCCTCGTACGAGAGGGTCACCCCGGTGAAGCAGGGCACCACACTCTCCTGCACGGTGACATCGACACGGCCCCTGGCGCCCGCGGCGTTGGCACGGACGAACCGCTCCGCGTCCCCCCGGCCGTGCGTGCGCGGGCCCGCGAGCCGGGACAGTCCCGCGGGATCCGCGGGCCTGAGCCGTCGGACGTACGCGCGCACCGGCGGGTCAACGTCCTCGGCGGTCCGGACCACGTCCGGGTACCGGGATTTCCCGGCGCTCACCGTGACGTCGACCCCCGGTGCGCCGCCGGGGTCGCAGGGGAGGCGGTACCAGGGCGTCCCCCTGGTGACGACCGCGGCGACGCCGCGGGGATGCCGCCGCCACCAGGGCGAGGCCCCGTCCGGCGCCGGGGGAGGGTCATCCTGCGGCCGGGGCGCAGGGCGAACGTCAGCCTGCGGTCAGGAGACCGGGCAGTTCGCGCATGTCATGGAAGACGACCGTGTCCGTGCCCTCGAGCCGCTCGGCAGGGGTCAGTCCCCCGGCGTAGCCGAAGGCCGTCATGCCCGCGGCGCGAGCGGCCAGGACGCCGGGCCGGCTGTCCTCGACCACCGCACACGCCGCGGGATCGACGCCCATCTGCCGTGCGGCGTGCAGGAACAGGTCCGGGGCCGGCTTGCCGCGGGAGACTTCGGTGGCGCTGTAGATGCGACCCGCGAAGCGGGCGTACAGACCGGTGTGGCCGAGTGTGTGGCGCATCTTCTCGTGCGAGCCGCTCGAGGCGACACAGGTCGGCAGGGTGATGGCTTCGAGCGCCTCCGGCAGTCCCTCGACGGGGGACAGACCGGCATCCACCGCCTCACGGTGGAGCTGCACGAACCGCTTCTCCCAGACCGTGGCCGTCTCGTCGCCGAGCCGGGCGGCGATCTGTTCGTGAATGGAGGCGTTGGAGCGTCCGACGAACCGGTCGATGACTTCGTCCTCGGTGAGCGGCCATCCCAGCTCCGCTCCCAGAGCGACCGAGACGCGTACGGCAATGGGCTCGCTGTCGACCAGCACTCCGTCGCAGTCGAATATCACCAGTTCGATGGGTTTGATCATCCCCGCAGCATAGGGCGCGCCCTGGGTGATGCGGCAGGGTCGTCCCGGTCCAAGCCGCTGCCGGTGTGCGGCGCAGGGCGTTTCCGGGCGGGGCGGCGTGTTCCGTCAGGGGCAAAGCCGCTGGTGGGGGCCGGTTCGGTTCCGAGTATGGCGTACTCGAACTAGAACTGGTATCAGTTCTGAGGCAGTGTCAGAGGATTCCCCTTGAGACCTCCGGCGGGATCGCCGGTGCACGGGAGGCGGCGTCATGACCGAGCTGGTCGAGCACGGAAGGCTGTTCATCGGCGGGGAGTTGGTGGATCCCCTGGGCACGGACACCATCGAGGTGGTCTCCCCGCACACCGAGCAGGTCATCGGACGTGTTCCGCACGCCTGTGAGGCCGACGTCGACCGCGCGGTCGCGGCGGCGCGTGCCGCGTTCGACGAGGGACCCTGGCCGCGGACGACGCTCCAGGAGCGGATCGAGGTCGTCGGCAGGATCAAGGACGCGATAGCAGTGCGGCACGAGGAGATCGCCCGGTCGATCAGCTCGCAGAACGGGTCCCCGTACTCCTGGAGCGTCCTGGCCCAGGCGCTCGGCGCGATGATGGTGTGGGACGCGGCCATCACCGTCGCCCGCAGCTTCACCCACGAGGAGCGGCGCGACGGCGTCCTCGGGCCGATCCTCGTACGGCGGGAGCCGGTCGGGGTCGTCGCGGCCGTCGTGCCGTGGAACGTCCCGCAGTTCGTCGCCGCGGCCAAGCTCGCACCCGCGCTCCTCGCCGGCTGCACGGTCGTCCTCAAACCGTCGCCCGAGTCACCGCTCGACGCCTACATCCTGGCCGACATCGCGCGCGAGGCGGGACTGCCGGAGGGTGTGCTGTCGATCCTGCCCGCGGACCGCGAGGTCAGTGAATACCTGGTGGGGCACCCGGGCGTCGACAAGGTGTCGTTCACGGGCTCGGTCGCCGCGGGCAGGCGCGTGATGGAGGTCGCCGCCCGCAATCTCACCCGCGTCACGCTGGAGCTGGGCGGAAAGTCCGCAGCCGTGATCCTTCCGGACGCCGATCTCGAGGCGGCCGTCCAGGGCATCGTGCCCGCGGCCTGGATGAACAACGGACAGGCGTGCGTGGCCCAGACCCGGATCCTGGTCCCGCACTCCCGCTACGACGAGATCGCCGACGCCTTCGCCGCCGCGGCGGGCGCACTGGTGGTGGGGGATCCGCTGGACCCGGCGACACAGGTCGGCCCGCTGGTCGCGCAGCGCCAGCAGCGCAGGTCCCTCGACTACATCAGGATCGGCCAGGAGGAAGGTGCGAAGATCCTCACCGGCGGCGGGCGTCCGGCCGGTCTCGACCGCGGCTGGTACGTCGAGCCGACCCTCTTCGGTGGCGTCGACAACTCCATGCGGATCGCCCGCGAGGAGATCTTCGGGCCGGTCATCTGCCTGCTTCCGTACGGGGACGAGGGCGAGGCGGCCAGGATCGCCGACGACTCCGACTACGGGCTCAGCGGCAGCGTCTGGACGGCCGACGTCGAGCGCGGCATCGACTTCGCACGGCGGATCAGGACGGGGACGTACAACGTCAACACCTTCAGCCTGGACATGCTCGGGCCGTTCGGCGGCTACAAGGACTCCGGCCTGGGACGGGAGTTCGGGCCCGAGGGGTACGGCTCGTATCTCGAGCACAAGATGATCCATCTGCCCGGCGGGTACGGGAGCGAGAGCTGATGGGCGACCGCTGGCACGTCGAGGTGGACCGGGGCGTCTGCATCGGCTCCGGAATGTGCGTGAACCACGCGCCGGACGGCTTCACGCTCGACTCGGCCCGCCAGTCGCACCCGCAGGCGGGCGACACCGACGCCAACGAGCAGATCCTCGCCGCGGCGGAGGGCTGCCCGGTCGAGGCGATCCTGATCACCCTTCCGGACACGGGCGAGGCCGTGTTCCCGCCGGAGGAGTAGCCTCCTGCGGTCCGGTAGTGGCGACCAGGGTGGGCAGTGGTGGAGAAGTCCGAGGCCGAGCGGCTGCTGAAGAGTGCCGAGAAGGCATTCGAGTCCGAGGAGTGGCAGGAGTGCGCCCGGACCTACGAGCAGGTGCTCACCCACTACCCGGACGAGCGGCTCAGTGCCGTCTGGTGGTACGACGCGGCGCTCGCGTACAAGATGCTGCGGAACTGGCCCAAGGCGTACGAACTCGGGCGTGAGGCCGCCGCCCGGTCGCCGCGTGGCGAGAACGACCCGGCCTTCTGGAACCTGGGCATCGCGGCCACCATCCTCAGGGAATGGGCAGTCGCGCGCGACGCCTGGGAGGGGTACGGCATCCCCCTGCCCGGGGGCGAGGGGCCGGTCGACGTCGACGGTGCGTTCGGCATGGCGTGCGTACGGCTGGACACGGACGGCGAGCAGGAGGTCGTGTGGGCGCAGCGGCTCTGCCCCACCCGGGCCCGGGTGGTCAGCGTTCCCGTCAGCAGCGGGCGGCGGTTCGGCGAGGTCGTCGTGCACGACGGGGAGCCGAAGGGCGAGCGCGTCGTCCAGGGGCGGAGCATCAGTGTCTTCGACGAGTTGGTCCTTTTCGAGCCCTCCTCACTTCCCACGTGGGAAGTGACCGTGAACGCGGGGGAGGTCGCCGACGTCCACGCGCTGGTGGAACTGTTCGCGCAGGAGGGCCTGGGCGCCGAACCCAAGAGCAGCTTCGTCGTGCACTGCGCGTGCTGCAGCGAGGGCAGCATCGCCTACGAGGGCGGCGGCGGTGTGCACGCGGGAGCCCAGGAGATCGCGCTCGGGGCGCCGGAGGAGGACGCGCGCAGGCTGCTCGACCGCTGGGCGGGGGCCGTGGCGATCGGGCGGAGCTGGAGCGGGCTTCAGCCGGTGTGCTGACGGGTCTGCCGCCCCGGGCCGGTCAGGTCGATCAGCCGGCACACCGTCTCGATGTCGATCTTCACCTGGGCTATCGAGGCGCGCCCCGAGAGCCAGGTGATCAGTGCCGAGTGCCAGGTGTGCTCGATGACGCGGACCGCGGACAGCTGCTCGGGAGTCGGGTTGTCCAAGCCCATCGCGTCGAGGATGATCGCCGTCGTCTGCCGGGAGACCGTGTCCACCTCGGGGCTGACGCTGCGGTCGGCGAAGGTCAGTGCCCGCACCATCGCGTCCGCGAGATGCGGTTCGCGCTGCAGCGCCCGGAAGGCCCGCATGAGCGTCTCGGCGACCCGCTCGGCCGGGCCGTCCGCGGCCGGGGGCCGCTTGCGCAGCGTGGTGTGCAGATGCTGGAGCTGGTCCTGCATCGTGGCGACCAGCAGATGGACCTTCGACGGGAAGTACCGGTACAGCGTGCCCAGTGCGACTCCCGCCGCCTCGGCGACCTCGCGCATCTGCACGGCGTCGAAACCGCCCCGGCTGGCCAGTTGGGCGCTGGCGTGCAGGATGCGGCGTCGCCGGGCCTCCTGGCGCTCCGTGAGGGGAGGGGAGGCCGGAATGGCTGCCTTGACTTCCGCGGTCATGTCTCCCGTTCCCCTGGGCTCCGGACGGCACAGCATGGCAGGGGTGTCCGCCGTGGCGTGAATCACCTGATCCAGGCCTTACAGCAGGGCTACCTGCCGGTAGATTCGATGCTCCTTGAACGATCAAGAACGATCAAGTCTGTAACTTGTTCTAGATTAGCGCGAGCGGTTACGCTCCGGCAGAAGTCGCAGTGAGAAGGGGGCCGTGAGTGACCGCTGAGGCCATAGCTGCCGGGCCCCGTCCGGGTGCCACCGGCGCCGGTGACCGACCGCTGCGCATCGCTCTCCTCACCTACAAGGGCAACCCGTTCTGCGGCGGCCAGGGTGTGTACGTACGGCACCTGTCGAGGGAGCTCTCCCGGCTCGGCCACAGCGTGGAAGTGATCGGCGCGCAGCCGTACCCCGTGCTCGACGAGGGGGTGCCGCTCACCGAGTTGGCCAGCCTCGATCTGTACCGGCAGCCAGACCCGTTCCGCACGCCCGGGCGGGACGAGTACCGGGACTGGGTCGACCGGCTCGAGGTCGCCACGATGTGGACCGGAGGCTTCCCGGAGCCGCTCACCTTCTCGCTGCGTGCGCGACGCCATCTTGCCGCGCGGCGCGGGGAGTTCGACGTCGTCCACGACAACCAGACACTGGGGTACGGGCTGCTCGGCGACATCGGCGCCCCCCTCGTCACCACCATCCACCACCCGATCACCGTCGACCGGCAGCTGGAGCTCGACGCGGCGGCCGACTGGCGCAAGCGGCTGTCGGTGCGGCGCTGGTACGGCTTCACACGCATGCAGAAGCGGGTCGCGCGGCGGCTGCCGTCCGTGCTGACGGTCTCGGGCACCTCGCAGCAGGAGATCGTCGAGCACCTCGGCGTCCGCCCGGAACGCGTACGGGTCGTGCACATCGGCGCGGACACGGATCTGTTCTCGCCCGACCCCGCGGTCGCGGAAGTGCCCGGCCGGATCGTGACCACGTCCAGCGCGGACGTCCCGCTCAAGGGACTCGTGTTCCTCGTCGAGGCGCTCGCCAAGCTCCGCGTCGAGCACCCGGACGCCCACCTCGTCGTCGTCGGCAAGCGCGCCGAGGACGGGCCCGTGGCGCGGATGATCGAACGGCACGGGCTGGCGGACGCCGTCCGGTTCGTCAAGGGCATCTCCGACGCGGAACTCGTGGACCTCGTCCGCAGCGCACAGGTGGCCTGCGTACCGTCGCTGTACGAGGGCTTCTCGCTGCCGGCCGCCGAGTCCATGGCCACCGGCACCCCGCTCGTCGCCACGACCGGCGGGGCGATCCCGGAGGTCGCCGGCCCCGACGGAGAGACCTGCCTGGCGGTGCCTCCGGGCGACCCGGGGGCACTCGCCGCAGCGCTCGGCCGACTGCTGGGCGACGGGGCATTGCGCCTCCGCATCGGTTCGGCGGGACGGGAGCGGGTGCTGAGCCGCTTCACCTGGGCGCGTGCCGCCCAGGGCACGGCGGAGCTGTACCGCGAGGCGATCGCCGCGCGGGCGGCCACCGGGGGTCCGCGGTGATCCTCCTCCGCTCCGCGGCGCCCCTAGAGGCCCAGGATCCGGCCGTGGGCTCCGTGCCCCCGGCCACCGAGCGCTGCGCGCTCGGGTTCGACGGCCGCTCCGCGGCCGCAGGTGTGACCCGCAACTCCGACCTCGAAGGCAGGCCGACCCCGTGCTGACCGTCGACTTCTCCCGCTTCCCGCTCGCCCCTGGCGACCGCGTGCTCGACCTGGGCTGCGGGGCCGGGCGGCACGCGTTCGAGTGCTACAGGCGCGGCGCACAGGTCGTCGCGCTCGACCGGAACGGGGACGAGATCCGCGAGGTCGCCAAGTGGTTCGCGGCGATGAAGGAAGCCGGGGAGGCACCCGAGGGGGCGACGGCCACCGCCATGGAGGGCGACGCCCTCAACCTCCCTTTCCCGGACGAGTCCTTCGACGTCGTGATCATCTCCGAGGTCATGGAGCACATCCCCGACGACAAGGGCGTGCTCGCGGAGATGGTCCGTGTGCTCAAGCCGGGCGGACGGATCGCGGTCACCGTGCCCCGCTACGGTCCCGAGAAGATCTGCTGGGCGCTCTCGGACGCGTACCACGAGGTCGAGGGCGGACACATCCGCATCTACCGGGCCGATGAACTCCTCGCGAAGATGCGGGAGGCGGGCCTCAAGCCGTACGGCACGCACCATGCGCATGCGCTGCACTCGCCCTACTGGTGGCTCAAGTGCGCCTTCGGCGTCGACAACGACAAGGCACTTCCGGTGCGTGCGTACCACAAGCTGCTGGTCTGGGACATCATGAAGAAGCCCCTCGCCACCCGGGTCGCCGAGAACGCCCTCAATCCACTGATCGGCAAGAGCTTCGTCGCGTACGCCACGAAGCCGCACACCCCGTCGCTGACGGGGTACTCGCAGCCCGGCGCGGCGGCCGCCAAGTGACCACACAGTGGCGCGGCCCCGGCCGCACCGAACATCTCGTCCTGCCCGGCGTCCTGACCGCCGAGCAGGCCGCCGAGACCGTCGCCGGAATCCTTGCCGTGCAGCGCGCGGACGGGGCCATCCCCTGGTTCCGCGGGCACCATCTCGACCCCTGGGACCACACCGAGGCGGCGATGGCCCTGGACGCGGCGGGTGAGCACGACGCCGCCGCCCGCGCCTACGCCTGGCTGGCGCGGCATCAGCTCGCGGACGGCTCCTGGTACGCCGCGTACCAGGACCGGGAGAGCGGCGTGGACACCGCCGAACCGGCGGACCGCGGCCGCGAGACCAACTTCTGCGCATACATCGCGGTCGGCGTCTGGCACCACTATCTCGCCACCGGCGACGAGGCGTTCCTCGACCGGATGTGGCCGGCCGTGTTCGCGGCCGTCGAGTTCGTCCTGCGGCTGCAGCAGCCCGGCGGTGAGATCGGCTGGAAGCGGGAGGACGACGGCACCCCCGTCGACGACGCCCTGCTGACCGGCAGTTCGTCGGTCCACCACGCTCTGCGCTGCGCCCTCGCGATCGCGGAGGAGCGTGAGGAGCCGCAGCCGGACTGGGAGTTGGCGACCGGCGCGCTCGGGCATGCGATACGCCGCCACCCCGAGCGCTTCCTCGACAAGTCGCACTACTCGATGGACTGGTACTACCCGGTCCTCGGCGGCGCCCTGACGGGTGCCGGGGCGAAGGCGCGGATCGAGGAGCGCTGGGACGAGTTCGTGGTCCCGGGGCTCGGCGTCCGCTGCGTGCTCCCGAACCCGTGGGTGACGGGCGGTGAGAGTTGCGAACTGGCCCTCGCTCTCTGGGCGATGGGCGAGTCCGACCGGGCGCTGGAGATCCTCCAGTCGATCCAGCATCTGCGCGCCGAGGACGGCATGTACTGGACGGGCTACGTCTTCGAGGGCAACCGGGCCATGTGGCCCGAGGAGCTCACCACCTGGACGGCTGGCTCGCTGCTGCTGGCGGTGGCCGCCCTGGGAGGGGACGAGGCGACCACCGCGGTGTTCGGCGGCGAGAGGCTGCCGCGGGGGCTCGACCCCGAGTGCTGCCAGTAGGCCGCCGGCAGGGGGAACCGGCGGGTCAGTGTCGGCGCAGACGGCCGGCCACGGCGTGTCCGACGAAGACGTACACGACCGCGGCCAGACCGTAGCCCGCCACGACCCGCGCCCAGCTCTCGTCGAACGTGAAGAGATCGTGCGACCAGCCGGCGAGCCAGCGGGCCACGTCCTGGATGAAGACCACCAGGTCGTTTCCCCGGTTCGCGTCGAGCAGGTACATCAGGATCCACAGACCGATGATTCCGGCCATGACGTCGGCCACGACGGAGACGACCGTCGCAGCCTGATGCGTACCACTGCTTCGTCGGAGAGACATAGCCATCGGTTTGCCGTTTCCTGTTGAACGAAACCCGTTCGGCGTCGCCCGGGTGGCGGAACGGGGGAGCCGGGGTGAGGCTGACCCGAGAGTCTCGGGGAGGTCAGGAGGTCTGCCATGCCCACTCCGGGTTCGGTTCCTGCGGCGGTACGCCGCACGGCGGTGGCGCTGATGCTCTGCTGCGCCCTGCTGGTCACCGCCACCGCATGCGGTGGCGACAGCGAGGCAGGCGGCTCGCCGACGCCGACCGGCTCGGCGTCGGCACAGAAGTTCGCCAAGACGCGCTTCGTCGCCAATGCCGGTCTCGCGGCCGGCGCGACGTACCAGTGGATCGTCAAGCCGTACCGCGCGGGCAAGTTCAAGAAGGGCGCGGACGGCCAGAAGGCCGCTCTGGTGAAGGCCGGTCTGGCGGGCGCGTTCGCGTACAACAGGCTCAAGGCGGCCGCGAACAACGCCAAGGGCGACCCGCTGCTGTCGAAGGCGATGGCGCCGATCACCGCCGGTATCGAGTCGCTGAAGTCCCTGGGCACCAAACTGCGCAAGGGCCAGGCGGGCGACGCCGACATCGCCTCCCTCGAGAACGTCATCCAGAACGTCAAGAGCGCGGGCAGCAGCGCCGGTGCCGAGGTCAAGGACAAGGTGCCGTCGGTCGCCCAGCTCAGCGGCGGGTGAGAGCGGCCTTGCGCGCGGCCCCGGCACGGCCACGGCTCAGTTCGCGCAGTGCGTGTCCTGCCGCGGCCGCTCGCCCGTCACCAGGAACTCGGTGACCCTCCGGTCGCCGCAGGCGTTGCCGTTGCCCAGGTACACGCCGTGCCCGCCCTGTTCCACCGTCACCAGGCGGGCGCGGTCGCCGAGGGCACGGCGCATTCTCAGGGCGCCGAAGTACGGGGTGGCCGGGTCGTGAAGGCTCTGGATCATCATGATGTTGGACGGGCCCCTCGAAGTGATCCGGGTCGGCTTGTCCACCGGGGCGTCCTTCCAGAAGGCGCACGGGGTGATGTTCGCCGGCATCCCGGCCGTCAGCGGGTACCGGGCCCGGTCGACGGCGACGGCGCGCCGGTGCGAGGCGGTCGTTCCGCGCCAGCGCACGTCGTTGCAGATCACGGCGACCGAGACCGCAGCGTCGGAGTCCGGCAGGGGATGCGCCAGTTCGTCGGGGAGGGCGGGCTTGCCATCGGGGTGCCCGGCCGCCCGGATCAGCCGGGCCAGCCGGGGGAACGATCCATCGCTGTACAGGGCCTGTTGAACCGCCTGTCGCAGCATGGTGCCGGTGAGCGGAACACCCGGCGTCTGCGTCGCCTTCGGAACGCGGTCCAGCTCTGCGGCCAGGGCGAGCACCAGCGGCAGCACCTCCTCGCCGCGCCGGGCCAGCCGCAGGTCCTCGTAGGGGGCCGGAGGCTTGGCAGCCCAGGCGGCGAAGTCCGGGAACCTCTCGTGCGCGGCTCTGGACATGTTCTCCAGCCAGCCCTGCCCGACCCGCTCCGGGTCCGGGTCGCCGGTGCTGTCCAGAACCCAGCGGTCGGTGTGCCGGGGGTGCTTCTGCGCGTACACGGCGGCGACGTAGGCCCCGTACGAGCTGCCCCAGGCTGACACCTTCTCCTCGCCCAGCGCCTGTCGCAAGCGGTCCATGTCCCGCACCTGGTTCTCGCTGCCCAGGCTGCGCAGCACCTCGCCCCCGTTGCGGTCGCAGGCCTCGGCGGTCCGCCGGGCGCGGGCGACGTTCTCCGTGATGTCGCCGCCCGGCCCAGGCCAGGACCGCAGGGTCACCAGCCGGCGGTCGCCCTCGTCGAGCCCGCAGCCCGCCTTCGTACTGCCTCCCACTCCGCGTGGATCGAAGCTCACGAGGTCGTACGCGCCGTCCAGCTGTGCGGCCAGTGCTCTGCCCTTGTCCGTCAGCCGCCGCACCCCGGAGCTCCCCGGGCCACCGGCGATCACCAGCAGGACTCCGCGTCGCGCGGAGGGCCGGTCGCTGCGGATACGGGACACGGCGAGGTCCAACCGGGGACCGTCAGGGTCTCGGTAGTCGACCGGTACGGGCAGGACCGCGCACTCCTGGCCGGCCGGACCGTCCGCCTTGGCACAGGGCCGCCAGTCGAGTGCGGGTACGGAGGCGGACCCGGCCGACGTTCCCGCGTGGGCCGCTGGGGTGACCGATGCGGTCAGTCCGGTCGCGACCGCAGCCGCGGAGAGGATGAGGGCAAGGGCCTTGCTTCGGTAAGTCGTCATGATCCAAGGGTGGTTGAGCGAACGGCTCGATCCCATGCGGCAGGCATGACAACACAGGTGGGGCTGTCCCCCGGAGACCGGGGAATCCAGCTGGGGACGGGCGGCGCGGCCGGTCGGACCTACGGCTCGACGGTCTGGTACTCCCCCGTGTCCGGAACGATCCCGCCGTCGTCGGCCGACCCGTCCGTACCCAGGACAAGACCGAGGCCGGTCACCGCGAAGTAGAGCCCCACGCAGATGAAGACCAGCATCACCACGCCGGTCAGGCACGAGGCGAAGTCCAGCCCGGGCGATGCCCCGGCGGGTACGACCTGCTCGGGGCGCTCCGGCCGATACCGCACCGGCACGATGTCCCCCACCGCGTACGGCACAACAGCAGCCATCTCGGCCCGCACATCCCGCCCGTCGGACGTGACGAACCCCAGGACCAGACGCCGCTGGCTGTACCCGTGACCGTCCGAGGAGCGGTTGTGCACCACATACGTGTCCAGGCACCGGGCCTCCGCCACGAGCCCTTCCCGCAGGATCCGTCTGTTCTCCGCACCCTTCCGGACCATGAGGACGAGCCCGACGACCCCCAGGGCGATGGACAGCAGCCCGATCACCACGATGGTCAACTCGGCCGCCCCACCTGTGCCGAACATCCCGTACCCCTCACTGACGACCGGATTCACGCCCCGGTGCGCGGGGACGACGACGCCCGTGGAGATGCGTTGCGCAAGCCGGAGGTTCCCCTTCCTGCCCGCGGGATTGCGCACCGCCACCGACCCGGTGCAGCGGCCGGGTCAGGGCTCTGCCAGGCGGCGGCGCACCAGCTCGAAGTGCGGGCCGGGCAGTTGCCGGCCTACTGCCGGCTGTCCGGAGGGGACGCCCTACCCGTTCAGCTCGGCCAGTACCTGCAGGGTGCTCGGGTCGGGAGCCGTCACCAGCAGATCGGTGACCGGTCCCTTGCGCCACAACTCCAGCCGTTCGGCGATGCGTTCACGCGGTCCGATGAGCGAGATCTCGTCGGCGAAGGCGTCCGGGACGGCGAGCACCGCCTCCTCGCGCCGGCCCTCGGCGAACAGCCGCTGGATGTGCCGGGCTTCGTCCTCGTACCCCATGCGCGCCATCAGGTCGGCGTGGAAGTTGCGGGCGGCGTGGCCCATGCCTCCGATGTAGAAGCCCAGCATCGCCTTGACGGGCAGCAGCCCTTCGGCGACGTCGTCGCAGACGGCGGCCCGCGCCATGGGCGCGATCATGAATCCGGGCGGGACCTGTTCCAGGGACGCCTGGTACACGTCCGTCCGCAGTGGTGACCAGTAGAGGGGCAGCCAGCCGTCGGCGATCCGTGTCGTCTGGACGATGTTCTTCGGCCCCTCGGCGCCCAGGAGGACGGGCAGGGTGCTGCGCAGGGGATGGGTGATCGGCTTGAGCGGCTTGCCGAGGCCGGTGCCGTCGTCGCCCGTGTACGGGTGCGTGTGGAAGCGGCCGGCGAGTTCGACGGGGCCCGCACGGCGCAGGACCTGGCGGATGACGTCCACGTACTCACGGGTCGCGGTCAGCGGGCTCCTCGGGAACGGGCGCCCGTACCAGCCCTCCACGACCTGCGGCCCGGACAGTCCGAGCCCGAGCAGCATCCGGCCGCCGGATAGGTGGTCGAGGGTGAGCGCGTGCATCGCGGTGGCGGTGGGGGTGCGGGCGGCCATCTGGGCCACGGCGGTGCCCAGCCTGATGCGGGTGGTGTGCGCGGCGATCCAGGTCAGCGGGGTGAACGCGTCGGACCCCCAGGCCTCGGCGGTCCAGACGGAGTCGTAGCCGAGGCGTTCGGCCTCGCGGGCCAGGTCGAGATGGGCGGGGTTCGGGCCGCGCCCCCAGTAGCCGAGTGCGAGTCCCAGCCGCATGCCCCATCACCTTTCTGACGGACTGTCAGTTCACGGGTGTGCGGCGACTGTACGGCAACGGCCCCCCGCCCGGAAGGGCGAGGGGCCGGTGGATGCCTGCGTGCCGTCGATCAGCCGCGCTGGATGCCGGTGGTGTCCTGCAGGACGCCGCGTCGGCCGTCCTGCGTCTGTGCCACCAGGGCGGGACCGCGCTGCTCGACCGCGAGGTACCAGGTGCCGGGCGCGAGCTCCGCGATCGGGGTCGGCGAGCCGTCCTCCGCGTACAGCGGACGGGCCACCGGCACCGCGAACCAGAACGGCGCGAAATCGCCGGCCGGGGCGGGGCCGCCCTGCTGAGGCTGGCCCTGCTGGGGCCCCGGCTGGCCGCCGTACGGCTGCTGCTGGCCCGGCTGGCCGCCATAGGGCTGCTGCTGGCCCGGCTGGCCGGCCGGGTATCCGTAACCGCCCTGCGGCTGGCCGCCGTAGGGCTGGGGGGCCGCCGGACGCGGGGCGGGCATGAGGGGGGCCTTGAGGGCGGGGACCAGGGGAGTGGCGATGGCGCCGGCGGCGAGAAGCAGTGCGGCGATCAGGCCGAGGATGAGGGCGCTGCCCGCACCGTCCGCCTCGAAGATCCACATGAGGAGCTGCCAGGCCGTGGCGATCGTGAGGACGGTGCCGGCCTGGGCCAGGTCGAGACCGGCGATCTTGCGAGGCTGCGGCAGTGCGTGCGAGACGACGATCAGCGCGGCCCCGACAACGCCAAGCAAGTAGGTGCCCCAGCCCAGGTAGGACAGCTCCCACGTGTTGGGCACGACGTCGCACACGGAGCCGGAGCATTCGGCGATGTTGAGGAACGAGGCGATGAACAGCACCACCGCTGCTCCGATCACCACGCCATCGCCTCGAGTGAGGGAGCGGATGTTCACGTGTAGGTCCTTAGTCGGTTGCGTCTCGTCGGGCGGTCGTCGGTGCCGCCGGTCGGCGGTGCACGGCGCGAAGTCGGGGGGTTGCCCTCATCGTACGGACGAATCTATCGCCTGCCGCATCTACCCGAGCAGGTAGGTGCTGATGCCTTGAGTGATTCCCTGCGCCGCCTTCTGTCGCCACTCCGGACTCTTCAGCAGCGCCGCGTCCTTCTTGTCACGCATGTTCCCGCATTCGACGAACACCTTCGGAACCGTCGACAGATTGAGTCCGCCGAGGTCCTTTCGTACGTCCAACCCGGTGCCCTTTCCGATGTAGTTGGAGGGTGCGGTGCCCGTGACACGGGCGAAGGACCCGGCGATGCGCTCTCCGAGGAGGCGCGAGGGGCCGACGATTTTCGTCGTGTCCGCACCGTCCTTCTTCACCGGGGCGGGGAGGATCACATGGAACCCGCGGTTCCCGCTCGCGGAGCCGTCGGCATGCACCGAGACCACGGCGTCGGCGGCGGCCTCGTTGCCGATGCGGGCCCGCTCGTCCACACAGGGGCCGAAGGGGCGGTCGTTGTCGTGGGTGAATCGTACGGTTGCGCCCTGTTTCTCCAGCAGGGTGCGAAGACGGTGTGAAACATCGAGGGTGAATTCGGCCTCGGTGTAACCGTCGTTGGTGGACGTGCCCGTGGTGTCGCATTCCTTGCGATTGGTTCCGATGTCCACGAGCTCGTTGATCTCGCGGGCGTGCTCGGCATTGCCCGGGTTGTGCCCGGGGTCGACGACGACGGTCTTCCCGGCGAGGGGGCGGCCGCCTGCGGAAGGACCGCTCGACGGGCCGCCCGGCTGCGTCGCCGGCGAGGAGGCGTCACCCGGCCCGGCCGGCGGTTTCGGATTCTTGTCCGCTCCGGGGCCTCCGGCGCATCCGGACACGCAGACCGCCGCGAGGGCGGCGCCCATGAGGAGGGTGCCGACGCGGGCGGGACGGCTGCGGGGAGCGGTCCGGCTCGCGTCGTACGGCAGATCGGTCGGCACGTTCGTCGGCACGTCGTGATGCTAGTCCGGTGGCCTCAGACGCCCTGCCCCGTGCGCCTCAGGACACGCAGTGAGCCGGTCGCGGACACCTCGGTGAAGGCGCCCGACGCGAGTGCCCTGAGGTAGATGCGGTACGGGGCCTGACCGGTCCATTCGTCGACCGGGTCGGGAAACACGTCGTGGATGACGAGGAGCCCGCCCTCGGCGACGTGCGGCGCCCAGCCCTCGTAGTCGTTCGTGGCGTGCTCGTCGGTGTGCCCGCCGTCGATGAAGACCAGCCCGACCTGCCCGCCCCATACCCTCGCGACCTGCGGCGAGCGCCCGACGACGGCGATCACATGGTCCTCGAGGCCCGCCCGGTGCAGCGTCCGGCGGAAGGTCGGCAGGGTGTCCATGCGCCCCACCTCCGGGTCCACCACGGTCGGATCGTGGTAGTCCCAGCCGGGCTGCTGCTCCTCGCTGCCGCGGTGGTGGTCGACGGTGACGGCCACGGTCCCGGCCTCACGTGCCGCGTCCGCCAGCAGGATGGTGGAACGCCCGCAGTAGGTCCCGACCTCCAGCAGGGGGAGTCCCAGCGCCCCGGCCTCGGCCGCGGCCGCATACAGGGCCAGGCCCTCGTGCGCGGGCATGAAGCCCTTGGCGGCCTCGAAGGCGGCGAGGATCTCCGGCTTGGGGACGGCGGGGGCCATAAGGGGTTCCTCCGGGCTCCGGCAGGTGTGCCGGACGTCGTAAGAAGGCGTACGGGCGCGTGCCGAGCCCGTACGGGGCGGTCACATCGTAGGCGCAGGCGGATCAGGGCTTCGCGTCGCACTCGAACCAGACCGTCTTGCCGTCCGGCAGCTCCACCGTGCCCCACCGGTCCGTCACGGCGTCGACGAGCAGCAGCCCCCGTCCGCCCTCGCCGAGCACATCCCCGCCCCGCACGGGCCCGGCCGGGCGCGGGCAGCCGTCGGCGACCTCGACCCGCAGCCCCTCCGGCCGCCGCAGGATCAGCGTGGTGCACCGCCTGCCGGGCACATGCCGGACGACGTTCGCGACCAGCTCGGTCAGCGCCAGCTCGGCCGGATCCGACAGCTCGGCCAGGTCCCAGCGGGCCAGGAACATCCGCAGGATGCGTCGCAGATGCCGGGCCGAATGGTCACCGACGGTGAGGCCCAGGCGGTAGCAGCCCACAAGGTCCGCTGGTGAGGGGTCAGTTACGTGATTCATGTCACCAGCGTGCAGTGAGCCGATTACGCTCGGCTACGTACCGAAACGAACGCCGTACGGCGTGAGCTTGCACGAGCATGAGCTTGGGGGACCGCCCATGGCCAACATCCGTGACCTCGATCCGAGCGCATCGCCGCTGGACTACTACGGCTCGGAGCTGCGACGGCTGCGGGAGGAGGCCGGGCTGAAGCAGGGTGAGCTGGGCGGCTGCGTCTTCTGCACGGCGTCGCTCATCGGCCAGATCGAGACGGCACGGAAGGTGCCGACGCGGGACTTCAGCGAGCGGGTGGACGCGGCGCTGGGGACGGGCGGGGTGTTCTCGCGGCTGGTGGGGCTGGTGCTGAGGAGCCAGCTGCCGGCGTGGTTCCAGGCGTATGCGGAGATGGAGGCGAAAGCGGCGTACATCTCCACGTTCCAGGCCCAGTTGGTGTACGGGCTCTTACAGACGGAGGACTACGCCCGGGCAGTGCTGGGGGTGCGTAACGGTGACCAGCTCGACGCCAAGGTCGCGGCCCGGATGGAGCGGCAGCGGATCCTGGAGCGCGAGCACCCACCCCTGTGCTGGGTGGTGATGAGCGAGGCCGTGCTGCACCAGGAGGTCGGTGGCAGACGCGTCATGCGGAACCAACTCGCCCATCTGTTGGGTCTGCGCAGACGGGAGTGGGTGAAGGTGCAGATCCTGCCCTTCGGGGCGGGTGCCCACGCGGGTCTGCCGGGTACGTTCAATCTGCTGCGGTTCGAGGACGATCCCGATCTGGTCTACACGGAGGACTTCGTCCAGGGCCATATGACGGCCAATCCGCAGGCCCTCAGGGAGGGTTCGCTCCGTTACGATCACTTGCAGGCCGCCGCCCGCTCCGTGGAGGACTCGGCCGCACTGATCGCCCGCGTAATGGAGGAACGGTATGGACATCATCCAGACCCTGACGGGCGCACGATGGCGTAAGTCGTCCTACAGCGGCGACACCGGCGGCGACTGCATCGAGTGCGCCCCCCTCGGTGCAGCCGCCTGGCGCAAGTCGTCCTACAGCTCCGACACCGGCGGCGACTGCATCGAGGTCGCCTCCCAGCCCTGCCGGATCGCCGTCCGGGACTCCAAGAACCCCGAGGGCCCGGTCTTCGCCGTCGCGCCCACCGCGTTCGCGGCCTTCGTCACGGCAGCGGCCGAGGGCGTCCTCTGATCTGAGACCGCCGGGCGGGCCTCCATCCGGGGTGGGTGCGCGGCCCGCTGCCGTGTCAGCGGGCTGCGCCGCCTGCCCGTACCGCCAGGCTGTCCGGCATGGATGCCGCAGTCGACGCCGTGCTGCACGCCCTCGCCCTCACCGGGTCCATGGCGTGGGAGATCACCTGGGCCCTGATCCTGGGCTTCGCCCTGTCCGCCGTCGTGCAGGCGGTGGTCCGCAGGTCCACCGTGGTGTCGATGCTCGGCGACGACAGCCCGGGGAGCCTCGCCCGGGCGGCGGGTCTCGGTGTGGCGTCCTCGTCGTGCTCGTACGCCGCCGTCGCGCTGGCCCGCTCCCTGTTCCGCAAGGGGGCCGACTTCACGGCTGCGATGGCCTTCGAGATCGCCTCCACCAATCTCGTCGTGGAGCTGGGCGTCATCCTGGCACTGCTCATGGGCTGGCAGTTCACGGCGGCCGAGTTCGCCGGCGGGCCGGTCATGATCGTCGTGCTGGCGGTGCTCTTCAGGCTGTTCCTGCGCGAGGGCCTGTTGCGCGAAGCCCGTGAGCAGGCCGAACGCGGACGGGCCGGCTCCATGGAAGGTCATGCGGCGATGGACATGTCCATCGGGGGCGAGGGTTCCTTCTGGCGCCGGCTGATGTCCGGCGCGGGCTTCACCGCCACCTCGCACGTCTTCGTCATGGAGTGGGCGGCGATCATCCGCGATCTCGTGCTGGGGCTGCTCATCGCCGGGGCCGTCGCCGCCTGGGTGCCGGACTCGTTCTGGTCGGCGTTCTTCTTCGAGGGGCACCCGCTGGCCGCGAAACTCTGGGGCCCGCTGATCGGTCCCCTCGTCGCCATCGCGTCGTTCGTCTGCTCGGTCGGCAATGTGCCGCTCGCCGTGGTGCTGTGGAAGGGCGGCATCAGCTTCGGCGGGGTGATCGCCTTCATCTTCGCCGATCTGCTGATCGTGCCGATCCTCAACATCTACCGGAAGTACTACGGGGCGCGCATGGCCGCCTTCATCCTGGGGACCTTCTACGCCTCCATCGTCGTCGCCGCCTACGCCGTGGAGTTCGTCTTCGGCGCCCTCGGGATCGTTCCGGACCAGTCCACTGCGAAGATCCCCGACGAGGGCGTGTCATGGGACTACACGACCTGGCTCAACATCGTCTTCCTGCTCCTGGCGGCCGCCTTCGTCTTCCGCTTCCTGCGGACCGGAGGCGCCCGGATGCTCCGTGTGATGGGTGGTGCCCCCGCAGGTCACTGAACCCGGCGCGCGACCGTGGGCACTCGATGAGAATGTGGACAAAGTGGGTATATCTGCCCTGCCCCATATCAACGCTGGGACCGTTGTGGAGGCGCCATGGACACCTGGGCGACGTGGACCACTCAAGGAATCATTGCCGGCTCGGGGGGCGTCATGACCACTGAGGGCGGCCCGATCACAGGGGATCTGACGGTGCACACCACCTGGATCGACGGCCAGGCCCAGGTGACCGTGCAGCACACCGGTGCGTCGGAGTGGTACGCCATGCAAGGCAGTCCGGTGTCCGCGGCCGACGAGAGCGCTGCCCGGGCCGTGCATCAGACAGCGGTGGAGATGGTCAAGGAGGGGGGCGGTGTGCCCCTCTCGTTCTCCGAGGGATCCGCCGCCTCCGGCTGATCCGCGGCGAGCTCGCCGCACCGGCCGCCGAGTGCGGGCGGGCCTGCCGGGGTCAGGTCGAGCGGGGGTTCGGGGGAGACGGTGAGCGGTCATGTGCGGGGGCGGGCTCGGGTCTACGGGCGGTCGCGTGTGAGTCAGTGAGCCGCCGCGTACTCGGCGCTCTCCGGTTCGAGCTCCGGGTGTGAGCGGGCGGAGCCGCTCGGGTCGTACGCGCGTGCCTTCGCTGCCGACGGGTCGCCGTGAAGCCCTGTCCACGACATGGGTGACGCCGCCGTCCCCACCGACGACGTCGACATGGGTGACGCCGCCGTCCCCACCGACGACATCCAGTACGACCTCCGCCTCCTCCACTCCGACGCGGCGTCCCCCTACTGACACCCTCATGGCAGACGACAGCGTCCCAGCCCGTATGCAAGATCCAACTGCACTGTGCAAACCCAGCTGCAAGGTCAATCCGGCCTGTGCGGGTTCAGCCGGCTCCAAGCATCTGCCGCATCGTTGCCCAGGCGGGCGCAGATGACCTCGCATCTGACCTTCCGTCAGATTGAAACGTGTTCTACTCTGCCGCGCATGGGCACCGGAAGCGCGCACAGCGTGGGAACCGCCGGAGGCATCGGAATCACCCAGGAACACGGCGAGTTGGCGGACTCCGTGCGCCGCTGGCTGGCCCGGGCCGTGCCCCCCGAGGCCGTACGGAAACTGCTCGACGCCCCCGGGAGCGGCACCGGTGGGCGGCCCGGACACTGGGACGCGGCGGCGGAGCAGGGGCTGCTCGGGATACATCTGCCCGAGGAGCACGGCGGCGGGGGCGGCACACTGCTGGACCTCGCCGTCGTACTGGAGGAGACCGGGAGGGCCGCGCTGCCCGGGCCGTATCTGCCGAGCGTGCTCGCCTCGGCCGTGTTGGCACGCGCCGGACAGACCGGTCTGGCGGCCCAGCTCGGCCGAGGGGAGCGCATCGGGGCGGTCGCCCTCGGTCCCGGGGACCTCACCGCGGTACGGACCGACGACGGACACCGCATCGACGGGACCGCGCCGCCCGTGCTCGGCGCCGGGCAGGCGGATCTGATCCTGCTCCCGACCCCGGCCGGATGGCTCGCCGTGGACGCAGGTGATCTCTCGATACGCGGACACGAGAGCGCCGACCCCACCCGCCCCACCGCCGAGGTCACCGCGCACGCCGTCGGCGTGCCCGGTCACCGTGTCCTGGACGCCGACCCCGCTCTCGTCGCGGACCTCGCCGCCGTACTGTTCGCGGCGGAGGCCTGCGGGACCGCCGCCTGGGCGCTGGGCACAGCCACCGAATACGCCAAGGTCCGCGAGCAGTTCGGGCGGCCCATCGGGCAGTTCCAGGCGGTGAAGCACCTGTGCGCCGACATGCTCCTGCGCGTCGAGCAGGCGCGGGCGTTGACCTGGGACGCCGCCCGCGCCTGCGACGACACCGCGGCCCCGGCTCCCGTCGACACCGCCGTCCGGGGCCTGACCGCCGCCCTCGCCGCCGCCACCGCCCTCGACGCCGCGTACTCCTGCGCCAAGGACTGCATCCAGGTCCTCGGTGGCATCGGCTTCACCTGGGAGCATGACGCCCACCTCCATCTGCGCCGTGCCCTCGTCGCACGCCAGCTGCTCGGGCCCGGCGACAGCCACCGCCTGCGCGCGGCACGGCTCGCCGCGGACGGAGCCCGGCGCGAACTGCGTCTGGAGCTGCCCCCGGCCGCCGAGCCGCACCGCCGGGCCGCACGCAGGGTCATCGCCCGCGCCCATGGCCTCGACCCCCGCGCCGCCCGCCGCGTCCTCGCCCCGGCCGGCTACGCTGCCCCGCACCTCCCGCCCCCCTACGGCCTCGGCGCGGGCCCGGTCCAGCAGCTCGCGGTCCAGCAGGAACTGCGGGCCGCCGGGGTGAAGGTGAGCGAACTGGGCATCGCCACCTGGGTGGTGCCGTCCCTGATCGCGTACGGCAGCGAGGAGCAGAAAGCCCGCTACCTCCCCCCGACCCTGCGCGGCGAACTCCTCTGGTGCCAGCTCTTCAGCGAACCCGGTGCGGGCTCCGATCTCGCGAGCCTGGGCACCCGTGCCGAGCGCCTGCCGGACGGCCGCTGGCGGATCACCGGCCAGAAGGTGTGGACGAGCGCCGCGCAGTGGGCCGACCACGGGATCCTCCTCGCCCGCACCGACCCCGGTGCAGCCAAGCACCAGGGCCTCACCTACTTCCTCGTCGACATGCGGACCACCGACGGCATCGACATCCGCCCGCTGAAGGAGATCACCGGCGAATCCCTCTTCAACGAGGTGTGGTTCGACGGGGCGCTGCTGCCCGCCGACGCCGTCGTCGGCGAGGTGAACGACGGCTGGCGGGTGGCCCGCGACACCCTCGGCAACGAACGCGTGCACATGGCCGACCAGCTCACCTTCGACACCGGCCTGGAGGAGCTGATCACCCGATCCCACGGCCTCGACGACGCGTACCGGGCCCGGATCGGCGCGCTGGCCGCCGAGGCACACGCCCTCGCCTGTCTGGGGCTGAGGACCACCCTGCGGCAGGTCGACGGCATGGAGGCGGGCGCAGGAGCCTCCGTACGCAAGCTCGTCCAGACCCCGCACCAGCAGAAGGTCGCCGAACTCGCCGTCGAACTCCTCGGCCCGGCGGGCGCGGTGCGCGAGGGGGCCGGCCAGCGGGCCGTGCACGGAATGCTGATGTCCCGCTGTCTGACCATCGCGGGCGGTACCACCCAGGTTCAGCTCAACGTCGTCGCCGAGCGCGTTCTCGGCCTGCCTCGGGACTGAAGGGAGCACCGGAGATGAAGGCGTACATCGTCGGCGTCGGAATGACGAAGTTCGAGAAGCCCGAATCCAGGGACTGGAAGTACTGGGACATGGCCAGGGAAGCGGGCACCGCCGCGCTCGCCGACGCGGGCGTTCCGTACGGTCTCGTCGAGCAGGTCCCCGTCGGCTACTGCTTCCAGGCATCCACGGCCGGTCAGCGTGCCGTGTACGAACTCGGGCTCACCGGGATCCCCGTCTACAACGTCAACAACAACTGCGCGACCGGCTCGACGGCACTGATGATGGCCCGGCAGTTCGTCGCGGGCGGCATCAGCGACTGCGTACTGGCGCTCGGCTTCGAGCAGATGAAGAAGGGCGCGCTGGGCGGGGGAGGCGAGGGGGACTTCAACACCTCGCCGGTCGCCCGCCACTACGGGATCATGGCCGCCGCCCACGGATTCGAGACGACCCCGCCCACCGCCCAGATATTCGGCAACGCCGCCCGCGAGCACATGGAGCGCTACGGGACCACCGTGCGCCAGCTCGCCGCAGTCGCCGCGAAGAACCACCGGCACTCGGCCGCCAATCCGAACGCCCAGTTCCGGGACGTCCACGACATCGACGACATCCTCGCCGCCAAGCCCATCCACCAGCCGCTCACCAGGCTGCAGTGCTCGCCGACGTCCGACGGTGCCGCTGCGGTGCTCGTCGTGTCCGAACGCTTCGTGGTCGAGCACGGCCTGCACGACAAGGCCGTCGAGATCGCGGGGCAGGCCATGACCACCGACACCGGCGACTCCTTCGCCTCCGGCTCCTGCATCGACGTCGTGGGCAGGCCCATGTCGCGTGCCGCGGCCGGGCAGGCGTACGAGGCATCGGGCCTCGGCATCGAGGACATCGACGTCATCGAGCTGCACGACTGCTTCTCGGTCAACGAGCTGCTGACCTACGAGGCGCTCGGCATGTGCCCGGAAGGCGAGTCGGGCAAGCTCGTCGAGTCGGGGGCGACCACCTACGGCGGCCGCTGGGTGGTCAATCCGTCCGGCGGGCTGATCTCCAAGGGGCATCCGCTGGGCGCGACGGGCCTGGCCCAGACCGCCGAGCTGACCTGGCAGCTGCGCGGGGAGGCCGGTCCGCGGCAGGTGCCCGGCGCAAGGACGGGACTGGCCCACAACATCGGTCTCGGCGGGGCAGCGGTCGTGACCGTACTGCGAAAGTCCTAGGCCCGCGGCCCTCGGGTGGATCCTCCGAATTCTGGATGTGTCCGCTGTCAGGACCCTGAGAACATGACGGTCATGGCCCACGCACCTTCAGACACAGCGGACATCCGGATACCGACCCCTGCCCGCCCTGCCACGCGCATGTGGGCCGTCGTGGCGGCCGCCTGCGCAGGGCAGTTCCTGGTCGTCCTCGACGTGTCCGTGGTCAACACGGCTCTGCCGTCGATGCGCGCCGATCTGGGGCTGAGCGCCGTCGGGCTGCAATGGGTGGTCAACGCCTACTCGATCGCATTCGCCGGGTTCATGCTGCTCGGCGGTCGGGCCGGGGATCTGTTCGGGCGCAAGCGGATGTTCCTGGTGGGGCTCGCCCTGTTCACCATGGCCTCGCTCGCGGGCGGACTCGCGCAGGAGGGCTGGCAGTTGCTGGCCGCCCGAGCTGCGCAGGGGCTCGGCGCGGCGGTGCTCGCACCGTCCACGCTGACGCTGCTCACGGCAGCCGTTCCGGAGGGCCCGGCGAGAGCCAGGGCGATCGCCACCTGGACCGCGGTCGGCGCGGGCGGCGGCGCCGCGGGCGGACTGGTCGGCGGGGGGCTGACCGACGCGCTGTCCTGGCGCTGGACGCTGCTGATCAATGTGCCCGTCGGCGCGCTCGTGCTGCTGCTGGGAGCCTGGTGGCTGACGGAGAGCCGGGGAGGGGAGCGGCGCCGGCTCGACCTGCCGGGCGCGGTGCTCGTGACCGCGGGCCTTGCGACCCTCGCGTACGGCATCGTCCAGACCGAACAGCAGGGCTGGACCGCCGCGGCGACTCTCGTGCCCCTGGCGTCCGGGCTCGGGCTGCTCACCGTCTTCGTCGCGGTCGAGGCACGCACGAAGGCGCCGCTCATGCCGCTGAAGCTGTTCCGGGTGCGGTCGGTGTCGGCGGCGAACGCGGCGATGTTCAGCTGTGGCGCGGCCATGTTCTGCATGTGGTTCTTCATGACGCTCTACGCCCAGAACGTCCTCGGCTACAGCCCGCTGGCCGCCGGGCTCGCCCTGATGCCCAGTTCCCTCGCCGTCGTCCTCGGCTCGAAACTCGCGCCCCGCATGATGCGGACGGTCGGCGCCCGCAACGTGGCCGTGCTCGGCGCGCTCGTGTCCGCGACGGGCTTCGGCTGGCAGTCGACGATGGATGCCCATGGTCCGTATCTGACCGGGATCATGCTGCCCGGCATGGTCATGATGCTCGGCGGCGGCCTCGCGGCGACCCCGCTCGCGGCGCTTGCCACCTCGGGCGCCGCCCCGGGCGACGCAGGCCTCGTCTCAGGACTGGTCAACACCTCACGGACGATGGGCGGTGCGGTGGGGCTGGCCGTCATGTCGACGGTCGCGGCGGCGCGTACGGGTGGGGCGACGGACCCGGAGTCCCTGACGGCGGGCTATGCGCTGGCGTTCAGGACCGGGACGGGCGTGCTGCTGGGCGGTGCGGTGCTCATGCTGCTGTGGCTGCCGGTGGACAGGGCCGCGCGGGACCAAACCGGAGGGTAGGCCCCGGACCCCGCGCCGGCCCGGCAGGTCTCCGAGGTCCCGTACGGTCGCGGTGAATCACCTGTACACCACGGTCGCGAAGGCCGCCGCGCGCGGACTCCGCCCCGGCCGGGGCACGGGGCCGGTACGGAGCCCGGGGTGCGGCCCGAAGGGCAATGGGGGTACGGCGGCCGGGCCCCTCAGAGCCAGCCCTGGCGGCGGGCCGCCCGGACCGCCTCCATGCGGTTGCGGGTGCCGGTCTTGCCGATCGCCGCGGACAGACAGGTCTGCACCGTCGACTCCGACAGATGCACCTTGGCGGCGATGTCGGCGACGGTCGCCCCGTCCACCGCGGCATTGAGGACGTCCCGCTCATGCGGCGTCAGCGGGCTCGGACCCGCGCTCAGGGCCGCCGCCGCGAGCGCCGGATCGATGACCGTCTCGCCCCTCAGCACCGCCCGGACGGCCTCCGCCAGTTCCTCCACGGGCCCGTCCTTGACCAGGAAACCCGAAGCCCCCGCCTCCATCGCCCGCCGCAGATACCCGGGCCGTCCGAACGTCGTCAGGATCAGCACCCGGCAGCCGGGCACTTCCTCGCGCAGGTCCGCCGCGGCGTCCAGCCCGGTCCTGCCGGGCAGTTCGACGTCGAGCAGGGCCACATCGGGCCGTGCGACGAGCGCCGCGTCCACGATCTCGTCCCCGCGTCCCACCTGTGCGACGACCTCGATGTCCTTCTCCATGCCGAGCAGCAGCGCCAGGGCTCCGCGCATCATGCCCTGGTCCTCGGCGAGAAGGACTCTGATCATTGCTCGCTCCCACTCCGTCGAGGACACGATCCCCACCGGGAGCACCGCGGCCGACCGGAACCCGCCGTGCGCCGCCGGGCCCGATTCCAGGGTGCCGCCCGCTGCGGCGACACGCTCGGCGAGACCCTTCAGCCCGCTGCCGGGCGTGCCCGAGCCTACGCCCCTGCCGTCGTCGGTGATCACCGGGCGGACGCGTTCGGGAGTGCCGCTGACCTGGATCTCGCAGCGTGAAGCACAGGAGTGCCGTACGGCGTCGGTGGGCCGGCTCGCGCACCACCCGGCTCAGCAGGGCCTCGGTGCCCCCTCCAGGGGCGGTCCCGACCGGCGTACCACCGGCTCGATGCCCGCCGTCGGCAGTGCGTCGCGGGCCCGGTCGGGCTCCGTGGCCAGGCTGCCCTCCCGGTAGCCGCTGACCGCCTTGCGTATCTCCGTGAGCGCCTGCCGTCCGACCGCCTCGATGTCGTTGACCCGGCGGAGGGCCGCGTCCAGGTCGCGGGGTGCGGGACGGCGGGGCCTCGGACTTCACGACGATCACCGAGAGGGTGTGGCCGAACAGGTCGTGCAGATCGCGGGAGAAGCGGAGCCGTTCCTTGTCGGCGGCAGTGCGGACAGCTCCTGCCGGGTTCGCGCCGGCGGATGCGCAGGTACGGATGCGGTAGTGACACATGTCCTGGGTGGGCGGCCGGACACGTGATCTGACGTGGCGTCAGGAGCCTTCACAAGTGTCGGGGGGTGCGTTATACATGGGGTCCAACCGGCCTAGAACGCGTTCTAGAACGGACGCGGGGAGCGGTCGGTCCCGCACGGCCTCGGTGCGGCCGACGGTGCGGACGACCGCACCGAGGTCTTCGCTTTCCCCAGTCCTCCAAGGAGCAGCATCCCCATGCCCATCGATGCCGCCAAGGCGGTTGCCGCCGAGCCGCGCAGTGCCGAGATCAGCTGGGACCACAAGGACATCCAGCTCTACCACCTCGGCCTCGGCGCGGGCGTCCCGGCGACGGACCCCGACGAACTGCGCTACACCCTGGAATCCCGGCTGCACGTCCTGCCCAGCTTCGCCACGGTCGCGGGTGCGGGCATGGGCGTCGTCGGCGGCCTCTCCGCCCCCGGTATCGACATCGACCTCGCCGCCGTACTGCACGGAGGCCAGACGATCACGCTCCACCGCCCCATTCCCGTCAAGGGCCGGGCGACCAGCACCTCACGCGTCGCCGCCGTGTACGACAAGGGCAAGGCCGCGATCCTCGTACTCCGCTCGGAGGCAGCCGACGAGGACGGGCCGCTGTGGACGAGCGACGCCCAGATCTTCGTCAGGGGAGAAGGCGGCTTCGGCGGCGAACGCGGACCCTCGACACGTGTGGAGGAGCCGGACCGGGAGCCCGACAGGACCGTCGAACGGACCGTCCGCGAGGACCAGGCGCTCCTCTACCGGCTGTCCGGCGACTGGAACCCCCTGCACGCCGATCCGGAGTTCGCCAAGCTCGCCGGCTTCGACAAGCCGATCCTGCACGGCCTCTGCTCGTACGGGATCACCCTCAAGGCCGTCGTCGACACGCTCATCGGCGGGGACGTCACCCGGGTGCGCTCGTACAGCACGCGCTTCGCCGGGGTGGTCTTCCCGGGGGAGACCCTGCGCATCCGGATGTGGCGGCAGGACACCAGGATCCAGGCGACGGTGACGGCCGTGGAACGCGATGACGCGCCGGTGCTCGCCGACACGCTCGTCGAAATCTCCTGACCCCCTGATCTCCTGATCTCTCGAAGGGAGCCGCACCATGCGCGCAGCCGTACTGCACGAGATCGGCCAGGACAAACTCGAAGTCCTCGACGACGTCGAGGCGGTGGGCTTCGGCCCCGGCAAGGTGAGGATCCGGGTCAGGGCGACCGGACTGTGCCACTCGGACGTCTCCGCGATGAGCGGGGTGCTGCCGCAGCCCGCACCCTTCGTGCCCGGTCACGAGGGAGCGGGCGAGATCGCCGACATCGGCGACGGGGTCCAGGGCCTCCGGCAGGGCGACCGGGTGCTGATGTGCTGGCTCCCCGCCTGTGGTACCTGTCCGGCGTGCAGGCGCGGCCAGTCCCAGCTCTGCCTCGCCGGCTTCATGAACGCCGGGACGCCCAACTTCAAGCGGCCGGGCGGGGACGTCTTCGGATTCGCCGGGACGGGCACCTTCGCGGAGGAGGTCGTCGTCGACGCCGGCTGTGCGGTACCGATCCCGGACGATGTTCCCTACGACATAGCGGCCCTCATCGGCTGCGGCGTGACGACGGGACTCGGTGCGGCCATCAACACGGCCAGGGTGACGGCCGGTTCATCGGTCGCCGTCATCGGCTGCGGCGGCGTCGGCATCTCCACCATCCAGGGTGCGCGGGTGCAGGGTGCGGCGCAGATCGTCGCCGTGGACCCGGTCGCCTCGCGGCGCGAGGCCGCTCTGCGCTTCGGCGCCACCGAAGCCGTCTCGCCCGACGAGCTCGCCGACGCGAAGCAGCGGATCACGGGCGGGGAGGGTTTCGACTACGTCTTCGAGGTGGTCGGCAAGTCGGCGACGGCCCGGACGGCCTACGAGACGGCGCGGCGGGGCGGCACGCTGTGCATCGTCGGAGCCGGTGCGATGGACGACTTCCTCCAGCTCAACATGTTCGAGCTGTTCTTCGACGAGAAGAGGATCCTGCCGTCGATGTACGGCGGAGGGGACGTGCTCCGGTCGTACGAGCGGGCCATCGCGCTCTGGCGGGCGGGCCGGATCGACCTGGAGTCACTGATCACCCACCGGGTGCACCTTCCCGAGATCAACGAGGCGCTGGCCCAGATGCGGACGGGCGAGGCCCTGCGTACCTGCATCGAGATCTGAGGGGACGGGCCATGTCACTCCCCTTGGAGGGCCTGTCCGCGATCGTCACGGGCGCGGGCCGCGGGCTCGGCCGGGCCGAGGCGCTGGAACTGGCCGCGCTCGGCGCGAGCGTCGTCGTCAACGACTACGGGCAGCCGGGACGGGACGGCTCCGGTGCGGCGTCCGCCGGACCCGCGCAGACCGTCGCCGACGAGATCCGCGCGGCGGGCGGCCGGGCGGTGGCGCACCTGGGCGACGTCTCCGACCTGGAAGCCGCCCGTGGCCTGGTCGGCCTGGCGGTCGACACCTACGGCAAACTGGACATTCTGGTCAACAATGCGGGGATCCTCCGGGACCGGATGGTCTTCTCGATGAGCGAGGAGGAGTGGGACTCGGTGATCCGGGTCCACCTCAAGGGGCATTTCAACACGACCCACTTCGCGTCGGTCCACTGGAGGGAACGCTCCAAGGCTGCGGGCGGCCCGGTGTACGGAAGGGTCGTCAACACCTCGTCGGAGGCGTTCCTCGCGGGATCGGCCGGACAGCCCAACTATGCGGCGGCGAAGGGGGGCATCGTCGGTCTCACGACGTCGACGGCGCTCGCGCTCGCCAAGTACGGCGTGACGGCGAACGCGATCTGCCCCCGGGCCCGCACGCGGATGACGGAGGACGTCTTCGCCGGCTTTCCGACGGCCAGGAGCGGTGCCGAGCCGGGCGAGGGCGCACTCGACCCGCTCGCCCCGGAGCACGTCTCCCCGCTCGTCGGCTATCTGGCCTCCCCGGCCGCGGCCCGGATCAACGGCCAGTTGCTCGTCGTCCACGGCGGCATGGTCGCGGTGGTCGAACGCCCGAGAGTGGCCGCGAAGTTCGACTCGACCAAGGAGACCTTCTCGTACGAGGAGCTGGACGGCGTGCTCTCGCCGTACTACGAGTCCCGCCCCGCAGGCGAGACATTCGCGGCGGCCGAGGTGCTGGGCCTGAAGCGGAAGTAGCGCCGGGCGCGCGGGCGGGCGCCGGACAGGACCTCCGGGAGCCGGCACAGGGCTGCCGGTCCCCGTGCGGGTGCCGACAAGGGCAGATACGAGGGGCCGCCACGGATGTGATCCGTGGCGGCCCCTCGCCGTACGCCGACGCTCCCCGTGCTACGAAACGCTGCCGCCCGCAGGGCGGCGGTGGCGGCCGTGCGCCGGAGCGGTGGAGTCCTCCGTCGACGCTGCACCGCCCCGGTGCTTTCCGGAGCCACCGGCTTCGGCCTGGGTCGCGACCGCCCCCTGCGGACGCGCCTGGGTCGTGTCGGTTCGGGCTTCAGACATGTGGGAAGTTCACCCCGTCGTGATCGCTGATTTCATGTCACAAGGGAGCCCTCACCGTCGACAACCGGACAGCGCAGCTGTGCAGCCCCCGGCCGGAATTCTAACCGGGTGTCACACGCCCGACGAGGGGCGCCTGCTGCAACGGTACGGGCCTCCGTACGACAGGACCCGAGCCGCCTCGAAACAGTTCCCCACCTGCGGATTCCACTTGTGCCGATTCAGTGATCGGACCGGCCGGGAACGCGGAATCGGGCACCTCCAACCGGGCCACTCCGCACGCCACCGCCTCGGTCGTGCACGGCAGCCGCAGGTGCCCTTCCCGGGTCCACAGACCCGCACCCGGCAACCAGCCTTCAGGGGCGGTGAGTTGGAGCAGGCGGCGGCCGGATGGTCGCCACACCCCCACCCAGCTGCCCGCCGCCGCGTCGATCCGCAGCGCCACGGAACAGCTCTCCGGCATCAGCATCCGTCCCGGCTGGATCGCGAACGGCGTCACGGCGGCGTCGGGCAGCCGCAGGCACTCCGGGAACCGCGCCGGGCACAGACTGCCCAGCACACCCCACCCCAGCCGTTCGTGTCCCGCCGCGTCCGAGCGGATCAGCAGCAGCCCGCTCTCGGTGTCCGCGAGCACCAGCCGGTCGTTGCTGTCCTCCGTGATCTGCAGCAGCGGGGTCGTCTCGCCACCGCGCTCCAGATCGACCGCCACCGTCTTGGTGATCCCGTCCGTCTCCCGGTCCAGCGCCAGCATCCGGCCCGTGCGGTCCAGCCACACGCCGCCCGAGCACCGGCCGGGAACCTCGGCGACCCGCTGGGGCCCGAACGTCCCGCCCGCCACCAGCCACACCGCAGTGGAACGCGCGCCGGGCGCCAGCGCGTACACACAGGTGCCGTTCGGGGCGGGCGGGAGCAGCGTCATCGTCGTCGCCCCGACCACGCCGAGGAACAGCTCGCCCGTCCCCGGCCCCGCGGGGTACAGCAGGGAGAACGCCTGCCGGTCCGCCACCCGCCGCCGGATGAGCACCCGCCCGTCGGTCATCGGCGCCACTTCGGCGTCGGGCTCCTCGGGCTGGTCGAGCGGGAGCGGAACCGCATACGGCTCGGGGCCGTCGAGCGTCCAGCGCTCCGCGAAGCGTGCGTCTCCCGTACCTGCGAGACGCGCCGCGTAGCAGCCGTCCGCACTGATCGTGAACACCGAATCCGCCGGCCGCAGGGCTTTGTCGTCCCCGGCCGTGTCCCCGGCCTCTGCCGCCTCGATGGCACACGCTGTCATCGGCTGGTCACCTCCGGCCATCGACGCTAGTTTTCGCACTTCCTGCCGAACAACGCGAGCCGGTTCACTTCACACATAAGGATGGCCGTCTCCGGGTTCCCCTGAGCGTGGGGGGACGAGTGTGCTGGACGGGGCCGTCATGGCCGTCGGACGGACGGCGCAGGGCAGCGGGGTGCGCAGGACGGGTAGCCTTTGCTCCGTGCCCCGTCTGTCTGAAGTCATCGCCGCGCTCGACGCCCTCTGGCCCCCCGAGCGGGCCGAACAGTGGGACGCCGTCGGCACGGTCTGCGGAGACCCCGGCGCCGACGTCACGCGGGTCCTCTTCGCGGTCGACCCCGTTCAGGAGATCGCCGACGAGGCGATCGCCGTCGGCGCCGACCTGATCGTCAGCCATCACCCGCTCTACCTCCGCGGCACGACGACGGTCGCCGCCTCCCATTTCAAGGGCCGGGTCGTGCACACCCTCATCAAGCACGACATCGCCCTGCACGTGGCGCACACGAATGCCGACACCGCCGACCCCGGTGTCTCCGACGCCCTCGCCGGCGCGCTCGGCCTCCGGGTCACCGGCCCCCTCGTGCCCGAGAACGGCCTCGGCCGCATCTGCGAGCTCGACCATCCGCTCACCCTGCGGGAGTTCGCCGCCCGCGCCGCGCAGCGGCTGCCCGCCACCGCCCAGGGCATCCGCGTCGCCGGCGACCTCGAGGCGACCGTGCGCCGCGTCGCTGTGAGCGGGGGCTCCGGCGACAGCCTCTTCGACGTCGTACGGGCCTCGGGCGTCGACGCGTACCTCACCGCCGACCTGCGCCACCACCCGGCGTCCGAGGCAACCCAGCACTCCCCGCTCGGGCTGGTCGACGCCGCCCACTGGGCCACCGAATGGCCCTGGTGCGAGCAGGCCGCCGCCCAGCTCGACGAAATTTCCGACCGCCACGGCTGGGACCTGCGGGTCCATGTCTCGAAGACGGTCACCGACCCCTGGTCCTCCCACCACACCTCTGGAGCCCCCAACTGAACGCCGCGCCCGCCGACCAGATCCGACTCCTCGACGTCCAGGCCCTCGACGTACGCCTGTCGCAGCTCGCGCACAGGCGGAGGTCGCTGCCCGAGCACGCCGAACTCGAGTCGCTGAACAAGGACCTCACGCAGCTGCGCGACCTGCTTGTCGCCGCGCAGACGGAGGAGAGCGACTGCGCCCGCGAGCAGACCAAGGCCGAGCAGGACGTCGACCAGGTGCGCCAGCGCTCCAACCGTGACCAGCAGCGTCTCGACTCGGGCGCGGTCACTTCCCCGAAGGACCTGGAGAACCTCCAGAAGGAAATCGTCTCGCTCGCCAAGCGCCAGGGCGACCTCGAGGACGTCGTCCTGGAGGTCATGGAGCGCCGCGAGTCCGCGCAGGAACGTGTCTCCGAGCTGACCGGCCGCGTCGGCTCCGTGCAGGCCAAGGTCGACGACGCGACGGCCCGCCGGGACGCCGCGTTCGAGGAGCTCGACGGGGAGTCCGCCTCCGTCGCCAAGGAGCGCGAGGTCATCGCCGGGTCCGTACCCGCAGACCTGATGAAGCTGTACGAGAAGCTGCGCCAGCAGCAGGGCGGGGTCGGAGCCGCCCGCCTGTACCAGCGCCGCTGCGAGGGCTGCCACATCGAGCTCAACATCACCGAGCTGAACGATGTGCGGGCAGCCGCTGCCGACGCCGTTGTCCGGTGCGAGAACTGCCGCCGCATCCTGGTGCGCACCTCCGAGTCCGGTCTCTGATGCGCGAGCTGGTCGTCGAGGCGGACGGCGGCTCCCGGGGCAATCCCGGGCCGGCGGGCTACGGCGCGGTCGTGCTCGACCCGGCGACGGGGGAGACGCTCGCGGAACGCGCCGAGTACATCGGGGTCGCGACGAACAACGTCGCCGAGTACCGCGGTCTGATCGCGGGCCTCGAAGCGGCGAAGGAACTCTTCCCGAACGCCTCGGTCCGGGTCCGGATGGACTCCAAGCTGGTCGTCGAGCAGATGTCGGGACGCTGGAAGATCAAGCACCCCGACATGAAGCCGCTCGCGGCGGCGGCCGCGCGGATCTTCCCGGCGGGCCAGGTCGGCTACGAGTGGATTCCGCGCGAGAAGAACAAGCTCGCGGACCGGCTCGCCAACGAGGCCATGGACGCGGGCAAGAAGGGCAAGCAGTGGGAACCGTCGGCGTCGCGCGCGGCGCTCGCCGAGGACACGCGCGCGGCACGGATCGTCGGTGATGCGGCAGCCGGGGCGGCGAAGGCGCGTGCGGCACTGTCGGGCGCGACGGCCGGGACCGCTGCGGCCGGGCGCGGCACGGGCGCGTTGACCTCCGTCGCGGGAGCGGCGCGGACGTCCCCGGCCGACGCGGCACCGGAGGCCCCGGCCGTCGGCTGGGGGCCCGCGGACCTGGGGCCGCCGGCCACCTTCGTCCTGCTGCGGCACGGAGAGACGGTGCTGACCCCCGAGAAGCGGTTCTCCGGGAGCGGGGGTACCGACCCGGAACTCTCCGTGACGGGGCTGCGCCAGGCCGAGGCGGCCGCGACGGCTCTCGCCGCCCGCGGCAAGGTCGAGGTCGTCGTCTCGTCGCCGATGCGGCGGTGCCGGCAGACGGCCGCCGCCGTGGCGGAGCGCCTCGGGCTCGACGTCCGGGTGGACGACGGTCTGCGCGAGGCGGACTTCGGCGCGTGGGAGGGCCTGACGTTCGGTGAGGTCCGTGAGCGGTACCGGGACGACCTGGACGCATGGCTCGCGTCCCCCAAGGCGGCACCGACGGGCGGGGGCGAGAGCTTCGCGACGGTGGCCCGGCGCGTCGCGGCGGCACGGGACCGGCTGACGGACGAGTACCGCGGCCGTACGGTCCTGCTCGTCACCCATGTGACCCCGATCAAGACCCTGGTCCGGCTGGCCCTGGGCGCCCCGCCGGAGGCCCTGTTCCGCATGGAGCTGGACGCGGCGTCGCTCTCGGCGGTGTCCTACTACGCGGACGGCAATGCGTCGCTGCGACTGCTGAACGACACCTCACACCTGCGCTGACGGCGACGCGGTGCGCCTTCGGCGTGGCCCGGCTCGGGTGCTCCCGGCCCCGGGGGCACGCCCGGAACCGGGACGGGGCGGCTCCTGCGGAGCGGCGTGCCCGCGCGGGCCGGGCGGTGCCTCCGGCAGGGCTGTCCGTACGTGGGTGACCGGTGTGCCCGGCCCCGGTCGCGGGATCGGCCGGACCCGCGCACCGGCAACGCCGATGACCGCACCCGGCACCGTGGAGTGGGCCCTCACCGCGTCGCGTGCCCGACGGCCGGACCCGGCACGGGCAGTCCGTACCGCCGCTGGGAAAAGCACCTGCGGTGCAGGCGTGATCCATAGCAACATCACGGCATGCCCTGGCACTTCACCCACGACGTCGAAGCCTTCCGCGCCGCCGCCGACCCGTACCTCCTCACCCACCCGGGCCGTAACACCGTCCTGCTGACCGTCAGCGAGATGGTGCGCCGCCACGGCCCGGCCGTGTACGGCGGGGACAGGCCCGTGCGCTTCGGATGGTGGCGGGCCACACCGGAGGAGCCGGTCACCGCCGCCTTTCTGCAGACACCCCCGCTGCCGCCCCAACTCGGCGTGATGCCCGAGGAGGCCGCCCGCGCCCTCGCCAGGGCGCTGCGGACCGACACGCCGCGTGCCGATGCCCTGCCGGGCGTCAGCGGAGAGTGCGCGAGCGCGCAGGCGTTCGCCGATGAGTGGGCCCGTGGCGCGCACCGCGTCGACCATGAGACCCGGCTGTTCCGTCTGGGCGAGCTCACCCCGCCGCACCCGGCCCCGGAGGGCCGCGCCCGTCCGGCGACGCGGGAGGAGATCCCGCTCGCCGCGGCCTGGCTGAGCGCGTTCCGGGTGGACATCGGCGCAGGGGCCGCGGACTGCACCGACGCCGCAACGATCCGTATCGGCGACCGGCGGCTGCTGTTCTGGGAGGCCGGGGGATGTGTCGTCGCCATGGCCGGGATCTCAGCGATGGTCGCGGGGCAGGCGCGCGTAGCGCCCGTGTACACACCGCCGGGGTTCCGCCGGCGCGGCTACGCGGGTGCCGTCACGGTCGCCGCGACGCGCCTTGCCCAACAGGCGGGCGCAAGTGAGGTGCTGCTGTTCACCGATCTGGCCAACCCCACGAGCAACGCGCTCTACCAGCGCCTGGGGTACCGCCCGGTGACGGACCACCTGGAGCTGCTCTTCACCTGAGTGCCGCCGCCTCGCGCGCAAGGGGCTCGACCCTCGCCCAGTCCCGCGCCGCGAGCGCGTCCGGCGGCGTCATCCATGTGCCGCCCACACAGCCGACGTTCGGCAGAGCGAGATACGCGGGCGCCGAGGTGAGCGAGATCCCTCCGGTCGGGCAGAAGCGGGCCTGGGGGAGGGGGCCGGCGAGGGACTTGAGGTAGGCGGTGCCGCCGGCCGCCTCCGCCGGGAAGAACTTCATCTCGTTCACTCCTCGCTCCAGCAGGGCGACGACCTCGGACGTGGTCGAGACGCCGGGCAGGAACGGCAGTCCGGACGACCTCATCGCGTCCAGCAGCGACTCGGTCCAGCCCGGACTGACCAGGAAGCGCGCGCCCGCGGCCACCGCGTCGGCCACACCGGGCGCCGAGATGACCGTGCCCGCGCCGACCACGGCCTCCGGCACCTGGTCGGCGACGGCCCGGATCGCATCGAGCGCGGCAGGCGTACGCAGGGTCACCTCGATCACGGGCAGGCCGCCCGCGACGAGGGCCCGGGCGAGCGGAACGGCGTCGACGGCGCGGTCGACGACGACGACGGGGACGACCGGTGCGAGGTCGAGCACGGAGGCCATGCGCGCCATCCTGCCCAACAGGCCCACTCTGCACAACGAGCGTTGCATCCTGCGCAACACTCGTCGCAGCTGTGCCGGAGGGTGCACGGACCGGCGATCAGCTCCGGAGTCCGGCCGGGCTCCTGACCGCCGGTCGGGGGGTGTGCCGGGGTCCTGGCCCGTGCCGTTTCGCCGGTCCGGGGGTGTGCTGGGGTCCTGGCCAGTGCCGTTTCGCCGGTCCGGGGGTGTGCTGGGGTCCTGGCCCGTGCCGTTTCGCCGGTCCGGGGGTGTGCTGGGGTCCTGGCCCGTGCCGTTCCTCCGGTCCGGGGGTGTGCCGGGGTCCTGATCCCTCCGGGGATGTACCGGGTCCCGTGGCGACCGCAGTCGCGATCACCGGCACGGATTCCCGCCGGCACCGGTGGCGACTCAGTGGATCTCGGACACCACCACGTCCAGCGACCACGCCTGCCCCGTCTTCGCGGGGGCCCCGGCCTCCACCCTGTACCCGAGGTCTCGCAGAGCTTCCACCAGCTCGCCCGGCCCCTTCGGCGAAGCCCCGGTCTCCAGCAGGCTGCGAACGATCCGGCCCTTCGTGGCCTTGTTGAAGTGGGAGACGACCGAGCGCTTCTCGACGCCGGTCGACTCGTCGAGCCGGGCGTGCAGCACCCGCACGGTCGCCGTACGCCCGGCGACCTCGCCCTTCGGGCGCCAGGCCGCCGTGTAGGCCGAGGACCGCAGGTCCAGCACGAGCCCGTCCCCGGCCGCCTCGGGGAGTACCGACGCCATGGGCGTGCGCCAGTACGCGCCGAGAGCCCCGAGCGCGGGCAGCTTCACCCCCATCGAGCAGCGGTACGACGGAATCCGGTCGTCCACCCGGACGGCGCCCCACAGTCCGGAGAAGACCAGCAGCGACTTCCGGGCCCGCCTGCGCGCGGCGGCGTCGAGTGACGCCAGGCCGAGCGCGTCGTACAGCACGCCCGTGTAGATCTCCCCGGCCGGACGTGCCCCGGCCGTCAGCAGCTCCGTGTTCTTCGCGATCTCACCGCGCAGGCCGTCGCTCAGACCGAGCACGTCCCGGGCCTTCTCCTCGTCCCCCCGGCACAGCTCGACGAGCTCCTCGAGCACCGCCGCCCGCGCTCCGGCCAGTCCGGGCAACGACAGGGACTCCGGCTTGAGCGGCGCCCCACGGCCGGAAGCGGCCTTGCCCTCCGACGGCGGCAACAGCACGAGCACGGTCCATCTCCTCTGCGTACGTACGGGAAGGGGGTGCGGCCCCCCGCGCCAGGGTAGTCGGGGGCGCTTCCCGACAACGCGGCCGTCTGTCGTGCTGGGCCGCCCGGCCTGCCGCGGTGCCGGGTCGCCGCCCCGTTCCGCGCGAAATACGCTCGGTCCATGCCCCGCCGTCAGATGCATGTCGTCTGCGCAGCAGACGCTCCCCTGCGCGCCGCCCTGCGTACGCTGCGCACGACGCTCGGCACGCCCGACGGCTTCCCGGCCGAGGTCCTCGCGGAGACGGAACGGGCTGTGCGGGAGCCGCGGCTGCCCGACCAGGACGCGACGGACATCCCTCTCTTCACGATCGACCCACCGACGTCCGCCGACCTGGACCAGGCGATGTACCTGGAGCGCCGTGCCGGCGGCGGCTTCCGCGTCCACTACGCGATCGCCGACGTCGCGGCGTTCGTACGGCCCGGCGGCGCACTCGACGCCGAGGCGCACCAGCGGGCGTTGACGCTCTACTTCCCGGACGAGAAGGTGCCGCTCCACCCCGTGGCGCTCTCGCAGGACGCCGCGAGTCTGCTGCCGGATCGGACGCGCCCCGCACTGCTGTGGACCCTCGATCTCGACGAGCACGGGACGTCCGTCGCGACGGACGTGCGTCGCGCCCTCGTACGGAGCCGGGCCCGGCTCGACTACGCGGGCGCCCAGCGGCAGATCGACTCCGGCACCGCCGAGGAGCCGCTCGCGCTGCTCAAGGACATCGGGCAGCTACGGGAGCGGCTGGAGGTCGAGCGGGGCGGGATCTCGCTCAACGTCCCCGAACAGGAGATCGTCGAGCGCGACCACGGGTATGCGCTCCGGTTCCGCGCTCCGCTCCCGGCCGAGGGCTGGAACGCCCAGATCTCGCTGCTCACGGGCATGGCCGCGGCCCAGCTGATGACCGCCGCGGGAACCGGCATCCTGCGGACCCTGCCGACCGCGCCGGACGGCGCCGTCGCCCGGCTGCGCCGCACCGCGAGGGCTCTGCACATCGACTGGCCGCACCATGTCTCGTACGCCGACGTCGTCCGCTCGCTGGACCCGTCGAACACCCGCCACGCCGCGTTCCTCCAGGAGTGCACGACGCTGCTGCGCGGCGCCGGTTACACGGCATTCACCGGCGGCCGGGTCCCCGATCCCTCGGTCCATGCCGCCGTCGCCGACGAGTACACCCACTGCACCGCACCGCTGCGCCGTCTCGTCGACCGGTACACGGGCGAATTGTGCATGGCCGCGGTCGCCGGGGCGGAGCCCCCCGGCTGGGTGTGCGATGCACTGGAGGAACTCCCGAAGGAGATGGCCGACGGCTCACGGCGCGCCAACACCGTCGAGCGCGAATGCGTGGACATCGTCGAGGCCGCCTTGCTGACGGGGCGGACCGATGAGCTGTTCGACGCCTTCGTGGTCGATGTCAGGGAGCACGAACCGGACGTCGGCACCGTCCAGTTGAAGGACCCGGCGGTGGTCGCTCCGATCGAGGGAGGCGGAGCGGCGCTGCCGCTCGGGGAGGAGCTCCGGGTGCGGCTCATCCAGGCCGACCCGGGGAGGGCGAAAGTGCGGTTCGCGCCTGCGTGAGGGCGCGGAGGAGGGCGCGGGCGTCGTCGGCGTGACAGCGCACGGTGTGCACCTCGTACTCCTTGCCCAGCAGGCGTAGGGCCGTGACGGGCTCGGACAGCTTCAGGGTGAGGGACGTCTGCGAGCCCACGGGCAGGTTCAGGACGCCGTCCTCCTTGGTGTGCGTGAAGAGCACCTCGTAGCCGACGGAGGCGATCCGGTCCAGCGGGACGCGGATGTCGACATGGGCGCCCTGGCGCAGTCGCAGCGTGTCCCCGGACAGGGTGTGCGGGCGGGTGACCGAGGCCGCGTGCAGTCCGACGACGAAGACGACGGTGTAGACGTCGAGGAAGAGGACGATCCCGTGCACGACGGGCCAGGCGCTCAGCAGGTACGACATCCCCACGGTCTCGACGACGCAGACGAACGCGAAGCCGAAGAGGAGTGCCGCCTGGTCACGGGCGTGTCCGAAGGCCTGCTCGCCGGGGCCGACGCCGCTGCGGCGCCGCGCCGCCCACAGGACGACGCTCCACATCAGCCGCAGTTCGTGTCCGGCGAGCCGCAGCACGGGCTCCGGCACCAACTCCCGTACGGCTTGCTGGCTGTTGAGACCCTGCCTGCGCAGTCGTACGAAGACGGCGGCCTCGGCGACGAGGAGGAGCAGGACGGCCGCCTCGGCGGCGGCCAGGACCGGTGCGGGCAACTGCACCCCCGCCACCAGACAGACGACGAGCACCAGTTCGCCGGGCAGCACGGCGTAGGCGACGCACCTGAGCAGCCGCTTCACCGGGCACGCGCCACGGCGATGCGCAGGGCGCGGCGTACGGCCTCGGCCTGGGCCGGGGAGAAGTCGGCGAAGAAGGCGTCGAGGAACCCGCCGTCCGGTTGGACGTCGCCGCGTTCCAGCTGCTCCGCCAGCTCGTCGGGCAGACAGCCGGCCAGGGCCTGCGCGGCCTCCTCCACGCGCGCGTCCCCGGCGTCCGCGTCCACGAGTGCGTCGAGCAGCCGGTACACCTCGTGCACCTCTTCCACGGCCCCGGGTGCCTCGGTCAGCCGGTGCATCGCACCGATCAGCCGTTCCCGCTCGGCGGGGGGTGCGACCGTGTCCAGTAGGACGAGCAGCTCGCGGTCCTTCGCGGCCATCGCGGACTCGGGCTGCGCCGCAGCGGCCCCCGTGATGTTCGCGAGCAGCGCCGCCAGCTCCGGGGACACGGGCCCGTCGGCCGTGAGCCCGCCGTCCCGTGCCTGTGCCAGCAGCAGCCCGAGCCGCCGGCGCCGCTCGGCCAACTGCTCCTGCTGGCGCCCGAGGTCCTCGTCCAGTTCTTCCAGTACCTCGACCAGCTCCCGCCCGGCGTCGTCGGCGAGTACGTCCCGCACCTCGTCGAGACCGAGTCCCAGCTCGGTCAGCCGCCGGATGCGGGCCAGCAGCACGGCGTCGCGCACTGCGTAGTCCCGGTAGCCGTTGGCCCGCCGGGTGGGCTCGGGCAGCAGCCCCTGGTGGTGGTAGTGCCGCACGGCCCGTGGGGTGACTCCGACGAGCGCGGCGATTTCTCCGATCCGCATGGCCTCAGTAGAAACCCTGACGCTGCGGCAAGGTCAAGGGGCGGCCGTCGTGGGTAGCGACGCCGCCTCCGTCCGAGCCGCCCCCGGCCGCCGGGTACCATGGTCAGCACGGCAGACGAGCCGGGCGGACGGCCGCGTGAGGAACCCTTCGGGGCGCCTCCCGAGGAACGTCCGGGCTCCACAGGGCAGGGTGGTGGGTAACGCCCACCCGGGGTGACCCGCGGGACAGTGCCACAGAAAGCAGACCGCCGGGGACCTCGGTCCCCGGTAAGGGTGAAACGGTGGTGTAAGAGACCACCAGCGCCTGAGGTGACTCAGGCGGCTCGGTAAACCCCACCCGGAGCAAGGTCAAGAGGGGTCGCCGCCCCGCAAGGGACGGCGGCCCTGCGCGGACGATCGAGGGCTGCCCGCCCGAGTCCGCGGGTAGACCGCAGGAGGCCGGTGGCAACACCGGCCCTAGATGGATGGCCGTCTCCCCGGCGACCGCGAGGTCACCGGGCGACAGAACCCGGCGTACAGCCCGACTCGTCTGCCGCCTAGGTCTCTGACCTGGGGGTTCCCCTCAGTTTCCTTGATCCAGATCTTCGCTGGGGAGAATCTGGGGAGAATCAGCGGCAGGGGAGATCGAGAGAGTCTTGGGCGGCGCCATCCAGGCGCCCAGCGCGGCCAGCGCCCGCTTCCCGGACTTCGGCATGAAGTGCACGTAAGTCCTCAGCGTGAACGCCGGATCCGAGTGGCCCAGCCACGCGGCCAGCTGCGTAATGGTCTCACCCGCAGCCAGCACCACGCTAGCGAACGTGTGACGGGTGACGTGAAACCCATCCTCCCGCGGCATGGCCCACTTCACGCGCCGCCACGGCTTCTTGCCGTTCGCCTGAACGTACTCGACCACCGGCTGCGGGATCACGCCCGCCCGCGCCAGCGCCGGCTTCCATGTCTTGTCGTCGAAGGTCGCCCGGTTGATCGCCCCTCCGGCACCGCCGTTGGTCCTGGGAGTGGTCACAAGGAGACGTACTGTCTGCGTGGGACGCTTCTCCCACTCAAGATTCGGTCGGTCCGGATCGACCCACGGCAACGTCACCTCCACCGTGGGGATCACGGTGGAGTACTCCTTGATGGCGAGGGCCAGCTCGGGTGGGCACGGCGCCGTCCGCGTCTTGTTGCCCTTCGGTGGTGCGAATGCCAGGTTGCCACCTACCCGGACCACCTGGCGCGTGACGTTGATGGTGTCGTCATCGGTGATGTCGGCCGGCGAGAAGCCGAAGCATTCGCCCTGTCGCAGGCCAGCCCCTACGGCGATGTCGAGCAGGATGCCGTAGCGAGCACCTAGTTCCGCCCGGACGGCGGCTACCGTCTCCTGTGGCCACGCCTGGGCCTTGGAAGGCGGCGCCGCGGGCGCCGACAAGTCCTCGTCCCGGAACGGGTTCTCGGCGATCCGCTTCGCCTTGTGTGCCGCCTGCATGATCGAGGAGAAGTGGCGCCATGTGGTGCGCACCGTGTTGACGTCGATGTCCTGTTCGACCCTGGTGAGCCAGGCCCGGATCTCGTCGTGGCCGATCCGGTTCAGCGGCAGGTGCCCGGCGTGGGTGAGGATGTGGTTGAAAACTCTCGGCTTCATGGACTGCTTGGTCGTCGGCGGCTTGCGCAGGTTCGGCCACCAGTGCTGCTCGACGTACTCGCGGAGGCTGAGGTTGCCATCACGCGGATCGTAGAAGGTGCCGCGGGATGTGTCGGTCGCGGAATCCTTCAGCCACTTCTTCGCTCCGCCAGGGCCCTCCAGCTTTTCGAAGGAGCGGTCGCGGACGCCGGGGATGCCGGCGACGCGCCACCGCTTACCCTTGCCGTGCCGGGCGGTCTCAACCCGTGTGGGCTTGCCCTTGGGATCTTTGGGGTCCGGTGGGCCCTTCTTGTACCAGCGGTCCTCGATGTAGCCGGGCAACCGTGCCCCCCTTGCTCCGGTCCGTGGGCGATTCGATCGTCACGACCTCGCCCTTCCATAGCTGGAACCACTGCCCGCCGGCGAGGAGTTCCTCGCATACCGGGTTCATCGTGGCGACGAACTCTTCCAGTGTGGCAGTGCGTTCGATGAGCACCCTTACCGTGCCGCGCGTTTCCCTCACCTCGATGACCGCGCCGGGCTCCGCAAGATCGGCCAGCTCGTAGATTACGCGCAGCATGAGTCCTCCCCTGGGATCAGCACAGTTGTTGCGAGAGCGACGAACTGTGCACGGATGGTGAAGACTACGTCTGACCGAGTGAGCACCACAATTGGTTGAACGAAAGTCTACTTACGGACTTCTCCCGTCAACCGAGCAGTGAAACCGGGCGCCTACTCCTCGCGCCTCGCCTGCTCGTCGGCTTCGATCATGGCGCGCCATCGTCGCAGCTCAGCGCGGGGCTTACCGGCGAGGTGCCCGAGGATGATGCGGACCTCCTCGTCGTATCCAGCGAGCTCGGTCGCCTCGTATTCCAGCCACTGCGCCGCAGCGGCTTCCTTGACGCGCCGTTCGGGCTTGCGCACGGCAGCGGCAATGGCTCGCAGCTGCGCAGGGTTCGGCGGGCCAGCGGGCGGTGTCTTCACGAGCTTCTGGAAGTACTGCTTGCCGAGCGTCAGGCCCGAGATGGGGTCAACTCCCCTGTCGGCCATCGCCTGGTATGAGACGCCCTCATCGTTGGCTGCCTGGATGAGGCGGGAGAGGGCACCCATCGGAGTTGGTTCGGCCGCGCCGGGGTCCGGGGCGGTGGCCGGAACCGTCATGTCCTCGTCCTCTCGCTTCACGTTCACACCGACTGTCTCTGTTGATGCGTATTTCAACTAAGAAAGACGCAGGTCAGGCCGTACAACCATCCCGGATCGCAGACGAATCGTCTACAGATCAATGTTATCTAGCCAGAAAGTTTGCCGAAACTCGGGATTCGGTCGTCCCGAATCTGTGGACGGATCGTCCCTGTCATGCTTAACTGGTCTCAGTCAAAGACACTCCGTCCCAGTGGAGATCCATTGAGTGTTCGATACGCACTCCGCGACAAAGATGTCCTCAGATGGATCATGGATCACCCTGGTCGCGGGGCTCCTTACTCCATCCGGACGCTGGCTGAGGCCAGCGGCATCTCCCGAACGCAGATAGGCCACCTGCTCAGCGGCAGAAGGGGCGACCTCAGCTCATCGGACGCTCACCGCGTCACGGAGGTCCTCGGAGTCGCCGTGCTGGTCCTTTTCGCGCCCCCATCGTCCCACTGGCGGGACGAAACGTCCCCGGAATCACCCCCCACTCAGAAGGAGTAGACCAATGCCGAGGATCCCCCGCACGCCCCCGCCGCCCCCGGCCGGCTGCCTGTGGATCGAAGACGCGGCCGACTACATCGGAGTCGCGAAGACCACCCTCTACAAGTGGCGCCAGCTCGACGACGGACGCCCCATGGGGTTCCCCGTCGCCCGCCGGATCGCCTACCGCATCTCCACGCTCGACGCCTACCTCGCCCACTGCGAGCACGGGGCCTCTGAGCCGGACCCCGAGATGCGTCCGGCTGAGATTCGCCGGCCGCGTCGAGCGACCAGCCGACCGGTCAAGTCCGCCGCTTAGTCGGCTGTGCGGGGCCACCGCCGGGCTCTGACCTCCGACGGCGCCCCGACTCCCAGTTCCACCCCTCTACACGCAATCCAACTGCGAGAGAAGGCGAGAGAACCAGTGAGCAGCATCCTCCCATCCGTACCTCGGGCAGTCACCGCCCCGGCCCCGGAAGCGGTCCACCGATTCCGGCTGACCCACATGCCGAAGGCCCTCTACGAGGCCGAGGTTCTGATCTGCGACGCGGAGCGTGAGCTGAAGCGTCCCCGCCAGTTGCAGGCTTCGGGCCCGCTGCTGTGCGTCGAGGACGAGGGCGACCGGCAGACCGCGCAGGCCGAGTACGCATCCGCCGACAAGACCGTGTCGTCGCACGCCGAGCGCATGGGCTCCCACCTGAGGAGCCTGTCATGAACGCCGAGGAAGCACTGACCGACTTCATTCTCGACCTGCTCCACAAGGCTGGCGTGCTCAACAGCCTGATGGATGACGAGCAGGCGGAGCCGATCCACCACAAAGTCGACGGGCTGCTCGACGCCTTCCGTGCCGAGGTCCTCGTCGAAGTCGAGTCGAAGGCGCGGGAGGTCGTGGCCAGGCTCTGGGGCGGTGGCACCACTCAGCAGCAGCTGGACCGAGCGGGAGGGGCTCGCGCCGTCGAGTGGGAGATCGGCCTGATGGCCAGCAACACCGATCCGGAGCGGGACGCCCGCCAGCAGCGCTACTGGAACAAGGTCGCGGCCGACGCCGAGTCCACCCACTGGCGCCGCCTCGGCATCGCCCCGCCGAACGCTAGCGAGGTCGAGCAGCTGCGTGCCCGCCTGTCTGCAGTGCTCGACATCTGCGACCGCGAGCAGCGGAACGCGATGCGCTGGGAGAACCCGATCCCTGTCCCCGACTGGGTGGCTCCCGTGAAGCGGGCCGCGCTCGGCGACTCCGTGAAGGAGGCGGAGTGATGTCCGAGCCGCTGACTGCCCGCGAGTTCCTGGCCGCGCCCGCGCAGGCCATCCCCTTCATCCCCGAACTCCACGACGACGACTGCGACGACACGTCGTGCATCCGCTGCGTGAAGCCGCCGACGTCGACGTCCGCCATGGACGTGCCGTTGCCGGTTGTCGCCGCCGAAGTGAAGGCCCTCGCCGACAAGCGCACCACGGCCGGCCTCCTCGCTGAGCAGCGGCACCAGTTCCTCGACCTCGACGCCGACTCGGTGTTCACCGTCCCCGGCAGCTGCTGCCCCGCCTGCCCGCCCCGCCCCGACACCACCCAGACCGCCGGAGGTGCGGCATGAGCGACTACCCCGAGATCAAGGCGCGGTTCGAGCGCGACACCGCCAGCCATCAGTTGACTGTCCTCCACGACGACGGCATGTACCGGCACCTGCGGTTCATGAATCCGAGGAGCAGCGAGTACTGGTTCGAGCTCGTCACCTGGCCCGGCTCGCTCACCTTCCGAGGCGACGTCGGCGATGGCTACACCTTCAGCCGCGTGCAGGACATGTTCGCGTTCTTTCGGGCCGATCGGCAGTGGGGTATCAACCCCCACTACTGGGCGGAGAAGCTCGGTGGCGGGCGCAAGTCCGTGAAGGAGTACTCCGAGGAGCAGTTCCGCCAGCGCGTCGTTGAGCAGTTCGTCAACGACGCACGCTGGGGCGGGGTGCCCGCCGGAACCGGCAAGGCGCTCCGGACCTGGGTGCTGGACGACGACCTCAGTGACGAGCGGCAAGCCCGCAACACCCTTGAGGCCTTCGCCCACCAGGGCTATGAGTTCTCCGACGCGTGGGAGTGGGACTTCCACGACTACGAGCCCGAGTTCATCTGGGCCTGCTACGCGATCCAGTGGGGCATCGGCCAGTACGACGCCGCCCGTAAGGCGGTGGCGGCATGAGCTACGCCGAGTACGAGGCCAAGCTTGCGGCCGACAGGGCGGAGGGCCAGCGTAAGGCCGACGCCTTCAACCGCAGGGTTCCGATCGGCACCCCGGTCGTCGCCTATCCCGGTGTCCGCCCGGACGACGAGCACGCCGGATTTGCCTGCCATCGGCTGTACACCCAGACCAGCAGCAAGGCATGGACGATCGGTCACGGCGAGCCGGTCGTGTCCGTCGAGGGCTACGGGGGCGGCATCCGCCTCACCCACGTCGACGTGGCCGCCAAGGGCGGTGGCGAGTGATGGTGACGCTGTCTGTGACCCGCTCCCGTGTGGCGTCCGTGCTGCGTGACGCTGCGGACCTGCTGGAGGCGGAGGGCTGGGATCACGCACGGAACACGCTGATGGCCGCGATCGACCGGGCCGCTGGTTTCGTGAAGCCCGGCATCGACCCGGCCGCTGAAGAGGCCACGGTTCTGGCCTGGGACGCCCTGTGGGAGCACCTCGGTGACGAGCCCAGGGCATGGGAGCTGGAAGGCCGCACCTGCTGGCAGCCGCCGGCCCGCACCCAGGCCGAAGTTCTCGCCGCTCTGCGTGGCGCCGCTGAGGGAGTCGTCCGGTGACCGCCGAGGTCGTCTCCCCGCTGGACTTGGTGGCGGAGGTGGAGCGCCTCCGGGCCCGAGTCCTCGAGCTCGAGGACCAGGTCGCCGCGGCCCGCGCGAACGTGGAGCGCGAGCAGATCGAGCACCTCGCCTACCGGGCCGCACACAAGGGCTCCTGCACCCAGCCCGGCTGCCGGCTGACCCTCCCGCACGGCCACTCCGGGGGCGACCGCTGATGGCCGCCACGGATCGCTTCGTCTACCAGGGCCTGGCCATCGTCGCCGCCCTCCTCACCTACGCCGCAGCCTCGTTCCGGCTCGGCCGCCGACTCGCCCAAGGGGGCAACCAGTGAACGCAGACAAGATCGAATCGCAGGAGCGCACCTACACGCTGACGAAGCTCGGCCCGGACTGGCAGGCCGGACGCCACCAGCCGCGCGACCCCGAGGCCGAGATCACCACCCCGTCCCTCGACGAGATGGCCGAGGCGCCGGGCGCGACGCAGACGAAGTACCGCGTCACCTACGACCGCGTCGGGCGCCACGGCGGGCGTAACGGCAGCAAGCCCCCGGCGCCGCTCACCGTGTGGGCCGTCACCGCCGACGGGCTCGCCGAGCACATCCACAAGGACATCCGGCCGTACCTGTTGTCGCGTGAGTCCGAGGTCGTGGTGGACCTGGAGAACATGCGTGGCCAGATCTTCACTGGCTTCAACAACGGCGGCACGTTCCGTCTGGAGACGCTGCAGGTTGCCGAGGCCGGTGAGTCCCATGGCTGACCGCATCGCCGAGGACGACTCCGCACTCCTCCGAGCCGCTGGCAGTAACAGCGACAACTGGGACGACGACACGTGGGCCGCATGGACCCGCATCGTCGACCGCGCCCACAGCGCCCCGCGTCCCGCCGACGAGGTGGCCCGACTCCAGGCCGAGGTCGCCGAACTCCGCAGCAAGCTTCTCACCGCCGAGCGGCAGCACGCCGAACTCGGACGATCCCTCGACGAGGTCATGCGCGAGCGCGACCAGGCGCAGGACATGGCCGACAGGCTCGCCTACGCCGTCGCGCCGATCGATGTCATCGGCGAGCACTCCTCCCACAACTGCCCGTGGGAGAACGCCCTCCACCTGATCACGCCCATGGCCGAGGTCGACCAGCTGCGACAGGACAACGCCTGGCTGCGCGACGCAAATGAGGGCATTGAGACCGGTCTCGGCATCCCGGCAGAACCGAAGGCGGCGGCGTGAACGGCTACTTCACCACCGCCGTCGACATCATCCTCGCCCTAATCGGCGCGGCATCGATCTTCCTCCTCTTCGCCGGAGAAGCCGTCAGCAAGTGGTTCCGCAGCCGCCGGGAGACGCCATGACCATCCACCTTCCCGGCATCAGCCGGCCGGTCCGCAAGCACCGGGCGATCGACCGGGTCAAGCAGCTCGAGGCCACGGTCGAGGACCAGTCCCTGAAGCTGCAGGCCGCAGACAAGCTGATCCGCACCATCCTCCGCGAGAAGTCGGACACCTACCTCGACCTGCGGAACACGCAGCAGCAACTCGACTGCGCCGAAGCGCTCGTCGCCAAACAGCTGTTGCAGATCCAGGCCCTCCGCGCCCAGCTCACCCAGCCACCCGTCCACATCGCCGCCCGGCCCGGCAGCACCAGCCCGACACACATCCCCGGACAGAGGGCGGCGTGATGCGCGAGTACCTGACCTGCCCGCAGCCCCGCTGCAGGCACACCGTCACCGCCAGCGAGAAGGCGGTCGAGCAGATGACCGACCACATCGTCTCCGCGCACGAACTCCCTGAGATCTCCGCCAGCTTCCACGCCAACACCCTCCGGCCCGAACGCGACTACCAGGCCGCCTGAGACCGGCGCCGGGCCGGCGGATGCGGACAGGCCCCCGCCCCGGCGCCCCACAGACGCCCCACCCAGGCGAATTGGGTGGGGCGCACCAACCAGCATCCCAGAAAGGGACACCGTGACCGCCATTCAGCACACCATCATCGTCGCCGACGGCGACACCCGCACCATCGAAGCCGAAGAGGTCGCACCCGGCCTTGTCCTGTTCCGTCTCCCCGACGGCCTCGCCCCTAACAACCCGTGCCGGTGGCGCATCGGCCACAAGCCCAGCAGCCTCGCCATCGCCGACGCCATGCAGCGCGAAAACGCCATCCGAGGCATCCGCAAGCTCGCCGAGCTCGCCGACTGGACCCAGGACAAGGCCACCCTCGAAGCCGCCCTCGACGTCCACGAAGTGTTCATGGCTCTGGGCCGCGTCGACTGCATCGAACCGAACACCGAGCGCATGACCGCCGACGTCAGCCGCAACGGCACCTACACCGACGCCGACATCGAAGAAGCCGCCCGCGAAGCCAAAGCCGAAGGGTTCGACGGGCTCGATCTCCTCACCGCCATGGCCCACACGGTGCCGTGGATGGGCCTCGACACCGAACCGTTCAACGAAGCCCACGACCGCATCCTCACCGCCATGAACGCCGACGAGGTGGCCGCGTGAAGCCGCCGATCACCTGCCCCGAATGCGGCGACGAGAACGGGCCCTTCACCCGCACCACCGGCCGACTCCTCTGCGAAGACTGCGCCGACAAGGAGCAGGCGCAGTGACCGCCGCGGTCGAGGTCGAGCCCGGCCTGTACGACATCCCCGCCGAGCTGTACCACGCCGACCCCATCCCCGGCGGCAGCCTCTCCTCCACCGGAGCACGGCGCCTCACCGACTGCCCCGCCCGGTTCAAGTACTTCCTCGACCATCCCGAGCCCTACAAGCCCGAGTTCGAGTTCGGCACAGCCGCGCACACCGTCATCCTCGGCAACGGCCCCGAGCTCGTGGTCGTCGACGAGGAGCGCTGGGACACCAAGGAGACCAAAGCCAAGGTCGCCGCGATACGAGCCGACGGCAACGTGCCCCTCAAGGCCGCCGCCCGGCAGCGCATCGACGACATGGCCGAAACACTCGCCCGACACCCCGAAGCCGCAGACCTCCTGATCCCCGGCAGCGGCCTCGCCGAACAATCCGCCTTCTGGCACGACGACAACGACATCTGGCTGCGGTCCCGCTTCGACTGGCTCCGGCCCGAAGAGATCGTCGACTACAAGACGGCCCGGTCCGTACACCCCGACGCCCTGCAGAAGGCCGTCAACGACCACGGCTACCACCAGCAAGAGGACTTCTACCGCACCATCGCAGTCGCCCTCGGCCTCGTCGAGCCGACGGCCGCATTCAAGTTCATCTTCCAGGAGAAGCAGCCGCCCTACCTGGTGACCGTCGCCGAGCTCGACTTCCCCGCCCGCGCCATCGGCGCCGAGCTGAACGCCCGCGCCCTTTACGCCTACGCCATGGGCCGGGCCACCGGCTACTGGCCGGCCTACAGCGAAGGCACCACCTACATCTCGCTCCCCCCGTGGGTGGAGCGCAAGTACGCCGAGGAGAACCAGTGACCCAGCTTCCCCCGCCCGTCCGCACCGCGCGACCCCAGCCCCAGCAGGACACCGGACAGTTCGCGTTCCGGCCCGCCAGCAAGACCGGCCGCAAGGCCCGACTGTCCATCCAGGGCATGTCCGGCTCCGGCAAGACCTGGACCGGACTCGGCATCGCCCACGGCCTGTCCGAAGGCAAACGGTTCGCCGTCATCGACACCGAGAAGGGCGCCGCCAGCCTGTACGCCGGAATCGGCGGCATCGAGTTCGACACGCTCCCCATGGACCGCTACGACCCGCGCGACCTCGCCCGAGCCCTCGACGCCGCCGCACAGGCCGGCTACCCGACCGTCTTCGTCGACAGCCTCTCCCACTTCTGGAAAGGCACCGACGGCACCCTCGACCAGGTCGAGAAGGCCAAGGCCAAGTACGGCGGCAACAAGTTCGCCGGCTGGAAAGACGGCACGCCCATCCAAAACGACATGGTCGCCGCGATCCTCGACTACCCCGGCCACGTCGTCGCCTCGATGCGCTCCTACACCGAATGGGTCCTGGACGGCGGCAAGCCCCAGCGGGTCGGCATGCGACCCGAGCAGCGCAAGGGCATCGAGTACGAGTTCGACATCGCCGTGGCGATGGACATCGACAACCGGCTCGAAGTCCTCAAGTCCCGCTGCCCGGCGCTGAACCGCAAGGTCATCGACCGGCCGAACGGCGCCCGCGATGTCGCCGAGCCGCTCCTCGCCTGGCTGAACGCCAATCCCGAGCCCACCGACTAGCCCGCACGCCTGGAGCCGGCCGCGGGCAATGCGGCCGGCTCCGCACCCAGCATCCCAGCCCGAACGGAGCCCGTCATGACCCGCCGCCTCACCCCAGCTGAGCGCCTCGCCGCAGCCAACAAGGACATGCTCCTCGCCGACATCGCCGCCACCTCCGACTGGGACCGATTCCTCGTCGAGCAGGCCGTGTACCACTTCGGCCTCCAGCACGACGAATGGAGCTGCAACCAGCTGCGTGACGTCCTCCCCGACCTCGCGCACGGCTTCCTCGGCGCCGTCATCAACGGACTCCGCTCAAGCGGGGTCATCGAACACACCGGCAAGTACGTGCCCTCCACATCACCCGCCACCCACGGGCACCCGATCGCGGTCTGGCGGATGAGCGTCAAAGGCCTGCTCATAGCCGAACAGCGCCGCGCCGCACGACGGGAGAAGGCCGCATGAGCATCACCCTGACCTGCTTCACCGCGGCCGGCGTGATCTGGCTCGCCGCCTCCATCTACACCGCCGCCACCTGGGAACGCCGCCGACGTCGCAGCCCGCTCCCGCAACGCACCCCCGGCGACGTGTGGGCCGACGTCGACATCACCCGCGGCTGCCGCCGACTCGCCCAGGCCATCGACGACTACGACGACTGCTTCGCCATCTGGCCCGACCCGACCAGCGCACGAGTCATCGAAACCCAGCACCGCCTCGACACCGCCAAGCAGAAGAAGCAGGAGGAGCAGTGACCACCAAAAGCATCCCGCCACACGGAACCCAGTACCGGTACAGGGGCGACCGCAAAGCCGGCTGGCCCGGATGCCGCTGCCCCAAATGCAAGTCCGCCCACAACAAAGCCTGCCACCAGCGAGCCCTCGCCCACCTCCGCGGCGAAGCCCCCCTCTACCCCGCCCAGCCCCTCATCGAGCACATCCAGGCACTCCGCGCCTCCGGCATGAGCTACAGCGTCATCGCCCGCCACGCCCGAGTGTCCACCTCGACCGTCTGCTACCTCGTCCGCGGCCTCACCAAAAGCTGCCAGCGCGACAAAGCGCTCAGGATCCTCGCGATCACCGCGGGCACCTTCGATGACACCGCCGACCGCCCCAACCTCGCCAGCCAGCGCCGCGTCCGCGCCCTATACGCCATCGGACACAACCCCGACACCATCGCGAAAGTGTCCGGACTCAGCGTGTCCTGCATCAGCCACCTCGCCAACGGCCGCTACCAGCGCATCGACGGGCCGACCGCAGTCGCCGTGCGCACCGCCTACCGGAAGCTCTCCTGCGTCCCTGGCACCAGCCGCAAGGCAAAGGCTCGAGCGGCGGCGAACGGCTGGCACAGCCCGCTCGCCTGGGACGACATCGACGACCCAAACGAGCAGCCGGAAGTCCTCGAGCCGTACAAGCCGCCGGCCGCCAACGGCCGCGACTCCATGCGGGTCGCCGAGATCCGGCACCTTCTCGGCCTCGGCGAATCCCCGGCCTCCATCGCCCGGCAGATGGGCGGCAACGAGAAGTACATCCGCGACCTGATCAGCCAGCGCGGACTCCGCACCGCCGCCTGACCGCACGACAAAGGCCCCGCACAGCGGGGCCAGGGGGGAGCAGGAGGTGTCAGACGTCGGACTTCTTACGTCGCACGACGACCTTGCGCTTCGGTGCCTCGCTGCCCTGCGCCTTGCGCCAGGCAGCGACGCGGGCGTGGACGTGACGACGCATGTCATCGGCGCGAGAGGTGCCCTCCTCCTCGCACAGCTGACCGTAGGCAGCCCACATCTCGTCATCGATGCGGACCATGCGGCCAGGCGTTCCCTTCGTCGTCATGTCGACAGCGTAGCTGACCCTTCGCTGACTGGTCACCCCACCCACGCGAAGCGTGTTGCTGATGTATTGCGGGTGACTACACACCCTGAGGTACGATCGAAGCGCATCCGGGGCAGCAACTCCGCCCCGCCGAAGCCTCCATGAGGGCTGTCCGCCGCAGCCGCAGAAGACGACGACACCCCTCCCGGAAGAAGGAAGCTCGTGACCCTCGACGCGATGCACTGGGTGTGGAAGCACTCCCAGTCCAGGGGTAACGCCAGGACCGCCCTGCTGTTCGTGGCGGACCAGGTGCGCACCAGCGCGTGCGAGGTGCGCTTGAGCTACGCCGACTTCATGAGCGCCCTGAATACCTCGCGCTCCGTATGCAAGTCGGCGGTGCGGACGGCGATCGAGCTCGGCGAGTTGCTGTGCATCGAGCAGGGGAAGGGCACCCGACCGTCCCTCTACAGCCTCCCGAAGGCGGTCGGGTTCGTTCGCCCGTCCCTGGCTAGTGGGCCGGAATCAGGCCCACTAACACCCCAAGACCACCGGCCTAGTGGGCCGGATCTGAGCCCACTAGACGCCAACCGTGATCACGCTAGTGGGCCGGAATCAGGCCCAGAGTGGGCCGGAATCAGGCCCTCTAGTGGGCCGGAATCAGGCCCACACTCCCCATCCCCATCACCCAGCAAGCAAGGGGGCGAGCCGGAGCAGCCCGACGGCGACGACTACGGGATCCCGGAAGCAGCCCGACCGCTCGTCGATTCCATGAGCGCCAGCGGCGTCATCGTCCGCTGGCCCTTCAAGGGCAACGGCTGGTTCCCCGTCCTGTCGCTGATCAACAAGTGCGGCGTCCCGGCCCTCGTCGAATACGCCCGGCGCACCGCCGACCGGACCCACGTCGACTCCGCCCGGTACTTCATGCGCGGCTGGCAGGAACTCCCGCCCAAGCCGGCCGCCGGGGCCCCCGTCCACACCAGCCGCCCGCATCTCCGTGCCGTCGGCCAGACACCCGAAGAACGAGGGATCTTCTAGTGACCACCCACCTCGAGCCCGTGCCCGACTACGAGCCCAGCCCGTTCGAGCGCGTCCCGCCCCACGACGTCGGTGCCGAAATGAGCGTCCTCGGCGCCTGCTGCTTCAGCCGCGACGCCGTCCGCATCCTCCTCGACAACGTCGACCCCAGCGCCTACTACAAGCCCGCCCACGCGCTCATCCACCAAGCCATCGTCCGCATGCACGCCGCCGGACAGCCCATCGACCCCATCACCCTGTCCAAGCACCTCGAGGACAGCGGCGACCTCACCCGCGCCGGCGGTCGGCCGTACATCTTCCAGCTCGCCGACTACCGCACCGTCGTCGCCGCCCACGCCACCGAATACGCCGAGATCGTCACCGACCGGTCCCTGCGCCGCGCCCTCATCGCCCTCGGCACACGCCTCGTCGAGATGGGCTTCAACATCGCGGACCCCACCGCCGACCTCATCGAGCGCGCCGTCACCTGGACCCGCGAACTCCGCGACCAGGGAATGGCCGCCGAAGACCTCCCGACGGAAGACATCCTCGACTTCGTCCAGCACCAGGACACCTACGACTGGCTGGTGCCCGGACTGCTCGAGCGCATGGACCGGCTGATCCTCACCGCCTCCGAAGGCGGCGGGAAGTCCACCCTCCTCCGACAGATGTCCGTCACGCTCGCCGCTGGCATCCACCCGTTCCGCACCAGCCAGATCATCGACCCCGTCCGTGTTTTGACCCTCGACTGCGAGAACGGCGCCTCCACCAGCCGCCGCAAGTTCCGGCCCCTCCTCGCCGCCGCCGAACACCTCGAGCAGCCCGTCCGCCGCGGCCAGTTCCACATCGAGTGCCGGCCCGAAGGGCTCGACCTCACTCGCCCGAAAGACCGGGCATGGATGATGCGCCGCGTCGAAACGATCAAGCCGGACGTCCTCATCATCGGCCCCGTCTACCGACTCCACGCCGGCGACCCGAACAGCGAAGAGCTCGCCCGCAAGGTCAGCGTCGTCATCGACGAAGCCCGAGCCACCGCCCGTTGCGCAGTCCTCCTCGAAGCCCACGCCCCCCACCACAACGGGTTCGGACAACACCGCAACCTCCGCCCCCTCGGCTCGTCGCTGTGGATGCGCTGGCCCGAATTCGGCTTCGGCCTCCGCCCCGTCGAAGACGAGAAGTCCGCCGCGAACACCGAAGGCTGCCGCGGCCGGCGCGTCGTCCCCTGGCGCGGCATGCGCGACGAACGCGAGTGGCCGCACTTCATCAAGCAGGGCGACAAGTGGCCCTGGATGTCCTACAAGCCGGCTGACGCCGACCAGTTCACCGGCTACTCGGAGACGGGAGCGATCTGGTGAACGACTGGGGCGAGTACATCGACCGGCTCATCAAGGACTGCGCCGACCGTGCAGCAACCGCCAACCTGCGCGCCACCCGGCCAACGTCCGGCGAGGACGAGCTGACCATCGCGGCCCTGCCGACCGTCTACCGCGACACCGAGTTCCGGTCCCTGCTCGAGGCGTCGTGGGCAGCCACCCTCGACTCCCTCGGCGTCGCGTGGGAGTACGAGCCCCGCACCTTCGAGCTCCCGTCCGGGGCCAAGTACCTGCCCGACTTCCACCTGACCGAGATAGGCACCTGGCTGGAGGTCAAAGGACCCGGAGTACCGCGCGTCGAAAAGGCATACGAGCTCGGCAAGCTGCTCGCCTGCGACTGCCCGCCGAGTTCGTGCACCTGCGAGTGGCCTGGCGGCGAGATGGTCATCGTCGGCCACCCGCCAGCCCCGATCAACCCGTGGACTGACGAGGACTACAGCCACTGGCCGAACCGTGCGAAGTCCAAGCTCGTCCGCCGCCACGGCGGCTACATCCGCTGGACGTCGACCCGCCACTACAACTCGTGGATGACCCGCTGCCCTAGCTGCTCACGCGTGTCGTGGGTCGAAGGGCTGCGGCTGCGCGGCTGCGCGATGTGCGGCGCCATCACCCAGTCGCACCTCTACCGGGACTACCAGAACGAGTTCGAGTTCGTCCGCCTCCCGTGGCTATCCGGCAAGGCGATCCAGCCCGACGACGAAGACGAAGCCGCATGACCGGCCGCCCCGCCTTCCCGCCGTGCGGTACCGCCGCCACCGGCCCCACACCCGCCCCGTGCACCGACCGCCAGAAGGAGACCCGACCGTGACCACCGTCGTCGAGACCATCCGCGGACTCACCATCAAGCAGCCCTGGGCGTTCGCGATCGCCGAAGGCTTCAAGACCGTCGAGAACCGCAGCCGCCGCACCAACTACCGCGGCACCCTGCTGATCCACGCCGGCCAGACCTTCGCCGACTCCGTGTCGATCGTCCGCTACAGCCGGGACGCCGCGATCCGCTTCCAGGAGCTGGGAGGCCGGAACAACCTGTGGGACGCCCGCGGCTACATCCCCAGCCGAGTCGTGCCGGCGCCACCCACCACGATCGCCCTGTCCGCGGTCATCGCGACCGCCCGGCTCACCGGCTGCCACGAAGCCGCCGACGGCTGCTGCGGCCCGTGGGGATTCGCGGACCAGTGGCACTGGGAGCTCGCCGACGTTCAGCCGCTCGAACGGGCCGTACCGAAGGCCGGCGCACTCGGTCTCTGGAAGCCCGACGCCGAACTCCTCGCGGCTGTCGAGGAGGCAGCGGCGTGAGCGCCTACGTCTCCATCGTCTGCGACTTCGAGACACCCCGGTCCGGCCAGTGCATGGCCGAGGACTCACCGCCCGGCATGCCGACATCGGCCACCGAAGCGCGCCGCCGGCTCAAGCGCGAGGGCTGGCGCCGTACCCGCGACGGCCGCGACCTCTGCCCCGAACACGCCGCCCTGCCCGCTGTCCCCGCTCGTCCCGCCGCCTGACCCGCCCCAACCCGACCCGACCCGAGGAGACACCCCATGCCCATGACCGCACCCGAGGTGATCGTCAGCATCACCCGGTACACCGTGTCCGTCCTGCCCGCCGACGACATCAACCACAAGTACTTCGCCCTGTACGTCGAGCTGAAGCCGGGCGGGTGGGTCGTCACCGACGGCCACGACTTCTATGCCGAGGACGGGACCTGGCAGCCCGCTCAATGGCTCGCCCATCACTGGGCCGACTACGACGACGCGCTCGCCTTCGCCCGCGAGACCGCACCGGAGATGACCGTCAACGGGCACACCGCGACGGACGTGTACCGCCGCACCCACCCCGCCCCGTGACATCGAACCCGCCCCCGCGTCCGAACCGCGGGGGCGGGCGCCCACACCGTACCGAGGAGAACCGCCGTGACCACGACCACCGAGACCACATACCTGGTGTGGATCTGCCAGCAGTGCCGCATGGCTTGCAAGGTCGAGCCCCAGATTTTCGAGCCCGGCTGCCGCTGCGAGCAGCCCGTCCCGAAACTGCGGCCCACCATCGAGACGCACATGCACGCGCCGAAGCGCCGCCCCATGCACGCCCTCTCCGACGACGAGGCCCAGTTGCGGGAGCTGATCCTCGGCCGCCGTCGACTCCGCATCACCTTCGAGGCGGACATCGCCCAGGCGTGGATGGTCGACGGCATGGACGGCGCGAAGCAGATCCAGCTCATCGTCACCACACCGGACGGCAGGCGCCACGCCGTTGATCCCAGCCAGCCCGGCGTCCGGATCGAGGCCGCCGAGGACCCGCAGTGACCGCCACGTGGCATGAGCCGTGTCTGTGGCCGGATGACCCGGCCGACCTGGACCGGCAACTCGCCGCGGTCGACCGGTGGATCGAACCGTCCCGCCGCATCGACCTCAACCGCCTGACCCCGGCCGAGCTCGACCGGGTGCTCGCCGCTCTCGGCCCGGACCCGACCCCGATCACCGACTACGGCCCGCCCGCCAGCCACCGCTGGAACCGCCGCGGCAACCCCATGTGGTGGCGGCCCAGCACCAACGTCCTGGAGAGCCTGTGACCCGCCCGCCCACCGTCGAGCAGCTGCTCGTCCTCGCCGACCGCGCCGAACGCGGACCGCTCACCGCTGACGAGGCCTCGCGGCTGCGGGCCGGGATCCACAGCCTCGACAGCGCCTGCCGGAATATCGCCGGGCGAGCCGGAGGCACCAGCAAGGCCCTGGCCAAGGCCCGACGTGATCGCGACGAAGCCGAAGCCCGCCTCACCGGCATCGGGCAGCTCATCCAACGAGCCCGCGGCCGTCACTCCACCACCGTCAACGTCTGGACTCTCACAGCCGTTCTCACCGCCCAACACGAGACCCGGGAGAGCGCGTGAGCGAGTACGTGCCGTCGTCGGCCCGGAACCGTAGGGGCCGCCCGCAGATGACGCCGGAGGCTCAGGCGCTGGCTGACGAACTGTCGCGCCGGGCCGCGCAGATGTGGGCCGAGTCGGACGGCGAGCTGTCCATAGCGGAGGCGGTAGAGCTGGCCGCGTTCCGCATGGGCCGCGAAATACCCCAAACCCAGACAGAACTTGGAGACGAGTCGTGACCGCAGATTCCCTCACCCCCGAACCGGCCCCGTCCGGGCCGCTGTACGCCCCTGAGAGCGCCCCGGACCCCGTCGGCGGTGCCTCGCGACGGTCCGGGGGTGATTCAGGGTCGCAGGCGGGCGCTGACGGCTTCGTGCCCGGCTGGGCGCCGCACATGGACGCCTACGCCAAGAACTTCCCCGCCCCGACCGCGGACCCTCGCGAGCCCGACGACCCCGCCGCATGGGCACTCGCCCGCCACATCGCCGACCACCCGGCACGCACAGTGCAGGCCGCGTTCCGGTACCTGAACCAGCCGATCGAGTTCCACCTCGTACCCGACGACAACGAAGACGCCCCGGCCCCGGCCGCGGACCTCCGGGAGCAGGTGGCCGAGGCTCTGATGGCCTGGGCTGAGGGCAACAACGCCCCGCAGTACGCCGCGGTCCGCCGCCCCGAAACCGTCCGCCGGAACGCTTACGGGCGCGCCGATGCGGTGCTGGCCGTCCCCGCCATCCGCGACACGCAGGACGAGCTCGCCGCCGCCCGCTACGTGATCCAGCAGCAGGAGCAGGCCCGCACCGAACTCGCTGACCAGCATCGCCGTCTCGGCATCGAGCTCGAACACTGGCAGACCGTCATCGTCCTCGAACTCCGGCAGCGCGCCGAGCGGGCCGAAGCCGAACTCGCCGAGACGCGGAACGCGCTCGCCATGCAGGAAGGCGTCAGCGCCGATCTCCGCGTCGAGAGCAAAGCGCGCGGCGACAAGCTCGAGCGGGTGCGAGATGCCTGCGATCAGCTGACCCGCGCCGCCGTCAACGCAGACGGCGTGCCCCTCACCCCGCGTGACGAGGCCACGGTCACCGCGGTTCGCCGCGTCCGCGCCGCCCTCGACCCGCAGGAGCAGCCGTGACCGCCGTCCCGACCTCCCATAAGGAGAGCCCCATGCCGATCAAATCCCGCACTTGCTTCACCGTGATCTGCGACGTGTGCAAGTTGCCGCTACAAGACGACGATGAGTGCACAATGCACCTCGCTAACTCGACCGAAGCCCGCAGCGTGGCCCGCGCCCTCCAGTGGTCCGTCCTGTCCGGCGGCGAGTTCGTTTGCAACCTCGGCGACGACGAGCACCAGGCATTCCTCGACCGGCTGATGCCGCCCGAGCCCGTCATGCAGATCCCTGGCCAGCTCGCCCTCGACGCTGGCGAGACAGCGTGATCACCCTGAACCCATCCGGCTGCCGCTGGTGCGGCATCGACGCACGCGGACACGCCCGCCGCTGGAAACCACTCCCCGGCTGGCACGCCTGGACCCTACCCACCCAGCAGCAGATCAAAGACCGCATGCTCGCCCGCCGTGCGGCTCACCAGTCCCACCTGCCGCCGACCGCCTGACCGCACCCGCACCGCCCGAACGGAGCACCTCGATGAGCGCCTGCGTGATCTGCCACAGCGACCTCTGGGACGACGAACTCGGCCGCTACGCCTGCCGGCCCTGCGAACGCCGCATCGGTGAAAACCTTGCCGCCCTCGCCGGGCCCCGCGGCCTGTACGCCCGGCTCTGCCTCCGCACCCAGCCCGGCAAGCGCGGCAGCGGGCAGGCCGTCTCGGGCACCCGCAACGCCTCCATGCCACCGAACGAGGAGATCCTCAGCCTTGTCGCCAACGGCGGCATCGTCTCCGACCTCGAAACGTGGGTCGAGGACTGGGCCACCTACGGGCTTGCCCAGCCGTGCGCAGGCGGCCGTCTTCAGCACCGTGTCGACCGGGCTGTCGCCACGCTGCGGCTCAACCTTCCGCAGGCCGCCACCCGGCATCCCGCCCTGGACGAATTCGCCCGCGAAATCTGGAAGATCAAGCGCCGCTGCGAAGGGATCATCGACGACGAGAAGGCGCCCCGGCGATTCCCCGTCACCTGCCCATGCGGACACATCATCAAGACCACCCTCGACAACGACGGCGAGACCTGCCGCGGCTGCGGCCTCGAGTACGGACACAGCGAAGTACTCCAACTGCCCATGGCGCAGAGAGCAGCGGCATGACGAAGGCGCCTCACCCGACCGGGTGGGGCGCCATTCGCATGTCCGGGGTCAGCGCGGCAGCGTCTCGTCGAGGTAGACCTGCACCGCGTCGAACAGGCCATACGGTACGTACTCGGCGATCTCCGAGTGCCTGACCCAAGTGACCGCATCCAACTCATCCGGGTCGGCGACATGCGCATCGCCAGCAACCGGCTCGCAGGCGGTGTAGCTCATCTCGCGGCCCGTCTTCGGATGCACCCGCTGGCCGAGGAGTCGGAGCGCCTTGACCTCGAGTCCCGTCTCCTCGAGCGTCTCCCGCACCGCAGCCTGCTCCGGACTCTCGCCCGCCTCGATGCCGCCTGCGGGGAACTGCCACATCAACTCGCCCTCGGAGATCCGTCGGCGCACCATGAGGACCTTCCCGTCATCCACGATGATCGCGGCGGAGATGCCGGGCTTGTCGTCGGTTTGGGTCATGCGAGCGCCTCCAGGATCGGCGGATAGATGCGGTCGAGCGGGATGAACTTCGGCAGCTGGTCGATCGGTACCCAGGCGACGTCGGCGTTCTCGAGCGGATCGCGGTTCGACGCCTCACCCATCAGGTACTCGGCGAGTTGGTACTCGGCCAGCACCCCGGTGGTCGGGTGTACGCGGGAACCAAGCGGACGCCGGACGGTGCAGCGGACTCCGGTCTCGGCATGCGTCTCCTCGACCGCGACCACTGCGGGGGACGCGCCGGGTTTGACCATGCCGGCCGGGAACTGCCAGGACAACGAGTCGTCCCCGCGGCGACAGACCAGCAGTACATCCCGGTCCCGAACCACGACTGCGATGGCCACGCGCAGCGCCTGCGCCGGAACAGCCGCGGGAGCAGGGCGGGACAGGATGCCAAACCTCTTGAGCACAGGCGAAGGAGCCCTTTCGTAGACGGTGTCGAGGGCTTCCTGTATCTCGGCCCGGGGCACGGTGTCCGGGCGTTGATGCCATCCCGCCACGGTCCGCACCGCGACCCCGAGCCGGGAGGCGAAGTCCTCGTTCGTCGCGCGGAGGGCAGCCTGCAAGGCGCAAGCGGTTCGCCCGTCCCACGTGTCGATGACGTCCAATGTCAGGCTCCAGCCGGTTGATTGCTGGGGAACTGCACTGCGGTTGCATTGGAGCTGCATCGCCACTGCATCACCGATGCATAGGCCGATAACCCGGCGGCGGCGAAGCTCGAAGGCATGACCAAGTCACCGAGCGGCGCGCGAGATCTGTTCAGCCCGAGAGCCGGTCACGCCGAGGAGTTTCCCGACCTCGCTCCAGGAGCGACCGTCGTGCAGCCGGTTGGCGATACCGGCTTTCTCCTGCTTGAGGTCCGCGCCGACGCGATCCTCGAACGACTTGATCGCCTGGTATCGCTCGACGTCGTTGCTGATCTCTCCAATGGCGTTGATCAGCGCCGTTCTGATGGCGTCCAGGGCTTCGGTCATGCAGTGAGGGTAGGGCGATTTCACCCCGTCGACAAGCAGTGCTTGACGGCGAGTGCGGAGCGTTCTACTGTCGTCACATCGGAATCCAAGCGCCGCTTGGAATTCGTAGTCGTTCACTCTCACCGGACCCAGTCCGCGAACGGCACCACAAACGAAGACGGGCCGGACACCGCGACTCTCACCTCGCAGGCCGGCCCTCACCACAGGCTCTAACGAGGAGACCCTGATGGCTGCACTCAAGCTTAGTGGGCGTATCGCTCCGTCGATCACCCCCCTCACCGTCACCGCCGTCCGCACCGCCCAGTCCATGGGCCGTGAGGACCGCCGGACGCTTCACTCCGCTGCCGAGCGCTACCTGACCTTCGCCGCTCTGCCGGTCGGACACACGCGCCGCTGGGCCGCCGACGAGGGTTCGCACGAGTGGGACGCATGGCTGAACGCGGGCGAACCGCTCGCCGGGTACCTGGGTCTGCCGACGAAGGACCTCGCCACCCGTGGCGTCATCGCCGACATTGCCCGCGCCGTCCACTCCGCCACCCGGTGATCGCCGTGGATGCCCTGACTGACGACGTCGCCCGCCGTATCCAGCGCGCCAAGGACGCCGGGAAGGCTGCCGAGGCCGCCCGCAAGGCCGCAGCCCGCAAGTAACCCCCAGACCGCCGCGGGTGCGGGGAGTCCATCCCCCGTCACCCCCGTGCCCGCGGCTCTCCACTCCATCCGCTTGACCAACGGAAGGCACAGCCATGAAGTTCACCCGCTACCGCGTCATCGACCACGACGGCTCGCTCCTCGACGAGTTCTCCACCAACGCCCCGGACTTCGCCAAGAAGCGCATCGGCCACACCCGCAAGTTCCACCCGAACCTCAAGGTCAACGAGACCGACGACACCCTGGAGAACCCCTTCCCCGAGGGGACCTTCTGACGAGCGCGGCCTCGTCTCCAGCATCACCTGACCACCCACCCCACCCCCCGGTTTGACCATCCGAAGGAGAAGACCATGCGACTGACCCTGATCAAGACCCCGTCCGAGACCGAGCTCGCCTGGGCGGAGCACGCCGAGCGGGAGCGGATTGTCTCCGCCTACCGCGGCGCCCACACCAAGGCCGAGGCGACCGCCGCCCGCTGGGCCGCCTACGAGTACGACCTCGCCAACCCGGGCGCGTCGCCTCTGGTCGACCAGCTCGACGAGCCCGCCGAACTCGCCGCCGCCTGACTCGGCGCGCCCCGCCCCTTCCTCCGAGAGGACACCGATCATGCGAACCCACCACACACGGCCCGCGGTCGTGCTGGCATGGGTCCTCGGCATCGCCCTCATCCTCACCTGCCCGCAGATCCCCGTGACCGCCCTCACGGCGGTCGGGTGGATCCTGACCGCACCGGCAGGCACCGGCATCCTCGCCGTGGCCTTCGCCGTCACCGTCGCCTGGTGCATGCGCACCGGGAGCAGGCGGTGGGCGTGATGGAAATCCTCGGCCCCTTCCAGCCCATACCGCCCGGCGGCGACATCGAAGCCAAGGCCCATGCCAAAGCGGACCGCATCGTCGCCGCAGCGGAGACGCGTGCGGATCAGATCGTCGGAGAAGCGCAGCGTGTCCTCAACGACGCCAAGGCTGAGGCAGCGAAGCGCCAGAAGCGCGACGACAACCTCGACACCTGGGCCGCCCGCGCCGTCATCGCCGGAGCAGTCGGCCTCACCGCCAGCGGCGAGTTCTCCCTCGCACGCCTCGCCGGATTCGACAAGGAAGTCGCCTGGCTGCTGCCGTTCGTCATCGACGTGTACGTCATCCAGGCGTTCCGCCGGCACCGCGACATCGTCCAGGCCATCGCGCTGACGATCGCCGCCAACGTCACCTACCACCTGGCCGACGCTGGCATGTTTGGTGTCGCTCTCGACGGCCGGCCGAAGTGGTGGCTGATCGCTCTTGTCGCGTCGGTCGCGTCGGTCATCTTGTGGCGGATGCACCTGATGATGGCGCCGCCGAAGCCTGCGTGGGAGCGTCGGAAGCGGCGCCAGGAAGCCGCCCGCAAGGCGACCACTGTGGCGACAGAACCCGCCGCCAGTTCTACGGTGCAGGCGCCGCCAACTGGCGCGCCTGAGGTCGCCAAGACGGACCGCCAGAACGACGCTGCTGTCGCCGCCAGCAAGCCGCCAGTAGCGCCCGCCAAGAAGTCCGCCCCTGCCGCCAAGTCCGCAGCCCAAAAGGGCCGCCAGCGGGCCGCCAGGAAGGCCGCCAGCAAGCGCCGCTCGATGGATGAATGGGTGACCGACGCAGGCCCCGTCTTCCACGCCGAATTCCAGCGCCTCCGCCGTAATCCCACCGCATCCGAGTTCGCCAACGCCATAGACGCCGCCGGGCTCGGCCGCCCCTCGGACTCGACCGCCAAGAACATCCGCGCCGAGATCCTCGACCGCGCCGAACTGCCCGCTCTCGACTGACAGGAGACCGCCGACAATGGCGACCAACGCAGCAACCCCGAACGGACGACTGACGACCGTCCCGCCCCGCCCCACCCGGGCTCCACAGCGCCCCGCCAACGGGCAGCGCCCCAACCGCCACACCAAGGTGGAGATCGGCAAGGTCAACCTGCTGCCGACGGGCAGCCCGCTGCCGCCGCTGTCGTTCAACGTGTCCAAGACGACCGTGGTCAACGGCGCCCCGGCGTCCCCGGGCATGAAGGGCGCCCCCGGTGGCGACTTCATGTCGAACGAGGACATCCGCGCCTACTGCGAACACGGCCGAAAGGCTGCACGTCAGCTGGCCGTCACCATCGCCCTGGACGCCGCCATGCTCGAAGGCCGCCTCCGAAACATTCCCGACATCGCCGGCGGCATGGCCGGATCCCGGGCCCGCGCCCGCCGGGTCGTCCGCTGGGTGAACCGGATCGCGCAGGCCGAGAAACTGATCGCCAAGTGGTACGCGGCCCTGTACAGCGCCTTTGAGCGCGAGTACGAAGCCGAGCTGATGAAGATCGGCCGCGGCCGGATGCAGCAGCCCCGGCCGCAGCCGTTCGGGTGGCGCTGACGTGCTCGACGGACTCGTCGCGCTCATCGCCGCGCTCGCCTTCGCCGCGTGGCTCCGAGCCAAGTACTACGTCCTGCTTGGTGACGGGCTCGCGGCGGCAGGCGTCCTCTTCCTGATCTACCTGTTCGTCGCCGCCCAAACTCGCTGACACCCCTCCCACCTGCACTGACACCAGGAGTGACACCGTGGCTGACAGCCCCAAGGCCGACCTGTGGAAGGCCGTGAAACACCCCCGCATCCGGCCCTGGCTGGCCGTCGCCGCCGAGGTCCCCGCATCCGTCCTCACCCATGCCCTGTGGGGCAACTCCGCCGGAGCCGGCGCCGGGCTCGCCCTCGCCGCCGCCGCGCTGACCGCCACCACGTGGTGGGCCGGGGCAGGCACCACCCCCGCCCGCCGCCTGCACGCCACCCTGTCCACCGCCGCCGGAACCGGCTACCTCGTCGTCGCTACCGCCGTCGGCCCGTTCGACCCGTTCATGGCCTCCACCCTCGCAATCGGCGGCAGCGTCGCCGCAGGTGGCTGGAACATCCGCCAGGCCCTGCGGGTCAACCCCGAAGCCCAGACCGCGAACGCCTCGGGCGAGACGGGCCTGCTGGCCAAGTCGATCGGCAAGGCCAAGGTCGCGTTGCGCGGTGAGCCGAAGGTCGAGCCGAACAAGGTCACCGCCCCCTACAAGATCACCGACCCGGGTTCGATGACCAACGCCGACATCAGCCGCCGCCTCGAGAACATCGCCGCTGAACTGGGCGTATCCCCGACCAGCATCCGCATCGTCAACGACGCCGACAACGCGTCCGAAGGCGAGATGGTCATCGTCCCCAAGGACATGCTCAAGACCCCTACGCCGTGGCCCGGACCCAGCGCGTTCGGCGGATCCATCACCGACCCCATCATCATCGGCGTCTACGAAGACGGCGAACCTGAACAGCTGTGGCTCCCCGCCGACGAGAAGACCAAGCGCAACGCCACCCACTTCCTCGTCGCCGGCATGAACGGCTCCGCCAAATCCAGTGGCATGACAGTCGCAGCCGTCGACGTCCTGACCAGGTACGACGTCATCATGTGGGGCGTCGACCCGTCCAAGGGCATGCAGACCTTCGGCCCGCTGCTCCCGTACATGGACTGGGTCGAGATGACCCTCGCTGGTGGCGAGGCGATGATCGACACCCTGACGCCGGTCATCACCGCCCGCGCCGACGAACTCGGCCGCCACGGCTACAAGAACTGGACCCCCGACGCGTTCCGGCAGCTCGGCATGCCCTACATGGTCGTGTGGATCGAGGAGGCAGCGAAGTTCTTCCGCAACGGCACCGAGATGGAAGGCCTCGTCATGGAGGCCCGCTCCGCAGGCATCTCCGTCATCGTCAGCCTGCAGCGCCCGAGCTCTACATCCATGCCCACCGACGTGCGGGAACAGCTCGGCGGAGTCCTCTGCTTCGGCGTCAAGGGCTCCACCACTGCTGACATGGCCCTCCCCGACGACGTCCGCGACGCCGGCGCCCGCCCCGAAGCCTGGGAGAACCGCCACCCCGGCAAGAACTACCTCGTCGCCCCCGGAGTCGACGAAGAGCGGTACGCCATGAAGGCCCGCACGTTCATTCCGCCCACCGACGAGGAGATCGGCCAGGTACTTGCCGCAGCGCCCCGCACCCCGGCAGGTCCGACCACCGAGCACGCCGCGGGTGAGGCCTACGCCAACCGCACCATCTACACCCCCGACCAGCCGCTGACCAGCGTCGACTCGCAGGAGACCGTCATGTCGCAAGACGAGCAGGACGCTGCCGCCGAGCAGCTTCTTGAGCGGCAGGTCGAACGCGAGGTCACGGCAGCACTGGGTGACGACGGGCTGGACATCGACGTCGATCCGGAGTGCGAGATCCCGCCCGCCACACAGGTGTGGACGTTCGCAGAAGCCGCACCAGCCGAGGAGAAGACACAGGAGGAAGCTGAGACCGAACTGCTCGCCATGCTCGAGGAGTTCCGCGAGCAGGGCATCGACCGGATCGGGCCCCGGCACTTCCAGCCCTACGGCAAGGAGGGGCGCATCGGGCGCTCCCGGCCCTGGCTGTCCGGGAAGCTCAACGACCTCGCCGACGACGGCATCCACCTCCAGGAGACCGACGAGCCCGGCGTGTACCTGCTGCTCTACCCGGAGATGGCGGACGCGGCCTGACGCCTGCCTGACCTGCAGTGACACCTACTGACAGGCGGCTGACATGTCAGAAGAGGTGTCAGAAGCCCTGACACCCCTCCCCGCCTTAGGTCAACGCGCGTGCGCGTGCGAACTGACACCTCACTGACACGCCCGGCTGACACCTCACAGCCGTCAGTCAGAACAAACCACAACAAAAAGGAGACCGCATGTTCCACGGAAGCGCAGAGGAGCTCAGGAAGCTCGAGCGGAAGGCCAGCAACCACGCCGACCAGATCCACGAGCTCCTCAACCGGATTGACGACCTCGGCCTCGGCCAGGTCGTCATCGGCAACGGTCAGATCCACGGTCCTGGCTTCGCCATTCGCCGCCGTGGCGACCGCTGGCACGTCAGCTACTAACTCCCAAGGAGACCCGATGAACCAGCTGCCCGACCGGCTGCCGACCACCGTCGGGCAGCGCTACCCGATCCCCGCCCACCACCGGCCGCCGAACGTCATGTACACCCCCGACGGCCGCCCCTACCACTTCACCGTCGGCCAGCCCCCGGCCCCGCCGCAGATCGTCGTCCAGCTCCCCGACCGGGGCGGCATGTCGGACAAGCAGCGCGAGTTCATGATGTACGCGATCATGTGGCTCGTCGTGGCCGTCGTTCTCACCGGCTGCGTATGCGCCATCGTCGTCATGGTCGGCGGCACGCTCATCGGCATCATCGGCACCATCGGCGCCAACCTGCCGTTCATCGGGATCACCATGGTCGGCCTGATCATCGCCGTCGGCTGGGCCGCCACCAAAGCCCGGAGCCTCGGCGGAGAAGCCAAGGGCAAGAGCAAGAAGAAGTAGCCCGCTACGCTCCGCGGCCCTGGCCCTCACCGGCTGGGGCCGTCGGCGTTGCCCGTGCCATCCACCGGCCAGTGCCGATCGACCGCGTCGGACGCAGGACCGGCACAAGGCCAGCCAGGCGGCATAACCGGGCCAACTCGACAGCACACTCCTCGCGCGAATCCGCCTGCACGCTGAACACCGTGGACATGGGGAGATTGTGGCCGACCGGCCAACCACCCTGCAGACAAACGGCGTTGTCAGTCCCAGATGGGACAATCATGGAAAGCCCCGGCGGGTGCGGTAACACCCCCGAGGCACGGACGATCCCAAGGAGATCGACATGCATCAGCGTAGCCCCTTCGTCCCTCAAGCCGTTAAGGACCGGACCGCAGGCCCCCGCCGCAGCGTCGCCCCTCTGCTCGACCTGGTCGACACCGAAGAGCCCGCGTTCCAGTACATCGCTGCGACTCTGAAAGACATGGCGAATGCCGGCGTTGAACTGGACGCCGCGGCAATCGACATCGCAATCAAACTCGGCAGGAAGAAGCACTCCGACGAGGCCCGGAAGAGGCACGCCGTTCCGGCGCGCCTGTCCATCGTCTACTACATCCGCCGTGGCGACCTGATCAAGATTGGGACCACGGTCAACCCCGTCCCTCGCTTCAAGACTCTGATGCCTGACGAGATCCTGGCCTTCGAGCCAGGCGACGCGGAGCTGGAAGAGCGGCGGCACCGGCAGTTCAGCCGCGCCCGAGTGGCCAAGAAGGGCGAGTACTTCCGCCAGACACAAGAGCTGCTGGAGCACATCGCGGCCGTGCGGAGTGAGCACGGAGCTCCCGACGTCGCGTGGTCCAGCGTTGCCACTCTGGGGACTGGGTACAGGCGCACCAAGGTCAAGGTGCAGCTTCCGGAGCCGGATAGCCAAGAGACGGCCACAGCTGCCGAAGGCGCGAAGCTGCTCGGCATGAGCAAGTCCACCATCCACGGGTGGGCCCATCGAAAGCTGATCACTCCGGCTGGGCAGAACGACAAAGGACACCCGCTCTACTTCGTGGACCATCTGCGCTTCCTGATCGAGCGCAATCGAGAGTGGATGAACCGAGGCCGCCAGAAAGGCTGATCCTGGGCGTTGCTTGCCGGGCCGATCACATGTATGTCACACTGCCCTCGTCGGAACACACGTGTGTCCGCAGACCTCTAAGCCCCCAGCTTCCGCCGGGGGCTTTCTGCATTCCAGGGGAGGCGCGATGCACCCGACCGAGCTATACCCCGACGACCTCGTCTTCGAGCACGAAGCGACCGAAGCGACTGGCGTCCCCGGGACCGTCATCCGGCAGTGGGCACGGCGCGGGAAGATCCAGCGCTTCAAGGGAGACCCGGCCCAGTACTCCGGCCACGGCCACGAGTACAAGACCATGTACGCCCTCCCCGAAGTCCGCGAGCAGGCTCGGCACTACAAGCCGACACCGCAGCGCGCGCCCAAAGCCGCCTAACCCCCAGAGCGGGGCCCCGTGGCCCCGACGTCCCGCTGCCATGGTGCCCCCGCCAGGCAGCGGGACACCCCTGCGCCCGTGCCGGTACGGGACCGAGATCGCGCAGTACCTCGCCACCTTCGACAGACGGGAGGGCGTGCAGTGCTGCGAGTCCGAACCCTGGCCGCTCTCATCCTTACCGCAGCTCTTCTGCTTCTTACCGCCCAGCCAGCCAATCCGGCTGCCACGGAGCCCGTGTACGAGGGTTACGGATGGCGCGCGAACACGGAGCGGAACATCTATTCCATCAGCCCGGATCCCTACGAGATCGTGTTCGCCGACGCTACCGCCAGGTCGAAGCTGAAATCCCTCTTTGAGAGGCCAACGGCCCAGGCCGACGCGGTCACCGGGGTGACCATGACGGTCACGGACACCATCGACCTCACCCCGACGAGTGTCTGCCCGCCGAGGCACCGCATCGTCGTCCACTGGCAGTACCGGCCCGCCGGACAGGCAGGCATATCCCGGGCCCTGCCCTGCTACCAGCTCAGCGACGGCTCCGCCTGGGGCGGCCACATCCTCATGGACAGCGAGTCCTATAGCGTGTCGGGCTGGTTCAACGCCGACTCCGCCAAGAACGAGGCGTACAAGCGCAACGGCGCCGCGCACGAACTGGGGCACGTCCTCGGCCTGTCGCACCCGAACACCGACCTCGACGGGGACGGCACAGCCGAAGCCTACGAGTGCGAGAAGAACCCGAATGGCTGGCTCCCCACCCTCTGCAGCCCGAACGGCGGCTACAGGAACGCGGCCTCGTCGGGCCAGTTCGTGGCAGAGCTCGACGTCGTCGGCCTCAAGCAACTCGCCGCGAACTGGTACCTCAGGCAGGGCTGAGCCGAACACAGCATCACAGATCGGCGATACCGCTTCACGGCCGGCATGGATCGGCGCATCATGACCCCCTCATCACGCACGTCCTTGGGGGAACCATGCATGCCCGCACCGCCGCTGTATCCGCCGCCCTGCTCCTCGCATCGCTCACCGCCTGCAGTTCCTACAGCGTCGAGGACTGCCAGAAGGCCATCACCGAATCGTCCACCAAGACGAACCGGCCCGAGCAGTGCGAAGACCTCAGCCAGGAGGACTACAACGTCGTCCTGATGCACTGGGCCATGAAGAAGGGGCTCAGCGACATGAGCCAGGAGGACCGTGACCTCCTCGACTACAGCGACGACGGCAAGCTGAACGGCAGCGTCAGCGGAGACTAGCCCGCCCGCGAGGGAGTTGAGCGCCATGGCCGGCAACCCCCGCAACGGGCGCCCCTACCGTCGGCTGGTCCATCAGGTGAAGGCACTGGGTCACCCCTGCTGCTGGTGCGGTCACAGCATCGACCCCGGCCTCGATGCCCGAGACCCATGGTCGTTCACCCTGGAACACCTCGTGCCACTCAGCAAGGGCGGCAGTCTCCTCGATCCGGCCAACGCCCGGTCAGCGCACCGGCGCTGTAACTCAGCGCGAGGTAACCGCACGGCGCCCAGTCAGCAGCGCGCATCCCGCAGGTGGTGACGGACCGTGCTGATCGTAGTTACTGGCCCACCCGCAGCAGGCAAGAGCTCATGGATCAAGGCGCACGCCAAAGCAGACGACGTGGTCATAGACCTGGACCTGATGGCGCTGGCCATGGCCGGGCCCGGTGCTGACCACCATGCGCACCACCCGACGTTGCTACGCATCGTGCATCGCGCCAGACAGGCAGCCATCCATGAGGCAGAGCGTCACCTCGATACGACGGACGTCTATCTGATCCACACCATGCCGAGCCCGAAGGCGCGAGCCAAGTACAAGCGGCTCGGCGCACGGATCGTGACCGTCGACCCCGGTGAGGCCATAGTGCGGCAGCGGGTGAGGGATATGCGGCAGGGAGAGATGGAGGCGGTGGTCACCCGCTGGTACTCCGAGTACCGCAAGGGTGGTTCACGCCCTGTCACGGCCCAGGCTTCCCGCACGTGGTGACAGCGAGCGAACAGCATCAACGATCACGATTTGACGTCTCGCTGCGTCCTGTCTGATCTGCTCACGGGGGGAGAGTGGGTCAAAAGTTCAGGTCAGAAGCGGGCGACCCAAACGCCCTTGTCGCCCAAATTTTTGCGTGGCCATTTTCAAAGGCGATCTTGACCCGAAATCCCAAATCGATGAAAGTTCGTCGCTACTCAGCGTGACGTAACGCAGGGTGACCGGGGGTTGATCGTGATCGTCGACGAGATCCGAACCGAACTTGATCGACTGGGAGTTGTCAAGGTCAGCCCGGGATTGGCCGCCGTTGCGATCTCACTCGCCGAGGCCCTCGATGCTCTTGAGCCTGGTGACGCTCCGACATCAAAAGCGGTCGTCGCCGACAAGCTCACCACGATCATGGTCAAGCTTCGCGCGCTGGCCCCACCTGCTGCGAAGGGGGACGCGCTCGATGACCTCGCTTCTCGACGCGCCCAGCGGCGTGGCGCCTGACCGGTTGTACGGAGTTCAGCGGCCGAGGGTTGTCACGGTTCCCGAGTTCGCTTCTAGCGCTGGCCAGGAAGCCGTTGAACTGGCGGCGGTCGCCGGGCTGACGCTCGACCCCTGGCAGCAGTACGCCTTGCAGGTCGGCCTGGGAGAGAAGGCTGACGGCCGATGGTCGGCCTTTGAGACGGCCGTCAACGTGCCGCGGCAGAACGGCAAGGGCGGGATCATCGAAGCCCGCGAGTTGTGGGGGCTGTTCCTCGGCGGCGAGCAGTTGATCCTGCACTCCGCCCACGAATTCAAGACGTCGATCGAAGCGTTCCGCCGGATCGAGTCGCTCATCGTCAACTCCGATGACCTGCGCAAACGCGTGTCGCGGGTACGTCGCACGACGGGTGAGGAAGCTATCGAGCTGCTGAGCGGGCAGCGGCTTCGGTTCCTTGCCCGCTCCGGCGGCAGCGGCCGTGGCTTCACCGGCAATACGAACATCTTCGACGAGGCGATGATCCTCGGCGACGACGCGATGGGCGCGCTGATGCCGACCATGGCGGCCGTGAAGGACCCGCAGGTCTGGTACTTCGGATCGGCCGGCATCGGTCGCCTGTCGATGCAGCTGGCGCGGTTGAGGCATCGGGCTCTGACTGCGATGGAGTCGGGCAGGCCGGACCCGTCGCTGGCGTACCTGGAGTGGAGCATCCATCCCCACACGGCGGAGTGCGCGCAGGGCTGCGCGGATCACGACGACCCGCTGGCACCGGCTTCGGTGGCGAAGGCGAATCCGGCACTGGGCTACCGGCTCAGCCTGGAGCACACAGAGCGAGAGCGGCTGACGATGGGTCCTGAGATCTTCGCCCGGGAGCGGCTCGGCGTCGGGGACTACCCGTCCGATGTGGCGGACGCGTGGCGGGTCATCGGTGAGGACGCGTGGCGGGCGCTGGCGGATGGCACGTCGCGTCCGTCGGACCCGGTGGCGTTCGCCCTGGATACGACTCCGGAGCGGACTCATTCGGCTATCTGCGTGGCGGGCAGCAATGGCGACGCCGTGCATGTCGAGGTGGTGGACCACCGGCCCGGTACGGGCTGGGCGGCGGGGCGGCTGGCTGAGCTGGTGGAGAAGTGGCGGCCGTGCGCGGTCGTTATCGACGAGGGCGGCCCTGCTGGCTCCCTGATTCCCGCGGTGCGCAAGGCGCTTGCCGAGGACGAGGACGGGCCGGGGTTGAGCGAGGAGGAGATCGACGACCTGCTGCTCATCCCTAAGGCCCGGCAGGTGGCTGCCGCTTGCGGTCAGTTCTTCGACGGGGTGGCCGAGCAGCGGATCGTGCATCTGGATCAGGCGCCTCTGTCGACGGCTCTGGCGGGCGCTGACAAGCGGCCTATCGGGGATGGCTGGGGCTGGTCGAGGCGGGGCGTAAGCGTCGACATCAGCCCGCTGGTGGCCTCTACGTTCGCTGCATGGGGACTTGCTGAGCGGGCTGACGTCGAGCCGGAAGGGGCGCCGAACCTGTGGCTGTGAACGCATCCCTGCTGGTGCTGGAACTCGCTTGCGTCGCCCTGGTGGTGGCGGGCGTGGCGATGTGGTCGGTACCGGCCGCGTTCATCATCGGCGGCGTTCTGGGCGTGGTCGTCGTTGAGCGGGTCCAGGCGCAGCGGAAGGCGGTGAAGCGGTGAGCCTGTTCGGCATGTTCGAGAAGCGGGCGAGCCCGGAAAGCCCCGCTGTCCCCCTGACGAGCCTGTCTCTGTTGGACTGGCTGGGCGGCTCCGGCTCCGACTCCGGGGTGACTGTTTCGGAGGCATCATCGCTTCACATGCCCGCCGTATGGCGGTCAGTGGCGCTGATCGCCGGGGTGTCGGCTGCGCTGCCGCTACACACCTATCTGGACGGTACGCGAGACCGCACCGAGTCGAAGCTGCTGAAGGATCCTCATCCCGAGCTCACGCCACTGGAGATGTGGCGGCTGGCATCCGTGGCCCGGGTGTTGTGGGGTAACGGCTACGTGCAGAAGATCCGTAACCGTGGCGGGGATGTAGTGCAGTTGTGGCCGATCACGCCCAGTCGGGTACAGGTCGGCCGGGTGCGACCTACCGCCGACCTGCCGACGGGAAAGATCTTTCAGGTCACGGACGACTGGGGCACTCACCGCACCCTGACCAGCCGCGACATTCTGCACCTGCCCGGTCTGGGATACGACGGACTGACGGGCGTCTCTCCCGTCCGCATGGCCGCCGAGGGCATCGGCCTGGCGCAGGCGGCGGAGAAGTCGGCCGGCGCCCTGTTCGGCCGCGGGAACCTGCTGGGTGGCGTGCTGCAGACCGAGCAGCGGCTCAAGCCGGACCAAGCTGAGGCGCTGCGCTCCCGCTGGGACGCTGCCGCTTCAGGTCTGGCGAACGCGCAGCGGACCGCGGTGCTCGACTCGGGCGCCTCGTTCAAGCCCATCACGATGCCGAACACCGACGCCCAGTTCCTCGAGTCCCGACAGTTTCAGGTGGTCGAGGTGGCCCGCATGTTCGGCGTACCGCCGTTCCTGTTGATGTCCACCGAGAAGAGCACGTCGTGGGGTACGGGGCTGGAGCAGCAGGCGCAAGGCTGGGTGACCTTCGATCTGGGTCCCACGTGGCTAGCGCCAGCCGAGCAGCGCATCACCAAGGAGCTACTGCCGGCCGGTGAGTACGCCAAGTACGCGCTCCAAGGGCTGCTGCGCGGCGACAGCGCAGCCCGTGCCGTGTTCTATCGCGCGATGCGCGACATCGGAGCATTCAGCGCCAACGACATTCGGGCTCTCGAGGATCTGCCGCCCATCCCGGGCGACGAGGGCAACGGTTACCTGCAGCCCACCTACATGGCCCCGCTGGGGTCCGACCCGCTCGACACAGATGGCCCAGACACGGAGGGCAGCAGCAATGACGAGGACTGAGGAGCGGCGGGATCTGTCCCTGGCGACGGCCGGGCTCCAGGTCCGTGCCGCCGACGACGACAGCACCCCAGGGTTCACCGGCCATGCCGCGGTGTTCAGCTCCCGTACCGCAATCGGCAACCCTCTGACGTGGGGCTTCTATGAGGAGATCGCGCCGGGCGCGTTCACCAAGACCATCTCGGAGGGTGACGCCCGGTTCCTGGTGGACCATGACACCCGCATGGTGGTGTCCCGCGTCTCGGCTGGCACGCTCCGCCTCGCGCAGGACGGTGTGGGCCTCGCGGTTGACGCCGACCTGGACAGTGACCTGTCCTACGTGCGCGACCTGGTGGTCAACCTGAGGAACAAGAACATCACCGGCATGAGCTTCGGTTTCCGGGTCGTCAAGGACGACTGGGAGACCGTGAGCGTGGAGACGACTGTCGACGGTGCCGCGGCCGAGGCGGAGGCGGAGCTGCGCATCATCCGCGAGGTGCAGCTGTATGAGGTGTCTGCGGTGACGTTCCCCGCCTACGAGGACACCGACGCCGGACTGCGGTCCGTGGGTGTCGCCCTCGCTGCCCGCGGTGACGCCGACGCGTTCGACCGCCGGGCACAGTACCGACCTGAACTTTTGACCTACCGCCACGAGCCGGCCGAGACCACTCGAGGCGACGACGCAACCCAGCCGGGAGAGACCACTGGGGGCCGTCAGGCGATGCGCATGGAGGCGCTCGCCGCCCGTTACCGCTTGGCGCGGTAGCTGCTCTCATCCATCAATCCCTGCCCCTGGCCTTGTGGCCGTGGGGCTACGTGTGCTGGAGGCACAATGCCCAACCGACTGCAGGGCCTGCTGGACAAGCGGGCGACCGCCTGGGCGCAGGCGCAGGAGATTCAGGCTCGCGGAGACGGTGATGCGCCGCTGTCCGCGGAGGACAAGGAGGCGTGGGACGCGGCGCTTGCCGACGTCGAGCGTCTGTCGTCGGAGATCGAGACGGAGGAGCGGCATGCCCGCCTCTCCAGTGTCGACTACTCCCAGGTTGTCACCGCCTCGGCCGACACCGAGGAGGCGGAGGAGGCCCGGCAGCGGCACGGCGGTGTGGAGGGTGTCACCGCGTACACCGACGCCTGGCGGTCCTGGCTGCGTGACGGCACCCAGGATCTGACCTCCGAGGAGCGCAGCGTGCTGCGCACCGGATGGGTCGATGGCAAGGAGCTCCGCGCGCAGGGTGTGGCGACCGGCGCGGCCGGCGGCTATGTCGTGCCGCCGGAGTTTCGGGCCAAGATGGTCGAGACCATGAAGTTCTATGGCGCGATGCGCCAGGTCTCCGAGGTCATCACTACGGCGACGGGCGCGACGCTGCCGTGGCCGACGAACGACGACACCGCGAATGTGGGCGCGATCCTGGCGGAGAACACGCAGGTTACCGAGCAGGATGTGACGCTCGGGCAGCAGGACATCGGCGCGTACATGTACACCTCGAAGCTGGTGCGGGTGTCCCTGCAGCTGCTGCAGGACTCGGTGCTGGACTTCGAGAACTGGCTGGCCCGCAAGCTGGGCGAGCGGATCGGCCGGATCCAGAACACGCACTTCACCACCGGCACGGGCACGGCCCAGCCGGAGGGTGTGCAGACCAACGCGACCATCGGCAAGACGGGCGCGACCGGTCAGACCACGTCGGTCACCTACGACGACTTGGTGGACCTTGTCCACTCGGTCGACCCCGCCTACCGCAACTCGGGCCGGGTTCGGTTCATGTGGTCCGACGGCACTCTCGGCTCGGTCCGTAAGCTGAAGGACTCCCAGAACCGTCCGCTGTGGCAGCCGTCGGTGCAGGAGAACGTGCCGGACAAGGTTCTCGGCTACGACTACATCGTCAACCAGGACATGCCGGCGATGGCCGCGAACGCCAAGAGCATTCTGTTCGGTGACTTCTTCGCCGGCTACCTGATCCGCGACGTGCAGGACATTCAGACCCTGCGTCTGTCGGAGCGGTACGCCGACTTCCTGCAGGTCGGGTTCCTGGCGTTCTCCCGGGCGGACGGCACGCCGCAGGACGCGGCCGCCATTCGCGCCTACCGCAACTCGGCCACCTGAGCCCCGAAGGAGTCAGCATCATGGCGACTACGCCGAAGAAGGACAGCACCTCGGAAACTGGGGTGCTGCAGGCAAGGCCGACCGCCAAGGCGGCCGAGCGGGGAGACCATGACCGTATCGTCATGGCCTCCCGCAAGGCGGACGGCTCGATGGACCAGACCGACCCGGAGTTCATCGGCGACAAGGACGTGGCCCTCGCGGCTGCCAAGGAACAGCTCGCGGTGCAGGCCGCGTCCGCTGTGGACACCGCCGCGCGTGGTGTCTCTTCGAAGACGGGCGAGGATGGCACCGGCGGCAGCGAGCCGGACGCCGACGTGCAGGCCCTGAAAGACGCCCAGGACGAGGCCGTTAAGTCGGCCGAGTCTCAGGCCGAGCGGGAGGTCAACGAGCGTCACAAGGGGCTGGGTGACTGATGGCTCGGATCCGCCTGCTGGTCAGCGTGGCGGGTGACGGGGTCGAGGGGGACGCCGGGCAGGAGATCGACCTGCCCGGCGCCCAGGCTGCGGTGTGGGCTGACGGCGTGCGCGCTGTCATGGTTCGCTCCGCCCCTGTAGAGACTCCCGAGTCATCTGCCGACGCTCCAGAGAAGACGACAAGGACCCGCACCCGGCGTCCCTCCGCCTCGAAGGGCTGACCTGCGGTGCCCGGCTTCGGCGTGCTGCAGGACTCGTTCGACGATGGTGTGGTCGATCCGGTGCGGTGGTCGCAGTCATACGGCGACCCTGTGGAGGCCGGGGGCCGGGCTCGGATTCCATGTACCACCGGCTATGCCGCCTACCGGTCGGCGTCGGTGTACACCCTGTCCTGGTCGCAGATCCAGCTTCGGGCCTTCCCGCCCGCGGCGGGCGGCGCCATCACGGCAGGGTTCTCCATCCTGGTCCTGTCCGATGTGGGCGGCCAGGACGCCGGGTTCTTCGTCGACCGGGCGCAGAACGCGATGGGCCTGTACCTGCGGCAGGGCTACGCCGACGGCGGGGCACTCTTCCCTGCCTATGACCCGGTGGCTCACGCGTGGCTCCGGCTCCGCGAGGACGCCGGGACCCTGCACTGGGAGACCTCCCCGGACGGGGCCACGTGGACGGTTCGGCGTACCGCTGCGTCCCCGGCCTGGGTGGCGCAGTCGAACCTCAGCTTCCTGATGGAGTCCCACCGAGACAGCGGTCCGGACAACTTCGCGGAGGCCGACAGTCTGAACGTCACCCGCGGCGGCAGCATCGCCCCGTCCTTGCGGGCAGCGGCAGTCCTCGGACCTTTTGCCCGTAGGGGCTCGACGCTGAGCGGAGGCTGATATGCCCTTCGATCTCGGTTCCGTTGTCCCCTTGGGCACCACGGTCCGCGACTCATCGGGGAATCTGGCAAACGCCGGCTCGATGGCGCTGACGCTGACACTGCCGGACGGGACGACGACCCTCGTCTCCCCGCTGGCGCCCACCTCGACCGGCACCTACGTCTACGACTACCTGACGCTGCAGGCTGGCCGTCACCTGGTTCGCTGGGTGGCTACAGGCCTTCATGCGGGCGCCTTCACTGACGTGTTCGACGTGCGTGACGCGACACCTCCGGCGTTGATTTCGCTGTCGGATGCGAAGCGCCACTTGAACATTCCCGCCGCGTCGACCGCTGACGATGACGAGCTTCGAGGCTGGATCGAAGCGACCGCCCAAGTGGTCGAGTTCTTCGTCGGCCCGGTGATGCGCCGCACGGTGGTCGAGACGCATCGGGTCGGGTCCGTCCGTTCGCTGGCACTTAGACAGACACCCGCTGTCGCCATGACGTCGATGAACGCGGTACTCACCGGCGGCAGCGTGTTCACGGTCGCAGACTTCGACCTGGACGGGGACACCGGGATCGTGCAGCGCCTCGACGGCAGTCGGTTCACCGGTCCGCTGCGCATCACCTACACAGCAGGCCGGGCGGTCGTGCCAGCCGCCATCAGCCATGCGGCACGGATCATCCTTCAACATCTGTGGCGAACACAGCGCGGCAGCGCCCGTGGACCGGCGCTTGCAGGCAGCGAGGACTACTCGGTCACCGAGCAGGTCCCCGGGCTGGGATATGCCGTCCCGAACAGGGCTCTGCAGCTGCTGGACCCGTATCGACTACCTCCGGGGGTGGCGTAGGTGTCCCGCGTACCGGATCTCATCGACGCTCTGGTGATGCGCTTCGGGACGGAGGACGGCCTCGAAGGCGTGCGCGTCACGGACGGCCCGGAGGTCACCGAAGAGGACGCCGACGACTGGCTGCTCGTCGGTTACGACGGCGACCCGAGCGGCGAGTTCCAGGCCGCGGTCACCGAGGAGGAGTGGGCCGGCATGGGCGGCTCACGCGAGGAACTGATCCAGCTGCCGATCACGCTGCTCGCCCGCCGCGGAGACACCGACGTCAAGGCGGCGCGCACGCGAGTGTACGCAATGGGCGCCGTCGTCAAGGCAGTGCTGCGCGCGGACCCGACCGCTGGCCTGCCGGGCGTCCAGTGCACGACGGGCACCACCGCCCTGTATCAGCCGCAGACCGACCAGGGGATCCAGGCGCGCCTGGTGCTCACCCTCGCCTGCCGGACCATCTGAAGGGAATGACATGGCCGCGCTCACGACGAACGTGGTCCCGCTGACGGGGCTGCGTTTCGATGACCTGCTGCTCGCCGCGAATGCGGGTGGCGATGACTGTGCGACTGGGGCCGGTGTGCTGCTGGTCGTCAAGAACACGGATGCCTCCTCGAAGACCGTCACCCTGGCCACTCCGGAGACTGTCGACGGTGATCTGTCCGTCGCGGACCGGGCGGTGACGGTGGCGGCCACCACGGGCCTGTCGCTGATCCCGATCACGGACCGGTACCGCAATCCTTCCACCGGCCGGTGTGCGATCACATACAGCGCGGTGACCGGGGTGACGGTGTGTGTCGTGAGGACGGCCACGTCATGACCTTCGTGCGTATGCGTCACCCCGAGCTGCCTGTCGACCAGCTGATCGAGGTGGGGGAGGCGGCCGTGCCGCTTCACCGCGCCGCGGGCTGGGTGGTCGTTGAGAGGCCCGTACCGGCAGAACCCGTCCCTGTTTCCGAGTCGCCGGCCGACGCCGAGGCCAAGCCCACCGCGCCCGCCAGCAAGCGCCGGCGTGCTGTAGCTGATGAGGAGAATGACTGATGCCCGCTACCCCTATTGCGTCGGCGGTGAGGTACTACCGGCGTGGTCTGACCCGGGTTTCCTGGGTTCCGACGATCGTCACCAAGTCCGCCCCGTCCCGCGCCGAGCTGAACGCCGGCACTGAGCTGTCCGTGGAGGTCGGTGCGGTCGACGGCTGGCAGATCGTGTCTGCCGTCGTCGAGACGCCCACGCTCGGCAGCAAGTTCAACGCCAAGATCGACGGCGCGATCAGCGCGGACGACTCGTCGCTGACGCTGTACGCGTCGCAGACCGGAACCGACGTGCGGGACCTCCTCGCGCGGGGTGCCAACGGCTATGTCGTGTGGATGGACGAGGGCGACACCCCTGGCCGAAAGATGGATGTCTTCCCGGTGCGGGTGCTGTCCCAGGCGAAGCTTCGCGATATGGAGGAGGCGGCCCAGGTGCAGGTGCAGTTCGCGGTCACGTCCGAGCCTGCCGAGAACGTCACCATCCCGGCCTGATGAGCAGTGTCCGCATCCTCAACACGGGGCAGCTGCTGGAGCTGTCCCGGAGGCTGAAGGCGGCGGGCGGGTCAAGGCTGAAGGCGAACTTCGGGCGACGGATCAGGCGGGCTGCTGAGCCCCTGAAGACGGACATGCAGTCCACCATTCGCGGTCTGCCCATCAGGGCTGAGCCGCGGCGGTCGGGTGGCCGCGGCGGTCCGTCGCCGACCACTCGCCCGCTGCGCGCGACGATCGCCGGTGCGGTCCGGATCTCGGTGCGGACCGGCGGCAATCCGGGCGCCCGCGTCTGGGTGGACAGGTCTGCCCTGCCTGCTGACCTGCGCAAGATGCCGTCTGCCATGAACTCGGCGAACGGCCGTATCAGGCACCCGGTGTTCGGTAACCGCAGACGGTGGGCGAATCAGTGGACCACGCCGCTGTGGTGGGACAGGACCGTTCAGAAGCACACTCCGCGCATGACCGCGGAGGTCGCGCGTGTCGTCAACGACGTGCGGCGTCAGCTCACCTAGGAGAACCCTTGATCATCGTTTACACCCCCGAAGGTGAAGAGCCGCAGCATTACGACGCTCGCACGCTGCGCGTGTCGGAGTCGTCCATCGCCTCGCGGATCACGGGCATGAAGTGGGGGGAGATCAGGGCCGGCCTCGCCGACGAGGAACTCGAGTCCATGCGGGTCGTCGTGTGGCTGCTGAGGAAGCGCAGCGACCCGTCGCTCAAGTACGACGACGTCGACCCCGGCGTCGAGGAAATGGTGTCCCGCTTCGACCGCGAAGAGGTGACCCGCTGGGTCGACAACGCTGCCCAGGTGGCGGCCGAGGACCCGGAGGTTACCCCTGACGCGCTTGCCGCCGCCCTCAGCGGTATACCCGCTGCCGCGTTGGACGGCGAGCACGCCGAGCAGCTCGTCACGAGGGCCGTTGAAGGGTTCGAGCCGTCCGGCCCAAAAGAGACGGAGACGGTCGCACCATCGAGCAAGGACGAGGGCTCGAGTTCGACATCGTCCTGACCAGGGCCATGTACCTGGGGCTCTTCGCTCATCTGTTGAGCATGCCGCCGACGGTCGTCGACGAGCAGACCGTCGACGACTTCGAGGCTCTCGTCGCATGGATCGACCAGCACCAGACTCAGCAACAGGCAGCCGGGGGTGAGTGATGGCAGATTCCCGGCTCAACTTCCTCCTGACCGGCCGCGACCAGCTGTCACGCGTCCTTAACCAGGCCGGGGATGCAGCGCAGCGTCTGCAGCAGCGCCTGGTCGCCGCCGCGGACTCAGGCAACTCGGCGCTGAACACCATGACCCGTGACGCCGACGGTCGACTGCGGGATGTGCAGGGCCGTTTCGCCGCGTCACAGGGCGCGATCTCGAAGAGCATGGAAGCGATCAAGGGATCGCTGCTGTCGCTCGCCCCGGCAGCGATACCGGCAGCGGCCGGTATCGCCGGCGCCCTCGCGCCCGTCGTGGCTCAAACGGCTGCCGCAGGTGCAGCGGCTGCCGTGTACGCGGCCGCGCTGGGCCCGCAGGTTGCCGCGATGGGTGACGCCGCGGAGGCGGAGAAGAAATACAGGGACGCGGTTGAGGAATCCGGCGCCCAGTCGCAGCAGGCTATTACCGCGCAGGCGGCCTACGTCCGGCAGGTTGCCAAGCTGCCGGACGCGACACGGGAGGCGGCGGCCGCGCTGTCCGTCCTCAAGGAGGAGTACAAGGACTGGTCGGACTCGCTGGCGGGCGACACGCTGGCGCCCGTCACCAAGTCTTTCGCCGTGCTCGGGGCTGTACTTCCTCGCCTGACACCCACGGTGAAGGGCGTCAGCAAGGAGCTGGATCGGCTTGTCACCCTTGCGGGCGGCGCCGTGTCGACGCCTGGCTTCGACCGTCTGATGGTCAAGTTCAACGACTTCGCAACTGGCGCTGTCCGCCGGGCGACCGACGGACTTGTGACGTTCATGGAGCGCCTCAGTTCCGGCTCGTTCGGTGGCGGTGCTCTGGCCGAATTCATGGCCTACGCACAAGCACAGGGCCCGCTGGTCGGTGCCACCCTCCGCAACATCGGCGAAGCGCTCGCCAACCTGCTTCGCGCCGGATCCGAGGTGGGCGTCGGTCTGTTGCAGGTCGTCAATGTCATCGCCAGCCTGGTAGCCGCAGTGCCGCCTGGGGCGATCGCCGCATTTCTTCAACTGGCCGTCGCTGTCAAGGCGGTGCAGCTCGCGGCTGTCGGTCTCGTCGGGGCGAGGGCTGCTGTCGCAGCATTCGCTGTGCAGATCACCGCGATGCAGGCCGCGGCGGCAGGATCGACCGGACGTATGGCGGCGCTTACCGCAGCGTTCGGAGCCATGTCGCGCGGGGCGAAACTCGCGGTCGCCGGCACTGGCATCGGGCTGCTGCTGATCGCGTTGACGTCGCTGTCGGACCGGGGCCGGCAGGCGGCTCCGGATGTCGACAGGATGACCACCTCCCTGGGCGAGTTCGCGCGCACTGGCAAAGTGTCGGGCGAGATGGCCAAGACCTTCGGGAACGACCTGGGGAAACTGGGGGAGCATCTGCGGGTCATCGCCCGCCCGAGCCTGACCCAGCAGATCGAGCAGTCCGTCAGCTCGTTCCTCGGCTACGGCGACGGCGGACCGGGCACGAAGGAAGCCGCGGAGGCCCTCGATGCCGTGGACAAGGCTCTGTCGAACCTGGTCAGCGGCGGCAAGGCTGATCTGGCGGCGGCCGCGTTCGAACGGGTCAAGAAGACGCTGAAAGAACAAGGCTTCACCGCCGACGAGATCACCAAAGAGATGGGCGACTACCAGCAGGCCCTCGCGAACGCAGCCTTTGAGCAGCAGCTCGTCGCGGACAGCATGGGTCTGTTCGGGGCCCAGGCGATGGCGACCAAGTCAAAGCTCGACGCCCAGAAGGCCAGCGCCGACGGCTTGCGCCAGGCGATCATGGAGCTCAACAACGCCAATCGCCAGGGCATCGGCGGCATGATCGGCTTCGAGGCGGCGGTCGACGCCGCAGCGAAGGCAGCACAGGACAACGCCGGCGCGCTGAAGATGGTCGACGGGCAGCTCGACCTCAATAGCGAGAAGTCCCGCGCCGCGGCCGGTGCGCTGAACGATCTGGCCGCGAAGACCGACGAGGCGGCGACCTCGGCCCGTGAGTCCGGTGCGTCGTGGTCCACCGTGAATGGCATCTATGCGCGCGGCCGGGAGCGACTGCTTGCCTCAGCCCAGGCGATGGGCCTTACTCGGGATCAGGCGAAGCGGCTGGCAGATCAGATCTTGAAGACGCCGGACAAGACCGCCCGTCTCCGCGGCAACATGGAGGATTTGCAGGCCAAGCTGAACAGCGCGAAACGACAGCTGAAGAGCGTCCCGGATTCCCGAAAGGCGCAGATCCGTGCCACCATCGCCCAGCTCGAAGCGGCCATCCGCGAGGCCCGGATCAGGATGACGTCCATCGACGGGAAGACGGCACACACCTACATCTACACGCACCACATCGTCACGAGCAGCGGCGAAGCCCGGAAGCGCAAGCCCCGGCCAGGCCACTACGCGAAGGGCGGTCTCGTCGGCTTCCCGTCTGGCGGCCCGGTCCGCGGTCCTGGCACCGGCACGTCGGACAGCATTCTGGCGATGCTCTCCAATGGCGAGTACGTCATCCCAGCGAAGCGCGTCCTCCAGTTCGGTGTGGCGACGTTCGACGCAATCCGCGACGGGACACTGAGCAAGGCGATGCCCGCCCCTCAGCAGGTGATGGCGCGCAGCACTCCGGTCGGTGCTGCCCTCGGCGGGGACTCCGCAGCTCAGACTGCAGCGCTGGTGCGCTCTGTCGTAGCTGAGCTTGCCGCGGTACAGGCACCGACCGAGGTGCGCGTGTTCATCGGCAACCAAGAACTATCCAAGATCGCCCGCGCCGAAGTGGTGCGCGCGAACGGAGAGCTGGTGCAGGTGCTGAACGCGGGAGGGGGTCAGTAAGTGGCCATCCCCGGCAACTTCCTATCCGCTACGACGGAGACCGCTGACCCGAACACCAGCGGCTGGGTCGCCAAGACCAACTGCGCAATCTCCAAGGGGACGGGCGGCCGGTCGGGCGACGGAACACTGAAACTCACCTCCAGCGCGGCGGGCGAGATGCAGGCCCGCACGGTCGCCTCCTACCCGGTCACGGTCGGCGTCGAGTACGAGGCGTTCGCTGACGCGTCGGGTGCGACGGTGCCGGACCGGATCGGTATCCAGTGGCTGAACTCCTCGAACGCGGAGATCAGCATCACGTGGTCGGTGACCACGACGACGGCCTCGTCGACGTGGCACCGCATCGCCGTGGCGAACCTCGCCCCGGCGGGTGCCGTGTCGGCGCGGGTCATCGTATCGGCGATGACCCCTGCCGGCTCCGGCGTAATCCAGCACTTCGAGAACGTCTACCTCGGCCTCCCGTACAGAACAGCCGGCAACCTGCTCACCTTCAACACGGAATCCCTCGAGCGGGACGCCACAGGCTGGGCTGTGGAGACGAACTGCTCCATCAGCCGGCAGACGCCGATGGTGCAGTGGTCAGTCACCAGCTACCTGCCGGGCGGCCACAACCTGGCCCTGACGGTCACCGCGAACGGGAATTCTTCGGTCAAGACGGTGGAGAAACCGGCTGCGACTGCCGGTGTCGAGTACCTGGGCTACTGCTACATCAACCCTCCGTCCGCGGCCAGCACCACCTGGGTGGAGCTCCGGTTCTACGACGCGGCGGATGTGCAACTGTCGGCGACGCGAGCCAACTTGTCGGCGCCCAGTACCGGGGTCTACCGGCAGCGCGTGTCGGCTGTGGCCCCCGCGAACACGGCCTACGCGCAGCTCGCGGCCGGTATCACCTCAGGCACCGCCGCGCAGGTGGTGCGTATCGACTCCGCTGTCATCGTGGTCGCCCCGCGATTCCGCGAGGGCAGTGTGGTGCCGTATGCGGACGGCAGCTTCGAGCGGGACGTCGCCGGCTGGACGGTCGTCTCGGGCGTGGCAACCCTGGCGCGGCTCACACCGTGGGGTACAGATGGCCTGGACGGCTCCTACTGCATGACTGTCACGTCGTCGACCGCCACCACGTCAGTGATCCGTAGCGCGAAGTTCCCGCTCGGCGCGGGTGCCGCGGGGCTGACGTACTCCTCCGAGTACGCGATGAAGGTCTCTGCGGGCGGCTGGACCCTGACGCGGGCGATCCGCTGGTACGACGCCTCCAACGCGGATCTGGGGACATCGTCCATGACCGCCGCCGCCGTGCCAGGCGGTGGATGGTGGATGCTCACCCTGACCGCGACGGTCCCGCCGACCGCCACCCAGGCGGCCATCGAGTGGACGCTGGCGGCCACCTCGGGATCGTCGGTCCTGCGCGTCGACAAAGTGTCCCTGTGGCAGACGATGCCGATCGTCGAGGTGTCGAAGAACGACGCGGACGCCTACGCAACGCTGACCTTGCGCGACCTGCCAGTCGACTCGTATCTGACTGTGTGGCGTCGCACCGCGGACGGCAACCGCTCACTGGTCCGCGGTGCCAACGGGCTCATCGACGGCGAATTGATCGTCTCGGATGTCCTGGTCGTCGAGGACTACGAGGTCCCGCTCGGTGTGCCTGTCGACTACTACGCCGAAGCCCGGGACAGCAGCAACATTCTCACCGCCTCGCGGGACAGTCTGACCATCACCCTCGCGGCCGACGATCCGAACAGCGTATGGATCAAAGACCCCGGCCTGCCCCAGCGAAACCTGCGCATCGAGGCCGTGGCGGCCCCCGACTGGCAGCGGCCCATACAGCAAGCCGACTACCAGGTCAGGGGGCGACGAAACCCGGTCATCCACTCCGACGTTCGCCGCGGACTCCAGGGCGTACTCACTCTCCGGACCGCCAACGACAGTGAGCGGGACCAACTGCACTGGATCCTCGACAGCGGCAACGTGCTCCTGATCCAGTTCCCCCCAGGGCTCGGGTTCAGCGACAGGTACGTCGCCGTTGCGGACGTGACCGAGGCGCGCATCGTCCCCTACGGCGGCGAACCTCGACGGCACTGGTCACTGGCCCTTCGAGAAGTCGACATGCCGACAACCGTCGGCGTGGGCGGATCTGCTGGCCGAACCTGGCAGGACATCCTCACGGAGAGCGCCACTTGGCAGGAAGTCCTGGACAAGTACGCCACCTGGGAAGACGTCCTCTTTGATCGGAGGATCTGATGTATGCGGTGTCTCAACGGTTCCTCGACACGATCGTCCGCAGCCACACACCGGTCACCGAGGTGACGCTGTTCCGGGCCGACGGACTGGTGGAGACGCTGCCGCACACCGGCGGCAGCGTCATCGTGGACCGCGGCCAGCAGGCCCGACGCACCTGCTCAGTCTCCATCGCCGACGTCTCCCTGATCCCCCGCACCGCACTCGACAAACTGTCGGTGTACGGGGCCCAGTTGCGGATCGCCCGCGGCGTCGACTACGGCAACGGCGAGCAAGAGCTCGTCCCCCTCGGGGTCTTCCGGATCGACGAAGTCTCCGGGGACGTCGACGAAGGGCCGGTGACAATCCAGGGAAAAGCCTCGAGGTCGTGATCGCAGACGATCGTTTCACCGGCCCTTACAAGGCCAGCGGCACGGCAGTCAGCGCAGTCACGGCACTGATCCAGCGCAGCATCCCCGGCGCCACCGTGATCAGCACAGCCGTCGATGCAGCGATCGGACCGCGTACTTGGGACATCGAGGCCGACCCTTGGGTCGCCGTCGCAGAAATCGCGGCAGCCATCGGCGCCGAGGTATACGCCGATGCCGACGGGACATTCGTCATTGCCGAGTTCCCGGACATCCTCGCCGTAGAACCCGTGTGGACGATCGCCGCCGGCGAGGGCGGGGCGTACATCTCCGCAGCCCGAGGTATGAAGGCGGACGGCGTCTACAACGGTGTCCTAGCGCGCGGCGAGAACACGGAAACGAACACGGCCCCGGTCAGCTCGCTGGTCGTCGACACCGACCCGGGCAGCCCGACGTACTGGTCGGGCCCGTATGGACGTCGCCCCATGTTCTACAGCTCCTCAACCCTGACCACGACAGGCGCCTGCACCGCGGCAGCCACGCTGAAACTCCGGGCAGCACAGGCCCCGAACGCCAGCGCGGACATCTCCAGCCTGCCGAATCCAGCCCTCGAGCCGGGCGACGTGCTGCGCGTCGTCTACCCGGACGGATCGAAGGAACTGCACCAGGTGCAGGGCTTCCCGGTGGAGCTCGGTGTCGGCGGCGACTTCGCGATCAAGACCATTTCGGCAAAGGAGGGCACGTGATAGCGGGGGCAGCTTCAGCCCAGGACCTGGCAGCGGCGATCCGTCGACGCTCGCTGAAGGCCGCCGAGGCAACGCCCGCCGTTCGCGGCGCCGACTGGCGCCTCGCCACCGTGTCAACGGTCAACGCGGACGGCACGGTCGTCACTAGCGACGGCATCACGGCCAGACGTCTGGACACCTATCCGGCGCCCGAAGCTGGCGATCAGGTCAAGTTGACGCAAGCGTCGAACGGCAACTGGCTAGCGCTTGGGCGGGTAGTCCCCGCCGCTGGTGACGACTGGACCGCGCTGACGCTCAGCGGCACATGGGTCGCGAACGGCGGCGCCAACGACCCGACCCCCGCCGTGCGCATCACGGCCGATGGGGAGCTGCAGCTTTCCGGCATGGTCAAAGGCACCGCAGTAGCGATCGGAGCCAACGCCAACATCGGCACCGTCCCCGCCGGCTTGTTGCCGACCTGGTGGATCAGCGGCGTCGCCGCCACCTCCAACGCCCAAAACTACGCCCGGATCAGGGTCGACCCCAGCGCCGGGACCGTGTCCCTCACCAACGGCTCCGTCGCCCTGACCACCTCGTCGTGGGTCGTGCTCGACAGCATCCGCGGCAGAGCACGATAGGAGCGCCCCTGTGGCAACCACCGACGACTACAGCCAGGGCGTATCGATCGCCTCCCTGACCGACACCCCGGACGCCTCGGTCCTGGCGAAGAACATCGCTAACGCCATCGTCGCCCGCAGCGTCATGGTGTTCGCGTCCGCCGCAGCACGGACCGCCGCACTCGTCGGCACAGCGGCCCCCGTCGAGGGCATGGTCACCTGGCTGCAGGACGTCAACCGCCTCGACGTCTACGACGGCAGCGTCTGGGTCCCGGCCTGCGGCCAGTCCGGGAGCAGCCTCGTCACCGCCGGCTCGTCGACCACCACGACCGAGACGACGACCTCGATGGCCGTCACCATCTCCACCCGCGCAGGCGTCTCCTACGAACTGAAGGCCACCGGACTCGTCAGGTCGACGAACGGCGGTGACAGGGTCGAGCTGCGGATCCGCCGCGGCACCACCACCGGTGCGACACAGGTGGGCGGCGGGATCGTCGGTGCCGACACCGCGAACACGGGCTACACCTGCGTCGCGAACGGCATCGACACCCCCGGCGCAGGCAGCACGACGTGGACGGTGTTCGTCGCCCGCTCCGGCGGCTCCGGAACCATCGACCTCACCGCCTCCAGCACGCTGCCCGCCAGCTTCGTGGTCAGAGAGATCTGACCCATCCCGACCACCGCCGCCCCCACGGGGGCCTTTTTCATGCCCCGAAAGGGGGAGCATATGAAGCTTGTCAGGCGCTCCGAGTGGGGTGCCCCTTCCTCGTCTGCCGCGTCGTACATCGCCGGCACCAGCGGAGTGAAGGTCCACTACCTGGGCACCCCGTACAGCAGCCGGGTGCACTCCCTGTGCGACGACTACGTCCGCTCCATCCGCGCCTCGCACCTCGCGAACACCGCGGAAAACTACAGCGACATCGCCTACAACATGGTGGTCTGCGAGCACGGCTACGTGTACGAGGGGCGCGGCGCCCACAAGCGGACCGGCGCGAACGGCAACGCCACCCTCAACTCGCAGCACTACGCGGTGTGCGCGCTCCTCGGCTCGGCCGGGCTGACGCAGCCGACGGACGAGCAGCTGGGCGGCATCCGCGACGCGATCGAGTACCTCCGCGACCACGGCAACGCCGGGTCGGAGATCAAGGGCCACCGCGACGGCTACGCCACCTCCTGCCCCGGCGACCCGCTGTACGCCTGGGTCCGGGCCGGCGCTCCGAGGCCGAAGACGGCACCCCAGACCCCCACTCCCGCCCCCACCCAGCCTGCTCCTGCGGAGGACACCGACATGCCTGACGTCATCACCGAGTCCGTCTCGGGCGGGCCCCAGCTCGAGGCCGGCAAGTATCAGCTGCTGCACATGGCCAACGACAGCGCCATCCTGCAGGGCCCGTGCGCCTACGCGGTCACCTGCTACGTCCGGGTCGAGGCCGACCCGGGCACTCGCGTCACGCTGCGGTTCCACGACCTGCTGCTCTCGGCCCCGTCCGACCCCGCACACGACCTGGCGATCGACGCAGGAACGGTCGGCCCCGACGGGGTCGCCTCCGTCGCCGTCAGCCGCAACGGGCGCCTCGACGCGAACGAGCAGCTGAAGGTCGAGATCAAGACGGACAAGGCCGCCAAGGTCACCAACCGCGTACTCCGCGGCCTCCGCTGGACCGCGTAACCCCTCGAGAAAGAGAAGGCCATGAAGATCTTCGGCAGAGAGCCGGTTGTCGTCCTGAACACGCTGAGCGCCGTCCTCGGTCTCATCGTCACCCTCGGCGTCACAGGGCTGACCGCAGAACAGGCCGGCGCCATCGTCGGTGTCGCCACCGCCATCCTCGGCGCCATCGCTGCGGCCATGACACGCCCGATCGCCCCGCAGGCCTTCACTGCCGTCGTGGCCGCGGGCGCCGTCCTCGTCGCGACGTTCGGCTACGACGTGTCGCAGGAGACCGTCGGCGCGATCAACACCGTGATCCTTGCCGGCCTCACCCTGCTGACTCGAGTGCAGGTGTCTCCGAAGTCGCCGACTACTCCGCTGTCTGGGGTGTAGGTGCGGTGCGCTCTGGCGCGGCGGCTGAAGCGTCAGCTTGGCCGCCGCGGGGCGATCCTGTCCTGCTACGGCATCGTGTGGATGATCGTCGGCTGGGGTCAGATCGTCGTCCCGCAGCCCGACCAGCGCGGCCTGCAGGTGCTGCTCGCCCTCTGGCCGCTGAGCGCCTGGGGCTGGTGCTGGATCGCCGCAGGTCTGATCGCAGTTGTGTGCGCGTGGGCTCCGCCGGGCCGTGACGCTGCCGGATTCGTCGCCCTGGTACTCATCGTGGTGCCGTGGATGGCGAGCTACCTGGCCTCCTGGATCCTCGGGGACTATCCCCGCGGCTGGGCGGCTGCAGCTGTGTGGACGGCTATCACCGTCCCGGCACTGGTGGTGGCGGGCTGGCCCGAGCCTCCCCGCCACAAGAGAGCGGAGCCCCCGTATGAATGCTGAGACCTGGGGATCGATCGGCGCATCACTGGCCGCGGCCGGCGCGGCAGTGTGGACGGCACGCGCCGCCAGGCGAACACCGCGGCAGGAAAAGCGCGATGATTTCGTCGCCATCACCACCCAGCAGGGCGCCGCGATCGAACGCCTCGAGAAGCGGGTCCAGGTGCGGGAGGCGGAGGCGGAGAAGCAGCGGCAGCGGATCTCCGATCAGGACGAGGCAATCGGCTGGCTCCTCGGACGGGTCCGCGGACTCGTGCTGTACATCCGCAGGGAGGGCATGGAGCCGCCCGCCGCAGAGCCCATGTCGGAGCGGGCACGCCAGTACATCCACCACATCGACGCGTGAGAACTGGAGTGCGGATGACGGACTTGCCTGCGGAGCGGCCCGTGCAGCGCCGCGTCGACGAGACCGCCGCCGACATGGGCACCCTCGTCGACATGGGCGTCGTCGACGAACAACCCGAACCGCCACCGCCCCCGGAGCCGGTGCCGGTGCCCGAGGAATGACAGAACCCCCGCTGCCTCACGGCGGCGGGGGTTTTCGTCTTGTCCGGGCTCAGTGGTCGGCGCAGAAGCAGAACGAGCTGCCGCATGTGTAGCAGCGCGGGTGCCCGTCGCAGCGGGTGCAGCGCTTCGACGTCTTCGAGCAGTACACCGGCTCGGTGTGGTACTCAACCGCCGCCTCGCTCTTCTCGTCGTAGTCCTGGCGGCAGGTGGGCGTGGTGCATGTCGTCATGGCGCGAGTGTGGCAGAGAGGCTGATCAAATCGCGGGCTCCGCTCCGAGGGGGAGCGGGGCCCTTCGTTATGCCCGCGGTCAGTGCGCGGTGCAAAAGCAGAACGAGCCGCGGCACATGTAGCAGCGTGGGCGCCCAACGCAGCGGCACGACTGCGAGCAGTCGGCAGGCTCGGTGTGGTACTTGACGGCCGCGTCGTCGCCTTCGTCGTACTCCTCGCGGCAGGTGGTGCAAGCCTTCATGGCGCGAGTGTGCCAGAGCAGCCGTTCATTAACCGGTCGGGACGTGAACCTGAACAGACGTCGGGTCGAACTTGCCTCATCGCAGGTCGAGTTGTTCAGAAACCCGTTCATCTTCCTGGTACTGTTCAGAATGTAAGTCACTACGTTTCCTGAACAGAAGGGGAGTTGGATGGCGCTAGTCGGCCTCGTCCGAGTCAGCACCGACAAGCAGAACACTCAGCGGCAGCACGACGCGCTCGACCCGATCTGCATCAAGGTCTTCGAAGAGAAGATGAGCGGCAAGCTCCGCGCCGAGGAGCGCCCCGGCCTCCTAGCCGCTGTCGAGTACGTGCGTGAGGGCGACATGCTCTGCGTGCAAGAGGTCGACCGCCTCGGCCGCAACCTCCTCGAGGGGCTCATCGTCCTGAACGACCTCTTCGAGCGCGGCATCGCAGTCAAGGTGCTGGAGGGCATCGCGGCCGGCGAGCACAAGGTACGGTCCCTGATCCTGGACCTCGCCCTCGCCCTTGCTGAGGACCGGCGCCGGGACATCGTGAGAAAGACGAAGGATGGCCTGGAGGCGGCGCGCAAGCGCGGACGCGTCGGCGGCCGTAAGCCTGTCATGACGGAAGCGCTGACGATCCAGGCCGCTGCACTGCGAGAGAAGGGCTTCACTATCCGGCAGATCCAGCCTCACCTCCGGATCGCCGAAGGCGCGAGCAAGGGCAAGAACCCCAGCGTGGGGGCCATTTCCCAGGCGCTTCGCGCCTATGACGCCGCCATCACAGAAGGAGCTGGCCTGTGAGCGTCTCTACGAAATGGGTCATCGCTCAGTACTGGAACGACCGGCCCCAGCTCGAACGTCAGGTCTTCGCCCCTTGTCTGGAGGACTTGTCCCACGCGTGCTGCTTCGCGTGCGGCTGGTTCTCGGAGTACTGGTCCAAGGTGACCCCGCGTGCCAGCTGGGAACGGGCTGCCCTAGAGCGAGCCCACATCGTCCCGGCCGCACTGGGCGGCTCGGACAAGTCCAGCAACATCATCCTGCTGTGCCCTCCCTGCCATCGCGAGTCTCCCGACTGGCACGACCCTTGGGAGATGGCCATCTGGATCTCCCAGCGTGGCGAGCGCCCGAACAGGGAGATCGAGCTGGCCAACATGTGGCTTGACGCAGTTCAGAGGGTCCCGCATTTCATGTCCCTCCTGGGCGACTTCCAGGCGCGGGGCGGAACCACGGAACAAGTCCTCGCTGTGATGCGGGCCGCGATGCGACGGGCCGTCGTGCACGGAGGCAAGGAGGCCGGGCTGAGCCAGGGCACCATGGAGGCGGTCCTCCGACACACGGCACGAGAGTTGGACCGGGCCGCGTAGGGGAATGCTATGCGCTGGGACCCTTGCTCTCGCGCTGCCGCCAGCTGCCCCAGGCGCCGAGGGCGAGGAGTCCAGTGATGACGAGGTCACCGGTGACGGTCGCCGCGTCGCCGCCCTCTTCCTTCAGATTGACGACGCCACCGAGGGCGAGCACTCCGAGGATGATGGCGAGGATGGTCCAAAAGACTTTCACGGCAGCCCCCTTGTGCGGTTGGAGCGCCAAGGTAGCGGAGGCGGGTCCAGCCGGGGCCCGTTTCCGTCTCGCTCCGCCTATCGGGGTCGGTCGGCGTCTTCGTGCGCCTGGGGCAAAGCCTGGTGCCCTTCGGACCAGTGGTTCACCCAGCCGCAAACGGGACAGGCGTAACGCCCATCAATGCCGTGGACTTCGGTGCCGCAGCGCTTGCAGTCGGTGCGGGTGATCTCGGAGCCGGTGACCGCCGACTCGGTGATGTCAGGCTGGCTGGTCATGCCCGGACCCTACCGGCGCCGGCGTGTTGCCGGACGACCAGCCGCACTGGTTGTTGCAGAACCAGCGTCCGTCTCCGCTTTGCGTCGCTCCGGCACCGCAACTGGGACAGTTCATGTCGGCCTCCCGTGGTCACGGGGTGTCGTACCCGCGGCGGGGCCGCTGGACGCGCCCAGTTCCGGCCGTGTGCAGATCCTGCACACGGGCTTGACGCCTATCCTCCCGGCGTCGGCATACCGAGGCTGCCCCGCGGCTGACAGATCTCGCACATCTCGAGGCCAGGGAACTCCTCGAGCCCCACGGTCACATGCTCGCGGTCGAGGTAGCCGAGCTCCGTCTTGTACAGCCCGCAGTCGGCGCGGTGAAGCATCGGCTCGGCGCCCTGGACGCGACCCGGCTGCAACTTCCACGACCCCGCGATGCGCTCCGCCTCCCGGCGCCGCTTGTCCTCGGCTTCTTCGTGCTCGAGCTCGCGGATGGTGCGCTCGGTCTGGCGTATCTGGTACTGGAGCCAGTCGCGGAGTGCGCGCTGCTTGTCGAGACGAGACAGTTCGGACACGTGTTCGAGTGTACGGTGTGTGAGGCAGGGCAGCCGCCGCAGATGCCCGCACACGAGAGAGGCCAGAGGTTGATCAGCGAGACATGCCAGTACCTGGTGAGCAGGCGACTCGCCGGCTCATGGGTACACGGCTACCTGTGCGGGCGCCCCTCGGCAGTGCCGGGCTCGTGCGCAGACCACCTCGACCAGGCGGCAGGGCTGGCACGCGGGGACCGCTGAGCCGTGCCCGACCCCGACCAGCCGCGCTTCCACCTCGCCCTCACCATCGACGGCCGACCCGTCGCACACGGTTGGTGGCGCGACCGCACGACCGCGGACCGGAAACACTTGGGCTGGATCGGCGAATACGGCAGCATGCCCGGCGCGCGCATCACCCTCACCGACGAGACCTCCGGCGAAGAGCTGGCCAGCTGGCCGTAGTAGCCCTCGACTGTCAGCGCCGCCTGAGACACTGGGCTGTCACTAACCGCGCCTCTGGCTGAGCGCGCTCGGGCCCGTCCGTCGGCCCCACGGGACAGCACCCGACGGGCGGGACGGACCTTGGAGGACGACGTGGACGACGAAGGACAGCGGATACTCGACAACATCCGCTTCTACTCGCAGATCTTCGAAGACGCCAAGCGCACCCTGTACTGCCCGCCCGCCCAAGCGGCCGACGTGCGCAACGCCATCGACGAGCGCGATCTGGGGCACGTCTACACCGTGACCGCCAGTCCAGCAGTGCCCGCCGGTCGCATCATCGTGGTGGACGAGCAGGCGCTGGAGGCGGCAACGCGGCAGGCCATTCAGAGGCCGATCCGCTTCAGGGGTTGATCCGCCTTAGCCCTCCGGGCGCAGGACCCTATTCTTCAGCGCCTGCTCCACCTCGTACCGGTTCTGCCCGGTCATCTGCGCATAGGCAGTGATCTCCGCCTGCAGCTTCTCGGCCGCGTCGACCCAGGGTCGCCATGCCACCGCCGAGTAGCCGGCCTTGGAGGCGTGCTCCCGCGCGGCGACGACGTCGCGCTGCATCTGGATCAGGCTGTCAGGCAGTTCGATCGCCACGCCTGTGAGTCTATGCCGCGAGCTGCTGCTGACCGCGCACCCGCCGCTCAGCGCGAACCGCCTCGGCGTACTCGACGACCAGCCGGTCATATCGGTCCCGGTCCAGCGGCACGACCGCACCAGGCGGCCACAGTCGGCGGATCTCCGCGTTCACCTGCTCCGCGCTACGCCCCACCCCAGTCATACGGTCCAGGCTACGGGGTCGGACTGTCAGCCGGCCTGGTCGTCGCCAGCAGGCTGCTCGGCGACGTAGGTGCCGCGCTGAGGAACGGTGAACACCAGCCCCTCCTCGACGAGCACGGCGACCGCGCGCCGCACCGTCGACCGGGCCAGACCGTACTGCTGCACCAGCGACGTCTCCGACGCGATCGGCCGGCCCGGCCGCCAGTCGCCACGAGCGATCCGGGCACGCAGGATCCCGGCGAGCTGCCGGTACGGGGTCACCGGCCCCTCGTAGTCGATCGCCGCATCCGGGTCAAAGTCCATGGTCACGACGCTAGGAGCAGGCACACGACCGGGTCCGTAGAGATACGTCGCGGTACAAGGGAATACGTATCGATACAAGACGGTACGCTGCCCGTAAGGACCCCGGCAGCCGCTGACACGGCCCCGGGGCGCGGACGACAGCAGGAGTCGCCATGGCGGAGCATAAAGGCGCCAGCACCAGCAGCACAGACGGTCGGCCGGTCGAGCGGGCCTTACGCGCCACCGCAGCCAGCGCCAGCCTGAACCTGCTCGCGGCCTACCGCGCGTTCATCGCACACGCCGAATCCTGCGAGCCGTGCCGCAACCGCGGCGAGGACTGCGGCGAGGCTGCCGACCTCCGCCAGATATGGCGTGACGCCCGCAAGGCTGCCGCCCCCTGAGACCCCCGCTCGTCCCGGACGGCGGACCGGGGCGGGCGGGGAAGCGCAACCTGCTGCAACGTTGTGACCTGCGGGTTGTTGCGCATGACGCAACAAAAGATGGTGCCTACACAGGCAACCCTTACTGAATCGTCGAACAGTTGATTACAGGTCGATAACCGGCTATCGAAACAGCGTTGTCAAAGGTTGACCTGCGGCAACTGTGTGAGTGACCGTTAACGCCTCGCCCGCTACTAGTCGAGGAGGTCAGAGGGGTGAATGTCGAGAGCGCGAGCAATCGCGAACAGGTGGCTGATCTTGATCTCTCTCCCGGCCTCGATCCGCTGGACGGTGTCGACGGAGATGCCGGTCAGGTCACGCAGTCGCTCCTGGGTCATGTTCTGGGTCATGCGTCGCGCGTGGATGCTGCGGCCGACCCGGGCACGGGCGTCGAGGATCCATTGGGGTTGGGCGTCGGGCACCCGACAAACGCTGTGACCACCAAGATCATAACGCCACAGCAGATTTGCGGCTTTCTTTGATCAAGAAAAGGCTGCTGCGACGGACGAGGTGACCCCCGGCGTAGATCTAAGGTGAGGTCCTGACAAAATCGAACGCCTGTTCACTCGAAGGGGTGAACTTCAGCAGTCTCTGCTCGCCTCCGGGTAAACGACGGGCGAGCACTTCCCTTCACGCATCCCCTGTCAGAGCAACAGCAGGAGACGGTATGGACGGCGAGGAAATCGTCGCGCTCTACACCTGGGAGCCGGGCGTCTGCTTTCGGCACCCGGAACTTGGTGAAGTCGACACGGCGAAGATCAAGACACTCCACCCGCGGTCCGGTCCGGACCAGGAGCTGCGAGTCTGCCGCCAATGCCTGCTGGCCTTCGAAGCTACGAGGCGCGCAGTCGCCGAGAAGGCGCACGGCGACTACGAGCCCGGCCACATCGCCGACTAAGAGTCAGCGCCTCATGGCCCCGCCCGCGTTCTCGAGGGCGGGGCTCTTTGCTGCCATGTTTGCAGCTCAATGCCGGGTGCGAGAGCCTGTCGAGGGGGGCCACGCTGGGGAGAATCTGGGGAGCAGATGGGGGCGGGGGAGTGGTCGGGGAGGTTCAGATGCCTCTCTCACTCTCAATCGAGCTCACTCAAGCTCAGCGAATCTCACCAGTTCAGAGTGGGTGACGAGTGCCCCCGTCGAGTCTCGGCAGGTCCCGACTCACCGGGCGACAGAACCCGGCGTACAGCCCGACTCGTCTGCCGCCACCTGCGGCTTTGCCTGAGAAAGGGCCTCTGATCTGGGACGGAGGCCCTTTCTGATCTTTCATGGGCTTGCTGCGTCAGGCGGCGAAAAGTCCCTCGGAAGTCCCTCTGACAGAGCTGAAAGTCCCTGAAGAGTCCCTGAGGCGGAGGGGCAGGCGAGACCTTTGCGCTGGGTGTTCGCGACAGCCGTCGGAGCCCCGTCGACTCAGCGGGCACTCCGCCCGCCGCGTGCACGCTCTGGGTGTCGAGCACCACCAGGCTCGGGTCCGCCTTCCGGCGCGCCATTTCCCGCACCTGCCAGCGCAGCAGGTCGTGAATGGTCTGGTCGATGCCGTCGTCACGCCAGGTGTAGAAGTAGTACTTCACCGCGCCGGGTGGCGGAAAGTCATGCGGGAGCAGCTCCCACTGGCAACCGGTCCGGCCCTGGTAGAGCAGCGCGTTGACGATCTCCCGCATCTCGTACCGACCCTGATGGCCACTGACCGAGGGATGCACGGCCTTCCACGCGGCGATCACAGGCTCGACCAGCGCCCACTGCTCGTCGCTCACGTCGGTCTTGTAGGGCTTGCGCTCGCTCACGGTGCCCAGCCCAACATGCCCATGGCCGCCGACCGGCCGGGATACCGCACCGCCACACGTTCAGGTGCACTCTCTTACCGCTCTCTGAAGACCGTCCCCACCTCCCCCAGCCCGGGAAAGGTGTTGGCCGGCATGTCGTCGGCGCTCAAGTTCACCGCTGCGGGGTCTGCGCTTTCATCCATGAGTGCCGCGAACATCGTCGGCGGGCAGCTCGCTGAGGCAGTTGGCAAGCAGCTGACTGGTCGCCCGCCGACGGCCAGCATCGCCTCCACGGACCCTCACCCGGATCTTGCTGAAGGCACCTGGTCCGACGACGACTGGCGCAGCCACGATGAGCGCATGCCCCGCGAACTTGGCGACACACTGGGTGAAATGGAGCTATATGACATGGGCCGCTCCGACGTCGACAGCTACGCGTTCGACCACAGCGTCACCCGCGACACCGAGAAGGTCAGGCTCTGGACCGATGAGTCCTATGTACAGGGGTTCTTCAAGGTGTTCCTCCATTATGGCGCGAAGGTCGAGGTGTTCTCCCGTCACGAATGAACCGAGGACGCGACACCGAGGTCGGATGTGAGCGAGCGGAGCGACAGTGGATCTGACTGATCTCGAGCCCCTGTCTGGTAAAGGTAGGCAGACGAGAACGCTCCCTGGCCGCGGGCCTCTGGGGCGGGAGGAGCTCCGCCTACTGCCCCAGAGGCCCGCGCAGCGTGTGACGGTCAGACGTGGACGGGAAGGTGAGTGGCCCCGCGCAGGCTCAGAAGGCCGTTCCAGCGGACCTCCCCCGCCTGTTCCAGGCCGGGGAAGCGGCGAACCAGTCCTCCGACGGCAATCCTTCCCTGGATACGGGCGAGCATCCCGCCGATGCAGTAGTGGGCGCCGCCGCCGAAGGAGACGTGGCGGCGTGCGTTCTCGCGGTCCAACCGCAGTTGGCCGGCGTCCGGGCCCCAGAACTCCTCGTCGCGGTTGGCCCCGGCCAGGCTTGCCAGGACGACCGAGCCGGCCGGAATCTCGTGCTCGCCCACACGGTGGGGGTGCAGGGTGATGCGTCGGGCGAGGTGCACCGGAGGTTCGTAGCGGAGTAGCTCCTCGATCGCGTTCCGGTCAAGATCGGGCGTGGCTCGCAGGAGTCCGAGCTGGTCGGGATTGCGCAGCAGCGCGAGTATCCCGCCCGAGAGCAGGTTGACGGTCGTCTCATATCCGGCGACGTAGAGCATGGCAACTTGGGCGACCAGTTCGTCGTGGCTGAGCCGGTCACCATCGTCCTCGGCATCGATGAGGGCAGTGAGCAGGTCATCTCCGCGATCCCGGTGCTTGCGGAAGATCGCGTCGGAGACGAGCTCGACCATCTCCGCGTCGGCAGTTTCGATGTCCTCCTTTGCGCGCGAGCCGCCACCTGGCTCGCCCAGCCGAATCAGCAGGCCGGTCAGCTCGCGCAGGCGTGCGGTGTCGATCTCCGGCATCCCCAGGATCCGGGTGATCACGGCGAACGGCAGGGGGAACGCGAGCGTTTCGACCAGGTCGCCGCCCCCGGCGAGCCCCAGATCGTCCAGCGCCTTGTCGACCAGGTCGTGCACCACCAGTTCGATGCCGCTCATCGCCCGGGGGGTGAATGCCTGGGAGACGAGTTTGCGCAATCTGGTGTGGTGCGGGGGGTCCTGGTCGATCAGCGCAAGACCCTTGAGGCGCGGTGCGCGGGCGGGGCCGCCGGAACTCTGGGCGTTGCGTTTGTCGACAGAGTGCTCCGCGCGCAGCAGCGCCTCCACGTCCTCGTGCCGGGAGACCATCCAGAAGCCGCCTGGGTGTTCATGCACCGGCGCGTGACGCCGCACCTCGGCGTAGTGGGAGTGCGGGTCCTCCATGAACCCGTCGGAGAGCGGGTTGAACATGACCGGGGTCTGGCGCATCGCGCTGCTCATGCGGAGTGTCCTCTCGTTTTGCGAAGCAATGAGGAGGTGCGCGACGGCCGGGACTGCCCACGGCCGTACGCCGCTGCGGCGAGCAAGCCGACGGTCAGGGCCGTGCCGATGGCGACCTTCTTGCGCAGGCTCGTGCCGGTGGGCCGGGGAGGGGGCGCCAGGGCCGGGGGCTGGGTGATCATCCGGGGATACGGCCGCACGGCCGCCGCATAACGGCGTCGGCACACCTCCGCGACCTGCGCGCGCCGCTCGGGTGGCAGGGCGGAGAGGCGATCCAGGAACATCGATTCGTACCGGTCGACCTCGCGGCGCAGCTCGGTGGCGGCCGTGTCGCCGTATAGCTTCACGAAGACGGCGTAGACGTTCAAGGTGCCCAGGGCGACGTCCTGTTCGTAATGTTCGAGATCGTTCGCGATGTCCGCGAGCACTTCCACCGGCCAGAGCAGGTCCCGGGTCGCGGGGTCCATTGACCGTCCGCGCAGGGCGAAGGTTATGGCGCGCAGCAGGCGTACGTCGGTGGGCCGCAGTTCGACCAGGGCGAGGGAGTCCTGACGGGTGATGGTGTCGCGCGACGTGGTGGCGTTCTCCAGGCGGATGAACTGCTCCGCCTCGTCGACCAGGAAGGCCACATCCTCATTCCATGCTCCGACGAACCGCAGGACCTTCTCGAAAGCCCTCTTGTACGTGTGGAACGCCTCGTAGTCGCTGTTGCGTTCGACGTCGAGGTCCACCTCCGTGTTGCGTTCCGCCAGTGAGTCGACGCGATAGACCAGGTACTCGACGGCGAGTAGCACGGGTGTCAGACGTAAGCGCTGTCTGCGCGGTACCTCGTCCACGACGTAGTACATCTGCGACACGTAGTCCCGGGTAATGCCCACCGCCTTCCCCAACGGGGTCGCCGCCAAGCGGGCCAAGCTGTTCATCGGGTTTCCTTTCCGGAGAGGTGCGGGGAGCGGACGCCGACAAGCCAGGCGACCGCGAAGCCGACCACGAGCCCCAGGAGGACGCCGCCCGCGACATCGGCGGCGTGGTGGGCATCTGCCAGCACGCGCGAGACGCCGACGGCCGCCACGAGGGCCGAGCCCAGGCCGAGGCACGACCACCACACTCGCGTGCCGGTACGCAGCACAGCCAGGAGCACCATGAGGATGAGCGTCGCGGAGGCCACGTGCCCGGACGGGAAGCTGTAGCCGGGGTTGGGGGCAGAGCCGTCGGCCGGCAGCGGCATGGGCCGTCCCACCAGCGTCTCGAGTGCCGTTTCCGCCGCGAACTGCACGGTCAGGCCGACGAGCACCCACAGTGCGGCGCCGGGCCGGCGACGGTACAGCAGTACGCCGAGCGCCGTGAGCAGGCCTGCCCCCAACAGGGCCGAACCGACCGCATCGGCCGGCCCGTCGGGGCCGAGCCAGGACCCGGCCGACGCCCCGAAGGCGCGGTCGGCCCCTGCACGGAACCGGGCGTCGAACGCGCTGACGAGGTCGCTCCCGGACGCCACCAGCGCGGTCAGTGCGGCGAGCACCAGCCCCGCGACCGCCGATCCGAGAAGAGGTCTGGAGGCGGTCCCGGCTGCGGCGCCGGTCACAGCGTGGGCTCGACGGTGATCGGGGCGGCGCCGCCCGTCCTGGTGGTGATGACCTTGCCGGGGGTGTCCCGGCGTGCTGCCTCGGCGTCCTGCCGGCGGGGCACGTTCACAACCCTTCCCTCCTGTCGTGCGAGCGCGGGCCTCGGCCTTGGTGTGGAGCGGAAAGGCTCAGAGCCGGCGCCAAGGCGACATGCCGGCGGCCTTGAGGGAGCGGTGGAGCAGGACGCAGTAGGCGACGTCGAGCAGGAACGTCCAGGCGTACATGACATTGATCAACGGCGTCAGCGGGTACGAGCGATGGCCCAGCGACTTCCGTACGAACTCGGACCAACTGGTGGGCCAGGTCCGCTGCGGTGAGGTGGTGACGGTGAGGGCCGTGGCGATCCAGGCGCACAGCGTGCCCAGCCATTTGCCGATGGCGATGTACATCGACTGGCCCGCGGGCGATCCGCGGTCCTCCAGCATCTTGAGGTACAGGATGGACATCATGAGGTTGATGCCGAATCCGGTGTACTCCCCGTCGGGGTCTGCCAGGTCGATGAACGCGTGGTAGTTGACCGACAGGGCGGCGGCCACGCACACCCCGAAGATTGGCCGGAAATAGCGGCCGAGTGTGCTGTTCGGGAACTGCGCCGCACCGTACTTCCACACCTGCCAGCCGATCACCACGTCGACCAGGAAGCCGGCGATGCTCGCGGTGTGGAAGTAGTCGCCCAACGGGTCCAGAAGGAAGCCGTAGGCGAACTCCCAGGTGAGATTGGCGAAGAAGGCTGCGAGTGGCACACCGTACGTCTGGTCGGCGAATCCCCGGTAGACGATGGCCACGTAGGCCACGAGCCATCCCAGGGCGCACAGCAGGCCGAACAGGACCACGGCGCTGGAGACGCCTTCAGCCGCGTTCCTCTCCTCGTGCCGGTCGGCGGCCGGATCCGGGAAGGCGTCCCGGAGCGCAGCGCAGTTGAGCGCAAACGCACGTTCGAGTCGCTCCCGGTCCGCCGCGCCGACCGATCGCAGTCCTTGCTCGAACCGTGCCTCGAAGTGGGCGACTTCTTCGCGTATTCGTTCCGCGGCCGTGTCGCCGTAGGTCTCGACGAAGGCGGCGTAGATGTTGGTGCGTTTGATCGGTTCGGTGGCGGAGGCGTACTGCTTCAGGTCCCACGCGACGTAGGCCAGGCTCTCGGCGGGGCGCAGCGCCTCGCGGAGTTCCGCGTCACCCTCGCGGTCCCAGGGCCGGCCGAGGTCGCGGACGATGCGCAGTTCGCTGGGAGCCAACTCCACAAGTCGCCGCAGTTGTTCCGGCTTCGCCTCGCCCGCACGGATCGCGAACTCCACGTCGGCGAGTTCCGTGACGTCCCGCTGGGCCGCCCGCCCGCCATCGGGGATGCGGGCACAAAGACGGTTCAGGAGCTTTTCGATACCTGCATCCCTAAGTTCCGCCAAATGTCCGGATAGATTGCCTCCTATGGGCTCCGGAGCGAGAGCCGCAAGGCGGGAGCGTTTCACCGCGAAGGCGAGATACCGCGCCGTCAAACGGATTGGAGTCGCGCGGAGTTGCCGCTTCAGGGAGGACCCGAGGACGGGGCCGTGCATACGCTCGCTGATGGCGGCCTCGGTGCCGCGTCGAATGGGCGGGGCCACTTGGGTGACGGCCGAAGCCAACAACCGTTTGGCGCGCCGAGAAGCCGCCAGCCTCAGATTTCGCATCGTGCTCAATCCAGCCTCCTAGAGCCGAGCCCCCGCTCAGCGCGTCCGATCCGTGGACGCTCAACTGGGGTGCCATGACGGGCCGTTCAGGAAGACTTCACCTGAACGAGTGATGAACATGGTGTACCATCAAGATCCACACCGTCCAGTCTCACTCGGAAGGCTTGACACGCAGAGATTCATGTCCAACCGACCACGGGGGAATCGCAATGGACGTCGCATCAGAACACTCTCCGTCTGTTTTAGGGTACGTTCTATCGACTGAAGAGGCCGATGGTTTGTGTGCGGCGGCTCAGACAGCTCTGACCGCCCAGGGGACTCCCGCAAGGCACTTTTTCTATGAAGGCCTGGAAGAACACATTCATCGAATACCGGAGTCGATTCGCTCGGTACTGAATGAGTTCAAGGACTCTTCCTCGCTGTGTGCACTGCGAATCTCAGAGGTGCGCGTCGACCCTGACCGGTGCGGGCCCACACCACTCTCCTGGCAGGAAGCCCTCGACTGCGGACGCCAGGCGCTGGAGGAGGCGCAGCTGGCCCTGCTGGCTGCCAGTCTGGGCGAGGTCTTCGCCTGGCCGACCATCCAGCGCGGTCGGATGGTGCAGAACCTCGTCCCGGTCGAGAGCGACCGAGAGGAGCAGAGCGGCCATGGTTCAGTCGCTCTGGAGTGGCACACCGAGGACGGCTTCCACCCGGACAGATGCCGCTACCTGGCGCTCCTGGGCATCAGGAACCCCGACCGGGTGCCGACCACGCTCGGCACGGTCAACGACGTGCGGCTGACCGAGCACCACCGGTCCGTGCTCCGCGAGCGCCGCTTCCTCATCCGGCCAGACCTGGAGCACCTGCGTCAACTGGCCAGGATCGCCCCGGACAGCGACATGCTCAGGCGTGCGCGCGAGATGTACGAGAACCCGGAGCCGGCTGCGCTCCTCTTCGGTGACCCCGAGTCCCCCTGTCTGCGGATCGACGCACCGTACACAACCGCAGTGGCCGACGACGGCGAGGCCGCCGAGGCGCTGGCCGCGATTGTCGACGAGCTCACTCGCGCCCAGCAGGACGTGGTGGTCGACCAGGGCGACGTGCTGATCGTGGACAACTACCGCGCCGTGCACGGCCGCCGGGCGTTCCTACCGCGGTTCGACGGTACGGACCGCTGGCTGAAGCGCATGAGCGTGGCCGGCAGTCCACTGTCCACGACGACGCCCGGCGCGAGCGCGCGTGTACTGACGATCTGAGCGGATCCGCTGTCGCACTGCGGTCCCTCCGTCGTCATCTCCGCAATCTCTGCACGGAGGACCCCGGCGAGCCGAACGCAGCACTTCCGCAGCCCGGATGAATGCGATGGGCCCTGGAATCTGCGCCGTCAGTCTCTATTTCATCGCCGTGAAGCGGCGCCATCACCGTCCTCTGATCACTCGATGGCCCGTCGGCGCATTCATGGGGAGAGTGAGCATTCGTGTCTTTCGCGATTGATAACACCCAAGCAGAAGCAGAATTTCCGGCACCGATGGAAGAATTCCGTCGCCAGGTCAACGAAAAACTGCGCTCCTCCGTCGACTCGGTGGAGCCGCCTCGACTCCGCGAGGCCATGGCCTACTCGCTGCTGGCCGATGGAAAGCGCATCCGGCCGACTCTGTGCCTGTTGGCCTACCAGATATTCGACACCGACGTCTCGGTTGCGCTTCCCACCGCCTGCGGTCTGGAAATGCTGCATACAGCTTCGCTCATCCATGACGACCTGCCGGCCATGGACGACGACGACTTCCGCCGCGGCAGCCCTTCCAACCACCGGGTGTTCGGTGAGGGCATGGCGCTCTTGGCGGGCGATGCGCTGCTCGCCTATGCACTGGAGTTCATACTCCAGAACTCCGACTCACTGCATTCGGACAGACTGCTGAGCGTCATGGCCAAACTGATCGAGGTGGTCGGCCCCTCCGGGCTGTCCGGCGGACAGGCGATCGACCTCCACTCCCAGGGTCGTGACGATGTCGACCCGTTGACCGTGGAGGAGATGCACATCAAGAAGACCGGCGCGCTCATCGAGGCGTCCGTGGTCACCGGGGCGATTCTGGGAGGGGCGTCGAAGGCTGACATAGCCCACCTCACCACGTATGCGCGAAACCTCGGACTCGCTTATCAGATCGTCGACGACATTCTCGACGAGACATCGAGTTTCGAAGAATTCGGCAAGGAGGTCGGCCAGGACCGGGCCGCGGGCAAGTGGACGTATCCCCGGCTGGTGGGAGTGGAGCAGGCCCGCGAGCGGGTGCGCGGACTGATCACGCAGGCAGTGGCGGAGCTCGACGGGTTCGGCGAGCGCGCGGCGATGCTTCGCTGGGCCGCGCAGGTGGTTCACGGCCGGGCGGCGGCATGATCGGCGCAGAGGGCTCCCAGGAAGAGCTGCGGACCGTCCCCGCCTCGGCCGCTCCGCCGAATCCCGCCGGGGCGAACATCGCCGCGTCCTGGTATGCCGCGATCAAGAGCTCCCGTCTGGGCAAGGGGCCGCACCGGATGCGGTTGTTCGGACGCGAGGTCGTGCTGTGGCGCGACCGGAAGGGAGCGGCACGCTGCGTGGCCGCGCACTGCCCGCACCAGGGTGCCAACCTGGGCCTGGGCGACGTCGTCAAAGGCGAATTGCGCTGCCCCTTCCACCACTGGCGGTTCGACGAGAACGGGGTCTGCTCCGCCATCCCCGGTCTCTCACGCATCCCGACGACGGCCCGGACCCGGTCCTACCCCACCCGCGAGGCATACGGCTTCGTCTGGGTCTGGTACGGCACCGCCGAACCCCTCTTCGAGCTCCCGGAGTTCCCGGCACTGACCGACAGGCCCCGTCGCTACTTCGGCTTCCACTACGACGACGCGACCACCGGGACGATACGCCAACTGCTGGAGAACGCGGTCGACCACCAGCACTTCAGCGCCCTGCACGGACTGGCTCTGGACGGGGTGGAGTTCCGCGTGCTGGCCAAACAGTCCGAGGCCGCGGACAACGGCCCGCCGCTGACGCGGGACGACGCCTGGTTCGGCGTCTGGTTCTCCGGCCGACCGTGGCGGCCGCCGCTGCGCCGCTCGCCGCTGGGCTGGTTGACCGGTGTCGTCTCCACCTTCGCGATGGGCCGCCACATGCAGCTACTGGTCGACGGGTGGCCGGGCGGCCAGCGCTTCACGGCGTACGTGGACGGCACCGAGATCTACAAGGTGATCATGGGCATCGTCCCCGAGGGCGACCGGGTCACCCGCCAGGTCGGCTGGGCGGGGGTGCGCCGCACCGGCCGCTGGTACCGCACCCTCTTCAACTACGTCCTGTTCTGGGTCCAGAACCGCGCCGGCACCTTCCAGGACGTACCCGTCTACGACTCCACCCGCAACGCCCAGCCCACCGTGTACGTGCGCTATGACAACGGGCTGCTCCGGTTCCGTCGCTACTACCAGTCATGGGTCGACCGCGCCGCGGGAGACGGAAGGGTCGGCCGATGAGTCTCGCGCCGGTACGGGGGCGACCACCCCGCGATCTCGAACCGCCCCGCGATCTGGCGCGCGGTTGGTATGTGGCCGGGCGTTCCAGCCACGTCGGGCGGCGGCCCAAGGCCGCCGTGGTGGCCGGGCGGGAGGTGGTGCTCTGGCGCGCGGGAGACGGCGCAGCCGTAGTGATGGACCGCTTCTGTCCCCATCAGGGGGCCGCTCTGGAGTTGGGCCGGGTGGTGAACGGTGAGCTGCGGTGCACGTTCCACCACTGGCGGTTCGACGGCGAGGGGACTTGCGTGGCCGCCCCCGCCACCCGGAGGGTGCCGCGGGGGGCCTCTGCCCGGGTCCATCCCTCCTGGGAAGGGCTCGGCTACGTCTGGACATGGGTGGGCTCGGCGGACCCGGAGTACCCGCCGCCGCACTTCCCCCACCTGGACAAGCACTCACCGGCCCACCGGCGCTACCGGTTCACCTTCGACACCCCCGCACCGGCACGCCGGGTGCTGGAGAACGGATTCGACGTACCCCACTTCCCGGTGGTGCACGGGCTGGTCGACGGTCTGCGGCTCACCTGGGACACCAAGGAGGACCCGCACACGATCGCGGCGCGCATCACGACGGACGCGATCACCCTGCCGGCTCCGCTGGACCGGCGGCCGGGCGGTCTGGGCCGACTCTGCCTGCACCTGCGTTCGACGCCCTCCTACCAGGTGCTGACCTTCGAGCTGAACGACCGCCCGGTGGCACACGAACTGCTCGCCGTGACACCGGTGGCGCAGGGGCGGACCACGATGCACGGCTGGACCGTCGTGCCGCGGGCCGGTGGTCTGCTCGGCTCTTCCCCCGTCTTCTGGGGATACCGGCTCCAGCACTGGTGGGGGACCCGGGCGGATCTGCGTATCTACCGGGATGCCGAGGAAACCGACGGTTCGATCAACACCGCCGATGACGAGGGAGTGCTGCGATTCCGCCAGTTTCATCGCCGTTGGACGGGACGGGGGGACAAGTGAGAGACCGTCCGAGGGCGGCGCGCAAGCTCCTGCGGAGTGTTCGGGAGGAGGCGCGATGAGGCACAGTACGTCCGATCGGATCGCGGCGTCGGCAAGGCCGGTCACCAACCTCGCCTCGGGCTGGTACGTCGCCCTGCCCTCCGAGGAGTTGAAGCGGCGGCCGCGCCGGATCACCCTCTTCGGCGACTCCTACGTGGGCTGGCGCAGCAACGACGGCCGTGCCCACGTACAGAGCGCGATCTGCCCGCACGCGGGGGCCGCCCTGCACGGCGGCAAGGTGGTCGACGGCACGCTCGAATGCCCCTTCCACCGCTGGCGGTTCGACGAGTCAGGGGCATGTGTCTTCGTGCCGGGGGGGCGCCCTCCGGCGCGGGCCACCGTCACCGCGCTGCCCACCCGCGAATGCTCGGGGTACGTGTGGGCGTGGTACGGCAGCGGGGCGCCCCGTTACGAACCGCCGGATCTCCCGGACCTCGAATCGCGGCAGATTCCCGGCATCCGGAGGTTCCGGCTGGCCGACCCGACCCGGGCCACCACCCGGCGGATCCTGGAGAACACCTACGATCCCGACCACTTGGTGGCCTTGCACGGGCTGACGGTGACCGGGGAGGCCCGGATCGCGTTCCAGGACCCGCGCGAGGGAACGGCCGGTGACGGGGCGCAGGACGACAAACCGGAACCCCGCTGCGACGCGACCCTGACCTGGCCCGCCTACCGGGGCGTGCTGGGCACCGTATCGAATGTGTTCGGGCTCAACGCGGGCGAGTTCACCCTGCGGATGCGCGGCTGGGCAAGCTGCCAGGAGATCGAGTACTACGCGGACGGCCGACGCCTGTACCGGATGATCCTGGCCGTCACCCCGATCGGGGAGCACCACAGCATTCAGCACATCAATGCTGTCGTCGACCCCGACGGGGCGGGGGCCCTGGGGTGGCTGCGCGCACTCGTCCACCGCGCAGAGGTGCAGGTGGCCGCCCGCCAGGACCTCCCGATCTTCGACACCTTGCTGCCGGGGGACCGGCACGGCATCTACGTGCCCGGTGACGAGGCTGTGCGGCGATTTCGACGTTTCTATCAGCAGTGGGTGGAGGTTCCAGAGCATGGCTGAGGGTGTCGTGAGCCTGGCCGAGGCCGCAGACCTGCCCGTCGAACGGGTCGGGGGCAAGGCCAAGGGGCTGGGACGACTGATAGCGGCGGGATTTCCCGTGCCTCCGGGGTTCTGTCTCCCGGTGGATGTCTTCACCTCCACGGCAGGCCTGGAGGAAGGTGGGGAGAACACCGGCGGGTCGGGGCTGCGCGACGACGCGGTCGCCCAGGTGAGGGCGTGCTGGGAGGCCCTGCCCTCCCCGCACGGCGTCGCCGTGCGGTCGTCGGCCACCAACGAGGACGGTGTGGCGGGCAGTGCCGCCGGCCAGTACGAGAGCGTGCTCGGCGCCCGCACCTTCGACGAGCTGCTGGCCGCCGTCGGCCGCTGCCAGCGGTCCCGGCACTCCATCGCCTCCCAGGTCTACCGGGGCCGGCTCGGTCTTGCCGAGCAGGCCCCGGCGATGGCTGTCGTGGTCCAGGCGATGGTGGCCCCCGAATGGGCCGGGGTGGTGTTCACCGCGGAGGCCCCTGTCGCGAACGACGACCATCTGGTGCTCGTGGAGGCGGTCGAGGGGCTCGGCGATCAGCTCGTGGACGGGACCGTGGAGCCGAACCGGGCGGCGTTCTCCCGAAAGGAACCGCACGCGCCCGTGTTCAGCACCGTGTTCGGGGAACAGATGGGCGAGACGGACGGAAGCGAGGGACCTCTCCGTTCCCTGGTGCGTACAGCTCTGGCCGTGGAACGGGCGCTGGGTGGACCGCAGGACATCGAGTGGGCGCTGGACGACACCGGGCTGCACCTGCTGCAGGCTCGCCCGATCACCGCAGCCGTCCCGCAGCCGACGCAGTTCGGCGACTGGGCGAGCGAGGTGCCCGGGGCGCGGTGGGCCCGGATGAGTATCTGCGACTCGTGGCTGTCCGATCCGCTCTCCCCGCTCTTTGCCACGACGCTGTTCCCCTCGCTCATCAACCGGTGGGCGACGAACTGGGGAGGTCCACGCAGACTGCGCGCGCGCAGCCCGCTCATCCCGGAGCCCATGCACGGCACCGTGAACGGGTTCGCCTATCTGCGCTTCGACTTCCCCCTCTCCGAACATCCGCTGCGCACCCTGCGACTCACCGCGCGCTGGCTTGCCTTCCACCTCTCACCAGTGGAGCGGCGCTGGCGGGACGACATACTGCCCGCGCTCCAGGCGGGCCTGGAGCGTGCGCGGGACGCGCCTCTCGAGGACCTGACGTCTGCCGAAGTGCTGCGCCGGATCCGGGCAGTCGAGGACCTGAGCGCCCGCTACTGGGCGGTGATCGGCGGCCTCGCATGGCACTGGAACACCACCGAGTGGCTGCTGGGGGCGGTCTTGGCGCGCGGCGGCCGGCGCACGGCCGGGCTCACGCCCGGATCTCTCCTCGTGGGCAACGACCGGCTCGCCCACCAGGCCGACCGTGCCCTGGACCGGGTCGCCGAGGCACCTTTGGAGGATGAGGAACAACTGCTGCAGGAGTACCTGCGACGCTTCGGCCACCTGGTGTACAGCCTTGACCCGGCCGAACCCACCGCGGTCGACGATCCTTCGATGCTTCGCTCGGTGATCGCCGACCGGCGCAACAGCGGCGAACCCAGCTCCCCGGCACCGGCATCGGACCCTGGCGGCGTCCCGGCACTCCGGCTCGGACGCGGTCCCCTGGGCCGGCTGCGGCGCGGGGTGCACCGGTGGGCGAACCACTGGAGCGGCGTACGGGACGAGGCCCTGCACTACTTCACGCTCGGCTGGCCGTTCATGCGGTCCGGCTATCTCGAACTCGGCCGCCGGCTGGTCCTCGCCGACCTGCTCGACGACGACGAAGACGTGTTCTACCTGACCGGGAAGGAGCTGAGCGGCTGGGTGAGCGCCGGTGCGGGCGACGCGCAGTGGCGCGACCTGGTGCGTGAGCGCCGACTGCGACGCCAGTGGCAACGGCGGCTCGATCCGCCCGATGTGGTCCCCGCCGACGCGCGGATCATGCTCTTCGGGTCCGACATCACCTCCTTGGCGCTGTTCGGGACCGAGCGGGGGAACGACAAGGGCGACGGGCTGAGCGGATCAGCGGTCAGCCCGGGGAGCTACACGGGCCGTGCTCGGGTGATCCACGAGGTCGCGGACGCGGACGCACTGGAGTCGGGCGAGGTCCTCGTCGTCCGCCAGGTGACTCCGGCATGGGCGCCGCTGCTGACCCGGGCCGGGGCCGTGGTGGCCGACGTCGGGGGCGCGCTGTCCCACGGCTCGGTGGTGGCGCGCGAGTACGGCATCCCGGCAGTGATGGGAGTGAGGACCGCGACCTCGCAGATCGAAACCGGGGACATGGTGACCGTGGACGGCGATGCAGGCACTGTGCGGTTGCGGAGCGAGCCGTGACCCCGACCCAGTCCCCGCCGAAGGATCACAGCACGCGCGACCGGGTGATCAGGGCGCTGTTGTTCGTGGCGGTCGGCGTCAGCTTGGTGGTCACCTTATGGGGTCTGGACCTGGGTCATCTGTGGGCGGCGCTGAAGGTCGCCGACTGGCGCTGGCTGGTCTTGGCGGCGCTGGCCAATGTGGCCTCGCAGGCGACCCGGGCCATGGGCTGGAACGCGATGTTCACCGAGCCTCGGATCCGGTTTCCCCTTCTGGTGCGGATCGAGTTCGCCGTCCAGGCAGCGGCGGCCGTCAGCCCGGAGGGGGTGGGTGAGTTCGTCCGGATCGGCTATCTGCTGCGCGAGGGGATAGCCCGGACGGTGACCGTCACGCTCATGCTGGTCCGCAAGTACTTCTCCAGCCTGGGCCTCGTGCCCTTCCTGGTGTTCGTCTGGTGGCCGGGGAGCGATGTGCCGGGCTGGGCGGTGGCCGTCGCCTGGTTGTATGTGGCCGTGCTGACGGTGGAGACCGTACTGATCGTGAGGGTCGCGCGCACTCCCTCCGCCCCCGCCCGGGAGGGCCGACTGCGCAAAGTCGTGTTCGACGCGCGCACGGCACTCGGGCCGGTGCGGCGTCCGCGCGTCTTCGCGGAGGTGGGGGCGGCCGCGGTCGCCACCCGGGCACTGGACTTCCTGGCTGCGGTGGCCGTCGCGAAGGCTCTGGACCTACCGCTGTCGGTGGCCGTCCTGGTGGTTGTACTGCTGTCCATCGAGGTCTCCAACATCTTGCCGACCTTGCCGGGCCAGCTGGGTACCTTCGAGGCGGCCGTGCTGGGCGCTACAGCGGGCGTCCTCGGGCAGGCCGAGGGTCTAGCCTTCGCATTGGTCCTCCATGCTCAACAGACCCTTCCCCAGATCCCGCTGGGTATGATCGCCATGGCAGACACCTCGATCTTGCGAAATCGATCGAAACGGAATTCATCATGACCGAAATGTGGAACGCCGACGCCCCTAAGGTAGTTACCCTCCCCTCGGGACGGACGATTCGCGGACGCGGACTCAGGTACGACCTGCCGGAGGGGCAAACCCCCACGTTAGCCGTGCACTTGACGGACCACGAGCCGCCCAAGCCGCCGTGGGAGTCCCTGTGGATTCCCTGGCGCGACTTCTGGCTTCCCGCCGACCCGATGGACGCGATGCGCAAACTTCGCGTCGCCTACGACCGGGCCGCGGACGAACGCGTGGAGATCTGTTGCGGAGGCGGCATCGGCCGGACTGGTACGGGGCTCTCGGCACTCTGCGTCTTCGAGGGCATGGATCCCAAGGAAGCGGTCAAATGGGTGAGGCGGAATTACCACCCCCGTGCGGTGGAAGTACCGTGGCAACGACGCTTCATCCGCCAGGTCTACGCTGCCGACGCACCCTCGGGGCAGTCGTAGCCGCTGGCTCTGCGGTGTGCGGCGGATACACGCCGCCGTGACATGGTGATCCACTGCCCATGGACAGGAAATAGGGCAGAACACCTGGCTGGGAAACTCCAACCGGGCGTTCTGCTTTGCCTGCGCCCTCTCGGTCGCGGTCGACTTCCCCGGAACACCAAAGCGGCGACAACAGCCGTGCTCGCGGGTCTGCTCGACAACACCGTTGCGCGTCCACAGTGGTCAGTTCGGCGCTGGAGGTGTCGGTGACCACGTCCCTCGCGAGGTGTGGCCCTTCCTGAGTGAGGTCGGCGTGGTGGGTTGCTGCTGCTGCGGATCGTTTGCCGGATCGTCGTGTCCAGGTTCGGGGCGGGGAGGCAGCGATGGTGTCCCGGCTGGAGATCACGCGGGAGACGATGACCAGGTCGGCACCAACCGCACGTCCACCGGCGAACCCACCGGGGCCACCGGCCCGTCACACAGCTTTGCCGCGTTGTCCTCACTGGTCCCGGGGCCGGATACGGCTCGCTCGCGAAGTGGCTAGGGCACTCCGACCCGGCGTTCACGCTCCGGACATACACGCACTTCATGCCACAGGCCAGCGCGCGGGGACTGTCGGCCATCGAGGCGTGGTTCACGGACTCGGCCGAAAGTCCCTGAGAAGTCCCAGAGGGCGAAACCAGCTGCCGGGTGCCCATAAACGTGCAGGTCAGAGCGTGATCGCTCCCTGAGCGGGGCAGAACCCGGCGTACAGCCCGACTCGTCTGCCCTTCAGGGCTTCTGACCAGTAAGAACACCGGTCAGAAGCCCTTCGCCGGGTATGGGCAGGTCGCGCTGGACCCCGGCCCGCACCGGTTCGAACGGGACCGCGCGGCAAAGAAGGCAGCCATGCCTCGTGGCGACGGCGAGCTCAGGCACGTGCTTGCCCGGCCGGGGCGCTTTGTGGCGGAGCGAGTGGTGTGCTCACCCTTTTGTGTCTCTCCGGACCGCCCCCCGCGGGCCGTGGGCCGTCCGCTCGAGAGGCGACGCGTGCGCAGACCTGCCCAGTGGCGCACGCGGCCATCCCCGGAACGTCCACCGGCAAGGGCGGTTGGGACGGAGTACGTACGAGCGCGTCGGGGGCCGACCGTTCCCTGCACGCCCGGGACCACTGCGACGGCCTGCAGGCCCCACCGTGGGCCCCGCCTCCTCGTCGGGCGGCCGGGACTCGTGGCGAGGTCGCCCGGGCCGGTTCGCTCGGCCGTCAGCCCAGCGCCTTGTCCAGGTTGAAGGCCGCACTGATCAGGGCGAGGTGCGTGAACGCCTGGGGGAAGTTCCCGTTCTGCTCGCCCGTGCGGCCGATCTCCTCGGCGTAGAGGCCGAGGTGATTGGCGTAGGTGAGCATCTTCTCGAACGCCAGCCGGGCCTCGTCCGGGCGGCCGGCCCGGGTGAGCGCCTCGACGTACCAGAACGAGCAGATCGAGAACGTGCCCTCCTCACCGCGCAGTCCGTCCGGGCTGGCCTGTGGGTCGTAGCGGTAGACCAGGGAGTCGGAGACCAGTTCCTCGCCCAGCGCGTCCAGCGTGGAGAGCCACTTGGGGTCGGTCGGGGAGATGAACTTGGCCAGCGGCATCATCAGGATCGATGCGTCCAGGACGTCGCCGCCCTCGTGCTGGACGAACGCCTTGCGGTCGGCCGACCAGCCGCGCCGCATGATCTGCCGGTAGATCGTGTCCCGCTCCCGGCCCCAGCGCCCCAGGTCGGCGGGCAGGCCCCGGCGCCGTGCGACCCTCATCGCCCGCTCGATGGCCACCCAGCACATCAGCCGGGAGTAGAGGAAGTTCTTGCGCCCGCCGCGGGTCTCCCAGACGCCCTCGTCGGGCTGGTCCCAGTGCTCGCACACCCAGTCGACCAGATCGCAGACGGTGTCCCAGTGCTCGCTCGAGATCGGTTCTCCCCACTTGTCGTAGAGGTAGATCGAGTCGATGAGCGCGCCGTAGATGTCCAGCTGAAGCTGGTCGACGGCGCTGTTGCCGACACGTACGGGGGCCGAGCCCAGATAGCCCTCGAGGTGGGGCAGCTCCTGCTCGGGCAGTTCGCGGCGGCCGTCGATGCCGTACATGATCTGCAGCGGTCCCGTGGCGTTGCATCCGATGCAGACGTGATCGGTCAGGAACCGCATGAAGGCCCGGGCCTCGTCGGTGAAGCCCAGCCGGAGCATCGCGTAGACGCAGAACGCCGCGTCACGGATCCAGACGTACCGGTAGTCCCAGTTCCGCTCGCCGCCGATCTGCTCCGGCAGACTCGTCGTCGGAGCCGCCACGATGGCGCCGGTCGGAGCGTAGGTGAGCAGCTTGAGCGTCAGCGCCGAGCGGTGCACCATCTCGCGCCAGCGTCCGCGGTACCGCGACTTGGACAGCCATCGCCGCCAGTACCGCACCGTGGCCTCGAACAGCTCCTCCGCCTCGGCGAGGGGGCAGGCCCGCGGCGTCACCCCGTCCCCGATCCGATCGAGCGCGAACACGGCCGTGTCCCCCTCGCGCAGTTTGAACAGGGACCACACGTCCTGGCCGTCGCTCTCGACCGCCACGCTGGACGTGAGCGCGAGGCTGTGGGCGGGTGAGCCGGACGGCTCGAAGACCGCGCAGCCCTGCTCGACACGCACGGTGTGGGGGCGGGACGCGTACTCGAAGCGGGGTGCCACGCAGGCGCGGAACACCAGCGATCCCCGGACACAGATCACCCGGCGGATCAGCCGGTGCCGGCCGGCCTCGTGCGAGTCGTCGGTGATCGGCATGAAGTCCTGGACCTCGCCGACCCCGTCCTCCGCGAAGAAGCGGGTGATGAGCACATTGGTGTCGGGGAAGTAGAACTGCTTCGTCCGTGTCGGTACGTCCGGGGCGAGCTCGAAGGAGCCCCCCTTCTCGGCGTCCAGGATCGAGGCGAAGATGCTGGGCGCGTCGAACCGGCCGCAGCAGTACCAGTCGATCGTGCCGTCCGTCCCGACCAGCGCGGCACTGCGCAGGTCCCCGATCAAACCGTGCTCGGAGATCGGCAGGTACCGGGGGGAGCTCGCCCCGCTCCCGGGGCCGCGGGCCGTACGGGATTGCCTCGGCGTCATGGGGGCCTGAGCAGTCACGGGTCCTCCCTCTGCCTGACGGCATATGCGGTCGTACCCAGTCAATCCATACTAGGCCGGGAAGTCCGCGGCCTGTCGCCCCGGGGCGGTCGGCCCCGGGGCGACAGGTGCCGTTGTCAGAAGACGAACGGCCCCGGGTTCTGCGGGGAGGTCGCATTGCAGGTCGCGGTGATGCCGAAGACCACGACCGTGAGGGACTTCGCCTCGAGGCTGTCACCGGCGGCGACCGTGCCGTCGAGCGGCCCGCTGGAGACCGCGCCGCCCGCCGGGATCGCGGGGTTGGCGCTGCCGGTGAACGATGTCGTGTCGGAGCCGTTCCTGGTCAGGGTGAGGGTGGAGGTGACGGAGTTCGCGGCGAGGGGGAACGGCGAGGTGATGGCCGAGGTGGAGAGGCTGATCGTCGCGGCCGTGCCGTCCTGGGTGGCCGTGAGGGTCGCCTCGCCCGAGCCGAACGAACCGCAGTCGAACGACAACGTTGCCGTCGTCGGATCCACCGCGCTCGCAGCCGGCGCGGCGGCGAGCGTGCCCGCTGCCAGTGCGCCCAGGAGGACCGTGCCGATGCCGAGCTTGCCGTGCTTCATGGGTCCCGCCTTCGTGTGGGGGTCACGGGAAGACGTCGTCGACGGGCGCCGCCGGCTCACGGATTGCCGGGTGGGGGTACTCGGGGGCGTCCGTGTCTCTTCGGGGCCGGACCCCCGTCGGGCCGGAGGGCAGTCGGTGACGTTTGTCATTGGGGCAGGAACACCCCGAGAAAGCAAGGCGGTTCACATGAATCACCGGCAGCGGCGACCAGATCCGGCCGCGGGAACGGGGACTCCGGCTCCCAGGGGCTCGGGGCGCTTGCACGCGAGCGGGCGGGCGGTCGTGGAGCCGACCCGCCCGCCCGCTTCGAAGCAGGCTTCACCGTGTCAGTACGGGTGCCTGTTCCCCTTGTTCGACCATGCCGCGTAGGACGACGCGCCCAGTTCGGGGAGGAACTGTTCGAGCGTGATGCTCCTCTGGTCCGGTGGCTTGGAGAAGTCCTCGTACTGGAAGGCGTCGTCGAAGCCGATCTCCTGGGTGGCCTTCCAGTCGCAGCTGTAGTAGACCGTGTCTATCCGGGACCAGTAGATGGCGCTCATGCACATCGGGCAGGGAGCCCCGCTGGTGTAGATAGAGCACCCCTTCAGCATGCGAGCGCGCTCGGGTACGACGTCGGGGGAGCCCTCGGGCCGTGGCACCAACTCGAGAGTGGACTCGTTCTGGTGCTCCTCCGAGATGCTGGGCGCTTCGGGGTTGATCAGCTGAACGGCCTTGCGGATGGCCTCCACTTCGCCGTGCGCGGTGGGATCGGCCGTGAGAAGGACGCGATTCTGCCCGCGAGCGATGATCTCACCGTCACTGGTGATCACTGCGCCGAACGGTCCGCCCCAGCCCTTCTCCACGGACTCCGTCGCCAGACGGCATGCCTCGGCCATGAACTCGCTGTGTTCCATCTCCGACATCCTCCCGCTCAACGACCGGAACCCTTTCCCCCACGCTTTGCCGCCCCCATTCTTCCCCATTTGTCCGACAACTCCCTTTAGATCTAGACTACTCCGTATGAGCACCCGTGCAATCCGGGATTCCCTTGGCAGTGCCACGGTCGTGACGTCCCAGAGGATCCGCGCGGGACGGGACGACGACTACAAGCGCTGGCAGGAGAAGACCAATCAGGTCGTGCGTGGATTCGACGGTTTTCAGGGCACGGAGCTGTATCCGCCGGCCTCCGAGGGCGACAACGAATGGGTCGTGGTGTTCCGCTTCGCCGGTGTCGCCCAGTTGACCGCTTGGCTGGACTCGAGCGACAGGCGGCGACTCCTCGACGAGGGACGGCCGTTGTTCGACGGAACCCCGACACAGGAGGTCCTCAGCGGTGGGACGCCGGCCGAGGACGTCGTCACGGCGGTCATCTCGCACGACCTCCTGCCGGGCCGGGAGCGGGATTTCATGCGCTGGGAGGACAAGGTCCTGAAAGCGCAGGAGAAGTATCCCGGTTTCATGGGATCGGAAATGTTCAAGCCTGTGGAGGGGGTCCAGGACCACTGGGTGGTCGCCTTCCGCTTCGACACCCGTGAACATCTCGACTCCTGGCTCGAATCCGATACCCGCGAGAAACTTCTGGAGGAGGGCAGCGCCTACTTCCGTTCGTACGAGGTGAGCAAGATCGGGTCGGCATTCAGCGGCTGGTTCCGCTTTGGTGAGGGCGCCGGCGAAGGGATTCCGCCGAACTGGAAACAGGCCATGTCGGTGGTCCTGGCCCTCTATCCCACGGTGATGATCCTGAACCTGACGGTCGGTGACTGGTTCGGCGACCTGGGGATGCCGGGATATGCGGCTCTGTTCATCAGCAACGTGCTGAGTGTCTGCGCCCTGACCTGGCTGCTGATGCCACTGGTGAACCGGATCTTCGCCTTCTGGCTGCTGCCCGGCCGGGCGCGCACCGTCCGTGACCATGCGCTGGGGGCCGTGATCGTGGCCGTGTGCTGTTTGGTGATCATCACCGTGTTCGGCCTGACCACCGGCTAGGGTCTTTCGTTTGGATCGGGCTGGATCGCTGAGCGGGGTCCGGTGCCTGCGATCGCAAGGCGGAGGAGGGAGCCCACGCGGAGCGTGGGCGACGGACGACAACGCGGCGAGCGTGCGTGCCGGGGCACGCGAGCCCGGCAAGATCCGAACGAGAGGCCCTGGGCCCACGGGCCCGTGAGCCTGTGCGGTCCCGGGACGGCCGGAACCTCACCCTCGTTCCACCATCTCAGCTTCGAGCGCGTTCACATCCTGTGCAAGTCCTGGAGGCCGCGATGCGTGAACAGCCGCAGGTCGGGGGGATCGAGAAGGTGCTCGTCCAGCGGGGCGACGCCGCATACGAAGCGGTCCGGGCAGGCATGGTGTGGAACGGGCTCAAACCCGGCCGGTACCCGGAGATGATCGTCCGGGCGGCCTCCGATGGGCATGTCCCGGCAGCCATCCACCTCGCTCGCTCCCGCGGTCTGCGCATCGCCGTTCGGTCGGGCGGCCACAACTGGTTCGGGTCGTGCGTCCGCTCCGACGGGATGCTGCTCGACCTCTCACGGCTCCGGAGCCGTCACATCGACGCCGCTTCCGCGACGGCGACCGTGCAGCCCGCGGTCACCGGCTCGGAACTCGTACCGGAGCTCACCGCGCGAGGGCTCTCCTTCCCTGCGGGCCACTGCCGCTCGGTCGCAGTCGGTGGGTATCTCCTGAGCGGTGGTCTCGGGTGGAACTCCGGCGCCTTGGGGCCGGCCTGCCACAGCGTTCATGAGATCGAAGCGGTGACGGCGGACGGCGAAGTGCTCCGGTGCAGCGAGGACGAGAACCCCGGCCTGTTCTGGGCGGCGCGTGGAGCGGGGCCGGGCTTCTTCGCGGTCGTCACGGGCTTCGGTCTTCGTCTGCACCGGCTTCCCGGAGCGATTCTGTCGACGACGTACGCCTTCCCTCTCGTGGACGTCGAAGAGGTGTCGCACTGGGCCACCGGGACCGCACGCGGGCTCGAGCCGAACGTGGAGCTGACCCTCGTACTCGCCACCGCCGCCCCGTCCATGACGGCCGAAAGGCCGCTGCCGAAGGTGATCATCGTCGGCGCAACCGCCTTCGCGGACTCGGCCGAGCAGGCGCAGCGGATCCTCCGGCCGCTCCACGGCTGTCCCCGTCCCCTCGCCGGCCGAGCCCTCTTCCGGCAGACGGACGAGCCGACGACGTTCGATGCACTCTACGAGGCATCCGCCGGTGTCTGGCCCGCAGATGGCCGCTGTGCGGCCGACACCCTGTGGTCGGACGCCGAGTTCGGAACGCTGCTGTCCAGGCTGGGCCGGGTCTTCGCGCGTGCCCCCTCCGACAAGTCCCTGGTCCTGGCACCGGTCTCGCCCGCGTCGGACAACCCCGGGCTGCTGCGTGACATGGCGTTCTCGGTCCTCGGCGGAAGCTATGTCGTCCCCTACGCCATCTGGGACGACCCCGCGGCGGACGACGTCAACGTCCGCTGGCTGCGCGAGGCCATGAGCGCCGTGGAGCCGCTCGGGACCGGGCACTACATCGCCGAGGCCGACCTCACCGCCGCGCCGACCCGTGCGGAGCGGTCGTTCACGGCGGGCGACTGGCAGCGGCTCGGGGCCCTCAGGGCGCGGTACGACCCCGACGGGGTCTTCCACTCCTATCTGACGCCCGACGACAGCTGACGCCGGAGCGCCCGGCGCCCGAGCACCTGACGCCCGACGACAGCTGACGCCGGAGCGCCCGGCGCCCGAGCACCTGACGCCCGAGCACCTGACGCCCGACCGCCTCCCGAGGGGCCTGAGTCGTCCGGCCGGCTACAACGCCCTTGCGGCCAGGGTGCGCAGATGATCCTCGAGCACCCGAGGAGCACCGGGATTCAGGGTGCGCAGCGCCACCATCGCCGTGACGATCACATCGCACAGCTCGGACTCCACGTCCTGCCAGGTGTGCGTGGTGCCTTTGCGCGGGTTCTGCCCCGTGGCGCCGATGACGGCCTGCGCGACCTCACCGACCTCCTCGGAGAGCTTCAGCACGCGCAGAAGCGTCTCCTGCTCGGGCGGGCGGTCGGCCGCCGCGTCCAGCCAGGCATGGAGGCGGTCGACGGTGTTCCAGATCTCGTTCATCCCGGGAGTCTGCCGCGCCGGTAGGGTGCGCGAATGACATTCGGACGAATGGCGTTCCTGGACGCCGTGGGTGACTTCGAGGGCGCCGTGGGCGCACGGGACGTCGAGGGGTCGGAGCGGGCGTTCGCGCAACTCCACGAGACCTTCGGCAGTGCCGGTGACGCCGAGTTCCGGGAGGCGGGACCACGGCTGTCCGCGCTGCTCGCGGAAGTTCCGCACGGGCCGCGGGCGATCACCGCGGTGATCGCCGGAGCCTGTGTCGAGCGGGGCGCCGATGCCGTTGTGTGCGCCCCCGGAATTCTCGCCGGAGCGCGCGAGGCCTTTGCGGCGGCGGAGAACTTCTGCGCCCGCTGGGCGGAGACCGGGGGCGGGGAGCTGCCCGAATCCGACGAGGAGCTGACGGACGAACTCGTCGAGCGGACCGGGCTCGAGTCCGCCATCGGCTGGTTCACCCTGCCGCAGTGGGAGATGGCGGGCCTCGCCGTGCTCAACGCGAAGGACGTACGCCGCCACTTCGAGGGCAAGGAGGAACTGCTCGCGCTCGTGGACCGGGTCGCCGAGGAGTCCGGCCACGAGTTCAAGTGTCTGGCGTATGCGCTGCGCGTCCTGGACGACGAGCCGTTGGTCGTGCTGCACCGTGCGACCGGTACCGGCTACGCGATGCGCGCGACCGGTATCGGCGACAACTTCCAGCTGCACACCCTTCTCGCGGGTGCGCTCATCGGCGGTGGGCATGTGCCCGGTGACGCACCTTCGGCGGAGGAGATCGCCGTGTGCCGGGACGCAGCGGGACAGGTGCCGACGACCGGTGCGTTCAACCTGGTCGGTGCGGACGGCGGATGGATCTGGAACGAGGGCACCCCGTCCGACATCGAGGCCGTCGACGGTGTCCGGCTCCTCGTCCTCGACCCGCCGCCGTACCAGCGTGGATGGCCTGCCGGGCGATTCTTCCCCGGGATGCACGGGGACCTCGTGCTCGAGAAGGTGCTCGACGCACAGGAGGCGGCTGCCTGGCTCGCGAAGGTGGCGCCCGCCGAGAGCTGACGCGCCACGGGCGGGTCAAGGTCCGCCGGGCGGAGCGTTCCCGGGTGTACGGGTGGACACATATCGGCCCATTCGTGCCGCGCCGGTGTCCGTATCCGTACCGGCGCACCAGAGGAGCAATGATGACCATCCCCGTGGACCGGCTCGACGACCCGGCGGTACGCGCCTTCGTCGAGGCGCTCAACTCCGGTGACCGCGACGCCTTCATGGCCGTGCTGACACCGGACGCGACCATGTCCGACGAGGGCTCGGAACGTGATCTCGCCGAATGGACCGACAAGGAGATCTTCTCCTCGCGCGGGCACATGGAGGTCGAGTCGCAGTCGGACGACGGGCGCTCGCTCGTCGCCCGGTACCGCAACGAGACCTGGGGCGAGATGCGCACGAGCTGGCGGTTCACCGTGGAGAACGGGAAGATCGCGCGCTTCGACACCAGGCAGGCATAGTCCGCCGGGACACGGGAGGTGCCGTGCGGTCCGCGAACCGGGGCGGCGGGCGCGGCCGGGAGGCCGGGCGGCACCCGCCCCCGCGCCGCTCCGTGCGGACCGTGGTCCGTCGGTCCGCGGTCCGCTGTCCGGCGGGTGGACACGTGGCAAGGGAGAAGCGACGTCGTCGCGGCCGGTGGCGCCGGTGTGGTGACCGTCTGGCGCTGGTGTGGTGACCGTCTCCACCGGGCCGCCGTCGGCGTGGACCGCGGTGCGGCCGAGCTGCGGTTGCGCAGACCGTCGTCCCGGCCGCGGACCGCGGACTCCGGACGGCCCGAGGCGTGGCCCCGCGCTGTCTGCACAAGCGGTGAGCTTCGACGGCCATCCCGTCGCCGTGATCCGGCCCCGGCAGCCGGCCCCGCCCGTGGCTCGGGGCCACGGAAGCCGGGGCCGGCCGGCGCGTCAGGCGATGCGTGCTCCGGCACCGCCGACCCGGACGCGGGCGTCGCCCGCGCGCAGGGTCACGGTGAGGCGGCCCGGACGGCCGAGGTCCTCGCCCTGGTGGAGGGTGAGGACGGTGTCCTCGGGGACCAGGCCGAGCTCGCGCGCGTAGGCGCCGAACGCGGCGGCCGCCGCGCCCGTCGCCGGGTCCTCGACCACACCGCCGACGGGGAACGGGTCGCGGACGTGGAACACGGTGGCCGACTCCCGCCACACCAGCTGCACGGTGGTCAGGTCCAGACGGTGCATCAGGGCTTCGAGGCGGGCGAAGTCGTAGGCGAGATCCGCGAGGCGGGCCCGGGACGCCGCTGCGACGACGAGATGGCGGGCGCCGGCGAAGGCGATACGGGGCGGCAGCGCCGGGTCGAGGTCGGAGGCCGGCCAGTCGAGGGCGGCGAGCGCTTCGGCGAGGTCCTCGCCCGCGACGTCCTCGACATGCGGCTCGACGCTGGTCAGCGTAGCCAGCAGCGCACCGTTCTCCTCGGTCACCGACACGGGCACGGTTCCGGCCGGGGTCGCGAACACCAGCTCACCCGGCCCGATGCGCTCGGCGAGGGCGACGGCGGTGGCGACGGTGGCATGCCCGCAGAAGGGCACCTCGGCCTTGGGGCTGAAGTAGCGGATGGTGTAGGCCCGGCCGTCCTCGCCGCCGAGCCCCTCCGGCGGTGCGGTCAGGAAGGCGGACTCCGAGTACCCCAACTCGGCGGCGATCCCCAGCATGTCGCCGTCGTCCAGCCCGGTGGCGTCGAGTACGACACCGGCGGGGTTGCCGCCCTCGGGGTCGCCGGAGAATGCCGTGTAACGGAGAACTTCTGGCCGGCCGTGATTGCTTGTCATGCCTCGGTTAACGCCAGATCCGCCGCACCTGTTCCCGGGCGTCCCGTCCGGCGTGGCACACCCCCCTCCGGACCGGGGAGGTGTCCGCCACGGGGCGGGGTCAGCCCCGGCCGATGTACGGCATCGTCGTCGCCATCACCGTCGCGAACTGCACGTTCGCCTCCAGGGGCAGCTCCGCCATGTGGAGCACGGTCCGCGCCACGTCCGCCGCGTCCATCACAGGCTCCACCGCCAGGTGTCCGTCGGCCTGGAGGGTGCCCGTCCGCATACGGGTCGTCATCTCGGTCTCCGCGTTGCCGATGTCGATCTGGCCGCAGGCGATCCGGTAGGGGCGCCCGTCCAGGGAGAGGGACTTCGTCAGACCGGTCATGGCGTGCTTGGTCGCCGTGTAGGCGACCGACATCGGGCGGGGCACATGGGCCGAGACGGACCCGTTGTTGATGATGCGGCCGCCCTGCGGGTCCTGCTCCTTCATCGTGCGGAAGGCGGCCTGGGCGCACAGGAACGACCCGGTCAGGTTGACGTCCACGACCGACCGCCACGCCTCGTAGGAGAGGTCCTCGACGGGTACGGCCCCCGGGCCGAAGGTGCCCGCGTTGTTGAACAGCAGGTCCACCCGGCCGAAGCGCTCGCGGGCGGCGGCGAAGAGGGAGGTGACGGCATCCGGTGAGGTGACGTCGGTGGGGACGCACAGGGCGTCCGTCCCGCCCGCCCGCGACACGGCGATCGCCGCCGTCTCCTCCAGCGCGTCCGCCCGCCGCCCGGCCAGTGCGACCGACCAGCCCGCGCCCGCCAGGGTCAGCGCAACACTGCGGCCGATTCCCGAACCCGCGCCCGTGACCACGGCACTTCTACGCTCTGGCTCCATGGGCCCGCAGCGTACGGCAGGTACGCCACCGGGGTTCTCATCCTTCCGACACGCGGATGTTGTGCACCCGACAACCCAGGGACTTCGCCCCCGGCTCCAATACGACTGACAACAGCCGTAAGGGGAGGGGCACATGGCACCCGTAAGCCTGTATTCGGCAGAACTCCGTGCGGCAGCCCGTCAGGTGGGCCGCCGCCGTTTCCTCACCGTCGGGGGAGCCGCCGCCGCCCTCGCGTTCGCCTCCGGCCTCCCGGCCACCGGTGCCGCGAGCGCGGCCGAGCTCGACGCCGGCAAGCTCGACCAGGATCCGTTCACCCTCGGCGTCGCGTCCGGGGACCCGATGCCCGGCTCCGCACTGCTGTGGACCCGGCTCGCGCCCCGCCCGTACGAGCCCGGCGGCGGACTGCCCGACGCCCGTGTCCCGGTGAAGTGGGAAGTGGCCCACGACGACCGCTTCGCCCGCATCGCCAGACGTGGACAGGTCACCGCCCACCACGAGTTCGACCACAGCGTCCATGTGGACGTCACCGGCCTCGCCCCGGGACGTGCCTACTACTACCGCTTCCGCGCAGGCAGCTGGATCAGCCCCACCGGCCGCACCCGCACCGCGCCCCTCCCCGGTGCACCGGTCTCCGAGCTGAAGCTCGCCGCCGTCTCCTGCCAGGCCTACCACGACGGCTACTTCACCGCGTACCGGCACCTCGCCGACGAGGACCTCGACGCCGTCCTCCACCTGGGCGACTACCTCTACGAGTACGCGGTCAACGCCGTCGGCGGTGCCCGCAACTACACCGACCGGCGCCTGCCCGCACACTTCAACCGCGAGACCGTCACCCTCGAGGACTACCGGCTGCGCTACGCGCTCTACCGCAGCGACCCCGACCTGGCCGCTGCACATGCGGCGCACCCGTTCGTCGTCACCTGGGACGACCACGAGACCGAGAACAACTACGCCGACGACATCCCCGAGAACGATGTCCCGCCGGAGGAATTCCTGCTCCGCCGCGCCGCCGCGTACCGCGCGTACTGGGAGAACCAGCCGCTGCGCCGGCCCCAGCAGCCCGCGGGCCCGGACATGCGCCTCTACCGCCGCCTCCGCTTCGGCCGGCTCGCCCAGTTCGACGTACTCGACACCCGTCAGTACCGCTCCGACCAGGCCTACGGCGACGGCTGGCAGACGCCGGGACCGGAGTCCGAGGACCCGGCGCGCACCATGACCGGCGAGACGCAGGAGCGCTGGCTGCTCGACGGCTGGCGGACGTCGTACGCCCTCTGGAACGTCGTCCCGCAGCAGGTCACCTTCGCCCGGCGGCGCGACGTCCCGCGCCCCGACTTCAAGCTCTCCATGGACGCCTGGGACGGCTACCCCGCATCCCGCGCGCGGATCCTCGACGGCGCCCGGGCCGCGGGCATTGACAACCTTGTCGTCCTGACCGGCGACGTCCATGTCGGCCATGCCTTCGACCTGAAGCAGGACTTCGACGATCCGGCGTCCCGCACCGTCGGCACCGAATTCGTCGCGACTTCCATCAGCAGCGGCAAGGACGGTGCCGACAAGCCCGCGAACTGGGACAACCTGACCCGGGCCAATCCGCACCTGAAGTTCTGCAACGGCCGCCGCGGCTATGTGACGGTCACGCTCACCACCCGGCAGGCGCGCGCCGACTTCCGGACCGTCTCCGCCGTCACGACCCCGGGCGCGCCCGTCACCACGGCCGCGTCCTTCGTCACCGAGGCGGGCCACCCCGGCCTCGAGCCCGTGTAGCGGCCCTCCGGTACGGCTCCCGGGGGAGGGCGGACGGCGACGCGGTCCCGTACCGTGTCGAGCGTCCGCCCCCCACGGGCAACCGCGTCCTCGGGCTCCCGGGGCGACGGGCGGAAAGGTCTCGACCACCCCGGGCAAGCTGAGAGCATAGGTGAGCGGACCCATGGACAGGAGCTGTTGATGCCGGAGAGCGGTCGGACCACACCAGGACACATATCCACTGCCGACCGGGCCCCGGCCTCCGGCGCATCCGCGCGCCGGGCCGGTCTCCTCGTCACCCTCGTGCTCGGCGGACTGACCGCACTGCCCCCGCTCTCGATGGACATGTACCTCCCGGCGCTCCCCGAGGTCACCGGCTCTCTCCGCGCGCCCGCGGCGACCGTCCAGCTCACACTCACCGCCTGCCTCGCCGGCATGGCCCTCGGCCAGCTCGTCGTCGGACCGATGAGCGACAAGTGGGGACGCCGTCGCCCCCTGCTCGTCGGCATGGTCATGTACGTCGTCGCGACGGCGGTCTGCGCCCTCGCGCCGAGCGCCGAACTGCTCATCGCCTTCCGGCTGCTCCAGGGCCTCGCGGGAGCCGCCGGCATCGTCATCGCCCGCGCGGTCGTCCGTGATCTGTACGACGGCGAGGAAATGGCCCGGTTCTTCTCCACGCTGATGCTCATCTCCGGGGCCGCCCCGATCATCGCGCCGCTGATCGGCGGCCAGATCCTCCGCGTGACGGAATGGCGCGGTGTCTTCCATGTCCTGACGGGGGTCGGTCTGCTGCTCACTCTCGTCGTGTGGAAGTGGCTGCGCGAGACCCTGCCGGAGGAGCGGCGGCACAACGGAGGCGTCGGCGAGGCACTGCGCACCATGCGAGGGCTGCTCGGCGACCGGGTCTTCACCGGCTACATGCTGGCCGGCTCACTCGCCTTCGCCGCGCTGTTCGCGTACATCTCGGCCTCTCCCTTCGTCGTCCAGGAGATCTACGGCGCCTCCCCGCAGACCTTCAGCCTGCTCTTCGGGCTCAACTCGGTCGGCCTGGTCGCGGTCGGCCAGATCAACGGCAAGGTGCTGGTGGGCCGGGTCAGCCTGGACAAGGTGCTCGGCTTCGGCCTGTGCGTGATCGCCCTCGCCGCCCTGGCCCTGCTCCTGATGACATCGGGAGTCTTCGGACACCTCGGGCTCGCGCCGGTCGCCGCAGGTCTCTTCGTGCTGATGTCGGCCATGGGCCTGGCCATGCCCAACACCAACGCCCAGGCGCTGATGCGCACTCCGCACGCCGCGGGTTCGGCGTCCGCCCTGCTGGGCACCTCCGCATTTCTGATCGGTGCCGTCGCCTCCCCCCTCGTCGGGATCGCGGGGGAGACGACTGCGGTGCCGATGGCCGTGGTCCAGCTGGTGTGCGGGCTGGGCGCGCTGGCCTGCTTCGTGGGCCTGTGCCGGCCGTGGCGCGCCGCCGTGGGCACCGACGACCCCGCCCACGGTCCCGATGCCGGACCGTCCGCCGGCCCCGCCGCTCAGTCCGTGCGCGCGTAGCCGATCAGATGCAGCCGGTCCTTCGTGTCCATCCAGCGGAACAGCCCTGCTCCTGAGACCTCGGTACCCGGCAGCCGGGTGTTGAGGGGGAGCTCATCGGGCCGGCCGGTCGACAGATCGACCTCGTGGGGCACACCGCCTCCGGCCAGGGCCTCCGCAGCGCTGCGGGTGTTCGCCGCCCCGTAGGCCAGGCCCTCGTCGGTCACCGTCGTCAGCGTGAGGGGGTGCGTGCCGTCCGCCTCCTCGAAGCAGCGCCCTGCCCGTTCCTTCAGATCGAAGGCGAGATTCCCGGCGACCAGGTACCGGCCCTCCGAGGAGACGACGGCCTGCGGATAGTCGCCGGGTTCGATCGCCGGCTTGTGGCACTCGGCCGAGACCAGTGCCTTTCCGGTGGTCACGTCGTGCACCGCCCAGATGTCGTGAGTGGCGGCCCGCTTGGTCTTCTTCGCCTTCTGCCAGCGGACGAGCACCTGGCCCGGGGTGACGGACGTCGGTACGCCGTGGGCGCGGTCGGCCCCGGCCGGGGCGACGTTCCGGCTGAACCAGCCGCCGCGCACCCAGAACTCCCGGGCCCCGCTGATCAGCAGGCCCTTCGGGGTGAGCCCGCGCACCTCGGTCAGCACACGACAGGTCCCGCAGCCCTTGGGATGGCGCAGATCCTTCGCCTCGACCACGGTCACCTTGCCGCTCACCGGGTCGACGACAGCGCTGCGCGCCCCGCCGGTGCCGATGAGGATGCCCGGGCCGGTGCCGGAGACTGCCGGGGCGGTGGGCCAGGGCACCTCGACGCGCCGTCGCGCGCCGTCGAGAGCGTCGTAGATGTCGAGCGAGACGAAGGTGCCGGAGGGGGTGGCCTGCCAGGCCTTCCCGAACGACCAGGTCACGAAGAACTGCCGCTCGTCCTTGGTGACGGAGAGCAGCCGGGGGAAGTTGTCGGGGCCGGCCAGCGCCGACCAGGGACGGCCCGACCAGCCCGCCTTTCCGGTCGCGGCGTCGAGGGTCCGCAGCTGGAAGCGGTCGTCCCCTGCCCGCACCAGATAGGCGATCCGACCGGTCTCACCGGCCACGGCGACGTCGGGCGAGGCGTCCGGGAGCTCCCAGCCCTTGGCGGTGTCGTAGACGTCGGGGACGGTGAGCCTGGTGGCCGGTCCTGCGCCGTGTGCCGGGGCCTTCGGTCTGCCGCCCTTGCCGCCGTCGACCTCGGCGCCCTTGCCTCCGCCGCCGAGGGTGGCCAGCAGGAGCAGCACCGCCAGTACGGCCACTCCGGCCGCCAGGGCCAGGCGCACGACCTTCTGTCCCATGGTCCCCCCGATGAGCCCGCCCTAGTGCTGTGACCGGATAGGTTCACCGGCTCGCGACGCCCTGCACGGTACCTCGCTGCGTTGTCGAATCACCCGAGTACATCCAGTACGAGGGCGATACTCCGCCTTGCGATGCACCGCACCGGACGCCGCGAGCTTCCCGGCAAACCTATCCGGTCACAGCACTAGGTCAACGGGCCTCAGACTAGCAACTGGTGCCAGGGGCAAAGTGGTTCGACCGCCCCACGTCCGACGGCGGTGCACGGACTAGAATTCGCCGGTGAACGCCACTCCTCCCACCCCTCCCTCCGTCACGCTGCCGGCCGCTCTCGCGGGTCTGCTCGACGGTCTGCCGCAAGGCCGTGTCGCCCAGGCGGTGGACCGGCTCATCGCCAGCTACAGGGGGGTCACGCCCACGGATGCCCCGGTGCTGCGGGACCGGGCGGACGTCGCCGCGTACGCCGCGTACCGGATGCCCGCGACCTTCGAAGCGGTGCGGTCCGCTCTCGCCGCGTTCCGGGCGGCGGCACCCGGGTGGGTTCCCGTCACGCACACCGACATCGGCGGCGGTACGGGCGCGGCGAGCTGGGCCGTCGCCGACGCCTGGCCCGAGGGTGCCCACCGCACCACCGTGCTGGACTGGGCCGAACCCGCCCTCGCGCTGGGGCGCGAACTGGCGGCGGCCTCGGACTCGCCCGCGCTGCGGGGTGCGCAGTGGCGGCGGGTCAGGATCGGCGCAGCGATGAAGCTGGAACCGGCGGATCTGATCACGGTCTCGTACGTCCTGAAGGAGCTCACGGACGCGGACCGTGCCGAGGTCGTCGAGCAGGCCGCTGCGGCGGGGCAGGCGGTCCTGATCGTCGAGCCGGGCACCCCCGACGGCTACGGCCGCATCATCGAGGCCCGCGACCGTCTCCTCGCGGCGGGGCTGAGCGTGGCCGCGCCGTGTCCGCACAGCGCGGCCTGCCCGATCGTTCCCGGCACGGACTGGTGCCACTTCGCGGCCCGGGTCAGCCGTTCGTCACTGCACCGCCAGGTGAAGGGCGGGTCGCTGGCCTACGAGGACGAGAAGTTCAGCTACGTCGCCGCCGGCCGCTTCCCGGTCGGCCCGGCCCCTTCCCGGGTGGTCCGCAAACCCCAGATCCGCAAGGGCCAGGTCCTCCTGGACCTCTGCTCCCGGGACGAGTCCCTCCACCGCACCACCGTCACCAAACGCCACGGGGACCTGTATCGCGCGGCGCGCGACACGGGATGGGGTGCGCAGTGGCCCCCCGAGGACTGACCCCCCTCGGAGCGCTCCCGGAGTCCCCTCGGAGTCCCGGCCCCTGCGCCTGGTGAAGGCGCGCGCTCGGGCAGGCCGTGCCTGGTGCCTGGTGCCTGGTGCCGGGTGCCACGGCACCAGCGCCGGCCGGCCGGGACGGCCGCCGTACGGACGGGGGCGCGGGCAGGCCGCGGACGGGCCCGGGGCCGACGCCCGGCCGGCGCGTCGATGCGGGGCGCGGTTGTGCAGCCGGTGCGGTGACCGGAAAGGTCTGCCGGGAAGGCTCGCGGCGTCCGGCGACCCCACGGTCTCCCCGGGCCCGCCAGGGGGAGGGGAAGCACCGCAAGGCGGTGGGAGGCACTCACCTTGGCTCCGCAGAGCCGCACCCGGCCGGGGGCCGGGTGAGCCGTGCAGGGCGTCGCGAGCCGGTGGGCCTCCCGGACACCCCACCGGTCCGGCGCGACGACGGGTGCACCGGACTTCGGGGACGGTGGGCCGCAATCCTGCAGCAGCCCACCTCCCGGGCAGTGGGCCAGGAGTACCCCGCACTCCTGGCCCCGTGTGTCAGGAGCGGAGCTCCTGCGTGCAGCACTTCACGCTGCCTCCGCCCTTCAGCAGTTCCCCGAGGTCCACCGCCACCGGCTCGAAGCCCCTGGCCCGCAGCGGCCCGAAGAGTCCCACCGCCGCCTGCGGCAGCAGCACATGACGGCCGTCGCTCACCGCGTTGAGTCCCAGTGCCGCCGCATCCGCCTCGCGGGCGATGAGCGCGTCAGGGAAGAGCCGGGCGAGGACCGCCCGGCTGCCCGGTGAGAAGGCACCGGGGTAGTACATGATCTCGTCCGTCTCGTCGTCGAGTACGGACAGCGCCGTGTCGAGGTGGTAGTAGCGCGGGTCCACCAGTTCCAGGCCGATCACCGGGCGGCCGAAGAACTCCTGCGCCTCGTCGTGCGAGAGCGGGCTCGACCGGAATCCCCGCCCCGCCAGCACATAGGTCGAGGTCACCGCGAAGTCGCCCTCGCCCTCGTTGATGTGCGACGGCTCATGGATCTCCGTGAAGCCGTGTGTGCGGAACCATTCCAGGTGCGCCTCGGCCTCGGCCTCCCGTTCACGGTGGGCGAAGCGGGCGCCGAGCACCCGCCCGTCCACCACGGTCGCGCCGTTCGCGGCGAAGACCATGTCCGGAAGGTCGGGTCGCGGGTCCAGCAGTTCCACCGTGTGGCCGAGTGCACGGTAGCGGTCGCGCAGGGTCTCCCACTGGGCGAGCGCCAGCGGCAGATCCACGGGTTTGCCGGGGTCCATCCATGGGTTGATGGAGTACGTCACCTCGAAGTGCGTGGGTGCGCACATCAGGTAGCGGCGGGGTCTAGCGTCACGAGGCAATGCGGGCTCCTCACGAACGGCAGAGCAGCGACGCACGGTTGTGCGTGCAGCCATGGTGCGCTGTACGGAGCCGGTCGCGCAGTGATCCGAACGGGTGGTTCATCACATCTTTGCTTCACCTGGCCAAGACGATACGTATCGTCGCGCCGCTGGTAGATTGAATCCATGGCCGAGACCAGGACACCCGACCCCTCCCGCCGCAGTGAACGCTCCCGCCGCGCCATCTTCGACGCAGCCCTCTCCCTCGTCGGCGAGATCGGCTACACCAGGACGACCATCGAGGGCATCGCCGCCCGCGCCGGTGTCGGCAAGCAGACCATCTACCGCTGGTGGCCGTCCAAGGCGGCGGTCCTCCTCGAGGCCTTCCTCGATCTCGGCGAGCAGGCCGCCCAGGGCGAGACGGAGATCCCCGACACCGGCGATCTGGAAGCCGATCTCAAGGGCGTGCTCCGCGCCACCGTGGACGAGCTGAACTCGCCCCACTACGACGCCCCCGCCCGTGCCCTCACCGCCGAAGGCATCGTCGACCCCGAGCTCGGCGCCGCGTTCGTCGAGAAGCTGCTCGAACCGCAGCTCCAGCTGTACGTACGCAGGCTGGGCGCCGCCCAGGACGCCGGCCGTGTGCGCGCCGACGTCGATCTCCGGACCGCCCTCGAACTCTTCACCGGCCCGCTCACCCACCGCTGGCTGCTGCGCACGCTCCCGCTCACCCACGAGTACGCGGACAAGGTCGTCGAGTACGCCCTCCACGGCCTCGCCCCGCGCCGCTGAAGGCTTCGGTCCGCCGCTCGGGCCGCCCGGCGTCCCGTGCCCGACCGAGGGCGTTGCCACTCGATCGGGGGGTGCGGCCACCCGGCGCGCCCGATGGTGGGACGATGGCAGGGACCGCCGGGGGCGAATCAGGGGTGTGAGGGGATAGATGGGCGACGGTATCGGCCGCTACCGCGGCACGGCGAACAGGATGTCCTGGGAGAACCGGCTGCCGCAGTGGCTGCGCAGGCGTCCGCGTGAGGACGCCGCCGCCGACGGTGCCGACCGCCAGGCCCTGCTGCTGGCCACCGCCGCCGCCGGCCTGCCGCTCGCACCTGCCGCGCACCCGGTCGGCTTCAGCTGTTCGTGCGAGCGCATCGGCTGTCCCACCCCTGCCCGGCACCCCGTCTCCTTCGCCTGGCAGACCCAGTCCACGAACGACCACGACACGGTCGAGCGCTGGGCGGGCGACCAGCCCGAAGCGAACTTCATCACGGCCACCGGAATGGTCCACGACGTCCTCGACGTACCGCTGGAAGCGGGCCGTGCCGCCCTGGAGCGGCTGCTCGCGGAGGGTGTCGACGTCGGCCCCGTCGCCGAGTCCGGCGAGGAACGGATGCTCTTCTTCACCGCCACCCGTGGCACGCCCGAGGACGAGGACGAGTGGTGGCCCTGTGCGCTGGACTGTCATCCCGAGACGATGGACGAGCACCCGGGGCTGCGCTGGCACAGCCGGGGCAGCTATGTACTCGTGCCACCCGCACGGCTCCCGGACGACCTGACCGTCGACTGGGTCCGTGGACCCGAGCATCCTCTGCCGGATCCGCTGACCCTGCTCGAGGCGCTCGCCGACGCCTGCGCGAAGCACGCGGATGCGATGGGCGACGGACACGACCGCCACTCGGTGGCATGGCCGCTGCACCGCTGACGTAGTGCGCCGTCCGCCATGGCGGACGTCCTGGAACGGCGGACGGGCTGTGTGGTGCCGTTCCCTGTCGGGTGGCCCCGTGTGCCCGTCCTCGAGTGCCGGACGGGCTGTGTGGTGCCGTTCCCTGTCGGGTGGCCCCGTGTGCCCGTCCTCGAGTGCCGGACGGGCTGTGGTGGTGCGGGTCGCACGCGCGGTTGTCCTCAGGTGCGCCGGATAGGCTGCCGCGCAGCCGGCCCCCCGGCTGTGGCGGTGCGGGGCTACGAACCCTCCGCCGACGTCACACCCTGCAGCCGTCCCAGGACAGTCACCGCCGGCCCCGATCCGCCGCGTGGTGCCACCTGCACCGCCTGGCTCGTGATCCACTCCTTCGTCAGCGTGTTCTTCACCTGCCCGTCCATCAGTGCCCGGACGTCATTGCTGACCTTCGGCCGGTAGCCCCGCGCCGCCGTCTGCCGGTCGAAGTAGCGCATCGTGAAGAACACCAGCGCCCCGCCGTCCTGAGTGACCAGCCCGAGCGGCGCGAAGTCCCCGGTGTCCAGCGGCTGGTCGACGAACTGGGTGGAAAGGCCCGGCCGCCGCTCGATCTGCTTGCGTTCCGCCCGCCACCCGCTCGTCTCGGGACCATCGGCGAAGTGCGCCGGCTTGCCGGTCTGCAGGTACGAGGCGTACTCCTCGCTCAGATCGCGCGGTGCGACGGCGGTCGTCGCCGAGTCCGCCTCCGCCGGCTCCGCCCAGCCGTCCTTGTCCGTACGGAACGCGGGCACCTCGCCCTTGGACAGGATGGCCAGATATGCGGCCTCCCACAGCTGGTCGTTGCCGTTCCTGACGAACACCACCAGCCAGCGGGAGTCCTGCGGACCGGTGTCGACATCACGGTTGCTGTCGGTGTCCGCCAGGAACCAGCGCGGCCAGCCCGCCTTCTTCGGCAGGTAGAACTTCGCGTCGGTCAGCTCGAGCGGCCGGTGCTGCGGATTGCCGCCCGGGCTCGTGACGCTGCGTGCCTTCAGGCCCGCCTGGTTGATCGCACCGAGTGCGCCCGTGACCCGGCCGGCGTCGAGGGCCGGGTCGTAGGCCTTGTCGGCCCTGTTGTACGCGTCGGTGAAGTCCTTCAGGGCCTGTGCGGCCTCACTCTTCGTCGCTGCCGGTACGACTTCCAGCTCGCCGTGAACCGTCACGCACCCACTTGCCGTCAGCGACAGCACCGTCACCGCGGCGAGCCCCGTCGCCGCCCGACCCAGCCTGCTCATCGGTTGCCTTCTGCTCCTCGACCCCCACTGACCGTCCGAACCCTACCGGGGCGAGGAAGAGTGCAAGTGCCGGGATCAGATACAGCGCCCACACCGTGACCTGGAGGACGGTCGGGTCGGGCTGGAAATTGAACACACCCTTCAGCACCGTTCCGTACCAACTGTCCGGCGGAATGGCGGTGGTGACGTCGAACGCCTTGTTCCCGAGCCCGCCCAGGAACCGGGCCTCCTGCAGATCGTGGACGCCGTACGCGAGCACACCGGCGGCCACCACGACCAGCATTCCGCCGGTCCAGGTGAAGAACTTCGCGAGATTGATCCTCAGGGCGCCCCGGTAGAACAGCCAGCCGAGCACGATCGCCGTCGCGATACCGAGCAGCACTCCGGTGAGCGGCGCCGACGAGGCGCTCTCACCGGTCGTCGCACGCACCGAGGCCCACACGAACAGGGCTGTCTCCAGACCTTCCCGGCCCACGGCGAGGAACGCCGTCGCGACCAGCGCCGCCGTCCCCATCTGCAGTGCAGCGTCCAGCCTGCCGTGGAGTTCGGCCTTCAGGTGCCGCGCGGTGCGCCGCATCCAGAAGACCATCCAGGTGACCAGGCCGACGGCGACGATCGAGAGCGAGCCGCCGAGCAGCTCCTGCGCCTCGAAGGTCAGCTCCTGGGAGCCGAATTCGAGCGCCGCGCCGAATGCGAGCGACACCCCGCAGGCCACCCCGATACCGGTCCAGACCGGTTTCAGGGCGTCCCTGCGGTCCGTCTTCACGAGGTACGCGACGAGGATGCAGACGACCAGGCTGGCCTCGAGGCCCTCGCGCAGGCCGATCAGATAGTTGCCGAACACGTCCGTCTCCCTCTGCGCGTCACGAGAACAGCGCCCGGCCCCACCAGTCGTCCTTGCCACGGACTCCCGGCGGGACCGCGAACAGCGCCGAACCCACGTGCTGGATGTACTCGTTGAGGTCGTCCGATGCGAGGTTCCGCTGCACCGGAATGAACCCCTTGCCGACGTCCCGCTGGTAGGCGATGAAGAACAGGCCGGCGTCGAGGCGGCCGAGCCCGTCCGTGCCGTCGGTGAAGGAGTAGCCGCGCCGCAGCAGCTTCGCGCCGCCCGTGGAGTCCGGGTGGGCCAGGCGCACATGCGCGTTCGGCAGCATCGCGGGCAGGAACGGTTCGTCACGTTCCTTCGCCTTGCCGACGGGAGCCCCTTCGCCCTTGTCGCGGCCGAAGATGTCCTCCTGCTCCTGCAGCGGCGTACGGTCCCAGGCCTCGACGTTCATCCGGATCCGTCGCGCCACCAGGTAGGAGCCGCCCGCCATCCAGGCGGGGCCGTCCTTCTCGGAGACCCACACGTGCTTGTCGAGAGCAGCCCGGTCGGTGCCCGAGATGTTCCGGGTGCCGTCCTTGAAGCCCATCATGTTGCGCGGCGTCTGCTCTTCGGGCGTGGTCGACGACGTCTTGCCGAAACCGAGCTGCGACCAGCGCACGGCGACCTTGCCGAATCCGATGCGGGCGAGGTTGCGGATGGCGTGCACGGCGACCTGGGGGTCGTCGGCGCAGGCCTGCACGCACAGGTCGCCTTCGCTGCGCGCAGGGTCGAGGTTGTCACCGGCGAACTTGGGCATGTCGACCAGCGCGGCGGGCCTGCGGCCCTTGAGGCCGAAGCGGTCATCGAACAACGACGGCCCGAAGCCGATGGTGAGCGTCAGCCGGGACGGTTTCAGTCCGAGCGCCTCGCCCGTGTCGTCCGGCGGGGCCTCGGCGAGGCCGCCGTACGCGCCCTCACCGACGGCCTGTCCGGCGGTCATCTGCTCGGCGGCCCTGGTCCAGTCCTTCAGCATCTGGATCAGTTCCGCGCGGTCCTCGGTCTTCACATCGAACGAGGCGAAGTGGAGCCGGTCCTGCACGGCGGTCGCGATCCCCGCCTGGTGCCTCCCGTGGAAGGGCACCGCGGCTCCGCTCATGGCGGCGGGGACGGTCTCGTCCCCGGAGCGGGTGACGGCCACCGCGCTGCCCGCCGCGGCGGCGCCGAGCGCGAGCCCGGCACCTCCCCAGCCGAGCAGGGTGCGCCGCGACGGAGCGGCCGTGTCCGCTCCGTTGTCCGCGGCTGCCGTGGTTTCCTCGGTGGACCCTTCCGACATCGTCATGTCCCCCCGGCCCTTCACTTCACGACCGCGGCGGCGAGCTTCGACAGCGGCTCCGCGAGGGCGTTCACACCGTCCGACAGCTCCTTGCGCTGCGGCTCGGTGACCTTGTCGTACGAGGTGAAGACGTAGGTGCTCTTGTCGGCGCGGTACTTGTCGAGCATCGCGTTCATCGCCGCGAACTGCTTGTCCAGCTCGGCGACCAGCTTCGGGTCGTTCTTGGCCGCGACCGGCTTCAGCAGCTCGAAGGACTTCTGCGCACCCTCGACGTTCGCCTTGAAGTCGACCAGGTCGGTGTGGGAGTAGCGCTCCTCCTCGCCCGTGACCTTGCCGGTGGCGACCTCGTCGAGGAGTTCCTTGGCACCGTTGGCCATCGACGTCGGGGAGATCTCGGCGGTGCCGACGCGCTTCACCCAGTCAGCGAGGTCAGCATCGAGGGTGTCCGCGAACGTCTTCTCCTCGGCACCGAGCTTCTTGTCCTGCCACAGCGCCTTCTCCAGGCGGTGCCAGCCGGTCCACTGCTCGCCCTTCTTCAGGTCGGCCACGCCGTCCTCGCGGAGGTCGACCTTCGGGTCGATGTCGCCGAAGGACTCGGCGACCGGCTCCGTGCGCTCCCAGCCGATACGGGAGTCGGCATAGGCCTTCTTGGCGGCCTCGATGTCACCGGCACGCACGGCGTCGGTGAACACCTTCACCTTCGGCAGCGTCTCGTCGGCCTGCTGCTGCACGTACTTGCGGTACTCGGCGACCGCCTTGTCCATCTCGGGTGACCGCTTGGCAGCCGTGCCGCCGGTCACCTTCACCTGCTGGCGGATGCCCTCGCCCTTCATGCCGGGCTTGCAGGCGATCTCGTAGTCACCGGCCTTCACCTCGGCGGTGAGCCTGGCCTTGGTGCCCGGGCCGATGTTCTCGCGCTCGCTGACGATGCGGTCGTCAGGGAACAGGATGTAGACCTCGGTGACCTTGGTGCCCTTGTTCTCGATGTCGAGCTGGACGTGCCCGGCCGGGAACTCCTTCTTGGAGACCTCGCAGGTGTCGTCCTTCGCGGTGACGGTGACGGCGCCGTCCCCGCCCTTGGCATCGCTTTTCTCGGCGCAGCCCGTGACGGCGGTCAGAGCGGTCACGGCGGCGACGGCGGTGACGACGGTGAGGCGGACGGGTCGCATACAGGCTCCACGAGTGGGCGGGACAAGGTGGGACAGGGGGTGAGGCGGACCTAACTTAACCGAGGCTTACCTGACCGAAACCCCGGCGTCCAGTGATTCGTCTCTCACGATCCGGGTGCGGAAACGGCCCGGTCACAGGAGCGCCATGGACGCCCCTCGGGCCGGTCAAGTGCGGGTCAAATCTCGCTCCGTGTCCCGTCTGGGGACGACGAGCGGGGCCCCGGTCCGCGGGTGGGGCAGCACTTCGACCGGCTGCCGGTAGACCTCGCTGAGAAGGTCGTCGCGCAGCACCCGGTCCGGGGTCCCTTCGGCGACGACACCTCCGCGATGGAGTACCGCGATCCGGTCCGCGTACGCCGCGGCGAGACCGAGGTCGTGCAGGACGACCACTACCGCGTCGCCCGCCGCAGCACGTCCTCGGCAGACCCGCAGCACCAGTTCCTGATGGCGGAGATCCAGCGCGGCGGTCGGCTCGTCGAGCAGCAGCAGAGGCGCTTGCTGGGCGAGTACGCGTGCGAGCGCGACACGGGCCCGTTCGCCGCCCGAAAGCGCGGCGAACGGCCGCCTCGCGAACGCGGTCACCTCCGTCGCCGCCATGGCTTCGGCGACGGCCGCATCGTCCTCGTCCTCGCGCGGTGTGCCCGCCCAGGGGGCCCGGCCCATCCGTACGACCTCCTCGACGGGGAACGGGAACGAGAGCGCGGCGGACTGCGGCAGTACGGCGCGGCGCAGGGCGAGTCCCGGCGCGGACCACTCGCACGCGGGCCGCCCGCAGATCCGGACCTCGCCGGCTGCCGGGGTGAGGTCCGCGGCACCTGCGGCGAGCAGGGTCGACTTCCCGGAGCCGTTCGGCCCGACGAGTGCGAGCACCTCCCCGGCGCAGGCGGTCAGTTCGACGCCGCGCAGCACCTCGTGCTCCCCGAGCCGGATGAACAGGCCCTGTACGTCCAGCAGCAGGTCCCCGGAGGAGGGCGGGGTGGGAAGTTCCCGCCGCTGCCGGGAGAACAGCGATCCGATCATGTGCGACCACCTCGGCCACGGACTTCGGAAGGGGCGGACAGTTGCGTGCGGGGCGGGGACATCAGGCCCAGCCGCCCTGTCTGCGCCGTGTACGTCGCAGCAGGAGGAAGAAGAACGGGCTGCCGAAGAGAGCCGTCAGCACGCCGAGCGGGAGCTCGGCCGGGGCCGCCGCCGTGCGCGCCGCGAGATCACCCGCCACCAGGACCACCGCCCCGCCGAGCGCACTGCCCGGGACCAGGAAGCGGTGGCCCGGCCCGTTCGCCATGCGGAGCAGATGGGGGACGAGCAGGCCCACGAAGGAGACGATGCCCGCCACGGCGACCGCAGCCGCCGTCAGCAGCGCCACCACCAGGATCATTGCGACGCGAAGCCGCTCCACCCGCACCCCGAGGTGACGGGCCGGCCGCTCGCCGAGTGCGAGGAGATCCAACTGCCGTGCGTACAGCGGTGCCAGCACCAGGCCGACGACCGCGCACGGAAGCACCGCCAGCACCTTGGGCCAGGTCGCCTGTGCGAGCGAGCCCAGCTGCCAGAAGGTGATCTGGGTGATCTGGGCGTTGTCGGCGAAGAAGATGAACAGGCCGATCAGGGCTCCGGCGAAGGCGTTCACCGCGATACCCGTCAGGATCAGGGTCACCACTTCCGTACGGCCGCCGGATCGCGACATCGCATACACCAGGGACACGGTGGCCAGGCCCGAGAGGAACGCGCACACCGTCACCGTCCAGTTCCCGGCGAAACCCAGCCCGAGCGCGATCGCACCGACGGCCCCCGCGGCCGCGCCCGCCGAGATTCCGATGACGCCCGGCTCGGCCAGGGGATTGCCGAACACCCCCTGCATCAGGGCCCCGGAGCAGCCCAGCGACGCACCGACGAGCAGCGCGAGTACGACGCGGGGCAGCCGGATGTTCCACAGGACGCCCTCGGCGGCGCGCTCCAGCGCATGCCCGCCGAGCCCGGTGCGGTGCTGGACGGAGGTGAGGACGTCGCCGAGGGGAAGGTGGTACGCGCCGAGTCCGGCGGACAGCAGGCACAGCACCAGCAACGCGCCGACGAGGGAGGCGGTGAGGACGTACGAGCCCCCGCGCCTCCGCCGTGCGTCAAGCGGCGCCGGTGCAGGTACGGGGGACTCCTCCCTGTTCGCGGTGTTCGCGGTGTTCGTGGTGTTCGCGGTGCTCACCGGTGGGGCCGGTTCCGCGTGGGGTGCGGACATCGTCATGTCCCGTCCGCGTAGAGCTGTCCGACCAGGGACTTGAGCACCTGGTCGGTACGCGGCCCGTAGCCCAGCAGCACACCGTCGGGGATCGAGACGACCCTGCGGTCCATTCCCGCCGGCGTCTGTGCGACGCCGGGGATCCTGACGAGTCCGTCGATGCCGCCCACCGAGTCGAGGCCCTTGCTCATGACGAGCACGGCGTCGGGTGCGGCCTTGGCGAGGGCCTCGCTGGTGAGGGGGGTGAAGTCCTTCGTCAGGCCGGAGTCCTTGCCGGCGTCCACGGCTCCGGCCGCCTCCAGCAGCGAACTCGCCCCGGACTCGGCTCCGCCCAGCAGATACACGGCCGCCGAGCCGCGCAGATAGAGGAAGGCGACACGTGGTTTCCCGCCGCTGTCCTGCGGTGCCGGAACGTCCTTCCGCACGGCGTCGATCCGTTGCTGCGTCCGGGCCCGGAGCGTATCTCCGGCCGACTTCACGCCCAGCGCGGCCGCGACCGCGTCGATCCGGGTCCCGACGTCCGCAAGGCTCTTCGCGGGCTTCACCACGACGAGCGGAACGCCTGCGTCACGGATCTGCTGCACGGCCTCCGCGGATCCGCTGGACGTGTCCGCGAGGACGACCGTCGGCTTCAGCGACAGCACGTTCTCCGCCGAGACGTCGTGCGCGCGTGTCACCACCGGCAGGTCCGCGGCCTGTTCGAATGTGGCAGTGATGTCCCGGGCCACCACACGGCTGCCGAGCCCGAGCGTGAAGACGATCTCGTTCAGTGAACCGGTGAGCGGCACGATCCGGTCGGCCGACTCGACCGTGACCCTTGTGCCGTCCGCGGAGCGGACCGTCACGGGAAGCTCCGGATCCGGTGCGGCGGTGAGCGGCTCGACCCGGTCGGCAGCGGCGGTGACGGCCGGACCGGCGTGGGTGCCGGCGGGTCGGGCACCCCCGCCGCAACCGGTCGCGGCCAGGGTGAGGGTGAGCGCCGACACCAGCGCACCCGCGAGGCGGGATCTACGCACCGAAAGGCTCCGTCCTGTCGAACCGTCAACGGTCAATGCGTTCAACTCCGCTGTGCTGAAACGAAGTTGATGGTGCGTCTGCCGGATTCCGGGATTCGTGACGTGCGTGGGGCTTCCGGCGTGGGCTGGGGTTAGCTTAGGTTAGCCTTACCTTGCTGGCCAGCCCTCGGAGGGGTTTCTGATGCTGCCGTCCGGACCGGTCCGTGCGCTCGCCGTCGCGATGCTCGGGGCCGTCCTGGGAGCGTTGCTCCCCGCCGCCGTCGCGCACGCCGAGAGCCGCACGGTCCACGGCGGCCGGCTCGACTGGGGGATCAAATCCTCCTTCCAGGCCTACGTCACCGGCCCCATCGCCCAGGGCGGCTGGAATCTCACGGGCGGGGCGGCCACCACCGGTGACAGCCGGTTCCGGTTCCACTCCGCCAAGGGCTCGTACGATCCCGACAGTGGCGTGTTCGAATCCCGGTTCTCCGGTGGCGTCCACTTCGTCGGCCACCGCAGAGCGGACGGTACGCACGAACTCGACCTCACCATCAGCCACCCGACCGTCCGCATCGGCGGCGGCAGCGGCACCCTCTACGCCGACATGACCAGCAGGGCCGGAAGCACGGGCAGGGTCACCACCTCTTCCCGGGTGCCGCTCGCCTCGCTGGACCTCTCCGGTGTGGACATGAAGGGCGGCGGCAGCACCGTCGGGCTCACCGGCATCCCAGCCACCCTCACCTCGCGGGGAGCCGCCGCCTTCGCCGGGTACTACACGGCGGGCACACCGCTCGACACCGTGAACCTCTCCGTGGACGTACGGTCCGCGGCGCGGCCGGCGCCCTCCCGGCCGAAGCAGAGCCCGGAGCCGTCCGGCCCGGCGACACTGCCTGCGGGCACCTTCAGGGACGCAGCCGTCGACTGGGGAGTGCGCCGCACCTTCCGCGAGTACGTCACGGGCCCCATCGCCAAGGGCGGCTGGGTCCTCGGTGGCGGCGCCCAGGACGGCGGCGCACTCTTCCGCTTCCGGCACGGGAAGGGGACGTACGACCAGCGGAGGCAGACCCTCGACGCGGACTTCGCCGGCACGGTCCGCTTCACCGGCACCCGTCTCGATCTGGCGCTCGGGAGGGTCACCGTCGCCGTGCGGAACGGCAGCGGTGCCCTCAGCGCCGATGTCACCAGGAGCGGCAGGACCGAAAGAGCCGTACCCCTCGTCACCTTCCCTGCAAAGGACTTCACCCCGAAGGGCGGCCTGGCCACCGTCACGGAGGCTCCCACCACGCTGACCGCGGACGGCGCCCGGACGTTCGGCGGGATGTACCGGCCCGGCACCCCGATGGACCCGGTCTCGCTCTCCGTCGCCGTGGCCCCGGAGGCACAGCTGCCCGCTCTGCCCGACCTCGGCAGTGGCGCCTCCCCGTCCGCCGTGGCGCGGCCGTCGGCCGCGACGTCCGCCCCGACGGCATCCACGGCCTCCTCCTACGGACCTTCCTCCGGCCCCGGCACCTACGCCGCGATCGGAGCCGGCGCACTCGTCGCCGCCGCGACCGCCGTGTACGCCCTCCGCCGGCGCAGCGCCTCCACCAGCACCACCGACTGATCACCGCGAATCTCTTCGAGGGGAACACCGACCATGCCAGCCACAGTCATCCGGCGCCCCATGGCGCTCGTCTCCGCAGTCGCCACGGCCGCCGCCCTCGGCGCCGCCGCCTTCGCGCTACCCGCGCTCGCGGCGGACAGAGCCCCCGCGGCCGTGCCCGGCGCACCGGGGGTGGAACTGAAGGACGGCACGCTGGAGTGGGGCTTCAAGGAGTCCTTCCGCGCCTACCTCGCCTCGCCCGTCGCGCACGGAAGGATCACCACGGCCGATGGAGCCAAGCAGGCGCCGGGCAACGGTGTGTTCACGTTTGTGGACGGCAGGGGCACCTATGACATGGGAACGCACGCCACCGCCAACGCCTTCAAGGGGAGCGTGCACTTCACGGCCCACGAGGGCGTCCTGGACATCAGACTCTCCGATCTGAGGCTCACCACCAAGGGCACCGCCGCGCCCACCGGAGAGATCACCGCGGACGTCGTCTCCAGGAAGCAGGACGGAACCTTCGAGACCAGCAACGACCTTGCGGTCGCCGCACTGGACATGACCGGAGTGAGACCGGGGCAGGGCGCGGGCGGCGCCATGGTCTTCAAGGACATCCCGGCCAAGCTGACGAAGGGCGGCGCGGACGCCTTCGCGGGCTTCTACAAGGAGGGGGCCCCACTCGACCCGGCCACGCTCACCGTCAAGGCGGTGACCCCCGGCAGCCCCTCGCCGAATCCGACGGCGCCCCGGCCGACGACGAAGCCCACCGCCAAGCCGACCGGCAAGCCCACCACCGGGCCGACGGTGAAGCCGACCGCGGGCACCTCGTCACCGGCGACCGGCACCCCCGGCAAGGCCCTCGGCGGCAGACTGACCTGGGGCGTCAAGGAATCCTGGCGTACCTATGTCGACGACACCTGCGGCGGGACGGTCACCGCGAAGGGCGGTGCCGAGAAGAACGGTACGGCCTACGACTTCCCCCTGCGCGCGGCGGAGCTGGACCCGGCCGCACGCAAGGCCGATGCGGGCTTCGGCGGCAGCGTCCGGTTCGAGTGCGCCGCACACCACATCGACTGGACCATCAGCGATGTGAAGGTCCGGGCCTCCGGCAGGTCCGGCACCCTCGTCGCGGACATCACCACGGCCAAAGGCACCACCGAGAACGTGAAGTTCGCCGGCCTCGACCTCTCCGGGGCCGACTATTCGGCCAGGAACGGCGTTGTCACCCTCGAGAAGGTCCCGGCCGCCCTCACCAAGGACGGCGCCGCGCAGTTCGTGGGCCCGAACGGTGAGGAGTTCTACAAGCCGGGTACGGCCGTCGACCCGGTGACGGTCGCGCTCACCCTCGACGCGGACGCCGAACTGCCCACGACCTCCGGCGGTTCGACGACCGGGGGCGGCGCCTCGGGCGGTTCCACGACCGGCGGCGGCACGGTCGGGGGCCTCGCGGCCGACGGCTCGGGCAATCTCGCCGCCACCGGGGCGGACATCCCGGCCGGCGCCCTCCTGGGCGCATCCGGCGCCCTCGCCGTGGCCGGGACGGGCGTCGTCCACGCCGTGCGCCGTCGTGCGACCGCTCGCCCCTGACCCCTTGGTGTGACGACCGTCGCCCCGGCCGCCCCCCGGCCGCGGGCGGCGGCCGTCCCACGACGATGTCGGGGGTGCTTCAATGCCGGGGTGAACGAACTCGACGTGCTCCAGGTCTTCTGCGCCGGCGACGGCCGGTTCGGCAACAGCCTTGGTGTCGTACGCGATCCGCGCCGCTGGCCGGACCGGGCGTCCCGGCAGGCGCTCGCCGCCGAGCTCGGCTTCAGCGAGACCGTGTTCGTCGACGACCCCGAGCGCGGTGTCGTGGACATCTACACCCCGGGGCTGCGGCTGCCCTTCGCCGGCCATCCGCTCGTCGGTGTCGCCTGGCTGCTGGACCTGGAGGCCGTCAATCCTCCCGCGGGCGAGGTGTGGGCGCGCGACGACGGCGAGTTCACCTGGATCACCGCGCGCGCCGAGTGGGCACCGCCGCGCCGGCTCGAGCAGTACGGCTCGGCCGCCGAGGTCGACGCTCTGCCCGCCCCGCCGCCCGGTGAGGGCTGGCTCTACGCCTGGGCGTGGGAGGACGAAGCGGCCGGACGCGTGCGGGCGAGGGCCTTTCCCAGGCGCGACGACAACATCGTGGAGGACGAGGCGACGGGCGCGGCGGCGCTGCTGCTGACCGCCCGCCTCGGCCGCGCCCTGAACATCACCCAGGGCCGGGGCTCGCAGATCCTGACCGCCCCCGGCCCCGACGGTGTCGTGGAGATCGGTGGGCGGGTACGTCTCGCGGTGCCCGCGGCCGAACCGGCGGCACCATGCGGGTCGGGCAGCGCCCCGGAGTCCGGCTCAGGCGCCCGGATAGCGCCGCTGCGGCGCGCGGCGACACCGTCCCGCCTTCCGCACGCCGTCACCGTGCCCGGTCTCACGGGCTGAGCCGGGCGATCCGGGCCGCCGGCCCGGATCGGCGCCGGATCGCGGTGCCGGCACGTCGGCGTCGGCGGCCCGCTCACGCGGTCAACGGGAACTCCGCCCCGAGCTCCCGGAACACCGCCCCGTTGAAGTCGAACGCCCGCTTGCATTCGTCGATGATCCGCTGCTTCTCCAGGTCATCGGCGTCGACCCGGTCGAGCAGCTCCCGGTAACCCCGCTTGAAAGCGGCCGGGTTGCCGATCTCCTCGAAGACGTAGAAGCGCACGCCGTCGCCCTTGCGGTCGAAGCCCCAGGTGCGCTCCGCCTTGTCGCGGATGATCTGGCCGCCGGAGAGGTCCCCGAGATAGCGGGTGTAGTGGTGGGCGACATAGCCCGCCGACCAGACGCGGGCGCATTCGTCGACCCGGGCGGCGTACGCGGCGGTGGCGGGCAGCGGTGTCAGCCCCTCCTGCCAGCCCGCGCCGCGCAGATGCGCGAGATCCCGCTCCAGCTCGGCCGTCCGGAACAGCTCCCGCTGTATGAAGGGGCCGGCGACCGGGTCGTCCTTCAGGGCTTCGGCCGCGCCCTCCAGCGCGCGGTACACGAACCACAGCTGCTCCGTGTAGCGCGTGTACGCGTCGACGCCCAGCCTGCCGCCGAGGAGGTCGCTCATGAAGGTGGAGGTCTCCGCCTCGGTGTGCTGTTCGTGCGACGCAACACGGATCAGGGTCGAGAAGGGCGTGTCCAAGGCGGACCTCCGGGGACCGATGGGGACGGGAACCGGTTAGGATCCTCCTGCTTAGGCTTACCTAAGTCAACAGGTTCCCGACGTCCTGTCGGTAAGAACGCTACCCCTCTTACGGGTCAGGGCAACGTGAGAATTTCCGCCCCGGTGTCGGTCACGACCAGGGTGTGCTCGAACTGCGCGGTCCTCTTCCGGTCCTTCGTCACCACGGTCCAGCCGTCGTCCCACATGTCGTACTCGTGCGTCCCGAGCGTCAGCATCGGCTCGATCGTGAAGGTCATGCCGGGCTGGATGACGGTGGTCGCGTGCGGGCTGTCGTAGTGCGGGACGATCAGCCCCGAGTGGAACGAGGAGTTGATGCCGTGCCCGGTGAAGTCACGGACGACGCCGTAGCGGAAGCGCTTCGCGTACGACTCGATGACCCGTCCGATGATGTTGATCTGGCGGCCCGGCCTGACCGCCTTGATGGCCCGGTTGAGCGACTCCTGCGTCCGCTCGACCAGAAGCCTCGACTCCTCGTCCACGTCGCCGCAGAGGTAGGTGGCGTTGTTGTCACCGTGCACGCCGTGGATGTACGCGGTGACGTCCAGGTTCACGATGTCGCCGTCGCGCAGCACCGTCGAGTCGGGGATCCCGTGGCAGATGACCTCGTTGATCGAGGAGCACAGCGACTTCGGGAAGCCGCGGTAGCCGAGCGTCGACGGATAGGCCCCGTGGTCGCACATGAAGTCGTGCGCGACACGGTCCAGTTCGTCCGTGGTGACCCCGGGCGCGATGAGCTTCGCGGCCTCCGCCATCGCCTGCGCGGCGATACGGCCGGCGATGCGCATGCGCTCGATCGTTTCGGCATCCTGGATCTCCGGCCCGGTGTAAGGCGTCGGCGCGGGCTTCCCGACATACTCGGGGCGCCGGATGTTTCCGGGTACGGAGCGGGTGGGAGAGAGCTTCCCTGGTACGAGCAGCGACTGGCCAGACATGCCGGCGAGTCTATCCGGGGGCCGTCCCACCCCGCCGGGCGCGGCCGGGGGTCCCGCCGCCGCCAGGCGTAGGGGGACGGTCCTGGGGCAGCATGGCGTCAGAGGAAGGAGCCGACGATGGCCCTGTTCAAGAAGCGCACGGTGGGCAAGCCGGGCGAGTGGTACTACTGCCTGCAGCACAAGAAGGTCGAAGAGGGCCCCGAGTGCCCTTCCAAGGACCGCTTCGGGCCCTATGCCACACGTGCGGAGGCCGAGCACGCGATGGAGACCGCCCGCGAGCGCAACCTCGAGTGGGAGACCGACCCCCGGTGGCACGACGCCCCCCGGGGCGAGGACACCGCCGGCTGATCGCCTGCCCGCCGCTCGCTCACGGCTTCGCCCCGGTCCCGCGCGTGGCCCCGGCCTTCGCCGTTTCCGTCGCCGCCACCTCCTGCTCCTTCTGGATGCGGCGGCGCCGGGCGTCCTCATCGGTGCTCGCGTCGTAGGTGAGGAGCTTCGGGAGCACCGCGGCCAGCAGCCCCACCGAAGCCAGGCAGGCCAGACCGCCGCTCCAGAACGCGGGGCGGGTGCCCGTCCATCCGGCCATCGCCCCCGCACGGACCTGGCCCAGCTGCGGGCCCACGCTGTACGAGAGCACCTCGATCCCCGCCAGCCTGCCGCGCAGCTCCTCGGGGATGGTCTGGTTCCAGATCGTGGAGCGGCCCAGACCGCTGAGCGTGTCACCCGCACCGGCCAGTGCCAGGCAGAGCAGCACCAGCGGGACGCTCGAGAACCAGCCCGCCGCGGCGATGGCCGCCCCCCAGCCGGCCGCACCGAGGACGACCAGAAGCCCGTGCCGCCGGATCCGCGAGGTCCAGCCACTCGTGAGGCCCAGCACGATCGAGCCGACGGCCCCCGCCGCGTACATCAGCCCGAGCGACCACTGGGCGTCCAGCTCGTCCGCGAGGAACGGGAAGATCGTGTTGGGGAAGGCGAAGAACATCGCGGCCAGGTCGACGGCGTACGTGCCGAGCAGCACCGGCCGGCTCCACGCATACCGCGCCCCTTCCGCGACACTCCGCAGCGACGGCCTGTCCGCGTCGAGCGTGGGCGGCGCCGGGGCGAGCCGCAGACAGAGCAGCACGGAAACGCAGAAGCCGCCCATGGTGATCGCGTACGCAGGGGCGTGACCCGTGAACGCCACCAGCAGACCCGCCAGCGCGGGTCCCACGATCGCGCCGAACTGCCAGCGCAGCTGATTGAGGGCGGCAGCGGCGGTCTGCTGCTCGTGCGGCACGATCCTGGCCAGCAGCGAGTCGAGCGCGGGCCGCTGCAGCCCGGCGAGGGCCGAGACCCCGCCCGCGACCAGGTAGAGCGGCCAGAGCAGCGGGGACGGCAGAAGCGCGTTCACCAGCAGGACGAGGGCCAGCACCCCCAGCCCTGCCTCGGTGCACAGGATGACCTTGCGCCGGTCCACGGCGTCGGCGAGCGCGCCGCCGTAGAGCCCGAAGACGACGAGGGGCACCAGCTCCACGGCGCCCATCGCACCCACGGCGAGCGGGGAGCCGGTCAGTTCCTTGATCTGAAGAGGCAGCGCCACCATCGCCATGAAGCTGCTGAAGTAGGTGACGAGACCCTGGACCCACAGCAGGCGGAAGTCCCGGGAGGACCGCCAGGGGGAGAGATCGGGAAGGAGCGCGCGGATGCGTGATGCCACGGACCGACATGCTCCGCGCCCGGTACCGGCGGGGCAACCGGTTTACCAGCGGGGCGGGGGCGGGGCGGTGAGGCGGTCGGCAAGACGGGACAGCCCGTCCCGGAAGCGGCGGAAACCGCTCGGCGACGGCGGCGGGACGTTCTCCCCGGCGGCTGCGCTGACCAGGTGCTGCACCGTGTCGATGTCGATCCCGGCCGCCCCGGTCACTGTCAGCGCCTCATGCGCGATGCCGTGCACATCCGGGTCCCCGCCGTCCAGCGACAGCACCGTCGCGCCGGAGCGGCGCGCATCGTGCACCCGTTCGAGCAGTCCCGCGTCGGGACGCCGTGGTGCCACCACGAGCAGTGTCTCGCCCCGCCCGGCCGCTTCGATACGGCCCAGCCCGACCGCCAGATGAGCCGGGTCCCCGGACCGCACCTCGTGCCGCACCAGGGTGGGAGCCAGCTCGGGCTGCCCCGACCACGCGGCCTCGTCCACCAGATGCGCGGCCAGATGCCACGGCTCGTACTCCGCCGTCCCGACCAGCAGCAGCCCGCCGCCCTGCGGTACGACGGACGAACGCAGCGCTCCCGCGAACCGACGGGCCGCGTCGGGCCATGCGGTCCCGTCCAGGACCTCTCGCAGCAGTGCGACGCGTACGGCATCCATGGGCCCGCATCCTGCCGCACGGGCGGGGGCCGCGGGGGCGGGTCCGCAGAAGCCCACTCGTAAGGGCCGGGGCCCCGGCGCCCTACCTGTGAGTAGCCCTGGAAGTAAGGTCGGGACATGACTTCTCAAGACAACGCCGCCGCCACCAAGCCCGCCGCGAAGGACCCCTGGGAGCTTCCCGATGTGGCCGGTCTCGTCGTCGGCGTCCTCGGAGGCACCGGTGACCAGGGCCGCGGCCTCGCCTACCGGCTTGCCCGTGCCGGACAGAAGGTGATCATCGGCTCCCGCGTCGCCGAGCGCGCCGAGACCGCGGCGTCCGAGCTGGGCCTCGGTGTCGAGGGAGCCGAGAACGCCGAGTGCGCGCGGCGCAGCGACGTCGTGATCGTCGCCGTGCCGTGGGACGGTCACGCCAAGACCCTGGAGGCGCTGCGCGGCGAACTCGCCGGGAAGCTCGTCGTCGACTGTGTGAACCCGCTCGGCTTCGACAAGAAGGGCGCCTACGCGCTGAAGCCGGAGGAGGGCAGCGCCGCCGAGCAGGCCGCCGCCCTGCTGCCCGAGTCCCGCGTCACCGCCGCCTTCCACCACCTCTCGGCCGTGCTGCTGCAGGACGAGTCGATCGAGGAGATCGACACCGATGTGATGGTCCTGGGCGAGACGCGCGCCGACACCGACATCGTGCAGGCACTCGCCGGTCGTATCCCCGGCATGCGGGGAGTCTTCGCGGGCCGGCTGAGGAATGCGCACCAGGTGGAATCGCTGGTCGCCAATCTGATCTCGGTCAACCGCCGCTACAAGGCGCACGCCGGTCTGCGCGTCACCGACGTCTGACCGTCGTGGCACGGACCCGTGACGGTCGTTCGCAGCGGACCCCTCAGCGCTGTCCGACGCGGACCGTCGGCCCTCGTACGCCGCGGCACGGGCATGGGGGACACTGGACCGCACCATCAGTGACCGGACAGGAGCCGACCCCCATGCCCCGCCTCGCCCTCTACGCCCTTGTGATCTGCGCCCTGGCCGTCGCCGCGGCGGTCGTGTCCTTCGTACAGGGCAGCTGGATGGGGATCGTCTGGGTACTGCTGGCCGGTGTCTCGTCGAACATGGCGATCTACTACATCCGCCGGGGGAAGGCGGCACGCGGCGCCTGAGGCGACGGCTACGGCCGAGCCGCCCGCGCGGGGGCCGGTTGCCTCGTGCGGATCCTGCCCGGCCGGCAGTCCCCGAAAGATACGGCCCGAGGGCTGTGCCCCAGGTCACCGGCGGGGCAGGGGAGACGTGCCTTTGACGTCGCGCGCCGACAGGCCGGGGCGGCGGGGATCCGCCAGGGACACCGGGCCGGGCCCTCAGTGGCCCATCGCCGCCTCGCAGACGGGGTTGCGCCCGGTCCAGAAGCGGTACAGGTTCTGACCGCAGGCGGCGTCGTTCCAGTCCACGCCGAGGCCGTCCATGACGGCACGGATGCCGTCGAAGAAGGCTTCGTTGACACCCGGCACGAAGAACAGCAGGGCGAAGACGCCGATCAGTCCGTACGGTGCGATCGGTTCCACCTGACGCCGGATCCCGTACGACAGCCACGGCTCGATCACCCCGTACCCGTCCAGCCCCGGGACGGGCAGCAGATTGAGGATCGCCGCCGTCACCTGGAGCAGCGCCAGAAAGGCCAGGGCGAAGCGGAAGGCCATGGGCACGCCGTCGAGTGCGCCCAGCCAGAACGGCGCCGTGCACACGACGGCGAACGCGACGTTGGTCAGCGGGCCTGCGGCCGAGATCAGGCTGTGCTTCCAGCGGCCCTTGATGCGGTGCCGCTCGATGAAGACCGCGCCGCCCGGCAGCCCGATGCCACCCATGATCACGAAGAGCACCGGGAGCACGATGCTCAGTACGGCGTGCGTGTACTTGAGCGGGTTGAGCGTCAGATAGCCCTTGGCCCCGATCGTGATGTCGCCGCCGTGGAGCGCCGTGCGGGCATGCGCGTACTCGTGGAGGCAGAGCGAGACGATCCACGCGGACGTGACGAAGAGGAACACCGCGAGGCCCGGGTTGGGCGAGAAGGCCGTCCAGACCGCCCAGCCGGTGACCGCCATGATCGCCGCGATGCCGAGGAAGACGGGGGAGACACGGCGATCGCTCCGGCGGGTCGCGGCGGTGGTCATGGGCGGGGCTCCTCGATCGGCGCGCGGGCACGGGGCGGGTCGAGCGTAGTGCGTAGTGGTGACACGCGGGCAACGTCCCGTGCGGCAGCGAGCGTTCCTGGCGATCGAAGAGAATGGGGCGGTGCGTTACCAGGTACTCGGCACCACCCGGACCGTTCATGAGGACGGCACCCCTGTCACCCTCGGCGGGGCACGGCTGCGTGCGCTCGTCGCCGCGCTCGCGCTGCGCGCCGGGCGCACGGTGCCGGTCGACGTGCTCGTCGACGACGTGTGGGACGGTGATCCGCCCGCAGACGCGGCGGGGGCGGTGCAGGCGCTGGTCGGGCGCGCACGCCGGGCCCTCGGGCGCGACGCCGTGCTGTCGTCCGAAGGCGGCTACCGGCTGGCCGCCGATGCCGACGAGGTGGACCTGCACCGCTTCGAGCGGCTGGTGGGGGAGGGCGCGCGGGCATACACCGGGGGTGACCCCGGAGCGGCGGCGGAACTGCTGGGCGAGGCACTGGAGCTGTGGCGGGGGCCGGTGCTCGCCGATCTGCCCGGCCGCGGCGGGGAGGCGGCCCGCTGGGAGGCGCGCCGTCTGTACGCCCGCCGCACACGCCTCGCCGCGGAGCTCGGCCTCGGCCGGGTCCAGGAGGCGCTCCCGCAGCTCGTGTCGCTCTGCGAGGAACATCCGCTCGACGAACCCCTGCAGGCGCTGCGCATCCGGGCCCTGCGCGCCGCAGGGCGTCCCGCGGAGGCACTGGCGGCCTACGAGTCCGTACGACGCGAGCTCTCGGCCCGGCTGGGCACGGACCCGGGTACCGAGCTGCGCGCGCTGCACAGGGAGCTGCTGAAGCCCCCTCCGGCACCGCAGCCGGACCGGACGCAGCCGGAGGGACCGCTCAAGGCCGCCGCACCGGGGAATCTGCGGGCACGGCTGACCAGCTTCGTAGGGCGGAAGGCCGACATCGAGGCCATCCGCGCCGACCTCGGACGGGCACGGCTCGTCACCCTGCTCGGGCCGGGCGGGTCGGGCAAGACCCGGCTGTCGCAGGAGGCGGCCGAGCGCGTGGCGGCGTCGTACCCGGACGGCGTCTGGCTGGTCGAGCTGGCGCCCGTCGGCGACCCGGAGAACGTGCCGGATGCCGTGCTCACCGCGCTCGGGGCGCGCGAGACCGTGCTGCGCGGCGCGGGAGCCGATGAGCTGAGAGCCGCGACGGACCGGCACGGCGACGACCCGCTCGTCCGCCTCACCGACCACTGCGCACGGCGCCGCATGCTGATCGTCCTCGACAACTGCGAGCATGTCGTCGCCGCTGCCGCAGCCCTGTGCGAGCAGCTTCTCGTGCACTGCCCGGGCCTCACGGTCCTCGCCACCAGTCGCGAGCCCCTGGGGGTGCCGGGGGAGTCGGTGCGTCCGGTCGGCCCCCTGCCCGCTCCGATGGCCCTGCGTCTTCTCGCCGACCGCGGCGCGGCCGCGAACCCCGCCTTCCGCACCGACACGGACTCCGTGACGGCGGAGGCGTCCGCCGAGATCTGCCGCCGCCTGGACGGGCTCCCCCTCGCCATCGAACTTGCCGCCGCCCGGCTGCGGATGCTCACGGCCCGTCAGATCGCCGACCGCCTCGACGACCGCTTCCGGCTGCTGTCGGGCGGTATCCGGACGGTGCTGCCCCGCCAGCAGACCCTCCGCGCGGTCGTCGACTGGTCCTGGGACCTCCTCGACGAGCCCGAGCGTGCGGTGCTCCGCCGCCTCTCGGTCTTCGCCCGCGGCTGCGACCTCGAGGCGGCGGAGACGGTCTGCGCCGCGAGTGCGCCCCTCGGCGGCCCGGAGACGCCGAGGGTGCCACCGGCGCCGCGCTCCGCACGTCCGCCTGCCGGTGCGGTGTCCGGGGCGCCGGGCACCCCGCATCCGACGGCGGCGGCCACGGTGCCCGGACCCGCCGGGACGACGGACTCCGGCCTGTCCGGCGGGTCTGCGTCCGGGGCGCCCGCGGTGCAGGGTCCCGGTCCTACCCGGTACTCCGCCGCCACGCACGGCACGCTCGGCCCCGACGGGCATGCGCGCCGCTCGGCCACCCCGGGTGCTCCCGGGGTGCGTCACGCGGACGTCGGAGCATTCGACGTCGTCTCCGTGCTCGGCGCCCTGGTCGACAAGTCGCTGGTCGTCGCTGTGCCTTCCCCGGACGGCGGGATGCGTTACCACCTGCTGGAGACCGTCGGCGAGTACGCCGCCGAACGGCTGGACGAGGCGGGCGACCGGGCGGATGCCGAGCGCGCCCACCGTGTGCACTACCGCGAACTCGCCCGCCGTACGGACCCTCTGCTGCGTCGGCACGGGCAGATCGACGCCATCGCGCTGCTCGAGCGGGAGCAGCAGAACATGACCACCGCCCTGCGCCGGGCCTGTGCCGCCCATGACGAGGACGAGGCACTGTGCCTGGTGCTGTCGCTCGGCTGGTACTGGCAGATCAGGGATCTGCGCGTTCCCGCGCGACACTGGTCACGGGCCGTGGCGGCGCTCGGGCCCGATCCGTTCGCACCGCCCTTCGGCCCCGTCGCGCCCATGCACGCACGGGTCATCGACGCCCCGCCTCCGCTGGAGCCCGAGCGGCTGCTGGAGGCCAGGCGCGGGGTGCGGCTGATCGGGATGGTCAGCATGGAGCACGGGGCGGAGAACTGGACATCGCCCGAGCGGCTGGAGTGGCTGCGCGGCGTCGCTTCGGTCTACCGGCCGGGACTGCCGCAGACGTGCCGCTTCCCCGGCATGCTCTGGTTCTACGCGGTCCTGCTCACCGGCGAGCACGACCAGCTGCGGCAGGTGCTCGACGAGACCGTCCGCGCCTGCGAGGAGTTCGGCTACGAATGGGATCTCGCGGCCGCTCTCCAACTGCGCGCCAATGTGCTGGCCAACCGCAGCGAATGGGCGGGTGACGCGACCGCGGACGCCGACCGCGGTCTGGAGATCTTCGAGCGGTGCGGAGATCTCTGGGGCACTGCGGGAGCGCTGTCCGCCCGGGCGGAGGCCCGCGAGAAGAGCGGTGAATTCGCCCTGGCCGCCGATGACTTCGCTGCAGCGCTCGACTGTGCCGTGCGCGTCGGCGCCGACAGTCAGGTGCCGCTGCTACGGGCCCGGCTGGCGTCGATGCTGACCGAACTGGGCCGCCGTGACGAGGCGGAGGCGATCCTGAACGACGTACTGGCGCACGCGGACGAGAGCTGCCACGAGGCGGTCCCCACCGCCCGTCTGTGCCTCTCACTCCTCCTCGGTCTCGACGGCCGCACCGCCGAGGCGAGAGTGCAACTGAATCTGCTCGCCGGGGAGTTCAGTTCGGAAACCCTGGCGATGTTCGAGGGATTCCGGATCGGTGGCCTCGCCTGGCTGGACTGCCTGGACGGCCGCTACGACGAGGCGCTGGAGCATGTGATCGGAGCGCTGGATTCGGCGATGACCCCACTGGCCAGGATGGTTGCGCCCCATATGGCCGCGGCTCATCTGATGACCGCCGCCGAGGCGTTCGCCGCACTGGGGGAGGAGACCGCTCAGGACGCGGCCAGACTCCTCGGCGCCTACAAGGAGATTCTGCCGGCCCGCCATGTCCGGACCAGCCTGGAGCGCGAGGTCCACGACCGTGCCGAGCGGGCGGCCCGGGCCGCGCTCGGCGACGAGGTCTACGCGGCCCGGTACGCCGAGGGCGGCCGCCTCGCACTGGAGGAGGCCGCCGCCGTCGTACGCGCCCGGCTCAGGACTTCGTACGGAACTTCCGGATCGCGATCGGAGCCATCACCGCGGTGATCACCCCCGACCAGATCAGCGTCACCCAGACGTCGTGGGCGACGGCGCCGCCGTGGATCAGACCACGGGCGGCATCCGCGAGCGAGGACAGCGGGTTGTAGTCGGTGAACGTCTGCAGCCAGCCCGGCATGGTGGTGGGCGGGGAGAGGATCGAGGACCCGAACTGCAACGGCATCAGCACCAGGAACCCCATTCCCTGGATCGCCTGGGCGTTCTTCATGGTCACGCCCATCGTGAGGAAGACCCACATGATCGAGCCGCCGAAGACCATCGACAGACCGACGGCCGCGAGCAGTCCCGGTACGTTCGACACGGACAGACCGAGGACGAAGCCGACCGTCAGCAGGATCGCGGTCGCGACGACCATCCGTCCGACCTCGACGACGATCTTGGCGATCAGAACGGAGGACCGGGCGATCGGCAGCGACCGGAACCGGTCCATGACACCGGTCTGGAAGTCCTGGTTGAAGCCGGTGCCGACACCCATGGCGATGTTCACGCACGTCATCGCCATCAGACCGGGCACGACATAGTCCACGTAGGTGGAGCGATCGCCGCCCAGGGCCAGGGCGACCGAGCCGCCGAAGACGAACACGAACAGCACGGTGAAGACGATCGGCATCAGTACGGCGTCGAACATCGACTCCGGGTCCTGCCGGATCCACAGCAGATTGCGTCGGACGAGAGCGCCGATGTGCCGCAGATTGCCACGCATGCCGATCCGGTCGTCGTCGGCGAGGTGAGTGGTGCTGACGGTGGTGGCGCTCACGCGGCGACCTCCTGGGGAATCGTGTCGTTGACGGATGACGTCCGGTGGCCGGTGAGGGCCAGGAAGACCTCGTCCAGGCTGGGCAGATCGGTGCCGATGTCGGCGATGGCGAAGCCGCGGGCCCCCAGCAGACCGACCACCGCGGTCAGTTGCTCGTCGCTGAGGATCGGGACGTACAGGGCGCCCTCGTCCGGGACGGGCTGTGCACCGGCGACTCCGTCCAGCCCCGCCTCGCGGACCGCGGCCGCCATCGCCGGCAACCGTGCCGGGTCCGTGGGCCTGATCCGCAGGGTCCGGCCGCCGACCTTCGCCTTCAGCTCGTCGATCCTTCCCTCGGCGATGACCCGGCCGCGGTCGATGACCGTCAGCGCGGTCGCGAGCTGCTCGGCCTCCTCCATGTACTGCGTGGTGAGCAGGACGGTGACACCTTCGGCGACCATCCGCTGGATCTCGTCCCACACCTCGTTGCGTGTGCGGGGGTCGAGCCCGGTCGTCGGCTCGTCGAGGTAGAGCACGGCGGGCTGCCCGATCATCGAGGCGGCCAGGTCGAGGCGGCGCCGCATACCGCCGGAGTACGTGGAGGCGGGGCGCTTGGCGGCCTCCGTGAGCGAGAAGCGCTCCAGCAGCTCCGCGGCGCGGCGTCTGGCGTCCTTGCGCGACAGATCGAGCAGCCGCCCGATCATGTACAGGTTCTCCAGACCGGAGAGTTTCTCGTCCACCGATGCGTACTGGCCGGTGAGGCCGATCGTCCGGCGCAGCCGGCGCGGCTGCCTGACCACGTCGTATCCGGCGACGGTGGCGTGTCCGGCGTCCGGGACGACGAGGGTCGAGAGGCAGCGCACGAGGGTGGTCTTGCCCGCGCCGTTGGGCCCGAGGACCCCGAGGACCGTGCCCTCGGGAACGTCGAGGTCCACGCCGTCGAGGGCCTTCGTCTCGCCGTAGTGCTTCACGAGGCCTCGTACCTCGACGGCGTTCTTGTCGGTTCGCGTCATGCCGTTCACGGTCGCAGACGTCACCGACAAGCCACCGACAAGCCACCGACAGCCCACCTGCGGCCCACCGACAGAGCACCGACAGCGACATCGGCGGTGGACGAGGGCCGGGCGCGGACAGCCACGGAGAACCGCCGTCGGCGGGGATCACCCGGGCTTCGCGTAGTCCCCGAACCCTGCCCAGTCGATGACGACGCACGGCTCGTCCCCCACCACCCAGGCATCGTGGCCGGGTGCGATGCCGATGTAGTCGCCCGGGCCCGCCTCCGCGGACTCCCCGTCGTCCATGACGACCTTCATCCGTCCGCTGACGACGTATCCGGCGTGAGCGGCCTGGCAGCTCTCCGTGCCCGCGATGGGCTTCACGTGCTGGGACCACTGCCAGCCCGGCTCGAACACGGCACGGCCGACCGGGCCGTGGTCCGTGGTGAGAAGGTCGAGCTTCCCCTTGCCGTCCTCGAACGGGCGGGTCTCGTCGGCCGAGTCGAAGTTCTTGGCGAAGATTCCGGCCATGGTCATCCGCCTCCCGGGCGGAGCGGGCGGTCCCCGAGTCCGTTCTCAGGCTACGCCCAGGCGCCACCACCCCGCCGCGGACGGCCGACAGCCCGCCGACGGGGGAAGATCGGCGGGCTGTCGTTGGTGCCGGGAGTGGCTTGGCGGTGGTGCGCGGTGCCTGACTGCAGCGGCTAGTGGAAGGTGTGTTCCTCGGCCGGGAACGTCCCGCCGACGACGTCGTCCGCGAAGGCCCGTGCCGCGTCACCGAGGGTCTGGCGCAGATTCGCGTACTGCTTGGTGAAGCGCGGCACCTTGCCGTCCGTCAGGCCGGCCATGTCGGTCCAGACGAGGACCTGTGCGTCGGTGTCGGGACCGGCACCGATGCCGATGGTCGGGATCTGCAGCGAACGGGTGACCTCGGCGGCCAGCTCGGCCGGCACGAGTTCGAGCACCAGGGCGAAGGCGCCCGCGTCCTGCGCCGCCTTGGCGTCGCGCAGCAGCCGGTGCGCGGCCTCGTCGCTGCGGCCCTGCACCCGGTAGCCCATGGTGTTGACGGACTGCGGGGTCAGGCCGAGATGCGACATCACGGGGATGCCGGCCTGGACCAGAAGCTCGGTCTGGGGCAGCGAACGCTCCCCGCCCTCCAGCTTCACGGCACCGACCCCGGCCTCCTTGACCAGCCGGGTGGCGCTGCGCAGCGCCTGGACCGGGCCTTCCTGGTACGAGCCGAAGGGCAGGTCGCCGACGACGAGGGCACGCCTGGTGCCCCGCACGACGGCGGCCGACAGGAGGGTCATTTCGTCCATCGTGACGGGCACGGTGGTGTCGTAGCCGAGGTGGGTGTTGCCCATCGAGTCGCCGACGAGCATCACCGGGATGCCCGCCTCGTCGAAGACGGACGCGGTCATCGCGTCGTACGCGGTGAGCATGGGCCACTTCTCGCCGCGCTCCTTGGCAGCGGCGATGTCGTGGACCGTGATGCGACGAGTGCTCTTGCCGCCGTACAGCGCCTTGGTGCTGCTGTCGGCGGGCTGCTTCTGAGCAGCCTGAAGCGTCATGGTGAACGGCTCCTTCGTCATCTCGAGGCGCCCTGACGGCGTCCCCGGATCCCGTCCATGGTGGCATCCCGGTGCCCGTCGCGTGAAGTGGTGCCGTTCACACCCCCGCGATGTTCCGCCATCCCGGTCGTTTTTTCCTATACGAGACGGTCTCGTATCGAAAACGGGAAAGCTCGCTTCATGTCCCGACCATCAGGTGTTTCACCCGAATACTCCCGTGTGCCGGAAGCAGTCCACCGGCGCCGCTGGGCCATCCTCGCCGTGCTCATGTTCAGCGTCCTCATCGTGGTGCTGGACCACTCGGTCCTCAACGTCGCGGTCAAGACCATCGCCACTCCCGCGCCCGTCGGCATCGGCGCCACCCAGGGCGAACTGGAATGGGCGATCAACTCCTACACCCTCGTCTTCGCCGCACTGCTCTTCACGGCCGGACTGGTCGGCGACCGCACGGGCCGCAAGAAGGCGCTGCTCTTCGGCATGGCCGTGTTCGGCTTCGGCTCCGCACTCGCCGCGTTCTCCGGGTCGCCGGCCGAACTCATCACGTATCGCGCGGTGATGGGCGTCGGGGCGGCGTTCGTCATTCCGGCCACCCTGGCCGTCCTGATGAATGTGTTCGAACGGGATGAGCAGGCCAAGGCCATCGGCATCTGGGCGGGCGGAGTGGGCGTGTCCATCGCCCTCGGGCCGCTCACCGGTGGGCTGCTGCTCGCGCACTTCTGGTGGGGCTCGATCTTCCTGGTCAATGTGCCTGTGGTGATCGTCGGCTTCGTCGCGATGGTGCTGCTGATCCCCGACTCCAGGGACCCGGCCCCGGGACGGATCGACCCGGTCGGCGTGCTGCTGTCCATCGTCGGACTCGTGCTGCTGGTGTACGGCATCATCCGCGGCGGCGAGCTCGCCTCCCTCACCGCCCCTGCGGTGCTGCTGCCGCTGCTCGGCGGTCTGGCCGTGCTGACGGCGTTCGTGCTCTACGAGGTGCGCTGCGACCACCCGGCCCTCGACTTCTCGTACTTCAGGAACCCCGTGTTCTCGTCCGCGATCGCCGCCACCGCGCTCGGCTTCTTCGCGATGATGGGGGTGGCCTTCCTCTCCGTGTTCTATCTGCAGAGCGTGCGCGGCTTCAGCGCGCTGACGGCAGGGCTGCTGCTTCTGCCCCTCGCGGTGGCCCAGTCGGCATTCGCGCCGCGTGCCCGGCTGGCCATCGGCCGGTTCGGGGCGAAGGCGACCTGCACGGCCGGAATGCTGATGATCACCACGGGACTGGCCGCCTTCGCCCTCTTCGACGCCACGACGCCGCTGTGGATGCTGGAGGTCGCCTTCTTCGTCCAGGGCGCCGGGATGGCACATGTCATGCCGCCGGTGACGGTCGCGGTGATGCAGTCGCTGCCGCGGGAGAAGGCGGGGGTGGGCTCCGCGATCAGCAACACCTTCCGGCAGGTGGGTGGTGCGCTCGGTGTGGCGATGCTCGGCTCGCTGCTGTCGGCGGCGTACCGGGGCGGGATCGAGGGGGCCCTCGACCGGACGGCAGGCCTGCCGGACGCGGCCCGGGAGGCGGCCGGTGAGTCGATCGAGGCGACGCTGGGTGTCGCGGAGAAGCTCGGGCCGTCCGGGAACCTGCTGATTGGGCCCGCGAACGACGCCTTCATCCTCGCCATGCACCTCACGGCACTCGGCGCGGCAACGGTGACGATGGTGGGCGCAGTGGTCGTGGCGCTCTACCTCCCGGGACGCCGCCCGGACGGCACGGGCGGGCCGCCCGTGCCCGGGGAGCCGGGTGAACGTTCGGCGGCGGGGGCGGCCAGGGGGTGAGTGCCGGCAGGTGTCGGTCGACCGGTCCTGCGACCGGCGGGGCCGACCGCGCCGGACACCGGACACGGAGCGCTGTCCGGTACGGATCGGGAGAGGCGGAGGCGGCTGTGCGGGGCGAGGTGGAGACGGTGAGGGGCCCAGGAGCCGGCAGGGGCGTGATCCCTTCCGCGGGCGGGGTTGCGGAAAGGCCAGGTGCCGGGGGTACGGGCAGGCCGGCGGACGGTTCCGCGGGCGGGGCTGCGGAAAGGCCAGGTGCCGGGGGTACGGGCAGGCCGGCGGACGGTTCCGCGGGCGGGGGTGGGCCGGGCGCCGGTTCCGGGGGCCGCGCCACGGCAGGTGGCACGGAGCCGCGGCGCGGCCGTCCCCGGAGCGAGGCGGCCGAACGGGCGATCCGTGCCGCGGTGGTGACACTCCTGGAAGAGGGTGTGCCGCTCGGCGAGATCTCCATCGAACGCATCGCCCGCACGGCGGGAGTCGGCAAGGCCACCATCTACCGCCGCTGGAGCGACAAGGAGGAGCTGTTCGTCGAGGTCCTGCGGGACATCGAGCCGCCGGAACCCGCCCTGCCCGGCACCTCCGCCCGTGACGACCTCGTCGTCATGCTGGAGTCCGTCCGTGTGCGCGGTCTCGCCCAGCGTTCCTCCGCCCTGCTGAACAACGTGCTGGCACAGATGAAGAGCCACCCCAGGCTGTGGGCGGCATATGTCGCGACCGTGATCGATCCCCGGCGCGCCGTCGTCCTGGAGATCCTGCGGCGGGGGATCGCCGGCGGGGAGATCCGGGACGACGTCGACATCGACCTGGTGAACGACCTGATCGTCGGCCCCATGCTCGTACGGGCCGTGATGCGGCCGGACGCCCCGCTGCCCGAGGGCCTGGCGGAGCGCATCGTCTCGGCCGTGCTGGAGGGACTTCGCCCGCCGGCCGCGCCATCCGTACCGGCTCCGGGTCGCTGAGCTGCCCGGACTGCCAATATCCGCGTTCTGTCACAGCCGCCGCCCCGGAGTCCTTGATCGGAACCCGGCGCGCCGCCGTGTCGTCCTCGTGACCGTACGACAGCAGGCGACGGCTCATCCCCTAGGGTCATTGAGGGGCGGGCATGCGCCGGCAAGGCAAGGCGGTAAAGCAGTGAGGACACGGCATGCGGCAGGCACACATCGCGGAGACCGGGCACGACGGCGCGGAGGACCTCCGCCCCGGGTCCCGGGGCCGGGCCGTGCTCGACCGATGGCGCAGTGACCCGGGGATCTGGCGGCGCGGCATCGTTCTCGCCGTCTGTGCCCTGGTCGTCGCACTGCTGATGATCCTCCACGCCCAGATTCCGAACAGGATCGGCAACCTGGGCAGTCTGACGGAGACCTTCCTGCCCTGGCTCGGTGTCCTCGTTCCGTTGCTGCTGGTGTTCGCGCTGATCCGTCGGTCCGCGACGGCGCTCATCGCCCTTCTGGTGCCGTTGGTCGTATGGCTGAATCTCTTCGGCGGGCTGGTCTGGGACAAGGCGGGCGACACGGGAGGCAAGGGCGGCGGCCTCACGGTCGCCACGCACAATGTGAACGCCGACAACCCCGACCCCGAGGGCACCGCACGCCAGGTCGCGGAGGCCGGCGCGGACATCGTCGCGCTGGAGGAGCTGAAGGCGGACGCGGTCCCCGCGTACGAGAAGGCTCTGGAGTCGGTGTACCGCTATCACTCCGTGCAGGGCACCGTCGGGCTGTGGAGCAAGTACCCGATGAGCGACACCGGGCCCGTCGACATCCGGCTGGGCTGGACGCGTGCGATGCGGTCGACGGTGTCGACGCCGATCGGCGACGTCAGGGTCTTCGTGGCCCATCTGCCGTCGGTGCGGGTCAAACTGAACGCGGGCTTCACCGCCAGTCAGCGCGACGAGAGTGCCGACGCGCTGGGGGAGGCGATCGCGCAGGACCGGACGCCCAGGGCGATCCTGCTCGGCGACCTCAACGGCACGATGAACGACCGCTCCCTGAACGCGGTCACCTCCCAGATGCGTTCCACACAGGGCGCGGCGGGCGACGGCTTCGGCTTCAGCTGGCCGGCGTCGTTCCCGATGGCCAGGATCGACCAGATCATGGTGAAGGGTGTCGAGCCCGTGGCGTCCTGGAACCTGCCGCGGACGGCCAGCGACCATCTGCCCATCGCGGCGCGCGTCGCACTCTGACCGCTCGCCGTTTCGCCCTTCCCCGCTCCGGGCCCCGGACACGCGTGCCGCGCAGCGCACGCGTCCGGGGCCGATCTGCGGTGACGGCCCCCGCAGATCGGCCGTCACTCGTGACCGTGGTCGTACTCGGCGCGGTCGGCTTCATGACGACCACCCCGCTCCAGATGCTGGTGATGCAGAAGGCGCAGGACGCTCCCACCCTTGCCTCCGCCTCCGACCACTCCGCCTTCAACCTCGCCAACGCGGGCGGGGCATGGCTGGGTGGGCGGCGATCGCCTCGGGTTTCGGCTGGACGTCCCCGACCCTCGTCGGCGCGGCCCTGGCGATGGCAGGGCTGCTGACCGCGGCGGCGGCCGGGCTTCTCGACCGTGGTGCCCGGGGTACGGCGAAGGGGGCCTCCCTGGTGATCGCGGGAAGCCCCCTCGCCGAGACCGGGCAGCAGGTCAGTGCGTCGTCGTCTCCCGCCAGCGGTTCGTGATCGGCAGCCGCCGGTCCTTGCCGAAGCCCTTCGCCGAGATCTTCGTGCCCGGCGGGTACTGGCGCCGCTTGTACTCGGCCACATCGACCAGGCGGAGGGTCCTCTTGACCAGTTCCTCGTCGTAACCGGCCGCCACGATCGCGTCCTTGCCCTGGTCGCGGTCGACGTAGAGCTCGAGGATCCGGTCCAGGACGTCGTAGTCGGGGAGGGAGTCGGTGTCGACCTGGCCCGGGCGCAGCTCGGCACTCGGCGGCTTGGAGATGGAGTTCTCCGGGATCGGCGGGGTCTGGCCCCGCTCCTCGGCCGCCCGGTTGCGCCACCGGGCGAGCCGGAAGACCGAGGTCTTGTAGACGTCCTTGATCGGGCCGTACGCACCGACGGAGTCGCCGTAGAGCGTCGAATAGCCCACCGCCAGCTCCGACTTGTTGCCCGGCGCGAGCACGATCTGGCCCTCCTGGTTGGAGACGGCCATCAGCATCGTGCCGCGCAGCCGCGACTGGAGATTCTCCTCGGCGAGACCCGTGAGGCCGAGCGAGCCCATGTAGGCGTCGAACATAGGCTCGATCGGCACGGTACGGAAGTTGAGCCCGGTGCGGCGGGCCATCTCGGCCGCGTCGCCCTTGGAGTGGTCCGACGAGTACTTCGAGGGCATGGAGATGCCGTACACGTTCTCGGCGCCCATCGCGTCGCAGGCGATCGCAGCGACGAGTGCGGAGTCGATGCCCCCCGAGAGGCCGATCAGCACGGACCGGAAACCGTTCTTGGCGGCATACGCGCGCAGCCCGACGACCAGCGCGGAGTACACCTCCTCGTCGTCGTCGAGGCGCTCGGCGTAACCGCCCGTGAGCTCCCGCTCGTAGGCGGGCAGCGGATCGTCGGAGATGACGACGCGGTCGATGGTCAGGCCGTCGTCCACCACACCCGTCGCGGGCTCGGCGGCGGCCTCCGGCAGGTCGAGGTCGAGGATCACGCTGCCCTCCGCGAACTGCGGGGCGCGCGCGATGACCTCGCCGTCCTTGTCGACCACGATCGAGTCGCCGTCGAAGACGAGCTCGTCCTGTCCGCCGATCATCGCCAGGTAGGCCGTCGTGCAGCCCGCCTCCTGGGCGCGCTTGCGGACCAGCTCCAGGCGGGTGTCGTCCTTGTTCTGCTCGTACGGTGAGGCATTGATCGAGACCAGCAGGCCGGCCCCGGCGGAGCGCGCGGCCGGGACGCGGCCGCCGTCCTGCCAGAGGTCCTCGCAGATGGCGAGCGCGACGTCGACGCCGTGCACCCGGACCACCGGCATGGTGTCGCCCGGCACGAAGTAGCGGAACTCGTCGAAGACCCCGTAGTTGGGAAGGTGGTGCTTGGCGAAGCTCAGCACCACCCGGCCGCGGTGCAGCACGGCCGCCGCGTTCTGCGGGGCGCCGGCGGGCTGGCCGTAGCGGGGCTGGGCCTTCTCGGAACGGTCCAGGTAGCCGACGATCACGGGAAGTTCCCCGAACCCCTCGTCGGCGAGGCGCACGGCGAGCGCCCGCAGGGCGGCCCGTGACGCCTCGACGAAGGAGGACCGCAGGGCCAGGTCCTCGACGGGGTAGCCGGTCAGCACCATTTCCGGGAACGCGACGAGGTGCGCCCCCTGGTCGGCGGCGTGCCGGGTCCAGTGCACGATCGACTCGGCATTCCCGGCGAGATCACCGACGGTGGAGTCGATCTGATTCAGGGCGAGGCGTAGTTGAGGCACGGGAACAGTGTAATCGTCTGATTGACGCAATGTACTGGGCGAGGAGTGTGGGGCGCCCCACTGCGGGGGCGCCCCGAAGGCGACGAGGGTTCCCGCGGCGTCAGTCGCGGTAGACGACGGTGGTCATCATCCCGGACTCCGAGTGGTAGATGTTGTGGCAGTGGAGCATCCACTTGCCCGGGTTGTCCGCGTCGAAGTCCACCACCAGCTTGTGGTGCGGAAGGACCGCGGCGGTGTCCTTGCGGGCACCACGGGAGTCGATTCCGGCCAGGGCGTAGGTATGGCCGTGCAGATGGACCGGGTGCCACATGTCGGTCACATTGATGAGCACCAGCCTGACCCGCTCGCCGTGCTCGATCCTGTGGACCACGTCGGGGTCGTAGGGCTTTCTGTCGAAGCCCCAGTCGTACTTCTCCATGCCCCCCGTCAGCTTGATCTTGATGAGGCGGTCCGGCTTGCGCCGCGACAGGCGCACGGACTCGTCCGGCAGGAGGGGAGCGGCCGACCGCAGCACCTTGCGGTACAGCTCGGCGGGACGCGTGGACGGCCCCGGGGGAGTCCCCTTGCCGGTCCGCAGCACGGCCAGCGCCGAGCCCCTCTTGCCCTCGGCGAGAGCGGTCAGCGGGAAGACGCCGTCCTTCGCGGTGAACAGCACGTCGTAGCGCTCACCCATGCCCATGAGAAGGGCATCGGCCCTGTACGGCCGGACCGGAAAACCGTCGCTGTGGGTGACCGTGAACCGGTGGCCGCCCAGTGCCACCCGGAAGGCCGACTCGCCGCCGGCGTTGATGATGCGCAACCGGATCCGGTCGCCGGGCCTCGCCCTGAACTGCGTCGGATCGTCCGGCGTCCGGCCGTTGATCAGGTAGTGGGGGTAGGCGATGTCCCCGGCGTGGCCGCCGAGCAGATTGCTGTGGGCGCCCGACATCAGCCGGCGTGGGCCCCTGCTGCGGAACGGGGACGCCGACGACGGGTTCTTGCCGTCCTCGTGCGCCCATGCGGGCCCGGCGCCCGCCCCCACGGGTCCGGACGGCTTGGGGGGCTTGGGCGGGGTGGACCGCCCATGGCCGTCGTGCTCGGTGCCGTGGCTCATACGGCTGGGCTTGCCCTTGCGCAGCTGGGCGAGCACATCGTCCGGGGTGGAGCCGTCCACCCCGTCGAGCCAGTCGTCCAGCATGACGACCCACTCCCGGTCGTAGGAGAGCGGCTCGTTCGGGTCCTCCACGATCAGCGGCGCGTACGTCCCCCGGTCGACCTGTACGCCCAGGTGCGGGTGGAACCAGTACGTCCCGGCGTGCGGCACCTCGTAGCGGTACGAGAAGGACTCGCCCGGCTTGATCGGCGGCTGTGTCACGAAGGGCACGCCGTCCATGTCGTTGGGCAGGGCGATGCCGTGCCAGTGGACCGTGGTGGGGTCCGGCAGATGGTTGGCCAGCGACAGCCGGAGGGTGTCGCCCGCCGTGATCCGGACCTCCCGGCCCGGCAGTTCGTCGTTGTACGTCCACGTCCTGACGGTGCGCCCGCCACCCAGCTCGACCGTGCTCGGGGTGGCAGTGAAGGTGAGGCTGCGGTCCTCTCCGCTGCGACGCCGGGCCTCGCCCTTCTTGCCACCGGGTGCACCGGGCGCGCCGGAACCATCGGGGCCGGCACCCGCGGCCGCGCCGTGACCGCCGCGGTCCGTTCCGTCGTCGCTCGAACAGGCGGCGACCAGCCCGGAGCCCGCGGCGGCGAGCCCGGCGCCGATGACGGCACGACGGGTGGGAGAGGTCTGACGGGTGTGCTCCATGCGCATGACTGTGTGCACCTCGCTGTGGGGGAAGGCGGGGGAAGGCGTGCGTCTGCCACCGCGTCAGGGCAGGACGGGACGGCCGGACGCGCTCCTACTGGCGCAGCACCGACAAGGTGGCGAGCACGGACCGGAGCGGCGGCGGATTCGTCCGTATGGCCGGAGCCGGCCGCGACCGGGTCCCGGCACTGCTCTTCCCGGCGGACCCGCGGCGCGTATGGCGCCGGGCGGCGAGCAGTGCGATACCCCAGACACCCAGGACCGCCAGGGAGACGTACGTCGGATCCGTGCCGGCCGGCGGGGCGGCGGGGGCGGTGTGTTCACGGACCGGCGCGGCCGGCGCGGCGGCCGCAGGCGCGTGCTCACCGGGACGGCCCGCCGACATCGTGACGATCCCGAACAGCAGGGCCAGGAGCAGCAGTAGCTGTCCGTGCATGGCCCTCCGTTCACTCGTCACACGACGCACCCTAGCTCCACCAGGCAGAAGTCCCCGGTAAGGGACAGGTCCGACACGACCTAACATGAGGCACGATGTCGGAAGTACCGTCATACGGCAGTCGATGACCGCCCCCTGATCGTGGTGGTCCCGTGGACCGGCGGGCTGCCGTTGCGCTGCCGGTTCCCGTGCCCCGGCTCCCGTCGCCGCGCTCCGGACCGACACGGCATCGGGGCCACGGGGAGGCGGTCGGCCGCTCCGAATACCGCTCGTGACAGGGTGGCTGCCGGTACCCGCGCACCCGGCGCCGCGGGAGGGGAGGCGTGGAGAGTGAGCTTCGTACGGATCGGCGGCGTGCCCCATCATGTCGTCGTCGAGGGCAGCGGCCCCGTCTGCGTGCTCAGCGCCGGGCTCGCCATGAGCTGGTTCGACTGGGACCCCGTCGTCCCCCTGCTCACCGCGCATCGCACCGTCGTCCGCTTCGACCGCCCCGGACACGGGCTGAGCGGACCGGCCTCCGTGCCGCCGTCCGCCGCCGGCGAGGCCCACCGCATCGCCGCCCTCCTCGACGCGGTCGGCCTCGGCGACAGGCCCGCCACCGTCGTCGGCCACTCCATCGCCGGGTTCCACGCCGAAGCCTTCGCACGCCTCCACCCCTCCCGGGCGGCCGGCATCGTCCTCGTCGACTCGAGCATCGAGGAGCACGCCCGCGTACCCGCTGCCCCCGCCCTGCGTACGGCAGTCGCACGCACCGTCGGTGCGGCTCTGACCGCCGTCGGCGCGCCCGCCGCCCTCGGCCCCCTCACCCGTCGGGCCACGGTCCGCCTGTCCCGGACGAGCGGCGTCGACCCGGCCCCCGCCGCCCTCGTACGCCGCTGCTACGGCACCTCGCGCGTGCTGCAGGGCGCGCTGCTGGAGAACACCCACTACCTGGCGGTCGCCGCCGAACTGCTGGCCCTGCGCGAGCGTTTCCCGCTCCCCGAGGGCATGCCGGTGACGGTGCTTGCCGCGTACGACGGGCGCGGCGGACGGTTCGGGCTCCGGTGGCTGCAGCGGCAGCGCACGCTGGCACGGCAGCTCGGCGAGGCCCGTTTCGAGGCCGTGGAGCCGTCGGGCCATCTGCTCATGCTGGACCGCCCGGACGCGGTGGCCCGGGCGGTCCTCGTGCCGGAGGAGGAGCAGGTCAGCCCTGCGCGTACACCTGCTCGACCCACGACGCGATCTGGTCCTCCGACAGATGCCGGGCCAGGTCGGCCTCGCTGATCATTCCGACCAGCCTCTTGTTCTCGATCACGGGCAGCCGGCGGATCCGGTGGTCCTGCATCTCGTGCAGGACCTCGTCCACGTCCGCGTCGGCGGCGATCCAGCGGGGCGTGCCCTTGGCCATGTCGCCGGCCGTGACCCGTGACGGGTCGTGGCCCATCGCCACACAGCCGACCACAATGTCACGGTCCGTGAGAATGCCGCAGAGCCGGTCCTCGGAGTTGGCGATGGGCAGGGCGCCCACATGGAGTTCGCGCATCAGTTGTGCGGCGCGGTCGAGCGTCTCGTGCGCAGGGATCCAATGGGCCCCTGGATGCATGATGTCCTTGGCGGTGGTCATGGTTCGTACCTCCTGAGTGCGTCCCACGCGACCGTTGGCACCCGGTCGGACCACCGATCGGCCGAACGGGGGAGAGGAGAGCCTGCCGATGGCCCGGCTGACCTTGCGCATCAACGGCCGGGAACTGCCCGGCCTTGGCTGCGGCGACTTCTCCGACGTGCACGTCGGAGCACAACGGGGCCGTGACCCCGAGCAGCTGGTGCCGGCGGACGCCGAGGAGGCCGTATTCGACATTACCGCCGAGGTCGTCCGGGCGCCCGACGGGACCACGGACTTCCGCGGCCCCTATGTGCAGGGGCGCCGCGGTGAGCGGTTCTTCTACCTCACCTGGGGCGAGCTGCCCCCCGGCGGCCACTTCGCCATGTTCCGGCGGGCGAAGCTGTTCTTCGGCGACATCCCCGCGGAGCTGGTGGCGTCGGGCGCGGCGCAGGCGAGCCTCGGGCTCACCGACGGCTGCGGGCTGCCGCTGTGCGCGGCGGTCCGCCCGCCCCGGGTCGTGTGGCGGCCCGGGGCGGGCGGCAGCTGAGCGCGGTCAGCCGCGGGGCGTCGCGCCCCGCTTCCTCAGCAGGTCCGCCATCAGGCCGAGCTCGGACTGCTGGGCATCGACCATGCCCCGGGCGAGCGTCTGCTCCGTCTCCACGGTGCAGAGGTCGGCGCAGCCCTGGGCCATGGTGACGCCGCCCTTGTGGTGGTCGGTCATCAGCTGGAGGTAGAGGATCTCGGCCTCCTTGCCGCTCGCCCCCGCGAGCCGGTCCAGCTCGGCCCGGGTGGCCATGCCGGGCATCAGCCGGCCGTCCTCGCCCGCCTCATGGCCGCCGGCCGCCCCGTGACCGCCGTGTTCCGACGAATCCATCCAGGCCATCGGATCGGTGCCGGACTCGACCTTCGGCAGCCCCCACAGGTCCAGCCAGCCGAACAGCATGCCCCGCTGGTTGGACTGCGTGGTGGCGATGTCGAACGCCAGCCGGCGCACTTCTTCGTCCTGCGTACGGTCCCGGACGATGAAGGACATCTCCACCGCCTGCTGGTGATGGACCGCCATGTCACGGGCGAAGCCCGCGTCGGCGGAATCCGGGCCCGGTACCGTGGCCGCCGCCTTCGTGCCGTGGTCGTCGCCCGCGGACGCGACCGTGGCCGCGCCCGCGAACAGCAGGGCCAGCACGACGGCCGTGATCGCGGCCCAGTGCGTCCTGGTCACGAGCTCAAACCGCCCGTGCACGCGGCACCGAGCTCGGGGGTCTGGGGACCCTGCACGTACTTGGTGAAGAACTGGTCCACCCGCGGGTCGTCCGCGCCGTCCACGGTGACCTGCTTGCCCCAGGCACTGAGCATGATGGCCCCGGCCTGGTCCTTCACCGGGCTCATCAGCGAGTACGACGTCTTGCCGACCTTGTCCTTCAGCTTCTTCACCTCGCCGGCCGGGGCCTTGTCGTTGTACGTCACCCACACCGCGCCGTGCTCCAGCGAGTGCACGGCGTTGACCTCGGGGATCGGCTTGTCGTAGACGTTGCGGTCGCAGTTCATCCACGCCTGGTGGTGGTCACCGCCGACCGGCGGCTTCATCGGGTACGTCACCGTCTTGGCGACGTGATTGCGGCCGAGCTTCTTGGCGTCCCAGGACTTCTCCTCCGCGATGGGCGCCTTGGCCGCGGCCTCCGCCTGCTCCTTCTTGTCGGACTCCCTGTTCAGCACGTACACGCCGAAGCCCACGAGACCCGCCACCAGGACGCCGCTGAGCGTGACGGTGATGATGCGGTTGCGGCGCTCGCGGGCCTGCTCGGCGCGGCGCATCTCCTCTATGCGGGCCCGGCGGTCGTTGTTGCTGGTCTTGGCAGCCATTCTGCTTCGTCCTTCTTCCGTGTGGGTGAAAGTGCGTGGATGACGCGGTGCGGATGGGGCTGGAGCGCTTCCGCTACGTCCGCAGCACCTGAAGGACGTGGAGATCCGGGGCGCGAGGGAGCGCTCCCGTGCCGGCCACCCGGCCGCTGCCCTGTGCCGTGGCCGGACCGGGCGGCAGCTGTGTGCCGTACACCGGCCCGTCCAGGGGCGGAGCGGTGAGCACGGCCTGGGTGAGGTGGGGGATCAGACCGCAGTCACCGCGGTCGTAGGGGCAGCTGAATTCGGTCGTCGCCGCGGTGCCGGGCGAGACCGTGATACCCGCCGGGGCGCCGGCGTGGACCTCGCCGGGGTCCGCATGGGCGATTCCCTGGCTTCCCAGACAGATGAAGAGCGCAGCGAGGAGCGTCGCCACGGCACTCCCCAGCGCCATGGGACGCGCGATGTGCGCGGTGCGGTTGTGCCGCAGGCCCCCCATGAGCGCAGATGGTAATGGCGACGGCGTGCCCCATGTCATATGGGGTGCGTAATCTGGGCGAAACCCGGGGTCGTGATACTGAAGCTCTTCCGCTACGCCCTGGCGGTGGTGCACAGGCCGTCTGAACTGCAAGGATGTGGCTCATGGACAAGCAGCAGGAATTCGTGCTCCGTACCCTCGAAGAGCGCGACATCCGGTTCGTACGCCTGTGGTTCACCGATGTGCTCGGCTTCCTCAAGTCGGTCGCGGTGGCCCCTGCCGAGCTCGAGCAGGCATTCGACGAGGGCATCGGCTTCGACGGGTCCGCCATCGAGGGCTTCGCCCGGGTCTACGAGTCCGACATGATCGCCAAGCCCGATCCGGGCACCTTCCAGATCCTGCCGTGGCGCGCGGAGGCCCCCGGCACAGCCCGGATGTTCTGCGACATCCTGATGCCCGACGGCTCGCCGTCCTTCGCGGACCCGCGCTTCGTCCTCAAGCGCATCCTGGCCAAGACCTCGGACCTGGGCTTCACCTTCTACACGCATCCCGAGATCGAGTTCTTCCTGCTGAAGGACAAGCCGCTGGACGGCACCCGTCCCACCCCGGCGGACAACTCCGGCTACTTCGACCACACCCCGCAGAACGTCGGAATGGACTTCCGCCGCCAGGCCATCACGATGCTCGAATCCATGGGCATCTCGGTGGAGTTCAGCCATCACGAGGGTGCGCCGGGCCAGCAGGAGATCGACCTGCGATACGCGGACGCCCTGTCGACCGCGGACAACATCATGACGTTCCGCCTGGTCATGAAGCAGGTCGCGCTGGAGCAGGGCGTTCAGGCCACGTTCATGCCCAAGCCCTTCTCCGAGCACCCCGGCTCCGGCATGCACACGCATCTGTCCCTCTTCGAGGGCGACCGGAACGCGTTCTACGAGTCGGGTGCGGAGTACCAACTGTCCAAGGTGGGGCGGTCCTTCATCGCTGGTCTGCTGAAGCACGCCGCCGAGATCTCGGCCGTCACCAACCAGTGGGTCAACTCGTACAAGCGCATCTGGGGCGGGTCGGCCCGCACCGCCGGGTCGGGCGGCGAGGCCCCCTCCTACATCTGCTGGGGCCACAACAACCGCTCGGCCCTGATCCGCGTTCCGATGTACAAGCCGGGCAAGACGGGCTCCTCGCGCGTCGAGGTCCGCTCCATCGACTCCGGTGCCAACCCGTATCTGACCTACGCCGTGCTTCTCGCGGCGGGCCTCAAGGGCATCGAGGAGGGCTACGAGCTGCCTGCGGGTGCCGACGACGACGTGTGGGCGCTGTCGGACGCCGAGCGGCGCGCCATGGGTATCGAGCCGCTGCCGCAGAACCTGGGCGAGGCGATCACGCTCATGGAGCGCAGCGAGCTCGTTGCCGAGACGCTCGGCGAGCACGTTTTCGACTTCTTCCTGCGCAACAAGAAGCAGGAGTGGGAGGAGTACCGCTCCGAGGTGACCGCCTTCGAGCTGCGGAAGAACCTGCCGGTGCTGTAAGCGCAGGTCAGCGTGGGTTTCCTGCTGATTCGGCGGATGGGGTCGACGGTCACGGACCGTCGGCCCCATCGCGTCTCATCCACCCTGGGCCGTCGCTGGGCCGTCCGGCGTCGGATCGGTGCCCTCATACAGTCCGTCCACGGCCTTGCGGGCCCGCGCGTCGCTACTCGGCATGAGGTGCGTGTAGACACGGAGCGTGAACCCCGGATCGTTGTGTCCGAGGTAGTGACTCAGTGCGTCCGGGCGTTCGAGGAAGGGGGTAAGCGCTACAACCCGCACTGGACAATCAGCGAGCGCAATAGCTTCGCGAACCTCATCCTGCTGTGCCACCCGCATCACTCCGAGATTGACGGGACGAACAGCGATCAGTACTCGGTGGAACTGTTGGAGCGCTGGAAGCAGGAGCGCGAGGCCGATGGCCTCAGCGCTCTGGCTGGCTTGGGCGACCTGACAGAGCAGCGACTCGGCGAGATGATCAGTGAAGCCCAAACGGCACTCGTCACCCGCATCGAGCCAGCGCTGGATGAGTTCGCGAAGACGGCTCCCGAGCTCGCGTCGCTGCTGAAGGTCACTCTCAAAGAACTTTCAGACCCCCGCATCCACGGGTTCGGGCTTTCCGGAGACGAGATCCATTCGCTGAGCCGCTCCTCTGACGGACTCGCTCACCTCCAGGACACCGCCTTTCTGCTGGTTGACGCGGCTGGGAGGCTGTCGCACCTACAGGACACTGCAAGCACGCTCGCCGATGCCGCCGAGGACCTGGTGGCGCTCGCTGACAATGCGTCGACGCTCCATCAGGCCGCAGTCAGAGCCGATCGAGCGGCAGGCCGACTGATGGACAGCCTTCAGGCCCTCCCGGACAATGCCCGACTCCTTCAAGCAGCAGCAGACAAGGCCGCACGAGTCGCGGACCGTATGGGGCACGGCTATTAGCCGTTGACCCGTCGGCTGAGTCATGCGGACCCTTCTCCGGAGGGCCGGGGCAGCACCAGCACCCCCGGCACGCACCCGCTCGGGTGCGCCCGTTTCTCAACCAAGTGGCTGACTTGTAGGGCAAAATACAGCCGTGTCCGAGACTGTCTATGGATTACTAGGCGCACTTGGCGGAGCGCTGATTACCGGTGTCGGAGCCTTCTGGGGGCCCCTGCACATCCAGCGGCGCGGGTTTGCCGCACAGCGCGCGAGAGACGAGGTCGCCCGCAGAGCAGCTGAGGCGGAGCGGGAGGCGGCACAACGGGAGGCGGCAGAGGAACGCGCAGCGGCCGACACCCTACGGCAACAAGCGCTTGAGGAGAGCGCGCACACACGAAGAGAGGCGGCGACAGCACGCATTATCCGAATTCGCAGCTCCACCCGCGAGTGGAGCGATCTCTTGGCGCGGACTATCCAGGACCTCGGACTAGGACGGCCAGTGGACGTTGACCAGTTCGATGTAGCAGTCATGGCCGCTGGGAGTGAGGCCCGGTCCGCTTTGGATCAGGCCTTGCACGATGGTCTCTGGATCCATCAGTCCGGCTATGGCTATCCGGCTTCCCTGGCCAACCGCCCGCCGATCGGCTACGGCTACCCGTACCCACCCACCAGCGCAGTCCCGCAGTCAAGCGACACCCAACCACCCCGCCGGGTGCTGGATGCGCTCAAGAAGGTCACAGCGCTTACGCGTGAATCCGTGATCAAGGGAGAGCTACTTGACGATGCAGGCTCCGCAGCTCTGAGGAGCGCCCTCGATGCGGCCGACGAGGCTCGTGGCGCTCTGTCGGCGGAGTTGCTGAACCGTCTGGAGGCGATCGCGGGCATCACCTCCGTGGGAGGCGCAGCTGCTCGACTGACAATCGCGCATACGCCCTCACCGCCCTAAGGGCTGTCCCGTAAATGATCTCCGAGGCGCCTCTGACGTGCTTGGCCGCGGTGCGGCCCGTTCGTCTATCCGGCGAGGGCGAGGTTGTGCATCCGGGCGATGCCGAGCATGGCGTGGTGGACGCCGTCACCCTTGAGGCGGCAGTCGCGGAGGATCTTCCAGGTTTTCATGCGGGCGAAGACGTGCTCGACGCGGGCGCGGACCTGCTTGTGGGACTTGTTGTGTTCCTCTTTCCAATCCGGGAGTTCGGCCTGGCCGCGCTCGCGGCGGTGCGGGATGGCGAGTCCGGTGCCCGGGTAGCCGCCGTCGGCGATAGTGAGGGTCTTGCCGACGGCGGCTTTGGCGCCGGACTCCTCCCAAGCCTTGCAGTCGTTGCGGTTCCCGGCGAGCGGCCGGCCGACCACGACGACCAGGCGGGTGTCGGCGTCGATGACGACCTGGTGGTTGGTGGAGTACCGGTAATTCTTCGACCGCTCGGCGATGGTGTGATCCCGCGTAGGGACCAGGGTGCCGTCCACGATCAGCACGGCGTCCTTGGCGAACCGCTTCCGCGGCTGGAGGGCGAGCATCGGCCCGAGGTGGTCGATGATCCGGTCCGCCGCCGACTTGGAGACCCCGAACAGCGGGGCAAGCTGCCGCATCGTCAGGTTCGTACGCCAGTACGCCGCGACCAGCAGGGCCCGGTCCTCCAGCGGAAGGCTCCACGGCCGACCCTGCGGACCGCATCCGCGCCTACCCGGCGCAGGACGGTCACCAGCTTGCCGAAGTTGCGCGGGCTCAACCCGGTGAACGGGGCTATCCAGGACAACTCCGACGCCGTGTCACGGCAGCCACACCAAGATCGTTTCATGGGATGACTGGCGCCCCTCCCGCCTCTCGGCTGCCGCTCAGCGGAGACGCCCACGTAGGATCGTGTCGGGATCTCCTCGTGAGGTGGGCCAGGAGGTGGTCCGCAGCGGTGGAGGCGGTGTCTTGTGGAGCGCCGACTGCGGTCAGGGCGGAGATAAGCCTTGCTGATGCTGTTTCCGGCACGTCCGGGTCGGTGAGGAGGGGAAGCAGTAGCAGGAAGCGGGTGGCTGTGTCCTGGACGCCTTCGGTTGCAACGGACGGGCTTTCGGCGATCCGGACCAGTTCGTGCCATGTCAGCCCAGTGCCCGAGAAGTCTCCGTCCCAGCTGGCGATCTGCTCGGCGTAGCTTCTGCCTGGATGGGTGAGGAGGTAGTCGGTGCCGTAGTCGCCGTCCAGGTTGCGGTAGATCACCACGGCTCCGGGGCCGTCTTCTGCCGGCACCCTGAACGCCGGCCAGCGTCCGGGATCGAAGAGGATCTCGGACATGGCATCGGCATCGGCACCGTCCTCCCCGAACCACTCTGGAAACGGGCGCTCGGGACACTCCCCGTCGCTGCACATCGCCAGCAGGTAGTTCGACCAGAAGCCCGGATGGTCCAGCAGTGACTCGCCCGGCACCAACGGGCCGACGTCGTATCCCTTGATCAGCACCCCTCGATCCTGTCACCGGCCACTGACACGGTCCTATCCGGGATCGGCAAGGGAGCACCGCCCAGTTACGGGACAGCCCTTAGGGCGTGTATCGAAAGTGTTTTCTAGGGGATCGTCGGGCTGCCCGGCTACGGTACGTGCATGGTGAATTTCGTGCTGGTTGCAGGTGCGCGGCTCGGGGCGTGGGCGTGGGACGAGGTCGTGCCGTATCTGCGTGCGGCTGACCACGGCGTTTACCCGTTGACACTGTCCGGTCTTGCTGACAAGCGGGGTCTACGGGCAGGGCAAGCGACTCACGTACAGGACATCGTTGCCGAGGTAGAACGCAAGGGCCTGCGTGACGTAGTCCTGGTAGGTCACAGCTACTCGGGCATCCCAGTCGGTCAGGCCGCGGAGCGGATCGGCGACCGGCTGGCCCGCGCGGTATTCGTCGACTCCAATGTTCCAACTGACGGCCAGTCGTTTGTCTCCGCCTGGCCGGACGGCGGAGCGGCGGTAAAGGCATCGATCGCCGAGAATGGAGGTTTTTGGCCGCTCGCGCCAGCTGCTCACTACGACGGCGAGGGTCTCACTGATGAGCAGATCGCCCGCCTCGTCCGTGGCTCGACGCCTCACCCAGGAGCCACGCTGACCGAGCCCGCTGTGCTGGCGAGGCCGCTCGGTGAACTTCCGGCGACTTACATCCTGTGCGTGCTCGCAGGGGCTGAGCCCGACGACGCCGAGCCCGACGAAGACGTGGCCGAGCTGTTGAACAGCAAGCACTGGCGGTTGATCAAGATGGACACCGGACATTGGCCGATGTTCTCCCAGCCGCGCGCGCTGGCGCAGATTCTCCTCGATGCTGCCGTGGAGTGACAGCACTTCCACGCCCCCGGGCTCGTTCTGGACGCGACATGTGCGCTGGTCACAGCCATTCGTCGATGGCCGCTATGAGGACGGTCGCCTCATAGCGGACCGCTACTCAACTTGATTGGGTGATGTTGGATAGCGTGGGCCCGGTCACCTGCGCCGATGGCCGCCGACCCATATGGGCCGGCCCTCGGTGTGCATGCTGTGACCGGCAGAGAGGCTGTCGTCCGGCTGAACGGCGATGGGCGGGGCCGATAGGCCACGGGCCGGGCCGGACGATCAAGGAGACCAGCGATGGATGTCAAGGAAAGCTTGCGCCGCTACGGGCTTCGCCCCGTCGGCGCGGATCTCGACGAGGTCCGCGCACTCCTCAGAGAGCACACGGCGCGTGAACAACGCGCCCAGGGCGAGGGCGACACCGAGCTGATGAGGCTCTGCTGCTTCCAACTGTTCAACAGCGGCGACGTCGACGACGTGCTCCTGGTCTGGAGTGCGAAGCAAGCCAGCTTCGACGCAGCGTGCTCGATCGACATCGAATTCCTGCTTGGGCACGGGCTCGACGCGACGAAGGCCCACCTCTCGGCCAACCGTGCACCTGCTGCGGCGGCGGCGCTGGATCGACTGCGCGAGCTCGAGGCGGACGGTGAATTCGAGAGCTTTTCAGTGGAGGAGCGCTCCACCTCCTACGACCGGTACTACGGCGACTGACGATTCTGCAGCGCAGCGCCGCTCAGTCGTCCGTGATAGGCCGGTGCCCGCAAGGCAGCTGTCGACGAAGTCCGGGCGGTACTGGATCTGCTTGAGCCTGCGCTTCACGGCCCTGGTGATCTGGCCCAGGTCGGCTGCGGCAAGGTTGCCGATGTCGCGCTTGACCAGCGACCAGATGCCCTCCTGCGGGTTCAGGTCCGGCGCGTAGGTGGGCAGCTGGAATACGGTTCGCGGCCAACCTCTGGCCAACCAGGCGGCGACGGCGCCCGCTGAGGAGACGCTCGCGCAGGTCAAGCCGCATTGGGCCGAGCAGTCCGACCGGTCTTGAAAACCGTCGCATGGCAAAGATCTACTGCGCCGTCGCCGCCACCTCCTCGGTTGCCCGCGGGCTCGGCAACGCTGGCTGACCTCTTCGGACTTGGTCCTGGACCAACAGGCTGAGCTCGGATGGCGTGGGCCATGGGGCGGTGCGATGGATCATTCGGTGGCAGTTGGAGCAGATGAGGGCGAGGTCGGAGAGTTGGTAGTGCCTTCGCCCGCTTCGTGCAGTGGCACGACGTGGTGGCATTCGATGTAGCCCTCGCCGCGTTCGCCGTAGACCGCTGCGAAGTCGAAGCCACACGCCTCACGGGCCAGCGTGCCGCCTGACTTCAGGACAGCAGCGATCTTCTTCTTCTTTCGCAGACCCTTGTTGCGCTCCCGCATCCGGTGACGACGGTAGAGGACCCTGCCTTCGGGGGCGCTGGCCTCGTCTTCGGCGTCGTCCGCATCGTCGTCCGCGAGGATGGTCTCCAAGGTGCCGTGAGCCAGGCCTTCGCGTAGCAGTTCCGCGGCGCGAGCCATCTCTTCCGGCCGGTCCAAGAAGTCGCGCAGGACTTCCCGGTCCAGTTGTCCGCCTTTGGCCGGCTTCTTGTCGTTGCGGTACGTCGGGGCCCGCTCTTCGGGCGGGTAGGCGCCCAGGAGCTGCAGGTAGTGAGACAGCTCGGCGATGCGAGGGTCGTCGGAGTCGAGTTTTGAAGGATGCCCTTGCGCCGGGTCGGAGCCCTGAGCGGGGCAGCGGTCGACATATCAATGTCCGTTAGTGTGTCGATGCGTCGTCGCCCGCGTAGTGCATGCCGTGAGGAGACACGTAATCCCTGTGTTCCTGCCCTCTCCTTGGCTGAAGGCTCATGACGAAGAACCTGAAGATTTCTCTCGCGCTGGTCGCTGTCGTCGCGGCGATCGTTGCTGCGTTGCTGGCGGCTAACCGCACGCCGGATGTGCCTTCAACCGCCTCGGACAGTGGTGAGGGCAAGGTGGCCGATGCCTCCGTGCTGGTCCGGCCGGACAGTCACCGGCTCTCGACCGCGGAGGACGGCAAGGTCACGGTCGTGGAGTTCCTGGACCTGGAGTGCGAATCGTGCCGGGCTGCGTTCCCCTCTGTGGAGCGGCTGCGCGAGGAGTACGAGGGCCGGGTGACGTTCGTGATGCGGTATTTCCCGGTCCCCAGCCACAAGAACGCCGAGCTGGCCGCCCGTGCGGTGGAGGCCGCCTCCAAGCAGGGCAAGCTGGAGGCGATGTACCAGAAGATGTACGAGACCCAGGAGGGCTGGGGTGACCAGCAGGTCTCGCACGAGGAGACCTTCCGCGGCTTCGCGCGTGAGCTGGGGCTGGACATGAAGAGGTTCGAGGCGGACTGGAAGGACCCGGCCACCGCGAAGCGGGTGGAGAAGGACCGCGAGGACGGCCTCGCGCTCGGGGTGCAGGGCACGCCGACGTTCTTCATCAACGGCCAAAGGCCCCAGCTTCAGTCGGAGGCGGACTTCAGGGCCGCCATCGAGGCGGAACTGGCCAAGTGACCGCGACCACGACACCCGCCGAGTCACCGGCCTCGGACGCGCGGCCGGCGGTGCCCGTGGGGCAGCGTCTGGTGGCGGCGGTGCTCACGATCGGCGGCGCGATCGGCTTCCTGGCCGCCTTCACGCTGACGGTGGAGAAGATCGCCCTGCTGAAGGACCCGTCCTACAGCCCGTCGTGCAGCATCAACCCGGTCCTCAGCTGCGGTTCGGTGATGACCACGCCGCAGGCGGAGGTGTTCGGCTTCCCCAACCCGCTGCTGGGCATCGCCGGCTTCGCCGTCGTGACCGCGCTCGGCGTGGTGCTGTGGACCGGCGTGGTCCTGCCGCGCTGGGTGTGGTGGGGTCTTCAGGCCGGGGTCGTCTTCGGTGTGGTGTTCGTCCACTGGCTGATCTTCCAGAGCCTCTACCGGATCGGCGCGCTGTGCCCGTACTGCATGGTCGTGTGGGCGGTGATGATTCCCGTCTTCTGGTACACCACCGTGCACGCCCTCACCCACGGGCACCTGCCCGTGCCGGATCGGGTGCGCCAGGCGGCAGGCAAGGTCGCCGGCTACCACGGCGTGGTCCTCACCGCCTGGTACCTGATCATCGTGGTGCTGATCCTTCAGCGGTTCTGGCTGTACTGGACCACCCTGCTCTGACCTCTGCCCGCCCGGGCGCCGAACGACGAAATGAGACGTGGACGTGAGCGAGGAGCACGACGACTCCTGCGACCTGCTGTGCCTGGACCTGCCGGTGGCCGAGGCCATCCGCAGCCGCATGCCACCCCTGCCCGGCCTGGAGGCGGCCGCGGCGGCCGCCAAGGCCCTGGCAGACCCCACCCGCCTGAAGGTGGCCGCCGCCCTGGCCGAGGCCGGCGAGCTGTGCGTGTGCGACCTGGCCTGGGTCATCGGCCAGGCCCAGAACCTCGTCTCCCACCACCTGCGACAGCTCCGCCAGGCCGGCCTTGCCGCCTCGCGCCGCCAGGGACGGCTGGTGATGTACACGCTCACCGACCGCGGCCGCGCCCTGACCCGAGCCGTTCTCGACCCCGCCCCGACCGCCAGCCCCGCCACGAATCGGACCTGATCCGCCATGCACCGCGCCCGCGCTCTTTACCTGTCCGCCACCGCCCTCGCCGCCGCGGCCCTCCTGGCCGGCTGCGGCACCTCCGGCGCCCACCACGAAGCCGCCGACAAGCCCGCCGCGATCTCCGCCAAGAGCGACTCCCCCTACCGCGGCACCGCCGTCGACCCCGGCTTCGCCAAGCCGGACCTGGTGCTGACCGACACCACCGGCAAGCCCTACGACCTGCGCCGGCAGACCGCCAAGAAGACCACCCTGGTCTTCTTCGGCTACACCAACTGCCCCGATGTGTGCCCCACCACCATGGGCGACATCTCCATCGCCCTGGCCCAGCAGCCCCAGGCCGTGCGCGACCGCGTCCAGGTCGTCTTCGTCACCACCGACCCCGAACGCGACACCCCCAAAAGCCTGGGCGAGTGGCTGAAGTCCTTCGGGCCCAACTTCACCGGCCTGTCCGGCGACCTGGCCAAGGTCAAGAAGGCCGCGCTCAGCGTCGGCATCTCAGTGGAGGACCCCAAGAAGCACCACGACGGCACCGTCACCTCCGACCACGGCACCCAGGTCATCGCCTTCACCCCCGGCGACGACAAGGGTCGGGTCGTCTACACCAGCGGCACCACAGTCGACGACTTCGCCCACGACCTGCCGCTGCTGGTCAAGAACGCCTAGCCGACGACGTGCGCGCACCCGCCGGCTGCCCGGCGGTGAGCCGCACCCCACCCATGGCAATACAGGGTTCCCTGAATTCAGGAATCTTTGTATCGTTGTGGGGTGCTGACTGTTGCTCCCGACATCGAGGTGCTGGCCCGGTTCGGCCGCGCGCTCGCCGACCCGATCCGCTGCCGCATCCTGCTCGCCCTGCGCGAGGCCCCCGCCTACCCGGCCGATCTCGCCGACGCTCTCGGGATCTCCCGCACGCGGCTGTCGAACCATCTGGCGTGCCTGCGGGACTGCGGCCTGGTGGTCACCGTGCCCGACGGCCGCCGCACCCGCTACGAACTCGCCGACGAACGCCTCGGCCACGCACTGGACGACCTGCGCACCGCCGTGGTGGCCGTCGAGACCGACCGCACCTGCCCGGACGCCGCCGACAAGGGGTGCTGCTGACCATGACCGCCGAGATATCGATATCCCTCGGACCGTCCCCGGCCCGCCGCGAAGCGCTCGCCAAGCGGATACGCCTGTTGGTCGCCGCCACCATCACCTACAACGTGATCGAGGCGATCGTCGCCATCACCGCCGGAACCATCGCCTCCTCCACCGCCCTGATCGGCTTCGGCCTCGACTCGATCATCGAGGTCTCCTCCGCCGCCGCGGTCGCCTGGCAGTTCTCGGCCCGCGAGCACGCCGTGCGCGAAGCGCGCGAGCAGCGCACCCTGCGGATCATCGCCGTCTCCTTCTTCGCGCTCGCCGCGTACGTCACCGTCGACGCCGTCCGCGCCCTCGCCGGCACCGGCGAGGCCGAACGCTCCATCCCCGGCATCGTCATCGCCGCCCTGTCACTGGCGATCATGCCGTTCCTCTCCTACGCCCAACGCAAGGCCGGACGCGAACTCGGCTCCGTCTCCGCGGTCGCCGACTCCAAGCAAACCCTGCTGTGCACCTACCTGTCGGCCGTGCTCCTGGTCGGCCTGGTCCTCAACGCCACCCTCGGCTGGTCCTGGGCCGACCCCATCGCCGCCCTGATCATCGCCGCCATCGCCGTCAAGGAAGGCCGCGACGCCTGGCAGGGCAAGGGCTGCTGCGCACCCACCGCCACGGTGATGCCGACCACCGGAGCCGAGGCGGACGCGTGCGGCACCTGCGATCCGGGATGCGCCTGCTGCACGCCCGCACCCGGGACGAAGCGGTGAGTGGCTGGGCCTGGACGGCACTCGCCCTCTACCTGGGGTGGGCAGGATTCGCCTTCGGCGTCCGCGCCGCCATGCAGCGCCGCCGCACCGGCGACGCAGGCTTCCGCGGCATCTCCGGCCGCCCGGGCGAAGCCTCCTGGTGGGCCGGCGTGCTGTTCGTGACCGCCCTTCTCGGCGGCACCGCCGCTCCCGTGGCCGCGCTCGCCGGACTGCCCACCGCCGCCCACGCCGACGTGCAGTGGACCGGACTGGTGATCACGCTGGCAGGGATGGTGGCCACCCTGGCCGCACAGACGAACATGGGGACCTCCTGGCGCGTGGGCGTGGATGCGGGGGAACGCACCACGCTGGTCACCGGCGGCCTGTTCGCGCATGTCCGCAACCCCGTCTTCACCGCCATGGCCATCACCGCGGTCGGCCTGGCCCTGATGATCCCGAACTGGGTCTCCCTCCTCGCCCTGGCCTGCCTGATCGCCGCGATCCAGCTCCAGGTCCGCGTCGTCGAGGAGCCCTACCTCAAAACCGCGCACGGCGCCGCGTACGCGGCCTACACCGCCCGCACCGGACGCTTCCTCCCCAGAATCGGCCGACTCACCGCCTAACCGGACTGCTGCAACTGACCGCCCCCGCGCTCGGCAGGCCCCGGCGTCAAGTGACGTCGGGGCCTGCAGCCATCTCCATCCTCGGCGTCCTCGACAGCGTCGGGGTCCCGGAGGTGACGCAGGCCCCGGCCGGGACCGCTGGCCGGGGTACGACAGGGCTCCGCGGGTCGGTCTCGCGTGCCGGATCCCGGGCCGTCTGTGGGCCGTCGAAGGGTGGCCCACAGCGACCAACAACGGCCAATCACGACCGTCCGATCACAGGTCAGCGCTGCGCCGACGTCGATCGCGGGAGGTCGCTCCGGGCCGCCGTCACTTCCTGCGCAACAAGAAGCAGGAGTGGGAGGAGTACCGCTCCGAGGTGACCGCGTTCGAGCTGCGGAAGAACCTGCCGGTGCTGTAAGCGCAGGTCAGACCGGGTATCCCGGTGAAACGGCACTCCGGGCCGACGGTCACCGACCGTCGGCCCGGAGCCGTCTCGTGCGCCGCGGGCCGGCTGCGGCCGCGCCACGAACCGGCGGCCCGGCCTGGTGGGGGTGTCCACCGCTCCCAGCGTGCAGCCACGGCTGCTCTGCGTGACGACATCCTGCGCATCGGCGTGCGCACGTTCCGGCAGCGGCCCACCCTGGATGCAGGGGGTCCTACTGGGCGGCCCCGGCCTGGCGCTCGGACCGAAGGGGAAGGTGAACGTCACGATGAAGACACCCCCGATCGTTTCGCCGCAGGAGTGGGAGGCCGCGTATCAGCGGCTGCTTGTGGAGGAGAAGAAGCTGACCCGGGCCCGTGACGCGCTGGCCGCCGAGCGTCGGCGGATGCCGTGGACGGCGGTGGAGAAGGAGTACGAGTTCGACGGACCCGAGGGCAGGGCGAGTCTGCTCGACCTGTTCGAGGGGCGTCGCCAGCTGATCCTCTACCGCGCCTTCTTCGAACCCGGCGTGCATGGCTGGCCCGACCACGCCTGCCGCGGCTGCTCCATGGTGGCCGACCACGTTGGCCACCTCGCCCATCTGAACGCCCGCAACACCACCCTCGTCTTCGCCTCACGCGCACCGCAGCCGGAAATCGAGCGGGTGAAGGCCCGGATGGGCTGGACGATGCCCTGGTACACACTGACGGACGAGTTCGACACCGACTTCGGCGTGGACGAGTGGCACGGCACGAATGCGTTCATCCGCGACGGCGACGGGGTGTTCCGCACCTACTTCATCAACGCCCGCGGCGACGAGGCGTTGGGAAGCACCTGGAGCTACCTCGACATGACCGCACTCGGGCGGCAGGAGGACTGGGAGGACTCGCCCGAGGGCTACCCCCGGACTCCGCCGTACGAGTGGTGGAACTGGCACGACGAATACGGCGAGGACGCGGGGCGGGAGGAGTGGGTGGCCCAGACTCGCCGGGGCCCCCGAGGCCGGCGCGACTGAGCCGTCGTCCGGCGACTGAGCGATCGAGTCGCGGCAGGTCGGGGACGCAGGGCTCGGCGTTGAACGGCCCGTGGGCAGGCGCCTTGCAGGCGCTGCTCCCGGACGCTCGCCTTCGGGCTGCGCAACGACCCGCCGCAGGTGCTGTAAGCGCAGGTCAGAGCCCGTACACCCGACGGCCGAGCACTCCGGGCCGGCGGTGCCGACCGCCGGCCCGGCTGCATGCGGTCGCCCGGGTCCGTCCGGGGCCGATTCCCGGAGTCGTACGTCTCACTCGTCCGGCGCCGATCGCGGAGGGTGTCCGGCCCGCTCCCGTGCCGCCCCGGCACCACCGGCCACCAGCTCCGGACCGTCGAAGTTTCCGCGCATCCGCCGGTCGTGGGTGACGACCACCAGCGTGCCCGGATACCCGGCCAGAGCGGCCTCCAACTCCTCCACCAGGGCCGGCGAAAGATGGTTGGTGGGCTCGTCGAGCAGCATGAGGTCGACCGGTCCGGCCACCAGCAGGGCCAGTTCCAGCCTGCGTCGCTGGCCGATGGAGAGCTCCCGAACGGGCCGGGTGAAGTCGCGTTGGTGGAGCAGGCCGGTCGTCGACAGCTGCTCCGCCCGCTCCTCGCCGTACACCTGCAGGACCGTGCGCCCGTCGAGGACCGGTTGCGTGCTCTGGCGAAGGAATCCGACCCGGGGCGGGCGGGTGACCGTGCCCACGCCCGGCTCGAGTTCACCGGCCAGCACCTGGAGCAGGGTCGACTTGCCCGCGCCGTTCGGCCCGGTGACCAGCAGCCGCCCGCCCGGCGGTATCTCCAGGGCGTCGAGCGTGAGCCGCCCGGGCACCTCGAGGCCCGCCACGGTCACGCCGCCGGCCGCCTCGCCCTCGATGCGGGCCGTGAAGCACAGCGGCTGCGGTGGTGGCGGCACCGGATTCGACGTCAGCCGGTGCAGCCGCTCGCGGGCGTTGCGGATACGGCTCATCGCCCCGTGCGCCCGCGACCGTGCCCGGAACGCGCCCGCGCCGCTGAATGCCGCCGGCGCCTTTCGCGGGATCGCGGACAGAAGGCCGATGTTGACCGTGGCCAATTGCGACTGACGGGCCACGTCCGCGCGCCAGTCCTCGTACGCCGAGGTCCAGCGCGCCCGGTCCGCGGCCTTGGCGGCGAGGAAGCCGGCATAGCCGTTGCCGTGGCGCCGCACGGTGCGACGGTCCTGGTCCACCTCCAGCACCGTGGAGGTGACCCGCTCGAGGAAGACACGGTCGTGGGTGACGGCGACGACCGTGCCACGGTGGGCGTGCAGTTGTTCCTCGAGCCAGCAGACGGCTTCGTCGTCGAGGTCGTTGGTGGGCTCGTCGAGCAGCAGCAGCTCCGGCGAGGAGGCGAGGGCAGCGGCGAGCGCGAGTCTGGAGCGTCTGCCCCCGGAGAGCGTCCCCAGCCGCCGGTCCAGGTCGAGCGGCTCCCGCTCGCCGAGCCGGCGCAGGGCCACCGCGACCCTGCGGTCCGCGTCGTACCCGCCGCGTGCCTCGAACTCGGCGAGCAGCCTCGCATATTCGTCGGCCCCGGCCTCGCCGGCCGTGTGCAGCCCGGCCTCGGCCGCACGGATACGACGCTCGAGGTGCCGCAGACCGGCGAGAGCGAGATCGATCGCCCGGCCGACCGTCGCCGAGCCGGGCAGGTCCAGGGTCTGTGCGAGATGGCCGATGCCGCCGGGGACCACGACGGTGAGCGCGCCGTTGTCGGGCTCCTCCTGTCCGGCGAGCAGCCGCAGGAGTGTGGACTTCCCGGAGCCGTTCTCGCCCACGACACCGACCTTCTCGCCGGGGCGGAGGGTGAAGGAGACGCGGTCCAGAACGACGTGGTCGTCGTAGCGCTTCGTGACGTCGGTGAGTGTGATCTGGGACACCGCGGTGGTGACCGGGGCGGAGGTGACGGGGGCGGCTACTGGGAACAAGGGCGACATCCTTCGGTGGGCTGCAGGACAGCGAACGGAACGGTCCGTCTCGTCTCGTGGAGACCGTAACGCCTCGCGCCCACTTTGGCAAGACGCTACGTCTCGCGACGGTCGGTGCACCCCCTCGGCCGTCCGGGAGCCACCGTGCGGAGAATCGGCCCCCGGTCCCGTGGCGCGGAGCACGGCCGCCCCCGTGGCGTCGGAGGAGCACGGCCGGCCCCGTCACCGTCAGGACCGGCGACGGCGCTCCGTGAGGGGCGACGGGGCCTCCTGGACGACCCAGCCGTTGCCGTCGGGGTCCCTGAAGAACACGAACGAGTTCCATGGCTCGCCCTTGCCCTGCGCCCAGCCGTTCGGCCCGACATGCTGCACCGCACTGACCTCGACCCCGCGTCGGAGCAGCTCGTCATGGGCGGCCTCGATGTCCGGGACACAGAGCTGGAGCCCCTGGATCGCGCCGGGGGTCATCGTCGTCTGGCCCGGCGCGGGTGGCAGCCCGGAGCCGATGAGGATGGAGCAGGGCGAGCCGGGCGGCGTCAGCTGGATGATGCGGACGCCGCCGTCGATCCGGGTGTCGTGGTCGATCTCGAAACCGCACTGGTCGGCGTAGAAGCCCCTGGCCCGGTCCACGTCGCCGACCGGGAGGACGATCACCTCGAGGGTCCATTCCATGGCTTTGTCCGGATGTCTCTCGGGGACAAGTCAGTCCGCCTCGCCGCCCGCTCGGGCTCGTGCCTGGGCGGAAAGGAACTCATGGAGGGGCTGAGCGGCGCGTGCGGTCCATTCCTGGATCGCCCAGCCGTTGCCGTCGGGGTCGCTGAAGTACATGAACGTACCGCCGTCGCCCGGGGCGACCGCCTGCGGCTCGGTGACGTCGAGGCCCCGGGCCACGAGCTCGGCATGGGCCGCCTCGATGTCCCCGACGACGAGCTGGAGACCCTGGTACGAACCGGGCTCGAGCTTCCTGCCGCCCGGCAGCGGGATGCCCTCGCCGATCACGATGGAGCAGCCGGAGCCGGGCGGGGTCAGCTGCACGATGCGGATCCGCTCGTCGATCCTGGTGTCGAGGTCGACCGTGAACCCCACCTTGTCGCGGTAGAACTCCTTGGCCCGGTCGACGTCGGCGACGGGGACGAGGACGACTTCCAGCGTGAAATCCATCGGCGGAACCTCCCGTGGCCGGCGTCCGGGCCGGCGTGCGACGACAGTCGGTCAGCGTTCGGCGAGCGGTGCGGGGGCCTCCTGGACCACCCAGCCGTTGCCGTCAGGATCCTTGAAGAAGAGGAAGGAGTTCCAGGTTTCCTTGCCTTTGCCCTCCTCCCAGCCGGACGGCCCCACGTGCTGCACCGGGCTGACCTCGACACCGCGGTCCGTGAGCTCGTCCCTGGCCGCGTCGATGTCGGTGACGCACAGCTGAAGGCCCTGGAGCGAGCCGGGGGCCATCCGGGGCTGCCCCGGGGAGTCGGGAAGACCCGCCTCGAGGACGATGGAGCAGCGGGAGCCGCGCGGGGTGAGCTGGACGAAGCGGGCACCCTCGAAGGGGGACACGTCGAGGTCGGGCCTGAAACCGCACCGGTCGGCGTAGAAGCTCTTGGCCCGGTCCACGTCGCCGACCGGGACGACGATCACCTCGAGGGTCCACTCCAGGCTCTCTTCGTCCGCGCCTTCTGCTGTCGCCATGACGGCGTCTCCGATCGTCATCCTTGCCCGGTGAAGCGCCATCGGGTCTGGCTGAAGGTCTCTCCCTTGCCGAAACCGAAGGCGGTGCGCGGGGCCACTTCGAAGACCAGGGCACGGCCCCCCTCCTCGGAGTGGAATGCCCCGTCCCGTACGTCGAAGTGCCACTCGGCCCCGTACTTGGCCTCCCAGGCCGCCGCCAGTCGGCGCAGCCGCTTCTCGTCGGTGATCAGGACCGCCTCGCCCTCGATCACCAGATCGCATCCCGTGTCGGACCGGTTGGTGCCGGTGGTGAGGACCACCTGCGGATTGGCGGCGAGGTTGCGGGCCTTGCGCTCCTGCTCGCCCGTGGTGAAGTGGACGGCTCCGTCCAGCCAGGGGGCGATCAGCGGGGTGACATGGGGGCGGCCGTCGGGCCGTACGGTCGACAGCCAGAAGATCTCCGCCTTCTCCAGCAGCGCCACGGCGTCGGACCAGGGCGTCGCGGTCGCGCCGGGAGAGCTGTAGCGCGGGTCCAGATCGGTCAGCGGTTCCTGCGCCTGCGCGTTCGCCTGTACGGGCATCGCGTGGTCCATCCTCTCGGTCCTTCAATGGTCCCTTCGAAGTGCCGACTCTGCGCGGCGACCGGACTCATCGGAATCCGGTACGGAAGGCAGGCCCGGCCAGGCCGATCGGGCCGGACAGGGCCTAGGCTCGGATCCGGACCTTGATCGGAGGCGGTGGGATGACGGTGCCGGGTCGAAGAAGCAGCACGTTCACGCTTTTGCTGCGGCACGGGTTCACACACCCCGCCGTTGCCGAGCGGTTCCTCGATCTGCCCGAGATGGCGACCGTACGGGCCGACTCGGTGCTGCTCGACGGGTTGGGAGCCACCGCCGACCCCGACCTGGCGCTGCGCGGGCTGGTTCGCCTGGTCGAGGCGCAGGAGCCGGACGAACGGCAGGTGCTGCTCGACACCCTGATCTCCGCGAAACCGCTGCGGGACCGGCTGCTCGGCGTGCTCGGCGCCTCCGAGGCACTCGGTGACCATCTGGCGCGGCACCCGCGCGACTGGCACGCGCTCGTGACGTACGAGGCGGCGGATCTGCACCCCGGTGTGGAGGAGTTCGAGCTGGGTCTCGCCGCGGCCACGGACCCGGTGTCGCTGCGTGTCGCCTACCGCCGCTGTCTGCTGTCGATAGCGGCCCGGGACGTGTGCGGCACCACCGACGTCGCGCAGACCGCGGCCGAGCTCGCCGACCTGGCGACGGCGACGCTCCGGGCCGCCCTTGCCATCGCCCGCACCGCAGCGCCCGAGGACGCCGCCGTCTGCCGGCTCGCGGTGATCGCGATGGGCAAGTGCGGCGGCCATGAGCTCAACTACGTCTCCGACGTGGATGTGATCTTCGTCGGGGAGCCGGTGGAAGGGGCCGACGAGGCCAAGGCGCTGAAGGCCGCGACCCGGCTCGCCTCGCACCTCATGCGGATCTGCTCGGAGACCACGGTCGAGGGCGCGATCTGGCCGGTGGACGCCAATCTCCGGCCGGAGGGCCGCAACGGCCCCCTGGTGCGTACGCTCTCCAGCCATCTCGCCTACTACCAGCGATGGGCGAAGACCTGGGAGTTCCAGGCGCTCCTCAAGGCACGGCCGGTGGCCGGGGACCCGGAGCTGGGCGCCGAGTACGTCGAGACCCTCTCCCCTCTCGTCTGGCAGGCCGCCGAGCGCGAGAACTTCGTGCCCGATGTGCAGAGGATGCGCCGCCGGGTCGTCGACAACATCCCCGCGGCCCAGGTGGACCGTGAGCTCAAGCTCGGCCCCGGCGGGCTGCGCGACGTCGAGTTCGCCGTACAGCTCCTGCAGTTGGTGCACGGCCGCAGCGACGCGACGCTGCGCAGCGGGACCACGCTCGATGCGCTCAACGCACTCGCGGCCGGCGGATACGTGGGGCGGACCGACGCGGCACAGCTGGACGAGGCGTACCGCTTTCTGCGCGCGATGGAGCATCGCATCCAGCTGTTCCGGCTGCGCCGCACGCATCTCGTCCCGGAGGGAGAGGACGACCTGCGCCGCCTCGGACGGTCGCTGGGCCTGCGTGCCGATCCGGTCGCAGAGCTCAACAAGGAGTGGCGGCGGCACGCCGCGGTCGTACGGCGGCTGCACGAGAAGCTCTTCTACCGGCCGCTGCTGGACGCGGTCGCCCAGCTCGCCCCCGGCGAGACCCGGCTCAGCGCCAAGGCGGCGGGGCAGCGTCTCGAAGCGCTCGGATACGCCGATCCGGCAGCCGCGCTGCGCCATCTGGAGGCCCTGTCGTCGGGTGTCACCCGCAAGGCGGCGATCCAGCGCACCCTGCTGCCGGTGCTGCTGGGCTGGTTCGCGGACTCGGCCGACCCGGACGCGGGGCTGCTCGGCTTCCGCAAGGTGTCGGACGCGCTCGGCAAGACGCCCTGGTATCTGCGACTGCTGCGCGACGAGGGCGCGGCGGCGGAGAACCTGGCGCGTGTGCTGTCCGCCGGCCGGCTGGCCCCCGATCTGCTGCTGCGCGCTCCGGAGGCGGTCGCGCTCCTCGGCGATCCGGAAGGGCTGAAACCGCGGAACCGGGACCACCTCGAGCAGGAGGTGCTCGCCGCGGTCGGACGGGCCGAGGACGCGGAGGCGGCGGTCGCGGCGGCCCGCGGGGTGCGGCGGCGCGAGCTGTTCCGTACGGCCGCGGCCGATCTCATCGGCTCGTACGGCACCGAGGAGAGCCCCGCAGAACGGGATCCCGGCGCGATCGTGGACCGCGTGGGCAATGCGATCTCCGACCTCACCGCGGCGACGATCGCCGGTGCGCTGCGTGCCGTCGTCCGGGAACGGTGGGGCGACATGCTCCCCACCCGCTTCGCGGTCATCGGCGTGGGCCGCTTCGGCGGGCACGAACTGGGCTACGGCTCCGACGCGGACGTCCTGTTCGTCCATGAGCCGCGCGAAGGAGTCGACGAACAGGAGGCGGGCCGGGCGGCGAACGACGTCGTGGCAGAGCTGCGGCGGCTGCTCCAGCTCCCCACCGCGGACCCTCCGTTGCTCATCGACGCCGATCTCCGTCCCGAGGGCAAGAGCGGCCCTCTGGTCCGCACACTCGCCTCGTACGCTGCGTACTACCGCCGCTGGTCGCTCGTCTGGGAGAGCCAGGCCCTCCTGCGCGCGGAGCCGATGGCGGGCGACGCGGAGCTCGGTGCGCGCTTCATCGAGCTGATCGATCCGCTCCGCTACCCGGCGGAGGGCCTCGGCGAGGACGCGGTCCGCGAAATCCGCAGGCTCAAGGCCCGGATGGAGACGGAACGTCTCCCGCGCGGCGCCGACCCCACCCTCCACTCCAAGCTGGGCCGCGGCGGCCTCAGCGACGTCGAGTGGACGGTCCAGCTCCTCCAGATGCGTCACGGCTGGGCAGAGCCGGGCCTGCGCACCACCCGTACCCGCGATGCTCTGGCCGCCGCCCATGCCGCCGGGCTGCTGTCCACGGAGGACGCCCAGACCCTCGACGAAGCCTGGGTGCTGGCGACCCGTGTCCGCAACGCCGTGATGCTGGTCCGCGGCCGGCCGGGCGACACATTCCCCTCGGAGGCCCGTGAACTGAGCGCGGTGAGCCGGTACCTGGGCTACGGGCCGGGGCCGGACCGGGCGCAGCCGCACGCGGGCTCCAGCGGCGAGATGGTCGACGACTACCGGCGCGCGACGCGGCGGGCGAGGTCGGTGGTGGAGGAGCTGTTCTACGGCGCGTAGCCGACGCGGGGGCCCGCTCGCGCCGGTGGGTTGCGCCGGCTCAGCGACGGGCGGCGTTCAGTCCCGGTGCCATCGTCCCGCCGTCGGCGAGCGCGATGGTCCCGGCCGGGGCCCCCGGTACGTACCGCGGGAGCCGGTGGGGCAGGGCCCCGTACCAGGCAAACGAAACGCCGTAGCCGAAGGCCAGACAGAGCAGTCCGCCCACCGCGTCCAGCCAGAAGTGGTTGGCCGTGGCGACGATGACTATGAGGGTCAGGGTCGGGTACAGCAGGCCGAGGATCTTCCCCCACGGCGCCGAGGCCAGCGCGAAGATGATCATCCCTGACCACAGCGACCAGCCGATGTGCATCGACGGCATCGCCGCGTACTGGTTCGACATGTGCTTCAGATTCCCCGAGGCCATCGAGCCCCAGGTGTCGTGGACCCGCACGGTGTCGATGAAGTGCTGGCCGGTCATGAGGCGCGGAGGGGCCAGCGGGTACAGGTAGTAGCCGACGAGCGCGACGCCCGTCATGGCGAAGAGAACGAGCCGTGCCGGGGCGTAGCGGCCCGAATGCCGCTGGTAGAGCCAGACGAGCACACCGATGGTCACCAGGAAGTGCAGCGTCGCGTAGTAGTAGTTCATCGTCACGATCAGCCATGTCACCGAGTTCACGGCATGGTTGACCGTCTGCTCCACCGCGATGCCGAGCGCCTTCTCGGCGGCCCAGATCCAGTCGGCGTTCCGCAGGGCCTGCGCCTTCTGCTCCGGCACCGCGTTGCGGATCATCGAGTACACCCAGTAACTCACCGCGATGAGCGCGATCTCGAACCAGATCCGCGGCCGCCGCGGTGCCCGCAGCCTGCGCAGCCGACCGTCCTCCGGGGCCGGAACGTCCTCGCTCACCATGGGTGACGGCGCGGCCGTCCGGCCTTCCAGAGTCTTTACGGTCGCTTCACCCATAGGGACAGAGTGTGCCAGATGCCCGGCCCCGGCCCGATCATCCCTCGTAAGGTTCCGACCGCACGGGGGTACGCCCTTCGGCACGCCCTAAGGACTGGGCGTAACCCCAGGTCCCGACGCGGTCGAACCCCGGACCACCAGCTCGGGCATGAACACGAACTCGCTGTGCGGTGCGGGTGTCCCGCCTATCTCCTCGAGCAGTGTGCGTACCGCCGCCTGGCCCATCGCGGGCACCGGCTTGCGGATGGTGGTGAGAGGCGGGTCGGTGAAGGCGATCAGAGGGGAGTCGTCGAAGCCGACGACCGAGATGTCGTCGGGCACTTCGAGACCGCGCTGCCGTGCCGCCCTGATCGCGCCGAGCGCCATCATGTCGCTCGCGCACACCACCGCGGTGCAGCCGCGGTCCATCAGCGCGGTGGCCGCGGCCTGTCCGCCCTCCAGGGTGTAGAGGGAGTGCTGGATCAGTTCGGACTCGATCTGCTGGTCGGCCAGCCCCAACTGTTCGCGGACCGCCTTGACGAATCCCTCTATTTTCCGCAGAACGGGGACGAATCGCTTCGGGCCGAGCGCGAGACCGATCCGGGTGTGGCCGAGTGACACGAGGTGGGTCACCGCCAGCCGCATGGCCGCCCGGTCGTCCGGCGAGATGAACGGCGCGTGCACGTCCGGTGCGAAGCCGTCGACGAGCACGAACGGCACGCCCTGTGCACGCAGCTTCTCGTAGCGCTGCATGTCGGCGCTGGTGTCGGCGTGCAGTCCGGAGACGAAGATGATGCCGGAGACCCCGCGGTCCACGAGCATTTCGGTGAGTTCGTCCTCCGTGGAGCCGCCGGGGGTCTGGGTGGCCAGCACGGGCGTGTAGCCCTGGCGGGTCAGCGCCTGACCGATGACCTGGGCCAGGGCGGGAAATATGGGATTTTCCAGCTCAGGGGTGATGAGTCCGACAAGTCCGGCGCTGCGCCTGCGGAGTCGTACGGGGCGTTCGTAGCCCAGGACGTCGAGTGCGGCGAGCACCGATTCGCGGGTGGCCGCTGCCACGCCTGGCTTGCCGTTGAGCACTCGGCTGACCGTGGCTTCGCTGACCCCCGCCTGGGCTGCGATGTCGGCAAGCCGTGCGGTCATGGGATTGGACTGTACCGGTCGCATGTCAGATTGCCCACCAGGTGCTGGAGTCGGCGGGAAGGCGGACCGTCCCGCCGGTGAACTCGGGTGCCGCCGATGACAGCAGCACACGTCCCGGCACGGGCAGCTCCACGTCCGTGCCGCGGGTGTTGGTGGTGCAGACGAATCCGTCGCGGGCGAGGGCGAGGACGCCGTCGGGTGCGTCCAGCCAGGTCACGGTGTCGCCCGCGCCGAGGCCCGGGTGTTCGCGGCGGACGGCGAGTGCCGCCCGGTAGAGCT